>RIBJ01000038.1 GCA_003762715.1 Muribaculaceae bacterium Isolate-104 (HZI) | reverse complement strand
ATTTTGCATCGTGAGAATCGGATATTTTGGAAAAATCCTCAAAAATCAGTTGCCTGAAAAATATCATAATCTCAAAGCACTAAAAAAGAGAGGCTGCGCCGTAAACCTTAATTACGACACAGCCTCATATTTATAGTGATTCAATCTTCTAAATCACTCCCCTGAGTTCGGTGATTGATTTAAATCCATGTCGGGTGCAATAATCGTTCAGATAATCCACTACTTTAATAGGTGTCTGCGGGTCTATAAAATTAGCTGTTCCGATTTGAACCGCAGTAGCCCCGGCAAGAATAAATTCCATAGCGTCTCTGCCATTCATTATTCCACCGAGTCCGATTACAGGAATCTTTACAGCCTTTGCTGTCTGCCATACCATTCTTACCGCAACAGGACGTACTGCCGGACCGGAAAGTCCTCCTGTAATTGTTGAAAGATATGGTTTCCGTTTTTCTACATCAATAGACATTCCAAGCATCGTATTTATCAGCGATACGGCATCGGCACCTTCTGCTTCCACTGCTTTGGCTATTTCTGTAATATCAGTGACATTTGGCGACAGTTTTACGATAAGAGTTTTGTTCCATACCTGTCGCACAGCTTTGGCAACCTGAGCGGCTCCGGCGCATGTTGTGCCAAAAGCCATTCCGCCTTGCTTCACATTCGGACACGAAATATTCACCTCTATCGCATTGATTCCATCAAGAGGAGCAAGCCTCCTGCACACTTCCTGATAATCCTCGATACACGCTCCACTGACATTTACCATCAGTTGCGAATCATAGCATCGAATCTGAGGATATATATTTTCTATAAAGTAGTCTACGCCCTTGTTCTGCAGCCCTACAGCATTCAGCATTCCCGAAGGCGTCTCAGCCATTCTGGGATAGGGATTGCCTTCTCTCGGCTCAAGAGTTGTACCCTTTATAATATAACCGCCAAGCCTGGACAAATCCATGAAATCAGCGAATTCTTTTCCATAGCCGAATGTTCCCGATGCTGTAAGAACCGGATTCTTCAACTTTAAAGATCCTATGTTTACGCTTAAATCTACCATGTGAGTTTATTTATATTGAATACGGGACCTTCTGTGCACACACACACATTGCCTTTAACTGTTTTTTCCACGCAACACAGACATGCGCCGACACCACAAGCCATCATATTTTCAAGCGACACCTCACACTCTGCTCCAATAGCTCTTGAAACATTGGCTACCGCCTTCATCATCGGTGCCGGACCGCAACAGAAAATCTGATTTATTCCGGTGCTCAGAACTGAATGCTGTGTAACTAAACCGGTTTCGCCATATGACCCGTCCTCTGTCGATGCGTATACCGTGCCGATTGCTTCGAATAAATCAATCTGAAGCAAGTCTTGTTTTGTTCTTGCTCCAAGCAGGAACTCCGGTTTATATCCTGTTTCTTTGAGCACCTTACCGAAATACAGCAACGGCGCCACCCCGACACCACCGCCGACAAGCAGTATCCTGGAGTCGACACTTGCTGGCATTGAAAAGCCATTGCCCAACGGCAATATAAGATTAAGCACATGCCCGGCTTTAATATCGCAGAGAACAGCCGTGCCTTTTCCAGCCCGTCTCACAAGGAGCCAAAGCTCCTTTTTCTCATAATCTACAAAGTTTATGGATATAGGTCTGCGAATGAAAACGTCGGCACAATCCGGCACTTTGACCTGAACAAACTGTCCCGGCGACATTGGTGGCAAGTCCGCACCATTTGCGGGCGTAAGTTTTAGCAACGAATACATGTCGCTGAGCATTTGATTTTCTCGAACGACGAAATCGGTCACCTCTTTTTTATACATAACAAAATCATTTTACACAAAATTACAACTAAATCCTACAGATTCAAATAATCATACAAAAAAATCGGTAGCGACCACTGGTGATACGCTACCGATTCTATTTTCAGATTTTTATTATCAAATCCAACGAACGTATGCGAAGTCCTGACGATGAGGCAGGTTCGGATTTATCGGATATAGGCGGAATCCATAGCGATAAACTCCTGCTTCACGCAGTTTTTCATCTAGCTGATATGTTAGGACGTTGCCATCTTCTTTTACAACCTTGAACGGTTTTGTTTCAAAAAGATGTTCCACTCCGTCTTCAACTCTGTATGAAACATACTCAAGACCCAAATCTTTGCCAAGACCGTTTGTATCTATAACAGCGGTAATGTTGTATTTCTGACCTGTAGCCTGGAGCTGCGGCTGGGAGATATCCAGTTTTTCCACTTTGATGCCGTCCCATGCCTCCACAACTTTATTTTTCCATGCGACAATCTCGCGGGCAAGCGCACAATCGTTTTTCACGAGGGCGTTGAAACGCTTGTCTTCAGGCAGGTAAAAACGGGTGATATAGTCGTCAATCATACGCTTCATAGTGAAGTGAGGCGCTATATGGCCGATTGAGCCCTTTATATACTGAATCCACTTCGGAGAGTATCCTTTGGAATTCTTTTCAAAGTAAAGAGGCACGATTTCGTTTTCGAGCATCGAGTAGATTGTTGCCGCGTCAAGTTTGTCTTGCTGTGACTGGTCTGTGAATGTACGCTTTTCAGTCAAAGCCCATCCGGCTTTTTCGTCAAAGCGGTAGCCTTCGTACCACCAACCGTCAAGCACTGAGAAGTTCAGCACACCGTTCATTTCGGCTTTTTCGCCGGATGTACCGGACGCTTCCAGAGGACGAGTCGGAGTGTTCAGCCAGATATCCACGCCTGTAACAAGACGTTTTGCAACAATCATGTTATAGTCTTCAAGGAATATTATCTTGCCAAGGAACTGAGGCATTCTTGAAATTTCCATTATGCGCTTGATGAGTCCCTGTCCGGCACCATCCGCGGGATGTGCTTTGCCAGAGAAAACAAACTGCACGGGGAAGCGCTCGTTGTTGACTATTTTTGCAAGGCGGTCAAGATCGGTAAAGAGAAGATGCGCGCGCTTGTATGTGGCAAATCGACGGGCAAATCCAATAATGAGCGCGTTGGGATTTATCTTGTCAAGGATGTTCATGACAGCAGAAGGGTCGCCCTGATTTGCAAGCCATTTTTCCTTGAAATCGCGTTTCACGAAGTTGATAAATTTATTCTTCATGCGCATTCTGAGATCCCAGATTTCTTCATCGGATACTTTGAAGATAGACTCCCAGGCTTTAGGATTGCTCTGATCTTCAAATACCTTTTCTCCGAGTTTTTCCGCATAGAACGCTTTCCATTCAGAGGCTGCCCAAGTTGGCATATGCACTCCGTTGGTCACATATCCCACATGGCTTTCTTCCCAGGTATAGCCTTTCCATATGCCGGCAAACATTTTCTTGG
Source organism: Muribaculaceae bacterium Isolate-104 (HZI) (assembly GCA_003762715.1). Lineage (GTDB taxonomy): Bacteria > Bacteroidota > Bacteroidia > Bacteroidales > Muribaculaceae > Paramuribaculum. The sequence continues at coordinate 83,123 of RIBJ01000038.1, read as the reverse complement.
AAACTTCTCCGTGCAGCCAGCTTACGCCATTTGCTTCCTGACAAGTATTGAGGGCGAACACACTCATAGAGAATCGTTCGTTTGAATCAGGATTCTCGCGGCCCATGTTCATAAGATCTGACCATGAGATACCCAGTTTTGCGGGATATTCTCCCATGTATTTGCCAAAAAGACCTTCGTCAAAGTAGTCATGACCTGCAGGCACTGGAGTGTGTACAGTGTACAACGAAGAGGAGCGTACAATCTCAAGTGCTGTAGCGAAGTCAAGACCTTTTTCCTGCACATAATCGACAAGGCGCTGGAGATTCAGCAGCGCAGCATGTCCCTCGTTGCAATGATACAGGTCAGAGTTGATACCGAGCTTCTTTAACATCAGCACTCCACCGATACCAAGAAGGTATTCCTGTTTTATACGGTTTTCCCAATCGCCACCGTAAAGCTGGTGTGTGATAGAACGGTCATATTCGCTGTTCATATCAAAGTCCGTATCAAGGAGATACAGCTTCATGCGACCGACATTTACACGCCAGATATGAGAATAGACCACACGTCCGGGATAAGGCACTTCAAGAATCGCGGGATTGCCGTGTTCATCCATTACCTGTTCAATCGGAAGCTGATTGAAGTTCTGGGGTTCGTAATTTGCTATCTGCTGACCATCGACAGAGAGTGTCTGTGTAAAATATCCGTATCTGTAAAGAAAACCTACTGCGGTCATATCCACGCAGCTGTCTGAGGCCTCTTTTATATAGTCGCCGGCGAGAACTCCGAGACCGCCGGAATAAATCTTGAGACAGTTGCAAAGACCATATTCCATAGAAAAGTATGAAACAGAGGGTACGTCTTTGCGCATCGGCTTGGACAGATAGTCTTGAAAATGATTGAATACTTTCTGTATTCTTTCCATCATTTCCTTGTCCTTGGATATTTCGTCAAGGCGTTCGGTAGAAAGCTGTTGCAGGAGCATAACAGGATTTTCTCCGGTTTTGCGCCATAAATCAGGGTTTAAATCGCGAAAGAGATTTTTTGCATCGCTATTCCATACCCACCAAAGGTTTTTGGCAATAGCCTCAAGGGGTTTCAAAGAGGTTGGAAGCTCTGCCTTGACTGTGGAGTCACGCCAGACAGGCGCATTAGCGTTGCTTACTTGGATTTTCATAAATTGATATTATTAATTACTTAAATTCTATTATTACGAGCTGAGAGAGCTACTTCAAATGATTCAATGTAGTATGTTATAAAATAACTCCATGCCGCACGTGCCGAAATTTTGGTTGCAGCATCTGCCACAATATCTTTCTCACTGACATCCATATCGTTTATATAACAGAGCGAGTCAGCTATGTCATCTAATACCTGTGAATAATTTTCATCATTCCGGTCTATCACGTTAACGCCGCATGTGCAGAACTGATTGTCAGTTGTCGATAGAATCCATTGTCCGAATCCACTTAGCGAGGTGGTTATGGTCGGGACACCGAAGGCTATGCTTTCGAGAGGAGTATATCCCCATGGTTCATAATATGAGGGGAATACCGTTACATCCATTCCGATAAGCAAATCGTAGTATTCTGTATTCAATATACCATCCGTGCCATTAAGATAACATGGCACATATATTACATCTACTCTGCCATTCGATGTGTTGCCGAATCCGATTCCATGAATCTTGGACAACACGGAGTCGTCATATTGATTGTTAAGGCTATGAGTGTACACCGGGTCGTCAAGGCGTGACACCTTTCCGTGTTCAAGCGCCTCCTTAAGGTCGTGACGAGCCTCTTTCACCCACGCAGGAACCATTACAAACGCAACGCTCGGACGCTTGGTTTCACGCGATTCAAAAACCGCAAGGGAATCAAGAAAGACATCAAGCCCCTTGTTTCTATATTCGCAACGCCCGGATGTAGCAACAAGCATAGTGTCATCAGGATACTCCTTGCCGGTAAGCGCGGAGGCTACTGCTATAAGTTTGCGTCTTGCGTTGTCTCTTGCTATGGCAAATCTAGTACGCGGTGGCACAAAATTCTTTTCAAAACCGTTGGGAGTTACTACATGGGGTCTTAATTCAAGAAGCTGCTCGCATTCAATTGCAGTAACCTCGCTGACAGTTGTAAAACAATCTGCCGCATGGGCGGCGGCTTTCTCCAATGAGTGTTTAGACTGCATGTTCAGCTCTGCCGCCATCTGGTCTCCGTCGTAAGCTCCAAGATAGCGGTACAGCAGCTTGCCATTTCCACAGATACTGCGACCGATACTTGTTGCGTGCGTAGTGAATATAGTGGCGACCTGCGGCAATTTCCATTTGACATAAAGAAGTCCCATACCGGTCTGCCATTCGTCAAAATGGGCAATTACATTTTTAGCGCTTTTCTGAGTCACCTTGTTAAAGGAACAGATGCTTTCAATGACAGCTCCTGCCGCCAAAGAAAAAGCGCAACACTCTTCATAGTCGCCATATGAATTGAGCGAGTCTACGCCAAACCTATTCCACATCTCTCCATAATACTGGTTTTTAGCGGAATACATTCCGTCAAATTTTATCAGTATTACTATAGGTTTTCCCGGGACATTCCACTTTCCGGTACGCACACTGACACCGGCAGGCAAATTTGCTTTCTTTTTCCAGGCGCTGAGTATAGATGGTGTTTCTACAAAGTATGGCGAGGGAGATTCTTTCGTCCAGACATCCGGACCGATAAAAATAACCTTGTCCTTATATAGTTGTTGTAACGTCTTTGCTTTGGTCGATAGAACGGTGTATATTCCGCCTATCTTGTTGCAGACTTCCCAACTTGTTTCAAATAGCAGGTCTATAGACACTGTTGTTTCCATAAAGTATCCGAATTCATTTAATTCTGGCGCAAAGGTAATAAAAATTAGGCACTTGACAAATATACCACCCTATAATTTAACGCTGTTGTAACCGAGTCTGACACATACTTCAATATCATAGGGGCTATCGGGATGCAAGAAGACATTTTTTGTATATATTTGTGATTTTGCAATTAAAGAGCTAATTTTGCAATGATTTAAATGGCTATATGAAAATACTCCTGTCATTAACCATGTGTTGCGTGGTTGCAGCCTCTTTTACCGTACACGCAACTGCGACAACCGAATATCAGTCGGTTGCCGGGCGACGTATTGATACAGAGAATGCGGTTATGACAGCGTCGTCATCCGGCATTACACTTTCTGTGCGATCCGAGAAAAAAATACGTTTTTACATATACTCTATAACCGGACAGCTTATAAAGACTGTAGATGTTGTCGCCGGAGAAAGCGAATATGTCGATTTAAACAGAGGTTGCTATATAGTAAAGTGCTCCGACTGGTCCAAGAAAGTATTGGTAAAATGAAACCATTATTTTCCATAATCACTGTTACTTATAATGCCGAAAAGACACTCTTGCCAACGCTTCTGAGTGTCAAAGAGCAGAGTTGCGTCGACTATGAGCATCTTATAATGGACGGCGGGTCAAGCGATTCGACTGTCATTTTGGCTGAGTCATGCGGAAATCCTCGCCTGAAGATATTCTCAGAGCCAGATTCCGGACTATATCATGCCATGAACAAAGGCATTGACAAAGCCTCTGGCAAATACCTGATATTTCTTAATGCCGGAGATTCGTTTCACTCACCGTCTACACTGCAAACCATAGCCAATGCGATAATCAGCAATGACTATCCGGGAATCGTATATGGTCAGACCGATATAGTTGACTCTGAAAGAGAAAAATTAGCCAACCGCCATTTAGTTGCTCCTGAAACGCTTACCTACAAAAGTTTCGCAAACGGAATGGTTGTATGCCATCAGGCATTCGTTGTTCTTGCCAAGATAGCTCCGCAGTTCAACCTTAAATACCGTTATTCTGCCGATTACGAATGGTGCATTATATGCCTCCAGCATTCCAGGAAGAACATATTTATTCCCCACACCATAATAGATTACCTTTTTGAAGGATTAACGACCGCCAACCGTAAACAGTCTCTCTTAGAGCGTTTTCGCATCATGGCGAAATACTATGGTACAGTTCCGACTATTATCAGGCATTTCTCATTCTTGCCCCGTTTTTTTGCGAGGAATAAAAAAGAAAAAAGTTTTACAAAATAATATCGCTATGAAATATTACATTCCCGATTCCAACAATCAGCCACAGGGACCTTTTGCTCCTGAAGAATTAAAAGCAAGAGGCATTACCCCCGACACACTGGTGTACAACGAACAACTTGGCAACTGGACTCCGGCAATTCAAGTTCAGGAACTTGCGACTCTTGTTTTTGGCAATATACAGAATGCGCCCTCCGCACCTGCCGGCGGATTTCAGTCGTGCAATCAGCAGACATACGCACCCGGTTCTCAAATGCCGCAGATGCCGCCTAAATCATGGCTTGTCGAGTCTATTCTCGTAACATTATTCTGCTGCCTGCCCTTTGGGATAGTCGGAATAATCAAAGCCGCCTCTGTAGACAGCAAGTTTCGCTGCGGAGATTACGAAGGAGCACAGCAGGCATCTGCCGAAGCAGGGAAATGGACTAAATGGGGATTTTTCAGCGGCATAATAGTGTCTGTACTATATATTCTTTTTGTTGTAGTTCTTGGTGTAGCCGGAAACTTGTAATGGTTCTCGTCAACACAACCTTTGCGGTGAGTCCGTCTGCCGATTGTGATTTCCGCGAATGGGTCAAAAGCACTTTCATACAAAACGCAATTTCCGGGGGCGGTTTTACCGCTCCCCTTTTCTCGCGTATAATGACAGATGAACCGGATTGCGCCGCGAGCTATGCTGTTCAATTCATCGGCTCGGGCATTGAGAAATCAAAGCAATGGATGGAATCCGGCGATGGCTCCCGGCTGTTAAGACAGCTGAGGCATTCTCTCAGAGACAATGTATTGTGGTTTTCAACATATATGGAAATTATTGAATGACACCGAATACAACCACAGAAGGATGTGACTGGGACAAGATTATAATGGGGGTCGACCCCGGCACCAATGTAATGGGCTACGGCATTTTAGGCATAAAAGGCAAAAAAGCCGAAATGATTGCGCTTGGTGTTATTGAACTCAGTAAGTTCGAAAGCCATTATCTGCGACTGAAAAGAATATACGACCGGATATTGTCGCTTGTTGAGCAATATCTTCCGGACGAGATGGCTATTGAAGCTCCTTTTTTTGGAAAAAATGTCCAGTCGATGCTTAAACTTGGCAGAGCGCAAGGAGTTGCAATGGCAGCGGCATTGGCGCGTGATGTACCTATAACAGAGTATGAACCCCGAAAAATAAAAATGGCGATAACCGGGACCGGCGCAGCCTCTAAAGAACAAGTTCGGGAAATGCTCAAACGCATCCTCAATATAAAGGAATCGCAGCTGTTGCCTCAACTCGACTCCACTGATGCTCTTGCCGCAGCCGTCTGTCATTTCTATGAATCGACAAGACCGGTTATAAACGCCGGAAAATCGTCATGGAAAGACTTCATTGCCAAGCACCCTGACAGAGTAAGATAACCCAGAAACAAAAAAACTCCCTGACAGGGAGTTTTTTTGTTTGCAGTTTATTCAGTGTTAGTCTACTTGTATCACAAGGAAATTACTTATGCTCCAGAATTTAGCTGCATCTTTTATCTTAAGTATCTTCTGGTTTCCTTCCTCTACAATCTCATAGCTGTCTGCCGGTTGGTTTGTAAGGACTTTAGCTTTTTTGGAATGCAACGGTATGTTTACCAAAGACCGTTTGTCTGCCTGAGTGAAGTATGTTCTTTCAAAGTCGCCTGGCAGAATTTTTGTTTTGCGGAGGAATCCTGTTTTTATAATCTGATGCTGCTGAAGCTCACCCTTTGTGCCGATTGCAAAAAAGCATGTGTTGAGTTCGTCAGTGAGTTCGGTTGCCTGCTGGCGAGCCTCTTCTCTTTCTGTTGTTACCTCTGTCACAGTGGTACTCAGCGAATCCACCCTTGCACCAAGCGCGGCAATCTCCACATGAGCAGCCGACAGCTGATTGGTAAGCGTTGCAATCTCTGTTTCCTGTTCGGCAATCTGACCTTTAAGATTATCTATCGTCTTGAGAAGGGTGGCATTGGATCCGTTTGATTCCTTTAGTTTGGCTTCAAGTTGGGCAAGGCGTTCTCTACGCTGCTGAAGAGCCTCTCTGATAGCCACCATATCGTTTCTGAGCTGAGTTTTTCTCGAGCTGCTCTCATCTGTCAAAGCTCCGGGGGTGGCTATTATATGTTCTATGTCTTTTATCTGATTCATCCCCGTGGTGATATCGTTAATCAAGGCAAAGAGACTGTCTTGCGTAGCCAGTGTCGCCTGAAGCTCGGTGTTCAAGGCTGTATTCTGTTCTTGTGCCTGTTCAAGCTTCTCCTTTGTACCGCAACTGCTTAACACAGCCAAAGCAGCCAGAGCGGAAATTCCATAAGTTCTCATAAATAATAATTTTAATCCGGGGACACATGCCCGCGTTTGTGTTATCTATTTTGATTATTGTTCGTCATTGACCTTGTATTTGTTCCTGTGATGCCTGGATGGCTCCGCAGGCTTACCTTCCACAATAATAACAATCTCTCCTTTTGGATTGTTCGTCGCAAAAAAGGCAGCAAGCTCGCCCAGCGAGCCTCTTACTGTTGTTTCGTGCAACTTTGAAATTTCTCGCGACACAGACGCACCTCTATCCTCGCCGCACACTTCCGCGAGTTGGGAAAGGGTCTTGGCAAGCCTTAGGGGTGACTCATATATTATAGTGGTGCGCTCTTCTTCGGCAATCTGCAACAATCGGGTTTGCCTTCCTTTTTTTTGTGGCAAAAAACCCTCAAAGCAAAAACGCTCGCACGGAAGCCCGCTATTCACAAGAGCCGGAACAAATGCGGTAGCTCCCGGAAGTGTAACGACATTTATGTTTCTACGTCTACATTCTCGCGACATCATAAAACCGGGGTCTGAGATTCCGGGAGTCCCGGCATCGGTTATGAGAGCGAAATCTTCTCCGGCTTCAATACGATTTACCAAAGCCTCTACCGAAGCATGCTCGTTGTTCATGTGGTGGGCTATGAGCGGTGTGGTTATGCCGAAATGTTTAAGTAAAATACCACTTGTTCTCGTATCTTCCGCCAAAATAAGGTTGCATTTCCTAAGGATTTCCAGTGCCCTCGGAGTCATGTCACTCAGATTGCCGACCGGGGTTGGAACCATGTATAACGTACCAGACATGGCATTCAGCTGAAGTGATTCGCAACTACTGTTATAAACGCCTTGACTTCATCGTCTTCCGGATCAAGGCATAAATCGTTGTACAGATAGTCGTTTACTTCGTCTATGGAAGACATTTCTGAGATAACTTTTATTGTACCCTCAAACTCTTCTTCGCTATTGTCAAATAAATTGCGTTTAAATCTGAATTTATCATTCAAGGTAAAATGCAGCATCCCTTTTGACAAGACATCGTTCAGCACTTTTTCTGCCGGCTCCGAATCTACCGGCAATTCTTCCGGCATATTATCGTCGGCATCTTCAATCTGTTCGGTTTCAACAGATTCCGCCACTTTTTCCTCATCCGAATCAGCCTGGCACCCGCATGTACTTTCCGGAACTATCTCTTCCCGGACCGGAGCTGCTGTTTTTAATTCCGGCACCATAGGTTCGGGTTCCTTGAACAATTCGGGTTCCTGTAAAGGAGCCGATGCAGGAACTGCGGTTTCTCTCCTAACATCTATCCCGAGCAGTTCATTGAAGCGCAGGGTTTTACGTTCAAGCATCGCTGTCACCCTCGGCGGGGTCATGTCATCACGCTTGAGCATAAGTGTTATAAGACCCTCCATTTCAAGAGTTAGCTCTAATAGCTCATCTAAATTATCTTTAGTCATGTTGTATGTTTATTTTGCTGCAAATATATATAAAAAACAAATCAGTGTTACTATTCTTCGCATGCGAATGTATCCAACAGCAACTTTTCAATGGATTCCTTGATTTTAGCCCTGTTGCCTTTAATATTATTAATCATAAATACTACAACATGCGAAGGAAATCCTTCTTCATCAAGTTTATATCCGGCATAGCACTGCACATCTCTCATGCTCCCGGTTTTCATCGCTATTTTACCTTCCAGCGAAGAATCCTTCAAAAAAGACTTCATAGTGCCATCAAGCCCTGCCTTTGGAAACAGACTCACATAATCGGAAGCATTATAATGAGAAGCCATCCACCCTAAAACATCCGCCATGAAATACGGTGTCATTCTGTCTTTTCGAGACAGACCGCTTCCGTCTTCCAGATACACTCCTTCCGTGTCAATGTTTCTAAGTTCCCATAATCTCAGCTCTCTATCGATGGCTTTTTCTCGTGTCTCACCCTTGGCAAGTATACGCAAGGCTCCCTCTGCCATCATATTGTCGCTTCGGAACATAAAGCTTCGCAACACCTCTCCGAGTTCCGGAGACTTATGGACATATAAGACCTGTCGGGTCGCGCCGGATACTGTTTTTTCCTTATCTCCTACCACAATCCCCTGCCCGGTTATTTTGCTTTCTAAATCATGACGAAGCGTTTCTTCCGGATTCGGATTAGACAAGGCGATTTCCTGACGACCTTTGCGGACCGAGCCTCTTAACATATAAACATTGGAGTCTCTCTTACGCTCTACTTTCAACCCACCTTTCGAGGGGGTGTATTTTACAGTCAGTCCAGGCACAAAAGGCTCGGACTTACGGGAAGGCATTGTCAAAACAAACTTGTTATCTTTATAATTTGTCGAGAAATGCCCTGCGCCATACGGCCATGCGAAATCTTCTTCTACCCAGCCTGACGGAACCGGCTGATTTATAAAATCTTCCGAACTTATAAGAACCCTGCCCGAAATTTCTGTCACGCCACTTTGTTTCAACGCAACGACTATGCTGTCAGCAAAACCGAGATACTCGGGAAAATGAGATGACTCAAGAGTGGGGTCGCCACACACTTTTACTACAATATTGCCATCGAGCACTCCATTTGCAATATTTCCATCCATAAAAACTTCCGTAGCAAACCGATAATCAGGTTTATGCTCCGCAAGCACCGATGCGCTGGTTATAGCTTTGGTTATGCTTGCCGGCAACAGTGACCGACCGCCGTTTACATCAACAAGAACTTCTCCGGTTATAATATCCTCTATGTATACGCCTGCCACTGCCGGAGACGGCAGCTGGAACTCTACAATACTGCCCGCCGCAGCATCTATGCTGAAAAAAGAATACAGCAGGCTTATGACACTTATAAATGTTATTCGTTTCATAATTGTTGCAAAATTACAAAATCAGGCACGTTTTATACAGAAAAAACATATTACAGCCGAAAGATTAAACTATTTTTATTAATTTCGCACACCGAATAAACATTTGTGCGACAAAAGCCAATGGTACTAAAGACTCGCGAAAAGCTTATTGAGGTGGCACGACAGCTGTTTGCCCACAAGGGAGTTGAGAACACGACGATGAATGACATCGCGGCAGCTTCCGACAAGGGGCGACGCACAATTTATACCTACTTCAAAAACAAACGCGAAATCTACAATGCCGTGATAGAGCGGGAAAGCGACAATATTGTTGAAAAACTAAGAGAAGTTCAGGTGTCGAATCTTCCGCCCGAAGAAAAATTGAAAATAGGATTAAAAAAACGTTTTGAGATTATCGCACAGCTCTCCACCAGACAAGACTCCATACGCACCTTATTTATAAGGGATATAAGGCGTATAGAACGCATACGCCGCCTTGCAAGCTCCAAAGAAACGGAAATTCTCAACAGCATACTTGACGAAGGTGTCAAAACAAACGTATTTGACCCAGATCAGGCAAAAAGGCTTCCCGCCCTTACCTCGTTGCTGTTTCAAGGCACAGATTACTTTAATCTCAAAGCCGACTCCGACGAAAAAGCAAATGCGGCAATGTTCATCAACGACTCAATAGACTATATAGTACAAGGCATATTACTTAAATAGGATATCAGACATGTTTATAAACTCCATAGGATGTTATGTACCCGAAGGCAGGGTTGACAACGATCACTTTCTGAATGTCAACGGACTGACTGCCGACTGGATTCTTAAACGCACCGGCATATCAACCCGTTCAAAAGCCGCTCCGGGAGAGAGCCACAACTCAATGGGGCTCGAAGCCATAGAAGCTGCTGCGGTCAAGCTGCCTTACGACATAAAGGATGTTGACCTGATTGTGTCTGCCGCATACTCTGTCTACGACTCTGTAGCGACTCTCGCACATGAAGCCCAGAAAAAATATGACATAGACGGAGCCAAAGCTGTCTATGCGTCGTCGGCCTGTTCGTCATTTGTAAACGGGCTTGAAATCATAGAAGGCTATTTCGCCATGGGCAAAGCCGACAAAGCTCTGCTCGTGTGCTCGGAACACAACACTTACTACGCAAATGAAAGCGACCCTAAATGCGGACACCTGTGGGGTGACGGCGCTGTGGCAATGTTTGTATCCAAAAACAAGATAGCAGACACTGATGTAAAAATAGGTCATATATATACTTGCGGACTTGGAAACATCGGCAAAGGACCGGAAGGTGTCAAACTCCGTCCTAAGGAAGACGGCATAACAATGCCTGACGGCAGAGATGTGTTCATACACGCCTGCAAGTACATGATTGACGCCCTTGAACATGTAACCGAGCCTGACGGACTATCTCCCGCGCAACTGGACTACATCATAACACATCAGGCAAACAAACGTATTGTAGCTCAGGTAGCCCACCAGCTTGGACTCGGAGAAGATAAATTTTTGAATAACATAGAAGAGCTGGGCAATACCGGCTCAGCCTCTGCAGCCATAGTGCTTTCCCAGAACATGAACCGATTCAAAAAAGGTGAGAAAGTAGGACTTACAGTATTCGGAGGAGGATACTCCTGCGGAGCATTCACAGTAGAATTCTAATCGTTAAATACAAACGCAATATGAAATTACTCGAAGGAAAAACAGCCCTTGTAACAGGAGCCGCACGAGGTATCGGCAAAGCACTCGCAGTGCGTTTTGCCCAAGAAGGCGCTAACATCGCATTCACAGACCTCGTTATTGACGAAAACGGCAAAGCGACAGAAGAAGAAATTGCCGCACTTGGAGTTAAAGTAAAAGGCTATGCATCAAACGCAGCCGATTTCGAACAGACCCAACAGGTCGTTGATCAAGTAAAATCAGATTTCGGCAGCATTGACATTCTTGTAAACAACGCCGGCATCACTAAGGACGGACTAATGATGCGCATGACTGAACAGCAGTGGGATGCTGTAATCAATGTGAATCTCAAGAGCGCATTCAACTTCATCCACGCAGTACTCCCTATCATGATGCGCCAGCGTTCAGGCAGCATTATAAACATGGCATCGGTTGTAGGCGTTCATGGCAACGCCGGTCAGAGCAACTACTCCGCGTCAAAAGCAGGCATGATTGCCCTTGCTAAAAGTATAGCGCAGGAAGTCGGCTCTCGTGGAATCCGTGCAAACGCGATTGCCCCCGGCTTCATTGAAACAGCAATGACAGCGGCACTCCCCGACAACATTCGTGAGGAATGGGTTCAGAAAATTCCTCTTCGCCGCGGAGGCAAGCCTGAGGACATCGCAGATGTCGCAACATTCCTCGCGTCTGACATGTCAAGTTATGTCACCGGTCAGGTCATTCAGGTCGACGGCGGCATGAACATGTAATCTGACTCATTAACGCTTTTTAATCTCACACCGAGCTTATTGCCTGGTGTGAGATTTGTTTTTTAAAATAATGTGTGTAACTTTGAAAAAATTTTCATACAACTGAATGTTAAACTATAACACCCAACAGAAACGGCTCATATTGCCGGAATACGGTCGAAACATCCAGCAAATGGTAGACCATTGCCTGACCATTGAAGACAGGGATAAGCGCACAGTCTGCGCCCACACCATTGTAGCTACAATGGCAAATCTTTTCCCCGAGCTGAAAGATGGCGAGGACAACCAGAGAAAACTATGGGACCACCTCGCTATTATGGCTGATTTCAAATTGGACATTGATTACCCCTGCGAAATAATAAGACCGGACAACCTGACCACACACCCCGAAAAGGTGCCTTATACTATACACCCTATACGCTACAGACATTATGGCAAGTCTATCGAACGTCTCATTGACAAGGCTTCGTCAATGGATGAAGGCGAAGAACGCACTGAACTTTGCCGGCTTATTGCAAATCACATGAAAAAACTGCTTCTGACTGTCAACAAGGACGGCGTCGAAGACTCAAAAATTTTCAAGGATCTTGCCGAAATGTCTCGCGGAGCTATAATTCTCAATCCGGAAACTACCAGATTGCATGAATTCAAAGTGATACAGACTCCTGCCTCCGGTAAAAAGAAAAAGAAAAAATAGTGATACACAGGAATGAAATATCAGCTATCGGAGAATTCCTTAAGCCACACGGCATCAAGGGAGAAATTTCTGCGCAGCTTGACATTGAAATTTCCGATATAGACAACCTAAGCTGCATAGTCTGTGAAATGGACGGCATACCTGTGCCGTTTTTCATTTCCTCTTTCCGAAGCAAAGGTGCTGCAACCGCCCTGTTAAGCATTGACGGGATAAATAATGAGACCGAAGCTTCATCATTGGCGGGAAAGACAATCTATGCAAAAAGCGAAGAGATACAGGTTGCGCCTGATGCCGACGGCTTGTACGTCAGCGACATGATCGGGTTTAGAATTATTGACCAGGATGGAAAAAACATCGGCATAATTTCAGACATAGACGACTCCACCACCAATATACTGTTTATAGTATCGGATTCGGACGGAAAAAGCTTTTACATCCCCGCCGCTGAAGATTTGATTACCAACCTTGACCTTAATGCCAAATCCATATCAATGGATTTACCGGAAGGTCTGATTGACAACTGATACAATGAGCGAATTTGACGAAAATGCCGCTGTCTGCGCTATTAAGACAGCCCTTGGCAGTGACAAGGCAAAAAAATACTCTGACGACCAGATTCTGAATGTCATAGACATGATTTGGGATTTCTATGAGGAAAACGGGCTTCTTGATCTTGAAATTGATGAAGAAATTGAAGAAAACGCGCTGTTTGACGACCTCATCGGCTACACAACCCGTATGCTCAAAAAGGACAAGCAATCCGGCATAGACCCGGTTGATATAGAAACAATTGTCAGAGCTGAGATTGAATACGAAAACTCATTAGACCCACTCTCTGACTGATGCCGACAAAAAGACACATATTTGCAGCGGCTATTGTTGCCTGTTCACTGTCGTGCGGCATCAAGGCTTCGGCTCAGTCTTACACTGACCCATACAAAGGCTACTCCGAAGAGACTTTTATGGACATGGACTTTGAGCCGAATCTTGCAACCCCCGTTGTCGGAGCTAAAGAAAAACCGGCTATAAGAAAAAACATACTTAAAGTTGCCAATTCTTTAAAAGGCAAATTTACAGTAGATTTGATGCGCGAGGACGAAGTTTTTGTTGTAAGTATTCCGGCTGAAGACTTGTTTTTACCAAACGACACTCTTCTGAATTCAGGCGCATCCAGAATTCTATCCGGGCTTACAGCGATTCTCGCAGACCCTATGGCATACAAAATCGTACTGGCGATGCACACTGATGACACCGGGTCGGAAACCTACCGCGAATACCTCTCTACAGCTCGCCTGAACTCAGTATATGACTGGTTCATGAATGAAATTGACTCAGGCAGGCTTAATGAAAGGCAACTTATCATACCGTTTGCCATGGGTGGACTCATGCCGGTTCAACCGAATGACACCCGAAGTCACAGAAACGAAAACAGACGCCTGGAAGTATATTTTATACCCGGACCGTCACTAATAAAAGCAGCTCACAACGCCAGATAAAACAATTACACAAATTTTGAGTACCTTTGTAGAAAAATTAAATAATCACAATGGCTAAAGAACTTAAAGACCTTACAAAACGAGCCGATGACTACTCTCAGTGGTATAACGAGCTTGTTGTAAAAGCAGACCTTGCTGAGCAGTCTCCAGTCAGAGGATGCATGGTTATCAAACCCTATGGCTATGCTATATGGGAAAAAATGCAGCAGACTCTTGATAAAATGTTCAAGGAAACAGGTGTTCAAAACGCATATTTTCCTCTACTCATTCCGAAATCTTTTCTTTGCCGTGAAGCTGAACATGTAGAGGGCTTCGCCAAAGAATGTGCGGTTGTAACACATTACCGTCTAAAAAATGATCCTGAAGGCAAAGGAGTTATTGTTGACCCCGATGCAAAACTTGAGGAAGAGCTCATAATCCGCCCCACTTCCGAAACCATAATCTGGGGCACCTACAAAAACTGGATTCACAGCTATCGCGACCTGCCGTTGCTCATAAACCAGTGGGCAAATGTAATGCGCTGGGAAATGAGAACCCGAATGTTCCTTCGTACAGCCGAATTCCTGTGGCAGGAAGGTCACTGCGCTCATGCTACAGCTGAAGAATCTGAAGCAAGGACGGTAGAGATGATTAACCTGTATGCCCGCTTTGCCGAAAAGTACATGGCAATGCCGGTTATAAAAGGTGTCAAAAGCGCGAACGAACGCTTTGCCGGAGCATTAAACACCTATACAATAGAGGCGATGATGCAGGATGGGAAAGCTCTTCAGGCAGGAACATCGCACAACCTTGGACAAAATTTCGCAAAAGCTTTTGACGTGACTTTTGTCAACAAAGACAATAAGCCCGAACTTGTCTGGGCGAACTCTTGGGGTGTATCCACCCGACTCATGGGAGCTCTCATCATGACTCACTCTGACGATAACGGCCTTGTTCTCCCCCCTCACCTCGCGCCAATCCAGGTAGTTATTGTTCCTATCTATAAAAATAACGAGCAGAGAGACCAGATTACAGCCCATATAGAACCCATCCTTACAAAACTGAAAGAGATGGGAATCAGCGTCAAATACGATGATGCCGACAATCGCCGTCCTGGATTTAAATTTGCAGACTACGAACTCAAAGGTGTCCCTGTACGTCTTGCTATCGGAGCCAGAGATATCGAAAACGGCACAGTTGAAATCATGAGGCGCGACACTCTTGAAAAAAGTGAAGTTCCTCTCGAGGGCATTGAAATGCGAGTGCGCGACCTCCTTGAAGAAATTCAAGAAAACATATTCAGAAAAGCTCTTGCCCACCGCGAAAGCATGACCCGCACTGTCGATACATATGATGAATTCAAGGCAGAAATAGAAAAAGGCGGATTCATACTCGCCCACTGGGACGGTACAGAAGAAACTGAACAAAAAATCAAAGAAGAAACTAAAGCCACAATCCGTTGCATACCGCTGGATGGCGACACCACCCCCGGCAAATGCATGGTAACCGGCAAACCTTCTATGCAAAGAGTTATATTTGCCCGAAACTATTAATATACGGCAGTATTCTGTGCCGGTGATTCACCGAGCATAGAATACTGCTTTTATCCCTTCTCACTCAAACGCAAATCAATGGACAGCAACTCATTTATCGGTCGGCTATCTATGCAAAGCGGATTGCCGGCTGAAGAAATTGCCAAACGGCTTGACACACTGACATCTATAATAAAAAACTATTGTCAGGAACTTGATGCGGTGGCAGTGCCCGGATTTGGCACCTTCACACCAATAAAAAAAGACGAGTGTATTGAAACAACGGCAACAGGCAAAAAAACACTGCTGCCTCCCTCCATTACAGTCAGTTTCAAGTCAAGCGTAGTACTAAGAAAATCTCTTGGAAAATGAATGCTAAGATTCCATTGAAAAAATTTGCCGAAACTTTTGGCAACACTCAGTCTGTTCCATATTCCGAGTCAGAAACTTTCATAAAATCTGTCTTTGAAACAATTTCCGAAGAACTCAAAGCCGGAGAAAGCGTAAAAATCAACGGACTCGGAACATTTAGACTGTCATCGACATCCGACGACCCGGTTATTTTCACCCCGGACGCTTCATTCGCTGCTGAAATAAACGCGCCTTTTGCCATGTTCTCTCCCGTAGAACTTGCCGAAGACTTGCCTGACAACGCTTTTGAAGAAATCGAAACCGAAACACCCCCTGTCGCACAAGAAAGTGTTGAAGAAACACCCGTTGCAGCTACTGAACAGGAAAGCGTTGATGTGCGCAGCGATTCTACAATTGTTACTGAGCAAAATATTGAAGAGAATCAGCCCGAAGAAACTGCGGAAATAATAACCGATACCGACAACAAATCTGTCATTGATACAGACATCCGCCAAGACTCGGAAGAAATTCCCGCCTCCGAATGTACTTGCACCGTCCCCTTGGGACAAACGCTGCCTCAAGAAAATATTGCCGGTACAGAACTGCCTGTCAATACAGAGCAGCCTGCTGCGGATCGCGATGAAAAAAACATTCCCGCACCTGCTGCATCAGCAATTAAAGACTGGGAATACGAGGAAGAAGAATATGTTACACCCCCGGATGCAGAGCAGCCCAAAGGCAAATTCGGCAACGGCTTCTTGGCAGGTCTTATTGTCGGACTGGCAATCGGAGCTTTAGCGCTGTGCCTGTACATCCTGTATTATGTGAATATACCTGCTGACAGCGATTCGGCAGATACGGACATTGAACAGGTAGAAAACGCCGGCACTACCGCGTATATGTAAAACACCACACAGCAAGTTGTTTAATTTCAATAAAAAAACTTAGCGCGAATAACATTCCTCAAGCCTAATGCATATTGTTATATTTCCAAGAATCAGGATATTAGCCACGCGCCAATATCCTGATTTATTTTTATTTACCTGAAATTCAACACATTCAGTACTCTGCGGACTATTAACTATAAATAGCTAAAATTAACTGTATACGTTATATTTCCAAATGGTTATAATATATAATTTTGTGTTATTGATTATGGAAGCAACCTATTTGGTGCTGAAAGTGTTATATAATGTATATTATAAATATCTGACATATATTTTATGAACGAAACCGTTAATATCCGAGAACTCAACGATATTGTTGCCTCTAAAAGCGACTTTATCAACCTTGTGACCCGCGGCATGGATCAAGCCATCGTGGGACAGAAACATCTTGTAGACTCTCTTTTGGTTGCGCTGCTGGCAAACGGGCATGTGCTTCTCGAGGGTGTGCCCGGTCTGGCTAAAACACTTGCCATCAAAACGCTGTCTCAAGTCATAGATGCCAAATTCAGCCGCATTCAGTTTACTCCGGATCTACTCCCTGCCGATGTTACCGGTACAATGGTCTACAGCGTTCAGAAGGAACAGTTTCAGATAAAAAAAGGTCCCATCTTCGCTAATTTCGTACTTGCCGACGAAATAAACCGTGCCCCCGCAAAGGTACAGAGCGCACTGCTTGAAGCCATGCAGGAAAGGCAGGTAACTATCGGAGAGCAGACATTCCGCCTTGATGAGCCTTTTTTGGTAATGGCGACCCAAAACCCCATAGAACAGGAAGGTACCTATCCCCTGCCCGAAGCTCAGGTTGACCGATTCCTGCTAAAGGTAGTCATAGGCTATCCCACCAAAGATGAAGAAAAACAGATTATCCGACAAAATATTTCGCCGCGCCGCGAAGAAATAAAACCGCTGCTCAGACCGGAAGAGGTGCTGGAAGCACAGAAAATTGTAGAAAAAATATATCTTGACGAAAAGATTGAACGCTATATTGTAGATATAGTTTTCGCTACAAGATACCCTGCCGATTATAATCTGAACGACCTCACTAATATAATATCATTCGGTGCGTCGCCCCGTGCGTCCATAAGCCTTGCCAAAGCAGCGCGTGCATACGCATTCCTGCGTCAGAGAGGATATGTCATACCTGAAGATGTCAGAGCTGTGTGCCATGACGTATTGCGCCACCGAATCGGACTCTCCTATGAAGCAGAAGCGAACAATATCACTACCGACGAAATCATTTCTGAAATTCTTGACAAGGTAGAAGTACCCTGATAGAAACAGCAGAAATCTTATAAATCATTCCAGATGGAAGCCTCGGAATTAATAAAAAAAGTCCGGAAGATAGAAATCAAGACGCGGGGACTCTCGCAAAATATTTTTGCGGGAGAATACCACACTGCGTTTAAAGGTCGTGGTATGACTTTTGCCGAAGTTCGTGAATATCAGTACGGTGATGACATAAGAGACATTGACTGGAATGTGACCGCGAGGCATAACCACCCCTATGTCAAAGTCTACGAAGAAGAACGCGAACTCACTGTAATGCTGCTCGTTGACATGTCCGGCAGTCGGCTGTTTGGAGCAATCGGCGAGGAAAAACGAGAAATGATAGCTGAAGTTGCGGCTACTATTGCATTCTCTGCAATACAGAACAATGATAAAATTGGAGTCATATTCTTCTCTGACAGAATCGAAAAGTTCATACCTCCGAAAAAAGGACGCAAACACATACTGTTCATAATACGCGAGCTGCTTGACTTTGCTCCTGAAAGCAAGGGCACAGACATAGGGGCTGCCCTGCGCTACTTTACTGACGCCCTCAAAAAACGGACAACATCGTTCTTAATCTCGGATTTCATAGACTCCAAGGACTACTACACAGCCATGTCTGTTGCCTCCAACAAACACGACTTGACCGGAATTCAGATTTATGACAAAAGAGACACCCAGATTCCGGATGTAGGTCTTTTGAGGCTGAAAGACCTCGAATCAGGCAAGGAGCGCTGGATAGACACCTCGTTGTCTTCCACTCGCAAAGCGCTCGGTAAATGGTGGTATGACAGACAGCAGACCATGACCGAGACTATGAAACGTTGTCGGGTTGACTCTACTACCATCGCTACAGACGAGGACTATGTAAAAGCACTGATGGCTTTGTTTCGTAAACGTGCGGCAAGATAACACCTCTTTTATAATATGCTGAACACAAAAAAATACATATTGCTGTTTGTTGCCTCTATGATTTGCGGAGGTTACTCATTTGTTGCCGACGCGAAAGTCGACATACGGGTATCTCTCGACTCTGCTTATATTCTGATGGGGCGGCAGACACCACTTCACATAGAAGTTCTGGGCAACATTGATGAAACAGGAGGCATCCTTACTCCGGACACATTATGGCGCGATGTCGAAATAGCTTCTGTCGGAGACCCTGTTGTAAACGATTTGGGCAACGGTCGCAAAGAATTGAAACAGGAGTTGACACTTCAGGCATTTGACTCAGGGCTGTACACACTGCCGCCGGTGCTGTTCTTACAAAACGGAGAAATATCCGAAAGCAACCGCCCGGTTCTAAAAGTTGTACCTGTAGATGTTGATTCCATGGCATCTATTCACGACTACGCTGACATACAGACCCCGCCAAGACACTTTTTCGACTTTTTGCCGGATTGGATGACCGACTATGGGTTGTGGATTCTTCTGGCACTGATACTTGTCGCCGCCGGATTGTTCGTTTACCTTGTGTATATACGTAAAGGTAGGCTGCCGCTGGTTCCTGCCAAGAAACCGATTCCGCCTTATGAACTCGCCATAAAACAGCTTGACGCATTAAAATCGGCACAGCTATGCGAAAGAGGTGAAGAAAAAGAATTCTATACAAGACTCACCGACATTTTGCGCACATACCTCGATTCTCGCTTTGGAATCAACGCAATGGAGATGACCTCCACCCAGATACTGCATGCGCTAAATTCCAACGAGGAGACAAAACTGCCGCGCCGGTACATGAGTTCTATTCTTGAGACAGCCGACTTTGTAAAGTTTGCTAAAGTTCGTCCTCTGCCCGATGACAACATCGCCGCATTCAAATCGGCTCTGCAATTCGTTGAAGACACCAAGCCGGCAGAACCTGTCGTCGAGTCTGGCGATTCCGACAAAACGGAAATAGATTCTAAAAAATGATGACTATGATGTTTGCCCACCCCTCATATCTATGGTTTCTGTTGCTTTTGATTCCCTATGCCGCATGGTATATATTCAGACGCAACCGTAACTATGCATCGCTATCCGTGTCAACGACACAGCCTTATGCCGGACAGGGACGTCCATTGAGAGCATACCTTCTTCATGGACTGTTTCTTGTCAGATGCGCAGTCATAGCATGTCTTATTGTAATTCTTGCCCGTCCTCAGGTACAGGACCGGTGGAGCACTTCCAATACCGAAGGCACCGACATTATTATAGCTCTTGACATATCAACAAGCATGCTTGCGCGCGATTTCAAGCCCGACAGGTTTGAAGCGGCAAAAGATGTTGCGGCTCAATTTGTTGCCGGAAGAGAAAACGATAATATCGGAGTGGTCATTTTTGCCGGAGAAAGTTTTACTGCCGTTCCGATGACAACAGACAGGTCGCTTCTCGTCAACTATATTCACGATATAAAGATGGGCATGCTTCAGGACAATACCGCCATCGGTGACGGACTTGCAACTTCTATAAACCGTATAAAAGACGGCAAAGCCAAATCCAGGAGCATAATACTGCTTACAGACGGCTCCAACAACACCGGAAACGTAGCACCCATGACTGCCGCCGAAATAGCAAAAAAACTTGGAATCAAAGTCTACACAATCGGCATAGGTCGTAACGGCATGGCTCCTTATCCTACAGAAAATGCTTTCGGTAGAATTGAATATGTAAATATGCCGGTAGTCATTGACGAAGCCACTTTACAGAATATTGCGGCCACAACCGGCGGCAAATATTTCCGTGCTACCGGAAACAACGTTCTCGCTGAAATATTTGAAGAAATAGACAGCCTTGAAAAGAGTGTTCTTGATGTGAAGAACTATTCACACACCGAAGACAATTACATGCTCTGGGCATGGCTGGCGTTCGGACTTATCGCTTTTGAAGTCATAATGAGGAATACCCTGTTGCGTGCTATTCCATGATAATTTTTGAAACCTGTTATGATTAGTTTCGCAAACCCACATCTGCTATATCTGCTTATACTGGTTCCGGTATCCGGACTGTTATATGCACTTGCTTGCCTGAGAAGAAAACGTGCTCTTGAAAAGTTCGGAAGACTTTCTGTGCTCCGGTCGCTCATGCCTGACGTGTCGAAATACATGGGTTGGGTAAAAACCATACTGGCGTTATGTGCGCTGTCATTCATAATTATAGCGCTTGCAAGACCGTACACCCCGGCTTCAGGTGGAAAAACCGAAGAAGAAAAAACTACAAGAGGCATAGAAGTTATGCTGTGCGTTGACGTTTCCAACTCAATGCTTGCCTCTTCAACCGATGACCCCAAGGGTGTCAGCAGACTTCAACGGGCTAAATTTCTACTGGAAAGGTTGATAAACAAAATGAACGATGACAAAGTCGGTCTGATTGTGTTTGCCGGAGATGCATATACCCAGCTACCTATAACATCCGATTACATATCTGCAAAGATGTTTCTCAACGGAATAACAACTGATATGGTGCCGACTCAAGGCACTGCAATAGGTGCGGCTCTTGACATGGCTATAAATTCATTCACTCCTGACTCTGAATTCCAAAAAGCCATTGTCCTTATTACTGACGGTGAAAATTTCGAGGACAATGCCACCGAAGTGGCGAAAAGAGCGGCAAACGCAGGTATTGAAGTGGATGTGATAGGTATAGGCAGCGGCAAAGGAGCGCCAATACCGGTGAAGCAAGGAGCCGATGAATACATGAAAGACTTCAATGGCAACGAGGTCAAGACTGCTCTTAATGAAAAAATGGCTCAAGACATAGCCAGTGCCGGAGATGGCATATATGTATCAGGCTCATCGTCGGCTGCGGTAGACGACATTGATTCTCAGCTCAATAAATTAGCGAAAACCGAATACAAACGCTCTGCGGCTGTCTCATCGGCTAACGAGCTCTTTCCTATAGCGGCTCTCATAGCCTTGATATTTCTTGTAATTGACGGCTTCCTGTCTTACAGCAAACTGTCATGGCTACGCGACATCAACTTCTTCTCAAAGAATGTTTCCAATGAAAAACGCTGATAGAATATTGACTATAGCTGCATTGTGCTGCTTTATATCCGCCGGAGCTGTTCCGGCGGATAATGCTGCCGATGTTGTTCCGACTACCAAGCAGGAACGCAATTATATCCGCCAAGGCAATAAACTGTACAACGACAAACGTTTTGCCGAAGCGGAGGTAGCCTATCGTAAAGCTCTGGAAGCTCTGCCCCAGTCTGAGATAGCAAAATTCAATCTTGCGGCGGCTCTGATAAGGCAGTCCGGTTCTTCAGATCCCAATTCTGGTAATGACCCGGTTAATTCTGCAAGCCAGTTGCTTCAGGAGATAGCAGGTCAGAGTCAGGACGCATACCTTGCAGGCAAGTCTTTTTACAACCTGGGCAATCTTGCTTTCAACTCTCAGGATTACGGCAAAAGTATAGAGCTATATAAAAATGCTCTTCGCAAAAATCCCGATGATGACAAAGCTCGTGAAAACCTCAGAATTGCTCAACTGAAACAACAGCAACAGCAGAACCAGGATCAGCAACAAGACAAACAGGACCAGCAGCAAAATCAGGATCAACAGCAAAACGAACAGAACAAAGACGACAATCAGCAGCAGCAAGATCAGGACCAGAACCAGCAGCAGAACCAGGACAACAACCAAAACAAGGATCGACAGCAGCCACAAGGCAGCATAAGTGATGCCAATGCCGAGAAAATACTCAAGGCAATGGAAAATGAAGAAGCCGCTACTCGTAAAAGAGTTGAGGCGGAAAAGAAAAAAGCCGAGGCGGCGCGCCGTAAAAAAATTACAAATCCGTGGTAATTATATATGAAAAGATTTACCCTCATAATAACACTGATAGGCATTGCTTTAGCCTCGTGGGCACAGGTTTCGTTCAAGGTATCTGCGCCTCGTAGCGTACAGGCTGGAGAACGGTTTGCTATAACCTATATATTGAGAAATGCGGATGAAGCACCCTCCCAGCCGAAAGTCACACAGACACCTGGCATAACTATGCTTTATGGACCATCCACAACTACAAGCGTAAGTCAAGTAGTGACAAACGGCAAAATGGTGTCATCATCAAGAATTGAGTATACATATTTCTACAAAGCGGAAAATCCGGGCAAATATTCTGTAGGAGAAGCCAGTATCACAGTCGCCGGCAAGCGCTACACCACATCGCCTGTAACCATGGCTGTTGTGGCAGGGTCTTTTTCCGACAGGCTGCAACCCTCGGCTCAAGACAACTCATCAAACACTCAAAGACAGCCTGTTGATATTTACGATATCGATACCCAGTCGGCAGACCGACCGGTTGAATCCAACGATGTATTTGTACGGATAATACTGTCCAAACCATCCGCTTATGAGCAGGAAGCCATAGAATGCACTATAAAACTATACACCAAGTATCAGATTTCGTCTTTTTTCCCGACATTGCAGCCAAGTTTTGACGGATTTCTTATTCAGGAATTAGACATACAGCCGACTTTAAACGAAGAAGAAGAATACAGAGGCTCAAGATACATGACCGCTGTATTGAAAAAGTGCATCATATTTCCTCAGAAATCCGGCAAACTTACCATCAATTCCGGAAACTACGACATTAAAGTGGTTCAGTACAACAATGTCAACATGGGTTTCTTTACTGTCCGGGACCCTCAGGAACGAGAAATCAAGGTTAAGTCAAATTCTGCCTCGGTAGACGTAAAGCAGTTGCCGTTTCCCCAGCCTGAAGGATTCAGCGGAGCTGTCGGCAGCTTTACGGCAGACACACGTCTTGTCGGCAATACATTCCGTACCAACGACGCGGCATCCCTAATATACACAATCAAAGGAACCGGTAATATAAAATATATAAAGGAACCGGTAATCGACTTCCCTGACGAATTTGAGCAATACACTCCGAAAAGCGATATACAGGCTGAGGTCAGCGGTCAGAATGTTACCGGAACAATGTCAGTGGAGTACACTTTCGTGCCGCAAAGTGTGGGCGATTTCAAAATCGGCGGCAGTAAATTCATTTATTTCAACCCGGTTTCCAAGGAATATGTCACCATAGACACTCCTTCCTATAACATAAAAGTGGCAAAAGGAGCCGGCTCCACAACAAGCGATACCGACCGCAAGGATATCGAATCAAAAAACACCGATATTCTCCATATATACACCGGAGAAAAGAATCCGTCTCAGACCCACACCCTTGTCGTGGAGAAATGGTGGTACTGGATGCTGTACATAATCGGAATTCTGATAGTCACCGCCACATCCACCATATACTCCCGGAAAATGAAACTTGCGTCCGATGTCACCGGAAGCCGTATGGCAAAAGCCAACAAAACGGCAAAACGGCATCTGCGGACAGCTGAAAAATTTGCAGCATCAGGAGAAGATGAAAAGTTTTATGAAGAAATACTTCGAGCCTTGTGGGGATACATCAGTGACAAACTGTCTATTCCGGTGTCTCAGCTCACCAGACAGAATGTTTCTGAAAAACTGCATGCCGCTGGTGTTGATGATCAAATCACCACACCTCTCATTTCAATAATAGACACCTGCGAGATGGCAAGGTACACTCCGCAGAAATCTGACGATGAGATGCACCACATATACAACGAGGCTATGAAAACCATCAATGCGATGGAAAATACAAAAATACGAAAATGAGCAAGTTGATTAAATACGTTATAATAGCTATACTCGGTTTTTCCGGCACACCGTTTGCTAAAGCCGGAACTCTTGACCAGAGAGCTGACTCAGCCTACTCTGCCGATAATTTTGAGCTTGCCGCCGAACTATACCGTCAGGAGATGACCGAACATGGCACATCCGCTACCCTGTACTACAATCTCGGAAACTGTTATTACCGCATGGGCTTGACAGGCAAAGCTATCGTTGCCTATGAAAGAGCTCTGAGAATCAACCCTGCCGACAAATCTGCAAAAACAAATCTGCAGTTTGTAAACTCCAGAATATTTGACCGGCAAGGAGAAAGAGGGTCTTTCATGAGCAATAGTTTTGACAAAGCCGCGACTCTCACCTCCAGCAATACATATGCGTGGCTGGCTCTAAGTCTGTTCCTTATATGCATCGGCTGCATTACCTTATATATTTTTTCCACAAACATAGGCATACGCAAGTGTGGATTCTTTGGAGCCATACTCATGCTGCTTGCCTGTGTCGCAGCCGGAGTGCTTGCTGTCAGAGGCGCAAAAATCGCATCAAATCCAGATTTCGCTATTATCATATCCCCCTCTGCATTGTTGAGCACATCTCCCCGTGAGCCGAAAAACCGTCAGGAAGAAGCGATGCTGCTGCATGAAGGCACCAAACTTGAAATTTTAGATTCCATATCTGTTCAAAACGATTCAACCGGGTTGAAATGGCTTGATGTTCAGATAGACAATAACCATAGAGCCTGGATTAAATCAAGTGATATAGAACGAATATGACAATTATATGTTGTAAAACATGTAAAGGTTTTGTAGCAAATATTTGGTTACTTCATAAATAAGCGATACATTTAACTCCACAAACATTTTTAATTGAATTACTAACCCTTTAAACTCATAGTATCATGGCTAAGACTATTTCATTCAACGACCTCCGCCGCTTAAAAGACAGTTTGCCTGATGGTGCCACTCACCAGATTGCCGACAAGCTCAATATCACAGTACAGACTGTCAGAAACTATTTCGGCGGCAGCAATTACGAATTCGGAAAGAACTGCGGTGTTCATATCGAGCCGGGGCCCGACGGCGGCATAGTTGTGCTCGACGATACGACCATATACGATATGGCTGTTGAAATCCTTAAAGAACAGGAAGGCAAAGAATAAAAAACTTTAAGTAACAATTTCTCATTCATCCTCTCTCCTTCTTTCATTGTATAACTCTCCGCGAGGAAACTTCTGACACTATGGAAGACCGACTTATTACTGTAGCAATCCACACCTACGAAAGAGCTGTGGAGTTGAAAACTCTTCTTGAAAGCGAAGGAGTTGAAGCCTCGCTTCAAAATGTCAATCTCACCAACCCGGTTGTAGCATCCGGTGTAAGAGTGAGAATAAAAGAGCGCGACCTTCCGCTTGCACTCAGAGTAATAGAGAATACGGATATTTTTGTGTCTGGAGAAAATGTCGGCAAAAACAATTCCCGACATACAATTCTGGTTCCGGTAGATTTTTCCCCATACTCGCTGCATGCCTGCGACCTTGCCTTTCTCCTCGCTAAAAGTCTGAAAACAGACATTACTCTTTTAAATTCCTTTGTCGACCCATCCTTACCCGGTTCATTACAACTGAGCGACTCTCTGAATTATGAAGTCGCAAACAGCGAAATAAGAGAACGGCTGGAAAAAGAATCGACATCAAACATGAATAGCCTTTGCCTGTCTTTAAAAAACCGTATAAAAAATGGCGAATTGCCTCCGGTAAAGTTCAGCAGTCAAGTGAGCGAAGGAATCCCGGAGGAGGTAATTGCCGGTTATGCAAGACAAATAAACCCCACACTGATAGTCATGGGTACCAGAGGTGCCGACACCAAAGAGCGCGAGCTGGTAGGCAGTGTTACAGCAGAAGTTCTTGATACATGTCGTTATCCGGTATTCACAGTACCTGCCGACACTCATATCGGAGATCTCAAAGATATCAGGAAAGTAGTGTTTTTTTGCACTCTTGACCAGGAAGACATCATTGCTCTTGACAGGTTTGCCCGCATGATGTCAGGCAACAGCGCCAGTATAACTCTGGCAAACATTCCTTCAAAAAAACAGAGCGGTGGCGATACCACCGCTCCATTCAATGCTCTTCAGCGCTATTGTCAGAATCATTATCCGAACTTTGACTTCAGCATCTGCATGTTTAACCATAAAGAGGCGGAAATCCAATTCAAGGAATACATCTGTAGCAACCATATCGACCTGATTGTTGTGCCGAACAAAAAGAGAAACATTTTTTCTCGTCTGTTCAATCCGGGTCTGGCTCACAGGCTTCTCTTTAGAGCGGATATTCCGATGATGGTCATGCCTGTTTAGTGTTCTGAAATTCCCTATAGGCTTTAATCAAATCCTCTTCGCTGATTCCGAGAAGGTTCATCTGTCTGAACAGATCCGGAGCCGAACTGCTGAAAAACTCCTCTTTCCTTGTCATGTTTACCTTGGTTCTTGCATCAAGGCACAAATAGTATCCCATGCCCCTGCGCACCTCTATTATGCCATGTGCCTGCAAATAATCATACGCCTTAAGAACAGTGTGCGTGTTTACACTCATGTCTATGGACATCTCGCGTACACTGCGCACCCGCTCGCCCTCAAGCCACTCCCCTGATAAAATGCAGACAAAACAGTAGTCTACAATCTGCCGGTATATAGGACGGTCTTGCTTAAACTCCATAGTACTCCTGTTACAGCTGACGAGTTTTGATACTACGGCATGTAAGCCATACAAACACAGCTATTGCGATAACGCACACCCCCATGAGTATCATCATATACGGCTGCATCTCTGACATAAGCGCATTTATAAATACAGTCGGATTTGCCGATTGGCTCTCGGCAAGTGTCTCTATCTTACCGATTCCGTATTTAAACACCCCTAAAATGCCACATATAGCGCCGAAGATCGACAACGCTACCAAAGAAACTATTGTCCATACCACCGGCATTACTATCCGTTTGGATGTAAGGCTCATAATTGTAGCAAGGCACACAGATGCCGGCACAAGCTGCTGTACATATGACAGACAGGTATTAAATGACCCGAATGTCATATTTCGTGTGTTGATATAGATATTCGAGTCAAATAGCTCTCCTCCGGCGGGTCTGACCACTACTTCCACTATAAGCTGAGGGAGATTTACACAAAGTGGTATTACCACAAGCGCGTAAACGGTTACAAACAAAGCTTTTTCAGACCATTTTACCGGCAGCATGGTTTCTATAGCCGGGTCTGTGCCTACAGCAAAGACAAGCGCCCCGAAGTATACCATAAATGCCGGAATAAACGACACCAGCCCAATGAAAGGCAATCCGAAGGAATAAAATCCCAACATAATGTTTATCATAACTACCGCCAGCGATATAAGCGGGGTAAACACCAGTTGTCTCTTTATCCACGGAGAATATATATTTCCATAAGCCATGACGCGGGCAAATGAAAAATTGTCTGTATTAGTCATACAAGTCATGGTTCTTGATTATTTATAAGATTCAAAACATTTTTCGACTGTTGTCCCTGCATAGCGAAATACAACAGCACAAAGTCTACATCCGACTCATTGTCAGCGTCAGCAGGCACTATCGAATGAAATGCCCCTGCTGCCTGAGTATAGAAAATGGCATCTACCGGCGGTACCGTCGATTTTTTGAATGTCAATTTTTTCTGAATGTCGCTCGTTGATGCGGCAAGAATCATCTCGCTGCGACGCAACATTATCACTCCGTCAAACAATGTCTCGAGGTCGCTTACAGTGTGAGTCGACACAATTATTGTGCGGCTGTCGGTCATGCTCCCGGCTATCATTCGTCTCAGAATCTGTTTGGAATTCAAGTCAAGACCGTTTACAGGCTCGTCAAGCAGCAACACTTCAGTACCGAGCGCCAATGAATACGCCAACAATGATTTACGTTTGTTGCCCAGCGAAAGCGCCTTGAACGGTTCATTGCCTGAGAGTCCGAAAGCATTTAGATTTTCATAGAACAGAGACTCATCAAAATTCGGATAAAATACAGAGTGATATTTTGCAAACATTCTGACTGTAGGCTGCGGAAATGTGAAATTGTCTGCAAGCAAAAATACTTTTGACAATACCGACGGATTTCTGTGCCTAGTCTTTTCACCGTCAACCTCGCATGTCCCTTCTGTCGGGAACAGCAGTCCTGCTATTATATGAAGCAATGTCGTTTTTCCGGCGCCGTTCTCTCCCAACAGAAGATGAATACCCTCCGGAACAGATATATTTACATGAGCCAGCGCCTCTGTTCCGGAATGATAACGGTAAGAAACATCTTTGAGTGTAATCATACTTATAATTATTATAAACTGTTATCTGACAGGCGTTACAGTAAATCCGAGATCCTTAAGGAGTGACAAAATGCCTTTTTCTCCGGGCAAATGTCCTGCTCCGACAGCAACAAGCACAGATTTTTCAGGCACCAGAGTTTTCAGAAGCGCCACCCAGTTTTCATTACGGTCTGTAATCAGTTTTTTTATACCCTCTTCGTCCATTCCGAGCTCTTCATCTGTCATAATCTCCAACATGGCATCCAGATTGCCGGCAATATACGCCTGAGACAACTTTTTGCTCATCTCCAATGATTTTTCATCATTTCTAACAGCTTTCATAAGCGATTCTGCCTGCTCGCCAATGGCATCCCCATACAAGAGTCCGAGCTGAAAATCCATCGTTTCAAATCCACATGTCTGTTTGCCGAGAATCTTAGCCTGCTGCTGTATTTTAGAATCAAACTGTTCTGCGGGGTTAAATCCCGGAAAAGCAGCCATGTTTTGCATCAAGGCAATCTGTGTTGATATGGCAGCAGGCTTCATTATAGCAAGCTGGTCTACATTAGCCATTCCCTGAAAATATTTGTCTATAACCGCACCTACCGAGTCATACTGCTCTTTGGTAAGAACTTTATTCAGAGTGCTGTCGGTCGGCGCCATCATAATAGACATGGCTTT
Organism: Muribaculaceae bacterium Isolate-104 (HZI); assembly: GCA_003762715.1. GTDB lineage: Bacteria > Bacteroidota > Bacteroidia > Bacteroidales > Muribaculaceae > Paramuribaculum. Next base: position 53,507 of record RIBJ01000038.1, on the reverse strand, counting down.
TTGTTGTACCTCAGGCGTCATTGTTGTCATGTCCACCTCACCGTAAACAGCATCAATATCTTTAATCGCCTCCTGCAATCCGGGAATACTGTCAATCATACCTTGCGGGGCAAGGTGATGGGTGCCGACAATATAAGAATCTTTGTCAGAACCCGGGGCAGATACTTTCCATAGCAATTGAGCCTGCATTCCAAAATTTGCGGCAAACAATGCCGCACATAACATAAGTTTTTTCATTCGACATAGTTTTAGTGTTGTACACATGTACAACACCGCAAAGGTAACAACAAAAATTTAAATCGTACAAGCAATTTCGAAAATATTTTTTACCACAGTCGGTATGAACAAAAAAAAATCATCCGGCAGAAGTTTGTCCTGCCGGATGACTGTTCTTTATTTAAAGCTCGGTTGCTCAGGCGTTTTTAACCTTGTCAACAATAGCTTTGAATGCTGCGGGGTTGTTAAGAGCAAGGTCAGCGAGAACCTTACGGTTGATTTCGATGCCTGACTTGTGGATAAGACCCATCAGCTTGGAATAGCTGAGATCTTCAAGGCGAGCAGCGGCATTGATTCGCTGAATCCAAAGAGCGCGGAAGTTGCGCTTTTTATCCTTACGGTCACGGTAAGCGTATGTAAGACCTTTTTCCCAGGTGTTCTTGGCAACGGTCCACACGTTACGGCGACAGCCGAAGTATCCGCGGGTGAGTTTTAAGATTTTCTTTCTACGAGCTCTTGAAGCTACATGATTTACTGATCTTGGCATTGTTTGATGATTTTTGGATGTCAGCGGCACACAGGCTCTTGTTTGCTAAACATCCGGTTAGTAAATGTTTTTATAAAATCACGAGTTTTACAACTGGATTGCGGAAAAGCGCTGCTTATTTGAGAGCGAGAAGGGCGAGAACGTTTCCTTTGTCACACTTTGCTACAGTAGAGAAGTGTGTGAGGTTGCGTTTCTGCTTCTTTGTTTTCTTTGTGAGAATGTGGCTCTTGAAAGCATGTTTTCTCTTGATTTTTCCTGATCCGGTAAGGGCGAACCTCTTTTTGGCACCGGAATTAGTTTTAATCTTTGGCATTTGGGTTGGTTTTGTTAATTTATCGTGTTTATAGAGCTACGCCGGCTGTCGAAACTCGCGGCAATTGGCGTGAATGCTTTATTTTTTCTTTGGTGATAGCATGATTATCATTCGTTTTCCTTCAAGCACAGGCATCTGCTCTACCTTTCCGTACTCTTCAAGGTCATTGGCAAATCTCAACAGTAGAACTTCACCCTGTTCCTTGAAAAGGATTGAACGGCCTTTGAAAAACACATAAGCTTTTACTTTTGCGCCTTCCTGAAGGAATCCAACAGCATGCTTCAGCTTAAAGTTGTAGTCATGATCATCTGTCTGAGGACCGAATCTGATTTCCTTTACAACGACCTTTGTGGCTTTTGCTTTCTGCTCCTTCTGGCGTTTTTTCTGCTGGTAAAGGAATTTCTGATAATCCAGAATCTTGCACACCGGGGGCTCTGCGGTAGGAGAAATCTCGATAAGGTCAAGACCCTGCTCCTCCGCAAGTTTCAGTGCCTGCTGAATGGTATAGATACCTGCCTCCACATTGTCGCCTACAAGACGGACTTCGCGAGCTCTGATACGCTCGTTAGTTGCATACGGGTCTTTGCTTTGGGCGCCACGGTCGCCGCGCCTTGCGGCTCCGTTAGCGGAGTTATTCGGTCGACGGGGACCTGGAACAAAAGGTTTTTTCTCCATTCAGAGGGGTTATTGGTTAATCATATCTTCGACTTCTTTAGCCAAATTTTCTGCAAAGGTAGTAATTTTCATCGTACCTTTATCACCTTCGCCCTGTTTTCTTACAGAAACTTCATTATTTTCTGCTTCTTTTTCACCGACGATAAGCATATAAGGGATTCTTTTTAGCTCATTGTCGCGAATTTTCTTGCCGATTTTTTCATTTCTGTCATCAACTGTAGCTCTGACATCCGCAGCTGAAAGCTGCTTTGCCACCTGAAAAGCGTAGTCGTTGAATTTCTCGCTGATAGGCAGTATCACAGCCTGGTCGGGAGCGAGCCACAACGGAAATTTGCCGGCGGTGTGCTCAAGCAGCACAGCTACAAAGCGCTCCATGGAGCCGAATGGCGCACGGTGAATCATCACCGGACGGTGTTTGGCGTTGTCGGCACCGGTATACTCCAGCTGGAAGCGTTCCGGAAGGTTGTAATCGACCTGGATTGTGCCGAGCTGCCAGCGGCGACCGATAGCGTCCTTCACCATAAAGTCAAGTTTGGGACCGTAGAATGCGGCTTCTCCGAGTTCGGTTCGCGCATTCAGTCCTTTTTCAGCACAAGCCTCTATGATTGCTGTTTCCGCAAGGTGCCAGTTTTCATCTGTACCTATGTACTTTTCTTTGTTTTTGGGGTCGCGGAGAGAAATCTGAGCCTCGAAGTTATCAAATTTAAGAGCCTTGAAGATATAGAATATGATATCCATAACTTTCAGGAACTCATCCTTGATTTGGTCGGGGGTACAGAATATATGGGCGTCGTCCTGCGTAAAGCCGCGCACTCTGGTGAGTCCGTGAAGTTCTCCGCTTTGCTCATAGCGGTACACGGTTCCGAACTCGGCAAGACGCAAAGGCAGTTCGCGGTAGCTTCGGGGGAATGCCTTGAATATTTCGCAATGATGAGGGCAGTTCATCGGCTTGAGCAGATACTCCTCGCCCTCTTCGGGGGTGTATATGGGCTGAAATGAGTCTTTACCGTACTTGGCGTAATGGCCGGAGGTAACATAAAGCATTTTGTTGCCTATGTGCGGAGTGATTACCTGCTGGTAGCCGTACTGTTTCTGTATTTTACGCAAAAATTGCTCAAGACGGTCGCGCAGAGCGGCGCCTTTGGGCAACCACAGAGGAAGACCGGCACCGACATTCTGAGAGAATGCGAAAAGCTCCATCTCCTTTCCCAGTTTGCGGTGGTCGCGTTTTTTTGCTTCTTCAAGCATCTGGAGATACTCTTCAAGCATTTTCTGCTTCGGGAATGTGATGCCGTAAACTCTCACGAGCTGCTGACGTTTTTCGTCTCCGCGCCAATATGCGCCTGCAAGTGATGTTATCTTGACAGCTTTAATCGGAGAGGTGTTGGCGAGGTGCGGTCCACGGCACAAATCGGTAAACGAGCCCTGAGTGTAAGTGGATATTGTGCCGTCCTCAAGTTCGTCTATCAGCTCGCATTTATATACTTCTCCCCTGTTGCCAAACATTGCAAGGGCATCGGTTTTCGAGATGTCTTCGCGCACAATAGGATTTTTCATCCTTGCGAGCTCAAGCATCTTTTTCTCTATCTTGGAAAAGTCTGCTGCGGTTATTGTATGCTCACCCGGGTCTATGTCATAATAGAATCCATTTTCCACTGCCGGGCCAATACCGAATTTCACTCCGGGATATAGTTCCTGAAGAGCTTCGGCAAGAAGGTGAGCCGAACTGTGCCAGAATGCGTGTTTACCTTCCGCATCCTCCCATTTGAAAAATTTCACGGAAGCATCTTCCTGAATCGGACGGGCAATATCCCATTCACAGCCATTGACGCTTGCGGCAAGTATGTCCTGCGCGAGACGAGGACTGATACTTTCAGCTATCTGAAGCGGGGTAATACCCGGCTCATACTGCCGTGTAGAATTGTCTGGAAAAGTTATATTTATCATACGTTCATTATAATTATTCACAATAATATCCATAAAACCCGCGGTTCTATGAACAGGATGCAAAATTAATCATTTATTTTAATAAAATGAGCCAATCGCATTTACATATTGTTGCTCTATTATTATTAAGGTGTGGATATTGGTCTGTTTTCAGCGGGTACCCGACTTTTCTATTTTGAATATCACAGGTCTTGTAGGGTCGCCGCACGATGCCAGAATGGCATTACCGACAGTCTTGCCACATGAAAACGACTGCTGTGCCGCCTCGGCAAGCGCCTTCCATGCTTTTGGACAGAATGTGCGCTCCAATGACCGTGGCATATTACCCGCAAGCAGGAACTCGCCTTCGAAATCTCCTTTGACCAATGGACAATATCCGGCTTCGGGATCATCGAGGTAACAGCTCTGCAAATCCTGAAAACATTGTCTCCTTACAACCGTCACCTTCCATTTTGCCGGTCTGATCAGACTCGTCAGCTCTGTTGCTCTTGCCGCAACAGAAGGCAAAGCCCCGGCGACAATACCGGCACAAGATATCTTCAAAAACTTTCTTCTATCCATATTTCTCCACAAAATTAACTTCAAAAAGCCTAAAGGCAAAAAAAAATTGCATGTCAGCTGTAACAATTCCGATATTGCATCGTCTACTATATGAACATGGATAAGAACAGCTTCACATATCACGCCGAAAGACTGCGCCCCACGGTTGTTTCTCTTGCAGCAAAACTTTGCGGCAACATGGATGACGCCGAAGATGTTGCGCAAGACACATTCCTGAAAATGTGGAGTATGCACAACTCCATGGATTCTTATGAGTCTCCTGACGCTCTCGCTATAAAAATTGCCCGGAACAAGTGTCTTGACATACTGAAAAAGAAACATCCGGAAAGTCTTGGCAGCATAGCGGAAGCTGTTATGACAACCCAACCGCCTGCCGATACCGTTATGCTGCAAGAGGAACAGTCTCAGGAAATTGACCGAATTCTTTCATGCCTGCCGGAGCCGCAGCAGATACTCCTTAAAATGCGCCATATCGAGGGTATGGACATTGACACTATCGCAGAAATATTGTGTACCACCGAGTCCAATATACGAACCAGACTTTGCCGGGCAAGACAGAAAGTTAAACTATTATTCAAACAAAATAATCTGAAATGAAAGCTAAAAAGAAAAATATCAGTAATTTGTCGGATATTGAAGCCAAAAGACTGACTTCCGCTTTTATGGATGGCAACACGACTCTTGAACAAGAATCCGAACTATATAGGTATTACTCGTCAGCCAATATTGCCCCTGAGCTTGAAGAGTTCAGAGACATGATGCTCTGGTACTCTAACGGGCTGAAGAGCCATAGCCCCGACAACCTGCCGGTTCAGAAAAGCGGCAAGCGTTTATTGAGAAACCTAATACGGATAATGACGCCAATTGCTGCAGCAATCGCAGTTGTGGCGGCCTTTTACATGAACCGGACACAGGTAGAAGATACTATGGCAGATGACATATATGCCCAGTATGACGGCTGCTATATTATTAGAAACGGAGAAAAAATTACCGACAAGGAGACTATAATGCCCACTATACTGAAATCGGAAGAGTATTGCATGATGCTGGAAAAAAAGGCAACTCCGGTCATTCCAACTCCTGACGAAATATTGTTTGAGGCTATCAGTTCGCAATACAACGACCCCGCTATAATTGAATATGTATCCAAAAATGTGTTTTACTAATAATTCTGGTTATTATGGCTATATTTAAAAGACTATCGGTTGCCGCCGTATTATCAGCCGCTGCTATTGGCGCCATGGCTCAGAGCAATCTGAAAGCGATTACAAAATCATTGGAAAATGAAAACAATGCCAATGTCACCTACTTTGAAAAAAGAAATCCTCAGACAAAGAAACTGACCAGGACATCACTGATTGTCGAAGTGCCTGACAGTAAGGTCAACGCCGTTAAGAACGCGTTTGAAAAAGACCGAGAAAATGCGATTTCGTACAACAAAACCGGCTCAATACTCCTCTATGCCACTTTTACCGAAGGAAATGCGAATACCACATATTCAATAGTTACAAATGCGAAAAATCCGGATTTGCCAATACAGGCAAGACCTTACGCTCCGATTAATATCGACGCCAACAATATTTTAATTTGCACAGTGGTTTATTCAGAGAAATAGACGCACACACATTCTCTTCTCTCCACTCCAGGCATGTGTCTCTACAAGGCACATGTCTTTTTTTAGGTTCATATATTCAACCTTTTGATGCCGGTATATGTTATACGGATAACCTTACCGGACTCTCATAGCCGGCAAGCACATACGCGGATAGCGTTCGGTCATTAAGGAAATACGACCCTGTCCCGATAACACCGATGCGAAGGCTCGAACTATTTCAGGGTGACAGAACAGCTCTCCATGGAAAAATGCTTCAATAGCTAAGCATTGTAAAACACACACACAAAACCGGCGGCTTGATTTCAAAAAAATGCAATTGTCGCCGGTTTTTCTTTATATTTACTGCTTTTGTATGTATCTTTGAGCATTGCTACAAGAAACATTCTAATGAACGACTCCATAAAGCTGCTTGTCAAAGTATTGTTACCGGTAGGCATCGGCATTGCCGTTGTGGGGTGGCTCATGGCACGCGATTTCGACATTGACACATGGCGTTCCATATCCTGGAGCCACACTGCCATAGCGGGTATTGCACTTGCACTGCTGTTCACTCTCGGCAGGGAAACAGGACTGGCATGGCGCTTCAGGGTGCTTAGCGACAGAAAACTTAACTGGTGGCAATGTTTCAAGATAACCATGCTGTGCGAATTTGTATCTGCGATTACCCCCACTACCGCAGGAGGCAGTGCGGTGAGCATGGTGTTCATGAAAAGGGAGGGTATTGATGCCGGAAGGGGTACCGCCCTGACCATGACAACTCTTTTTCTTGACGAATTGTTCTTTGTAGTGCTCTGCCCTATTATATTTCTTTTGGAGCCGGCATCGCGGCTTTTTGGATTCGGCAACGGTGAAATGGCATTCAGCATGGGATTCAAAGGAGCATTCTGGACAGTGTGGGCTATTGTCTGTATATGGACTCTGATACTATTTACCGGCATATTTCTGAAACCGGAATTCATTGGCAATGTCCTGAAACGCCTGTTTAGAATAAAATGGCTGAGGCGATGGGACAAACAGATTGGCAAAATAGCATCGGACATGACCGTTACCGGCAAAGACATTAAAAACAGGAGCTTCAGGTGGTGGGCAAAAGCTGTTTCCGCAACATTCCTTTCCTGGCTCAGCCGCTTTCTTGTGGTCAATGCCATATTTCTCGGATTTGCGCCATGGAGCGATCAGCTGCTGGTTTTCTGCAGGCAGTTTGTTGTGTGGACTCTGCTCACAGTCAGCCCCACACCCGGAGGAAGCGGAGTCAGCGAATGGCTGTTTACAACATATTACGGCGATATGCTCGGGAGCGCCGGCATTGCCCTGATAATAGCCATAATATGGCGCCTGGCAAGCTACTACCTGTACCTTTTCACCGGAGCCGTTTTGGTGCCGGCATGGATAAAAAAAGGAATAAAAACAAAACATCGTAAACATAATGAATAGACTACTATCTGTTTTGATTGCAATTGTATGCGGCATCGCGGCTGTTACAGCCAATGATTCCAGACTGGTATATATACTGCCTCTTGACGATGAAATAGGGTCAACGACATGGCAACATACCAAACGCGCGCTTGATGAAGCAGACAGGATAAGCGCCGACATCATTCTCGTGCATCTGAACACATACGGCGGCTCTGTTCTTCATGCCGATTCCATTCGCACAGCTCTGCTACACTGCCCTGTGCCGGTAATAGCGTTTGTAGACAACAACGCGGCTTCGGCAGGTGCGCTTATCGCTCTTGCCTGTGACAGCGTATACATGAGGGGCGATGCCACCATGGGCGCAGTGACGGTTGTAAACGGCTCCGACGGGAGCGCGGCTCCGGACAAGTACCAGAGCTACATGCGTGCCATGATGCGAGCCACAGCGGAGAGCCATGGCAAAGACTCTGCGGGGATATGGCGCCGCGACCCGCTCATTGCTGAGGCTATGGTAGATCCAAGGGTTGTAGTGCCGGGACTCATCGACTCTACGAGAGTGCTGACATTTACCGCAAACGAAGCAACGGAATGGGGGTATGCCGACGGCATAGCTGAAAATATCGGACAAGTGATGGAGAGTGTGGGTGTGACAGAATTCCGAATCAGGAAATTCGAACCGACATGGATTGATTCTGTAATGGGATTTTTCACAAATCCGGCAATACAAGGCATATTGATTATGCTCATTATCGGCGGCATATACTTTGAACTACAGACTCCGGGCATGGGGTTTCCCTCTGTTGTGGCGATTATGGCTGCGGTTTTGTATTTTTTACCGCTCTACTTTACCGGAATTGCAAGCAGTTGGCTCATAATTATGTTTATAATAGGGCTACTGCTGTTACTCCTTGAATTGTTTGTAATTCCGGGATTCGGCGTCGCCGGAATATCGGGTATTGTCTGTATTGCGGCAAGCATTATCATAGGTCTTGTGGAGAATTTCAGTTTTGAGCCGGGACACACCGACTTGTCTGTCATATGCCGCGCCACACTCACATTTGTGGCTGCTGTGGCAGCCGCAGCGGGTGTCATTGCATTTCTCAGCTCACGTTTTGCGCCCAAAGGTTTTGGCATAAAATCAGAATTGACCCATTGCCAGGATATTGACCAGGGATACATCGGCGTTGACACAACACCCGCCAAACTTGTCGGCAGGAGTGCAATTGCCGTAACCGCTTTGCGACCCGGAGGAAAGATTGAAATTGACGGAACAACTTATGATGCTGTCAGCTCCATAGGGTTTGTTGAAAGCGGCACACTGCTGACTGTGTACAAATTCGAAAACGCACAGCTGTATGTAAGATAATCATCTCGGGTCATAATCGCGTAGACGAACCTGCAAGTACTGTCGGGCATAATATATGCGGCTTTTCACGGTGCCGAGAGGCAGCTTCATGTGTTTTGCTATTTCGGCATAATGATAGCCGGCGACATGCATTGTGAAAGGAATCCTGTAGTCATCGCTGAATGAGGCTATGGCTTTAGATATTTCATTTGCCGTATATGTATCCTCGGGAGTCGGTTGAGAATCCGTAACTGAAGAACTGTTTATCTGGTATAGGTCTTCGGAGGTGTCGACTATTGTGGCATTTCTAACCATTCTGCGGTATCTGTTTATAAAGATATTGCGCATTATGGTAAATACCCATGCTTTGAAATTTGTGTTGTCGGCATATTTCTCTTCGTTGTCAAGGGCTTTCAATGTGGTGTCCTGCAATAAATCGTTTGCATCGTCCCGGTTATTGGTGAGCATTATTGCAAAATTCAGAAGATTGCCTTGTATGTCAAGCAGTTTTTGTCGGAATAGTTGTGTGTTCATAGTTGAAATATAATTAAGTAAACGGCTTGCTGTTATTGTGTCATATATGATATAAACCTCGCTGTGTCGGGTTTGGTTTTGTGACCTGGCGAACAATTAATGTTAACAGCGATTGCCTGGTGCAAAAAAAAAAGAGCCGTCTGCCAAGACAGCTCTTTTTGTTTGTAAATGCGTGTATTATCAGAACTTGAAGCCTGCTGATAATACTATCTGATTTTTTGACTCTGTTATTTTTGACGACGGAGCCAATGCCGTATAATTGTTGGGAGTATAGGCGCGCCAACTGCTTTCACGGAATTTATTAACATAAGCGGCATCTACATAGAAATTCTTGTATCTGTAACCTAAACCGCATGAAATATAGTGGGTTGAACGGTCAAACGAATATGAAGGCGTAGTTTCCGTATCATCCGGTCCTGATGTGAAAATCATAGTATTGCCTTCAATAGCCGCCTCTGTGCTTGGCGAGGTCTGCAACTGGTATCCTGCGCGCAGACTCCAGTTCTGGTTAAGACGGTACTCCGCTCCGAGTCTGAAAATGCTTGTCGCCTTATAATATGTGGATATATCACCATTAATATCAGTGTATTCGTTGTTATTATAGTCCTTGACACCCATTTTTTGCATCGGGCGATACTCGTAGTCTGCACTCAATATTGCTTTTTTCCCTATTACACCACTGACACCAGCCATCAGACGCCACGGCGAGCGTAGTTTCCATTCAAAATAGTCTGTATAGCCGTCATTTGTATCGGTATATCCGTTTATGCCCGACGAATATCCATAATCCACGCCAGCCCAACCTTCCTGCTTGAGGTTGTAGTAGGTAGGTGTGTGAACAGCCAGGCCGAGACGCAGAGCATTTATCGGTTTGATAATGAGACCGAACTTAAAATTGAAGCCTGTGCCACTGATGTGTTTCCAGCTGTCAAGACCAAAACCGCCGGCTCCGGAAGTTGTGCCTGTATATTCGCCGGAGGCGACAGGAGCAGCCGGAATAATGGCATTGTCGTAATCTTCAGTATAATACACCGATGAACGGTATTCGACATCTGTTATACCGAAGCCCATTCCCCAGAACACGATATCACTGAAATTGCCGCCGAAGTTTATGGAATACTCGTCAATATAACCTTTGTCTCTTACATCAAAGGTGCCATAACCGGAGGAATTTGAATCCCACATGCCGGTATAATCCTTATTGCTGGAACCAATGGGGCTTATCATATAAGCATTGTATGCTATTATACTTGTCCATGGCGCTAAACTCTCCTGATACGGATTATAGGTGTTATTACCTGACAAATCGCCTGTAGTCCAGCCTTCGGATGTTGTGAGTCCTGCAATATAATTTGTCAGAGACCCGTTCAATTGTCCGATTTTGCCTTTGTACGCACGGTCAAAGCTCGCACTTCGCGAGTAAGACACGCCCCAGTTGAAATACGGCATTATATCGCTGCCGGTATACACAGCGCCGATATAGCCGAAATTGTTGCAGTTGAAACGAGTTTTGCTGACACTCTCCTGATAGCCCTGTGTCAGAGACTTTGTACCCGTGAAATTCAAATCAAGAGTCAGTCCTATCTCACTGCTTCGGTAAACTCCCAACCCGCCGGGGTTCTGATTCAATGTGGACAAATCACCGCCAAGCGCAGTGAAAGCGCCACCCATTGACATAAATCGGGCTGTTCCTCTGAAATCCGGTTGGGATATATTGAAAGCGTCAAGGGCGCTTTGACCGAACATCATCATCGGCGCCGCCAATGCAGCAACTGCTAAAAAATGCTTCTTCATTGTGTTTACGTTGATTGTGAAAATTTATCAATGACGCCCTCTGCCTCTGCCGCCTGTTGAACGACCGCCCATAGAGCCGCCGGAGCTGCGATATGAGCCACCGGAGTTACTCCTGTATGAACTGCCTGAGCTGTTTCTATTGTCATAAGAGCTGTTGTTGTGACGTCCGGGACGGGTGTATGTGTTATTTGAATTGTTTGTGTTGTTTGTGTTTGACTGATTATAATTCGGTCGGTAATTAGAGCTGCCGTTATTGTATGCCGGACGATAGCTTGAATTATTACGGTCGTGCCTGCCCGAATTGTAACCGGGACGATATACATTATTGCCGGGGCGTGTATTGCCGATATTTGAGCCGGGACGACGGGAATGCAATGCTCCCGGATGTCTCGGACTCACCGGACGGCTGAAACCGCCGCCCCAGCCCCATGAAGCGCCCCAGCCCCAACCGGGACCCCAGTATGCCGGACCCCACGCCCACGAAGGACCCCAGGCGGGAGAACCCCAATACCATGGAGAGTTCCAGTACCATGGAGAACCCCAGTAGTTATATGAGTGCCAGTAACCGGGTCCGTAAAACCAGGGGTCGTACCGGTAGCCCCAGCTGTTATAAGGGTAGCCCCAATAACCGTAGCCGGGCGTGTTAATATAAATATTTACATTAGCAGGCTGCACGTAATACATCTGGGAAAGTTCTGTATCACCACTGCCCTTCACTATTGCCGGGTTATAGAATCGTTCAATCTGCCTTGTGTACTCAAAGCCTGACGCTGACATGGCAGAGTCTTTAGATACGGTATCGTTTGCAAAAATTCCACGACGATTGTATTCGTCAACACTCATAGCCAGAGTTCCGTCTGGGGTATAAGTATCTGCGGCAGGATAATCGGCTATAGGATACAATATATAGCCGTTTGCGGCAGAAGCCGGTTTTGTTTTTGCCTGTTTCTTTGCCAGTTCTATGTTTTTGTCCTTATCTTTAGAAGAATCAAAATAGATGTCATCGTCATAATAACCCTGAGCCCGGCATAGCCCGGTCGCAGTCACAAGCATAGAGAGAATGAGTAAGTTTCTGACATTCATAATGGGTTAAAATTTACTTGTTAATACCAATCGTTGTTTTGACAGCATAAAAAACCTAAAGTTTAAAATGCAGCTGCCAAACATTATGCAAATATACGATTTAGTATGTAATTCCGTCTCTGTCTAAAGATAAAAAAGGTGTTTTTAACCAATTTTGCCGACCCCGCCGCCCAATGGTAGCAGAGTCGGCAAACTGATGTCTTAATGGCATTCACTCATCAAGTGTACGAGGCTTCATATCGTATGACAACATAGCGATAGAAAATCCCCAGTATATGAAAGCAAGCGAAGTAAGGAAACTGGTCATGAGCATGTCCTGAACCCAGCCCGCCTCAATGAAAAAGAAGCCTATGACCATAAGCAATATCCCGTTGACAAGATATAGCCACCAGCACTTCCTGCCTCTCTGCCCTACTGAACTTATGATGGCGCTGATGCCCCAGAATAAGAAAATTATTGCTATAAAATAAGGGAACACAGCCTCCGACAAAACTATGCTGCGGACAAGCATAAACCCGATAAACATGTCAATCATACCTCCGGCGAGCCACCATCCCCAGCCTCGCGGGTGTCTGGCTCCGGCGGCAACACAAAGCTGCACAATTCCCGCAAGCACGAGAAGCCATCCGAAAATCTGGGATGACACCGCATACCCCGCTACCGGCCAAAGCCAGTAAACGAATCCACACAGAACCATCAGAATACCCAGAATCAATACAATCCACCAGTACCTGGTATGACCCCAATAATTAATTTTTAGTGATTTCATAGTTTTCTGTTTTTATTTGTTGTTTATATTTTCATAAGTATAACACAGCTTAAAGTTAAATTGTTGCAAGGTTCCGGGCATGGGTTTGCCTCAGGCATTTTTTTCATTAATTTTGCATTATGATATACCCCGACAACTTTGAAAGTAAGATTGGTTTTGACCGAGTGCGGCTAAGAGTAAAAGAGTTCTGCACAGCAAAAGGAGCAGTCAGCCGTGCTGAAAACATGTCTTTCTGTACAGACTTTAAATTAATAGAATCGGCTCTGCACGCTGTAGACGAAATGATGTCGCTTGACAAATCAGAAGTCAATCTGCCGTCGTACGACTGCGGAAACGCTGAAGACGCCCTGCTGTCTATAAAAGTGCCGGGGACATCATGCTCTCCGGACGATATGCTGTCCATTGCCAAAGCGTTAAGGTGTATTGACGAGACGGCAAATTGTTTCAATGCTCTGCGCAACGATGCGGGTATAAGCCGTTGCCCTGCGTTGGATTCAATAGCCGTGTCTCTTCATGGATTCAGTGATTGCCGAATCGCCATAGACAGGATTATAGACCGTTTTGGCAATGTAAAGGACAATGCGTCTGCTGCACTTGCCCAGATACGCAGTTCACTAAATTCAATGTCGGGAACAGTAAACGCCACCCTTCGCCGGGTTATGGCTCGTGCCGTAGCCGACGGCATTCTGGATAGCGACGCTTCTCCTGCCATGCGAGACGGACGCCTTGTGCTGCCGGTGGCTCCCATGAACAAAAGGCGGCTTTCCGGAATTGTGCATGACGAAAGTGCGTCCGGCAAAACCATATATATAGAGCCGGCTGAGGTGGTAGAGGCAAACAACCGGATACGAGAACTGCAATTGGAAGAGAAGCGAGAGATATACCGTATCTTAGCTGAACTTGCAACTTTCCTTCGACCTTATATTCAGGACATTGTCGACAATATAGACATACTGGCGCATCTTGATTTCATCAAGGCAAAAGCCGCCTTTGCAAAAGAGACAGGCGGGCAGCTTCCGAATCTGACCGACAGACCGGAGCTCGAATGGTACCACGCCTGCCACCCTGTTCTTCTGAAATCGTTGCAGGCGCAAAACAGAGACATTGTGCCTCTTGACATTAACCTGTCCAAAGAGAAACGAATCCTCGTTATTTCCGGGCCAAACGCCGGCGGGAAATCTGTTTGTCTTAAGACAGTGGGCATTATTCAATATATGACCCAGTGCGGAATGTTGCCTCCTGTATACGAAAATTCCCATTTCGGGGTGTTCAACGATATTTTTGTTGACATCGGTGACAACCAGTCTTTAGAAGATGACTTGAGTACTTACAGTTCGCATCTCAGAAACATGAAGTATTTTGTTTCCAAAGGGCAGTCCGGCTCTTTGATTCTGATAGACGAATTCGGTGGAGGCACAGAACCCCAGATAGGGGGTGCCATTGCTCAGGCTATTCTTCATCGTTTCGCAGATTCCGGTTTGTGGGGAGTCATCACCACCCATTATCAAAATCTTAAACATTACGCCGAAGACACTGCCGGACTCGTCAACGGCTCCATGCTTTACGACAGGCACAAGATGCAACCGCTGTTTAAACTATCCATAGGCAATCCCGGCAGCTCCTTTGCCATAGAAATTGCTCGTAAAACAGGCTTGCCGACAGATATTATAGCTGAAGCAGAAGGCATTGTAGGCAGTGAGTATGTAAATCTTGACAAATATCTGCTTGATATTGCCCGCGACAAAAAATACTGGGAAAACAAAAGGCTTGACATAAAACGAAAAGAAAAGAAACTCGAAGAGGTGATATCGCGTTATGAAGGCGATGCAGAAAATCTCAGACAGAAAAGACGTGAGATAATTGATGACGCAAAAGCCGAGGCGGAACGCATACTGTCTTCAAGCAATGCTTCCATAGAACGGACTATCCGTGAAATACGCACATCTCAGGCAGACAAACAGAAAACGATAGAGGCTCGAAAGAAATTAGAGGAAGTAAAACGCGACATCGGAGGCAAATCAGACTCCGAATCTCATCCGTTGTTGAAAAAAGCGCCAAAAAGAAAAAAGCAAAAGCCTGCAGATCAAAGTCATACAGCATCACGACCTTTGGAAGTCGGTGATATTGTAAAGCTCGATGGCGAAGGAACTCCGGGTAAAGTGCTTGAAATCAACGGCAAAAACGCAATCGTGGCTTTCGGTCTGCTCAGAACGAGTGTCAGTGCCGACAGGCTTAAGCCATCGAACGCCCAACTCCCCGAAAGCAAAACCGGGGTATCGTTTATCGGAGGCGGCACTACTGACGCAAGCCGAGAACGGCAGCTGAATTTCAGCCGGGACATTGATGTGCGAGGCATGAGAGTCGACGAGGCTATACAGGCAATCACATACTTTATAGATGATGCCGTGCAGTTCTCGGCAGGTCGTGTAAGAATACTTCACGGCACAGGGACAGGAGCTCTCCGTCAGGCTATTCGCCAATACCTCGACTCTGTGCGCGATGTGAAATCTTATCGCGATGAGCATGTACAGTTTGGTGGCGCAGGAATAACAGTTGTTGACCTTGACTGACTACAGCAGCAGCATAATCCTGTAGGCGATAAAGCCTATAAGCCACGCTACAGCTGTGTTGTACAGAACAGAAAACAGCCCGTAAGTCCAGTTGCCGGTTTCCTTGACTATCGCTATAACTGTAGCGGTACACGGGCAGTACAGCAAGATGAATATCATGAAGCTCAATGCCGCAGCCGCAGTGAAATCTGGAATTCCGGTATTTGGATTCGGTGCAGTAATCCGTGCCGAGAGTGTTGAATCCTCAACTTCCTCATCTCCGGTATACAACACACCGAGAGTAGACACCACAACCTCTTTTGCAGGCACTCCGGCAAGCGCAGCCACAGATGCTCGCCAGTGAAATCCGAGCGGCTCCATTACCGGATTGACGAACTTTCCTGCCATTTCCAGATACGAATCTGTTTCAGGATTTATCTTGGAATCATTCTCCACTGATGTTACAGTATCCCCGGCAACTGTGTTTTCATCGTGCCTGGGAAAGTAGTCCAAAGCCCACACGATTATGCTGGCAACAAGTATCACACCACCCATTTTTTTCAGGTACTGCTCTCCTTTGCCCCACATGTGGCGAAGTGATGCCTTTAAAGTCGGTATTCTGTAAGGCGGCAATTCCATGACAAAAGGTGTTTCATCCGTCTTGAACCAGAATGTTCTTAACAGTTTTGCCGTCGCCATTGCCACCAGTACTCCAAGAATATACAATCCCAGAAAAACAAGTGCGGCATGTTTTTCAAAGAATGTTCCGACAAGCAAAACATATATGGGCAGCCTTGCAGAGCAAGACATGAACGGATTAATAAGAATGGTTATTATCCTGCTTGAACGGCTTTCAATAGATCTTGACGACATTATTGCCGGCACGTTGCAACCGAAGCCCATTATAAGCGGAATAAAGGATTTTCCGTGCAGACCTATTCTGTGCATGAGTTTATCCATTATGAATGCCGCTCGCGCCATATATCCGGAATCTTCCATAAAAGATATACAGAAATACAGAATAAGTATATTCGGCAAAAACACGATAACACCCCCTACTCCACCAAGAATACCGTCGGCAATCAGATCCTTCAAGGCTCCGTCAGGCATAACTTTCTGGACAAGCGATGATATCCATCCGACTAAACTTTCAATCCATTCCATCGGATAAGAGCCGATCTCAAATGTCGCCCAGAATATGGCAAACATTATTAAAAGGAATATAGGAAAGCCAAACAGTTTGTTGGTTACAAATGCATCTATAATACGGGTTGAGTCATTTGTATCTGCATCTCCTTTGACGAGAGTCTCGGCGAGAGCTCCGGCTATGAATCCATATTTTTCATCGGCAATAGCAGAGGAAACATCATCTTTTCGCACCGTTTCTATTCGCTGCAGCTCTTTGTCGCGGGTTGAGAGTATTGTTTTTGCGTCAGGCAGCCTTTTAATCTCATCCTCGACCTCTCTGTCGCGCTCAAGCAGCTTTATGGCAAGATACCTTGGAGAAAAATGACGACCGATATGATTGTCTTTTTTCAATTCGTCCTTTATGACATTGACACCTTTTTCGATGTCTTCTCCCAGAGGCACATGTATATGGCGCACTGAGCCGTCCCGTCCTTCATAAACGTCAATCACAGTGTCAAACAACGCCGCTATCCCATCTCCGGTTCTTGAAACCGTCGGTACCACCGGCACTCCTATCATCTCGCCAAGCAGCCGATAGTCAAGACTGTCGCCTCTTTTTTTAAGCTCGTCGTACATGTTCAAAGCTATGACCATGCTGCGGTCCATATCTATCAGCTCCGTTGTCAGGTACAGGTTGCGCTCAAGATTTGACGCTACCACTACATTTATTATGACATCCGGAGTCTCCTCTTTCAGGAATTTCCGCACATACAGTTCTTCAGGCGAATAGGAAGCAAGCGAATATGTGCCGGGCAAATCCACTATGTTAAAGGTGTATCCACGGTGAGTAAATTTGCCCTGTTTGGCATCAACAGTCACTCCGCTGTAGTTACCCACATGCTCTCTGGCTCCGGATGCTATATTGAACAACGATGTCTTGCCGCAATTAGGATTGCCGACAAGAGCCACATTAATTGTTTTGCGACATTTATGAAACTCATTATTGTCAACTTTCTTTTCTTCGCGCCCATCGTCTTTTTTTTCAGGGCTTAAGTCCGACAACTCCGATTCTCCCTCTATTTCAACCGGCAGCACTTCGACCATATGGGCTTCGGCACTGCGCAGAGATATCTCGTAGCCCATAATGCTATATTTGATAGGATCCTTCAACGGAGCATGCAAAAGCACTTTTACTTCATGCCCTTTGACAAAACCCATCTCAATCATGCGCTTTCTGAACGCGCCATGACCTAATATCTTGACTATTATCGCGGTATCTCCAGTATGAAGCTCGTTTAATCTCATCGGATGTCACTGAAATATTGTTATTGTCTGCAAAATTGAAAAAATATGCCGGAATCTACAAGAAATTCCGGCATTATTTATAATCATTTTAAATAAGACTCGCTATTTGCGGGCAGGTTTGCGTATTACAAACGTAGATGTTTCCGTTATTACAATATCCACCGGAACATCATGCGCAGCTACTTCTATGTCATCCACCAGCTGAAAATCATAGCCGACCCCGACCTTGACAGCTTTACAGTCTGTCATGAGCCTGTCATAGTATCCCTTTCCCCTGCCGACTCGGTTTCCGTTCCGGTCATAGACCACCGCAGGCACAACAACAAGTTCAATTTCATTTATTGAAGTAAGGTCATTGCCTTGAGGCTCTTCAATCTGAAAGGCTCCAAGTTTGAGGAAGGAGCGGTCATAAGGGAGTATCTCCAGGTTCACGCCATTGACTCTCGGCAGAAAGAATTTTTTTCTGCCGCTCCATTTGGACAAAAATTCGAGTGTAGACAATTCATCCGGCAAGGAGTGATACATCAGAATCTTATCCGCCAACATAAAAGCGGCAAGATGTTCAAGGCGTGTAAACACCTTAGCAGCGGCATCTCGTCTGTCATCTTCTGACAACAGACTTTTTTCCGCTCTGACCTTGCGTCTTATATCCTCTTTTTTCATGTGTCGTTTATTCCGTCTCAACGCTCGGCAACTGAGCACGAATGTTTCCGGCATTGCCGGAAACCGCCTCCTGAACAGCCTGTATGACAGCCTTGTCAGCCTGATTGCTGACTTCAAACAGTGCCGACTGTCCAAGTATATCACTTGCGATGAGCGATTTCAATTGTCTAACAATCAAATCGCGCGAAATGTTTATGTAATACCATCTCGGAGCTATTCCGCCTTTGTCGCGGGAATATTCCACAAAGGCACTGAGCAGCACATCATCCGACGGTAAAATACCAAGAAGTGATTCAACGTCTTTCGCGTTGTTGAGCAATTCCCGGTTAGAATCGGTGTATGCAAATGCGAACCTATGAAGCATACCCGCATTGAACACCTTGATATAATAGGATGTGACTCCGGCTGTGTCGCTTGCAACAAAAATGTCAGGAATTATGCCTCCTCCGCCATAAACCTCTCTGCCTCCAAGTGTATGAAACACCTGATTGCGGTCAATGCGCATGCTGTCAGCGCTGAATCCTTCGCCATGATTGAAGCGGTCATAAATCTCATACTGATAGGACTCCTGAGAACCAAGTTCGTAAGGCTTCTGGATACAGCGTCCTGAAGGGGTGTAATATCTCGCTGTGGTAAGTCGGAACGCACTACTGTCGGGCAGCTCTATCTGCCGCTGAACAAGACCTTTGCCAAATGAGCGGCGTCCTACAATGAGGCCTCTGTCATTGTCCTGTACTGCTCCTGCAAAAATTTCGCTTGCGCTTGCGCTTCCCTCATCAATGATTACAACAAGGTCGTTGGACTGGAAGGCTCCGGTTCCGTCACTGCTGATGAAAGACTCTACCGTACCGTTTTTGCCTTTTGTGGAAACAATAGGCATACCCGCACTAAGAAACTCATTTGCCATAAGTATCGCGGGTTCCATATAACCGCCGGTGTTGCCACGCAAATCAATTATGTACTTTGACGCGCCTTTTTCGCGCAACTGAACCATTGAGTTCAGAAATTCCATAAAGGTTGTGCGTCCGAATTTGTTTATCTTAAGGTACCCGACAGCCGGCTCTATCATATAAGCTGCATCCACAGATGTAACGGGTATATCGCCGCGTGTCACTTCAAATGTCAGCACGTCAGGCGATGTGACTCTTTTAACTCCAAGTTTAACACTTGTTCCTTTCGGACCCTTTAATTTTTTACGAATTGCCTCGCTTTCGAGTTTCAATCCTGCAATTGTAGAATCGTTGACAGTCAATATTCTGTCTCCTGCCAGCATTCCGACCTTTTCTGCGGGACCTCCGGAAACCACTTCTACAACGGTGGCTGTATCTGTCAGCATATTGAATACTATACCAATGCCTCCGAAAGAGCCCTCAAGCACTTCGTTTGTGGACTGTAGCTCTGATGCCGGAATATATACTGTGTGCGGATCCAACTTAGCCAATATATCCGGAATTGAAGCCTCCAGGATGCTGTCAGTATCGACATTATCCACATACTCTTCAGATATAATGCCCATCATCTCGTCAATCTTCGCCATTGCATCCCAGGAGGGATTAGATTTCAGAAATTTAGTTCCGAATAATATTCCTGCCACAAAAGCCACTGCGGTAAGCAACGGAACCCAGACAGCTGTTTTCTTTATTTGAGAATTCATAAACTATATCCTTATTATTCTGACAAATCAGGAACATGAACACACTCTATTCCTGCCCGCACAAGCAAGTCTATGCCGTCGCTCATACGGTAGAGTTCATGATACACAACCCTTTTTATTCCTGCCTGAATTATCAGTTTGGAACATTCAAGGCACGGAGACGCGGTAACATACAGAGTTGCTCCCTCACTGGAATTATTGCTCCGCGCAACTTTTGTTATAGCATTCGCTTCGGCATGAAGTACATACGGTTTTGTCTTGCCATCTTCATCCTCGCACACGTTTTCGAATCCGGCAGGAGTTCCGTTAAATCCATCGCTTATTATCATCTGTTCCCTGACAATCAGCGCGCCTACTCTGCGACGGACACAGTATGAGTTTTCAGCCCATATTTCCGCCATGCGCAGGTAACGTTTGTCAAGAACAATCTGTTTTGTGTTGTTATTCATTAGATTTGCCTGTGTTGTTTCTTATTTTACCAAATTATAGAATCCGAGGTCTATTGCATAGCAAGCCTTTCCTTTTTGCACTGTGAACACCTGATAGTCAAGACCATCAGTTATATCACGCAATTTTAACAGGGCGTTTTCCGGTACAAGAAAACTCAAAGTGCCCTCCTTATCTGCCATGCAGGAATCGCCTGTATTTATCCAGCCGTTTGCTCCGTCAAGGTAATACAGCCTGTATTCATTGCCCGGAACTGCGAAATAGCCGTCATTTCGGGCTGTCAGTCTCATTGACTTTATCTGTGTCGGACGTGACAGCTTCATTATAAACGAAGCATCGGAAACCGGAATTGTAAACCTTGATTCATAATTCTTATCATACAGATATTGCGGGCCGGACCTTTCAACTACCGGATCCGGAACTGTATACGAAATATTCATGGTTTCCGCTTTATCCGCATAAAATTCCAGTTCTGCCAGCGACACCTGTTGTCCCGGAGCCGCTGTATACCGTATATAGCCGTATGTTTTGTTAGGGTATGGTATAGCATACCTGTGACGTCTGTCCACAATAGTGTCTCTGACCACAAGAATAGTATCCGGATTGCTGAAATCCTCATTTGTATCCGCCTCTATGACAACTCCAACCATATCGGATATGATTCTTGACAATGTTATCGGTCGCATGGGCATGAGCCTCGTCATTTTTATGCGGACTTTTTTGTTGACGTTCGGTTCTAAAACAATGTTTTGCCCGTTGCCGGACTTGAAAAAGGGATAACCGCAAGGATAAAACAGATTGTCTTTCGGTATCACCGGAACATAATACACTCCTGCCTCATAATTATAGAATGTTACTGAATCGCCTTCTTTTCTACCGGCATCTATCGGACGCCACTCGTCCATCACCGGCAATGCGAGATACACGTCTTCGCCCTGTGAATCAGCATGTATTTTAACGCTATCCGGTTCAAAGTACTCGGTAGATACGTCTATAATATTGGGATTGACTACCCTAAGCGGCAGTGACCGGATATTTTCAAACTGCTTGATATGGTCATTCTGACGGGCATAGGTTGTTCTGTAGACTTTCCCTTTTTTGCGCCCGTCATGAGGGTGAATATTGCGGTTTGGTTCCATAGAATCGACTCCAAACGGTATATATCGTCCGGTCTCGTCATCCTTGACTACAATCCATTTGTGACTGTTTTTGTTGTCCGGAGAAATCAGCAACTGATCTATAGCCACCGGTATGCCACATGCTCTCATTGCATATACGAGCATGTCAATAAAATCTCTGTTATACCCGATTCTGACATCCAGCAGAAGCGAGGGGTCAAGGTGTGGAGTTATTAGCTGGGCATTATATATCCAACCCTCAGACTGAATTATGCGTAACAATACCGAGGCCGCCTCCACAACATCGTCTCCTGAATAAGCTGAATCAAGTTTTGGTCTGTAGTGCGAGGCATATTCTGTTCTCCAGTCAGATAACCTTGCATCGCCGAGAGTATACGGCAGCAGCAGTTCGCAAAATTCGTCAAAAGTAAGATTATGGTTCCACTTCCGGTTTTGCCATTCCTGAAATGCCATGTCAATATTCCTGATCAGCATATCCGCTTTTATGTACCTGACATGGTCTTTTCTTGTAAAATCAGCAAACGATTGTGAATTCCAACGTTCGACTACTTCCGGATCAAGCGAAAAATTTACCGCATAGCTCTTTAGAGGACGAAATATAGAATCAAGCATATCAACCTGCGGTCCGTCAAAGCTGTAATGCCCAGGCATATTGACAATAAGCCATCGCGCGGCGGCAAGTTTCAATGAGTCATCAGAATAGTGGCGGAGTACTTTTTCAAGTTCTCCGCGGTTGTGACCGGCCTTGTCAAGCACATTATTTACGGCTTCCGACTCATCCGGTGCCGATGAAGCACATGATGACAGCAGACCCGCCAATATTATGAATACAGCTTTTACTACTATATTTCGCATTTTTGATTGTGCTGTTTTCAGTCTACTTGATCAAGGATATGTCCCATCCGCTCCTTTTTAGTATGCATATAGAATCGGTTGTACACATTAGGAGATACTTCTATGGGCACATTCTCCACAACTTTCAGTCCATATCCCTCAAGCCCTATGCGTTTAACGGGATTGTTAGTCATCAGCTTCATTTCTCTCACGCCAAGTTTGTGAAGTATCTGTGCACCCACTCCGTAGTCTCTTTCATCAGCGCGGTGACCCAGGTGCAGATTGGCATCTACTGTGTCAAGCCCCTCTTCCTGTAGTTTGTAAGCCCGTATTTTGTCCATAAGACCGATACCTCGACCTTCCTGGCTCAGATACAGCACAACTCCTCTGCCCTCTTTCTCTACCATTTCCATGGCTTTATGCAGCTGATCACCACAGTCACATCGCTGCGAGCCGAAAATGTCGCCTGTCGCACAAGAGGAATGCACTCGCACAAGCACCGGCTCTCCATTCGCGACATCACCTTTTATCAGCGCAATATGTTCCAGACCGGAAATCTTGTCTCTGAAAGGTATCAGCCTGAAGTGTCCGTACGAGGTGGGCATATCTACCTCCACGCCTTCTTCCACAGTCGATTCTGTTCTGAGCCGGTATGCTATAAGGTCGCGTATTGACACCAGTTTGAGTCCCCATTCATCAGCCTTTTTACGCAGTTGGGGCAAACGCGCCATAGTACCGTCCTCGTTAAGTATTTCAATCAGCGTTGCCGCCGGATACAGCCCGGACAAACGAGCCAAATCAATACCGGCCTCTGTGTGCCCGGGTCTACGCAGCACACCTTCGTCCTGAGCATACAGGGGGTGCACATGCCCGGGGCGCCCGAATGTTGACGGTACAGACGCCGGATCGGCAAGGGCCCGGATTGTGGCGGCTCTGTCTGCCGCAGACACACCTGTGGAGCAGCCTTCGAGTTTGTCTACCGTGACAGTAAACGGTGTTCCAAGCATTGAGGTATTGTCCTGCACCTGATGCTCAAGCCGGAGTTCCCGGCATCTTGATATTGTCAGAGGAGCGCAAAGTTCGCCTCGGGCATTGGTCACCATAAAATTGACATGTTCGGTTGTTACTTTTTCCGCAGCCATAATAAGGTCACCCTCATTTTCCCGGTCTTCGTCATCTACCACAATGACAAACTTGCCTTCACGGAAATCTGCAATAGCCTCTTCTATGCTGTCTAATTTTATTGCTTTGTTGTCAGTCATATCGTATTTTTGTTTCTATTAATCAATGTTGTCAATTCCTTATCAACTTTTATTATAGTCTCCACTTCTTTACGAAGAGAGCGTAAAGCCTTTGCGCCAATCAAATAGCATGTCAATCCAATGGGAAATACAGCAATCGCAATACATCCTATCCACTTTTTGGGAGCCGGACGGTAAAGCCAGAGGCTACGCAAGATCGGCAAATCCATCAGTTTGTTTATAACGAGTTTGTCTCTTGAATTGGACAGATAGTCTACCGTCAGCTCTTCCGTCTTTGCCAGAGAGTGGAGCCGCTCTATATCACAGCCTTTCTGCCAATACTCAAAATAGCCGATTCTCGCCGGAAAGGAATCAAGGAAACTGCCGGCTTCCTTATCCAGATTTGCGAGTTTAGCCAAAGCCTCGCTGTCGACAACCTCCTCTATTATCACTTCTTTCATTTCCACATGACGCACCTGATTGCGACCTGTAAGTTTTCTGAAGAAGTTAAGATATGCGTCCTTGTTGAATACCGCTGAGTCGTTTACAGCCTTATAAGTCACAAATATCCCCAACGGCAGCAAAATAGCTGTACTCATCCACATGCCTTCCCACACCTCTATGCGGGCGTCACGCGCCATTTTATTTCCTGTGTTGTCGATAATGTAATAGACAATAAACAGCAACACCGATATAACAAGGGGCATGCCGAGACCGCCCTTGCGTATGATAGCCCCAAGGGGGGCTCCTATAAAAAAGAACACAAGACATGCTATTGAAAGAGTAAATTTCTTATGCATCTCTATACCGTGTCTTATTATTGTCTTTCTGTCATCAGCGAGAGTCAGTCCCTTGAATTCATAGTCCTGTTTCTGCCTCCTCAGCTGATTCAGCGCCTTGTCCAGATAATTCAGCTTATCTGCCGATGATTTTCCCCGGAACACAGAGTCCACATTTACAGGACTTTTCATATCCACCACATTCGGCACTCTATGCTTCTTGCCTTCATTGTCAAGAATCACTTTATAGTTGCCTACATTAAGATACTGGCGGTCCGCCACAAGACGTGCATAGCTGCTGCCAACGCTGTCAACTCTTAGGTTGACCGAATCAATGGTCTGTTTCAACTCAGCTATGTTCTTGCCGACATACTGGTTGCGCATTCCATCCTCCTCCATACGGTTGAAGTTGGCATCAAATTTCAGATATATTCTTTTATCCAGAAAAGATTCACGGCGATACGGTACATTTGCCGTTGCAGTAGCCGCCTCCTTGAGATTGTCAAATGACTCTCCGTTGTATAGATTCAGCACAAGGTGGGTCTTATCCTCTGTCATAGCCAAAGTTCCTGAATCCGCAAGTATTACTCCCGCGTTCTCAAAGCCCTTGCTGTAATCATAAATCATTAGGTCGTACAATGTTCCGTTATCGCGGTTCTTAGACTGTACAAACAGATTGTATCCCGGAATCTGGTCGTAGAATACGCCTTCGGGTATTTCAAGTTCCGGCGATTTCTGCTTTACGGAAAAAAGCAGTGTAAACATTTTTGTCTGCGCCACAGGCAAAACATTGTTCTGGAAAAAGAACGCACCGATTGCTATCAAAATCAGCAATGCGGTCAGCGGGCGCATGGATTTTATCAGCGACACTCCGGAGGCTTTCATTGCAGTCAGTTCAAACCGCTCACCCAAATTTCCGAATGTCATGAGCGAAGCCAGAAGTATTGCCAGCGGCAGAGCCATCGGAACCAGTGACAGTGCCGCATAGAAAAACAGTTCGGCGACAACATCAACGCTTAGACCCTTTCCCACAAGGTCGTCTATATAGCGCCACAAAAACTGCATGAGCACAATAAACAGACAAATAAAGAATGTCATGGCAAACAGCGGCACAAAGCTGCTCAGCATGAACTTGTATAGGGTCTTTATTCTGAATGTCATTTCTTTACGATGCCTATAGTGCTAACAAACTACAAAATTACAATTTTTTCTTTGTAAGCAAAAGGAATATAGGGTTGTATGTCAAAGTTGTAACATTGTTTCGCACAACTTGTTTGGCGACAGCCACCGATTCCATGGACGTGGCTGCGGGTGCCACTCCGGTAAGCCTGAAGTGTCTGAGCACTTCCATAGGCGAGTTAAACTTCTGATTTATTGCGGTCTCTTCTATGTCCAGAATATCAAACAGCGGCTCCACATAGCGCTTCAATGCGGTTGTGGTAAAGACTCTTGACGGAGACACCAACCCTTCAAGCTCATTAAATGTTCTGTTGCCGTACACTGCTACTGCGAGCAGACCTCCGGGAGCAAGCACGCGGTGAGCCTGACAAAAGAATGTCTTTAACGAATTAAACCACTGCACCGCCGATGATGACACAATGGCATCGACGCTCTCCGATGCCTGATTGATTATCATTGTCTCGGCATCGGCTATCACATGCTCGCCCGGCAGATTGTCACTGATTGGAGACACATCTATCAAGGTCAGCTCGGAAATACCGGAATCTTCGGCAATGCGACGGCTAAGAAATCCTGAACCGGGTCCTATTTCCCATACCGTGCCCCGCAACCTGCCACAACCTGCAATTTTATCAGCAAGCGTCTGCGCTACAACATATTGAGCTTGAGCATTCTCTTCATATGTATCAGCTGAACGGCTGAATGCCTCAACCACCCCGCCTTTCAGTATGAACGCCCTGCTGACAATTCTTTTAAAGTCCGGATAATGGTGACATTCTATTTCAATGATTTCAACTTTATTTCTCCAGAAGGCCAATTGAGCCTGCGGCGGATATATAAGGTCATTGCGCGAAACAAAAGCGTAGTCCCAATCTGCTTCAGGCATTCCGTCTGCAACATATGTGTTCCGGATATTTTCAAGCTCGGATTTCACAGACTCAAACGGGCGGTTCTGCAATTTTTGCGCTATCTGGCAATAGCGCTCGGCTCCACCGCACATACGCCTATAAAATTTCAACAGACTGTTTGGACTCAGCGCGGCAATTGTTGCATTGAAAATCTCCGGCGTAATACCGTACGTAGAATCGATCGGACACATCGTACCGTTAACCGCTACTTTTGCAGTGAACGGCAATGATTTGTTTTTCTCTATGAATCTGCCCGCAAAATACACTCCGTAGCTCCATGCCAGTATGCATATTTCATCGTAGCCGCTTAAATCCGCTTCCAGACACTCGTCATTGTAATCCCACACCGCAAGCATATCATAGCCGTCATGACTGAGTCCGTCGAAAATATTGCCGTCCATAGCCCAGCCGGCAAAAAGCATTATCAGCCTTTTGGATTCCGATCGAGATATAAATTCGCAAATCATAGCAATGAATTTAATACAGCTGACAGCAAATCCACATAGGAGAATCGCATTTTTGCCGACAGGCTGATTCGCAACCGTTCGGTGTGCGGTGGAACTGTCGGAGTTCTAATCGGCAGAACCTTTACTCCTCTTTCAAGCAAATCCCGAGAAATCTGCACAACCCGTCTGGCATCACCTATAATCACCGGCAATATGTGAGTCGGAGTCGCCACTGAGTTTCCAACATCCTCCTTCAGGCTGTCATATAGCCTTTGTGACAATAGTTTCAGATGCTTCCTGGCACCATTCATATCAGGGATTTTCTCTACTATAAATCTTGTCCAGGCACAATTTACCGGAGGTATGGCTGTGGAAAATATAAAACTGCGGGCGCGGTTTATAGCATAGTCTTTCAGGCATTCATCCATTACAGCAAATGCTCCCTGCGATGCGGCAGCCTTGCCAAAT
This sequence comes from Muribaculaceae bacterium Isolate-104 (HZI), assembly GCA_003762715.1. GTDB lineage: Bacteria > Bacteroidota > Bacteroidia > Bacteroidales > Muribaculaceae > Paramuribaculum. The sequence continues at coordinate 25,952 of RIBJ01000038.1, read as the reverse complement.
GTGCCTACGAGAATATCCACATCTGCTGCAATAGGGCTGTCAGCCACCAGTCCGAGCCCCCGCTCGCCCATTGCGCCAAAAGCATGCGCCTCGTCAACATAAAGCATTGCATTGGAGTAACGGCGTTTGATAGCGGCAAGGTCCTCTAAAGGAGCTATGTCGCCGTCCATACTGTAGACCGATTCCACAACTATCAGCACGCGGCTGAAACTCCCGGCTTTCGCCGACAATATTCGTTCAAGATGATTTATGTCATTGTGACGGAAGCGTGCAAGCTCGGCATCGCCAAGCTTATAGCCGTCTATAATGCTCGCATGCACGAGTTTGTCCGCGACAATAAGCGTATCCTTGTCTGCAAGAGCCGAAATCAGCCCCGTATTCGCATGATAGCCACTGTTAAACAACAGGCACGGACGACCATATAGCCCCGCAAGCAGGGCTTCAAGTGCCAAATACTCATTCTGATGCGACGCAAGCAATCGCGACGCACTTGATGTAAAGGAAAGCCGCTCTATTTCCGGCTGCGCCATAAACGACCGGCGCAAGGCGACATCCTCGCCTATTCCCAAATAATCATTAGTGGAAAAGTCTATCAATTCAGACCCTCCCGAAGGTATATACCGCCGGTTTCCCTGCGCTCCGAGCTTGTCCAGCTCTTTTTTTATGCGATACATCTTACAATCTTCAATGTTGAGTATATAAGACGCACAAGGTCTTCGTCCGACATGATATAAGGAGGCATTATATACACGTTTTTACCGAAAGGTCTGACCCAAATGCCATTCTCTACACATATTCGCTGAAACTTGCCCACATCTACCGTATGCAGCATCTCTATCACTCCTATACTGCCAAGAACCCGCACTTCTGCGACTCCCGGCATCGTTGCCGCCGGTGCCATATATCGCTTTATGACTGATTCAATATGCGAAAGCCTCGCCGCCATGTCCTGCGATTTGAGCAGCTTTATAGAAGCCACAGCTACGGCACACGACAACGGATTGCCCATGAATGTCGGCCCGTGCATGAGCACCCCGGCTTCTCCTCGCGAAATTGTATCTGCCACATCCTTGGTTGTCAAAACCGCGCTCATGGTCATGTATCCGGCAGTAAGACCTTTGCCTATGCACATTATATCCGGTGCCACTCCGGCATGTTCCCATGCGAACATCTTGCCTGTTCTCCAAAAGCCGGTAGCTATTTCATCAAAGATAAGATATATGCCGTACTCGTCACACAGACGCCGCGCCTCGACAAGATACTGCGGATGATAAAACCTCATGCCACCGGCTCCCTGCACCACCGGCTCCAATATAAGAGCCGCTATGTCATCGCTATGTTCTTTAAGAGTTTTTTCAAGTTCATCCATAGCGGCAGGATTCCATTCCTCGCCATATTTTACCGAAGGACACTCGACAAAATAGCGTATCGGCAACGCGCTGCCAAAAGCTCCGTGCATTCCGGTAACAGGGTCACAAACGCTCATGGCATTCCATGTATCTCCGTGGTAGCCACGTCTGATTGTTACGAAATTTGTCTTTTTATGCGACCCGCTTTTCGCAATCATTGCCTGTACTGCCATCTTCATTGCCACTTCTACAGCAACAGAACCGCTGTCTGCATAAAAAACATTATTCATGCCCGGAGGCGCCATTTCGAGCAAAAGCTTACCAAGCTCGATTGCCGGTTCGTGAGTGAGACCGCCAAACATCACATGGCTCATTTTGCCCAGCTGGCTCCTGACTGCCTCATTCAACACCTTATTATTATAGCCGTGAATACAAGCCCACCATGACGACATGCCGTCTATGAGCTCAGTTCCGTCTGTCAGATATATTCTTACCCCTTCGGCATGGCTTACCTTGTAAGTCGGCAAAGGATCGATTGTAGAAGTATATGGATGCCAAAGATGCTCTCTGTCCCATGCGTCAGAAAGCGCGGCGATACCGTCGGTGTTCAAATATTCTTTTACCATAGCGCCTGCAAAGTTACAACAATTCTAAGAATTACTAATATTTGACACCTTTAGCGGTCTTTGTCTATATTTTTTATTAATTTTGCACATGATATAAACCACAGCAGAGTATGATTGATCTGATTAACAACCTCACCGAGGAAATCAATTCTTTGACAGCACATGACACGCAGGCAGCTGAAGCACTGCGCATTAAATATCTTGGAAAAAAAGGCGTGATTACCGCTCTTTTCAACGATTTCAAAAATCTGGACTCCGACCAGAAAAGAGCGCTCGGACAACCGCTTAACGCACTGAAAAACCTTGCAGCCGACAAAATCAATGCCCTGAAAGAGGCAGCTTCGGTTGCTCCGGATGAATCCGTTGCCGGAATAGACCTTTCCCGCACGGCAGCGCCGATGCCTCTCGGCTCGCGCCACCCGATTACTTTGGTCAGAAACGAAATTACGGATATATTCGGACGACTCGGATTCACTATTGCCGAAGGTCCCGAGATAGAAGATGACTGGCATGTTTTTTCCGCACTGAATTTCGCAGAAGATCATCCTGCCCGCGACATGCAGGACACATTCTTTATCGGAAGAAATCCGGATGTTCTTCTAAGAACCCATACCTCCTCGGTTCAGGCCCGCGTAATGGAACACACCCAACCGCCAATCCGCATAATTTGCCCGGGCAGAGTATATCGCAACGAAGCTATTTCCGCCCGCGCCCACTGCTTCTTCCATCAGGTCGAAGCACTGTATGTTGACACAAATGTGTCATATGCGGATTTAAGACAGACCCTCATGTATTTCGCTCAGGAGATGTTCGGTCCGGACACTCGCATACGACTGAGACCAAGCTATTTCCCGTTTACCGAGCCATCTGCGGAGATGGATATATCCTGCAACCTATGCGGAGGCAAGGGCTGCTCGTTCTGCAAACACACCGGCTGGGTTGAAATTCTTGGCTGCGGCATGGTAGACCCGAATGTGCTTGATGCTTGCGGCATTGACAGCAGCAAATACAGCGGATTCGCACTCGGCATGGGAATAGAACGTATTACAAATCTCAAATATCAGGTCAAAGACCTGCGCATGTTCTCTGAAAACGACAAACGCTTCCTTGAAGAGTTCACATCCGCCCATTGACACACCCCCTGCCGATGACAGTAGAAGAGCGCTATAAAGGAATTATCGAATGGTTTAGACAAACCATGCCCGATCCCCGCACGGAACTCAACTACTCCAACCCTTTCGAGCTGCTTGTTGCTGTGATTCTGTCAGCACAGTGCACCGATAAGAGAGTGAACATGATTACGCCAGCCCTTCTTGAAGCGTTTCCCACCCCGGAAGCGATGTCTCAGGCAAGCGAAAACGAAATTTTCAATTTTATAAAATCGGTTTCATACCCGAACAACAAGGCAAAATCGCTGCTTGGCATGGCAAAAATGCTGGTAAGCGATTTTGCCTCTCAAGTACCGTCAGACATCGACTCCCTGCTAAAACTGCCGGGAGTCGGGCGTAAGACAGCTAACGTTATATTGTCCGTAGTATTCGACAAAGCAGCTATGGCTGTTGACACACACGTTTTCAGAGTAAGCGAACGCATCGGACTCACTACAGGTAGCAAAAATCCTGTAACTACTGAAAAAACACTCGTAAAGCATATTCCGGAAGATTTGATTGCCAGAGCTCACCATTGGCTCATTCTTCATGGCAGATATGTGTGCAAATCTCGCAAACCGGAGTGCCTTGAATGCGGCATTCGCCAATATTGCCGCTTCTGGAGCAAGTCTGCTGCCGGCACAATCAATTAGCACTCCAGCAACCGAACCTGTACCCGACCACGCATGTTGATATAGAAACGATAGTTTCAACTACACACCGTGGGACAGGTATCTGCTAATCATCATAAAATTGGAGCGACCCGGATTGCCGCATGGCGCAGGCGTTACCTGCGCGACTCCTTTTTTGCGCCTGTACTGGCAGTAATAATAGGTCTGGTCACCGGATTTTGCGCCTGGGTTTTGAAGATGATGATAAAGTCAATAACGTTATTCGCACAAAAAGGCATTACCGCCGCCGGTGTTCACTGGCAATACATTGCACTGCCTGTTGCCGGAATTATAATTACGGGTATTTTTGTGAGATATGTAGTGAAACTTGACATTACTCATGGAATTGACAAAATACTTTTAAAAATCAAAAAACACTTGTATGACATCAAGTCAAGAGTAATAATTGCTCCCATGATTGCGAGCTCTTTTACTCTTGGATTTGGAGGCTCCGCCGGCTCGGAAGGTCCTATCGCCACAACCGGAGCCGCTATCGGCAGCAACGCCGCGCGTATATTCGGATTGCCACAAAGCATGATGCTTCTTATGATTGGATGTGGTGCCGGAGCGGGTATCGCCGGCATTTTCAAATCGCCAATGGGCGGGTTTCTATTCACACTGGAGGTTATGAGGCTGGAACTGTCTACTTTATCTGTAATAACACTGCTTGCCTCGACAATAACCGCGGCAATGACGGCTTTCGTATTGTCCGGATGTAGCATTGACCTCGCCTTTAACGGAGCTCATGTTTTTAACCCGTCCTCTACACCTATATATATATGCCTCGGATTATTCTGCGGACTGTATTCTCTTTATTACTCCGGTATAATGAAGTGCATGGAAAATGTTTATGGCAAAATAGCCAATCCTTGGCTAAAGAACATCGCCGGAGGGCTGGTTCTCGGAGTATCTCTTTTTCTTTTTCCATCTCTATATGGCGAAGGCTACGGAATCATAACAGAACTATTGGCTGGAAACAGCGCTGTGTTAACCGCACAATCAATACTCTGCGATGCTCCGGTCAATGGCTTCACTTTGATTGCTGCCTGTTGTGGCATCCTTATTTTAAAGAGCTTCGCAGCCTCAGCCTCCAACAGTGCCGGAGGTGTAGCCGGAGACTTCGCTCCAACCCTGTTTGCCGGAAGTATTGCAGGATTACTTTTCGCAGCAAGCGCAAATTATCTATTTCCGGGATGCAAAATACCGGTGGAAATTTGCGTATTCTCAGCTATGGGAGGAGTAATGGCAGGCGCTATACGCGCACCTTTCATGGCTCTTTTCCTCACTGTAGAGATGACCGGGTGCTACAACCTTTTTCTTCCGGTGCTGATTGTGTGTGCCGTTTCATTTGGAGTGGTACGCCTTGCTTCCGACCGTGATTATTTTGCGCGTACAAGATTTCATTTTTAGTCACACACAATTTTATATATACTCCTCCGTTTTATATGTGATGCCTCATTTACGTCACATATTATCTGTATGTATGGTTGCGGTGTGTTGCTTCGCGGCTGTCGCTGAAAATTTCACTATACGCGGGCGCGTCACCGACCAGAACGGCGATGCCATTGAGGGAGCTACCGTAAAAGTATCGCCGGGATTCGCCGGAACCATGACAAAAGCAAATGGTGAGTACATTATAGTCTGTAGTGTATCTGACACAGTTACAGTAACATACAGTTGTATAAGCTACCAGCCTCGATCTCGCAAAATCATAGAGCCTCACGGCGAACTGATTATAAACATGCGCCTAACTCCTGCCGAGAAAGAGCTGGAAGAGGTAGAGGTGGTAGATGTCAGGAAACGCACCGGAGCCATGGAAAGCATGGGCGTGCATGATTACAAACGCCGTGGAGCCGACCCAACAGGCGGCAGCATCGAGTCCATGCTCGCTACCATGCCCGGAGTTGCCGGCGCTACAGAGCTATCCGGTCAATACTCCGTGCGTGGCGGGTCTTATGATGAAAATGCAGTGTATCTTAACGGTTTTGAAATAACACGTCCGCAACTGATCAGCTCTTCGGCTCAGGAGGGACTCAGTATACTGAATCCCGAAATGACAAAATCGGTGGAATTTTCAACCGGCGGTTTCGGCGCGCAATACACCGACCGTATGTCTTCGGTTCTTGATGTCACATATAGAAGACCGCAATCGACAGAAGGTATGCTCTCCATGAGTTTCATGGGTGCGGAAGCGGCTTTGGGTTCCGGAAACAGAAAATTCGCACAGCTCCACGGAGTACGCTATAGAAAAAACTCATCTATTCTGTCAACTACTGACACCAAAGGCGAGTATGACCCTGATTTTTTTGACTGGCAGTCTTACATTGTGGTAAATCCGACTGAAAAATTTAAAATCACACTACTTGGAGATGTGAATATCGCAAACTACCGTTTCAAGCCTACAGACCGAGAAACCAACTTCGGCACACTAAACGATGCAAAACGGTTCAAAGTCTACTTCGACGGTCATGAAAAAGACAGATTCACCACATTGTTCGGCGGCATAGGACTTGACTGGAGTCCGGCGCGAAATTCCACCGTATCTTTACAGGTATCAGCCTATGGAGGAGATGAACTTGTGGCATACGACATAGCCGGTGAATACTGGCTTGACCAGGCAGGCACCTCCGGTGGCACTATCGGAGGAGAATTAGGAGTCGGAAGATATAGAGACCATGCCCGAAACAGGCTTAAATCACATATAATCAATGCGGCGATGCGTGGAATCACCGCTATCAAATCTCACTCGCTCACCTATGGCATAGCCATCAAAAGTCTCAGAATGGAGGAAAAATCAAGCGAATGGGAACAACGCGACTCCGCCGGATACTCCCTGCCGCTACTCCCCGACATTCTTTCGGTATTCTACTCGTCAAAATCAGACAACTCTTTGAATACCTTGCAGACTTCCGCATATATTCAAGACAACCTGAGACTGTCGGGAGATTTCGGATACATAAACGCAAGTGCGGGAATACGGGCTACTTATACCGGGTTTAACAACGAGTTTATAGTAAGCCCTCGTTTGCAGATAGGCTATGTGCCCTCTGCAAACACCCGATGGGCATTCAGATTCTCAACTGGACTTTATCACCAGACACCCTTCTTCAAGGAGATTCGAAAAGCAACCGAAATATCTTCTGGAGAATACGTTATAGAACTCAACAAGAATATCCGGTCTCAACGAAGTCTGCAATTCATCTTTGGTTCCGATTTCACGTTCAAGGCATTGGGGCGCCCGTTTAAACTATCTGCCGAGGCGTACTACAAAGCCCTTGCCAATGTGATACCTTACGAAATAAACAACCTGAAAATCACATATTCGGGAATAAACGAAAGCAAAGGTCACATCGCCGGACTTGACTTTAAACTGTTCGGACAGTTTGTTCCGGGCAGTGACTCCTGGCTAAGCATAGGCGTGCTTGACTCCAAAGAGAAACTGAGAGGTGTATCAGTACCCGGTCCAAATGACAGAAGGTACAACATTTCGTTGTTCTTTACTGATTTTTTCCCGAAAATACCCGGACTGAAAGTAAGTCTTCGCGGAATTTTCATGGACGGGTTGCCACAAAGCTCGCCGCACAGTACTCGCGACAAAGGATACTTCCGCACTCCACCATACAAACGAGTGGACATCGGAGCCGCCTACGGACTGTTGACAGAAAACCGCTCCGCCAGAATACTCCCATGGATAAAAAGCGCATGGATAGGAGTAGACTGTTTCAACCTCTTTGACATTTCAAATGTAGGCAACTACTATTGGGTAAGCGATGTGAACAACATTGAGTATGCCGTGCCTAACTATCTCACACGCAGAATGCTCAATCTAAAGCTGACACTGGATTTCTAAGTTCATCCGCCCACTATACGGCTTACCACACGGCAAAAAAATTCTGCAATGCCGGAAGGCAAAATATCAACAAGCCAAAAAGCAAGTCTTACCTGCATACTGTTCTGTTTCAGGGTCATTATGGCTGAATTGACCTCCGGATACGTTTCCCTCCATTTGACAACATCGCAATCCTTGCCTCTCAGCAACTTAATTTTTGCATGAAACTTCATATTAAGCAAAAATAAAGAGTACTTAACATCCAGATGCCTGCCGGTAAACCATTTTTCAAGCAACAGAGCGCACATAAGCCTTTGGCGGAGCACCAGATCCCGGTGCGATTTTGACAAAGAGGGCTTAGCGGGGTCTGAATAATACCGGTACACCGGCTTGTCTGTCAATACTGTTTTACGAGACAAAGCGTAAGCTCTTGCCGTCATACTGACATCTTCCCAACAATCTATGCCTTTGACCGGATACAAATCATTGTTCACAATCAATTCCCGCCGTATCAACTTATTCCCCAGACTAAAGTATGCGACAGTCATCGGCATTGAATTTAAATCGCCGGCAAAATCCTTTATAGTCAGCAACCTGTCTCTTCTGCCAGGCGATTTTTTGACGATACCGCCGGCAACTACGTCTGCACCACTGCTTTCTGCCGTTGAAAGCAGTTCATATAACGCCCCCGACAGATACTCGTCATCCGCATCGATACGGGCAATATACGTTCCACTGGCATTTCTTAGCCCCAAAGCCATTGCTGCTGCCGCACCCTGACGGAAAGGACAATTTAGCAGAATACTACGCTTCTCAAAATCAGGGTTTAATACAAAGTAGTAGTCAAGAACCTCGACACTATGGTCATTACTGCCGTCATTTACAAAAATAAACTCGCATCTGTCTGATACATTCTGCGAAATCAACGATTCTATAGCCGCGCCAAGCGTTGTTTCGCTATTATGAAAAGGCATTATTACCGAAATAACGGCTGCCATTGCACAAATAGTTTAGAATATATAACCTATTGACACGGTAAACACCCCTGAGTCATAATCTTTTGTCCAACGGTATTTACCTTCAAAAGCAAGTTTAAGTGACGGCTTCGCGTAATATTCAATACCGGCACCCACATTCATGCCCAATCGGTCAACGCGGTTTTTGGCATCGTTATTATCCTCTATGTCTTTTATCTCATGGATATTCCACGATGTATAGTTGAGACCGGCGAGCGGATATATGGCAAACCTGTCTGCGCTGAGTCCAAACGGCACATGCGCGTTTAGATTTATAGAAAGAGCGTCATTGCCGTTATGCCTGAAAGAGTAATCAACATCCGGCGACAGACGGAAATGCCGGCTGAAAGCATACTGAAAATACATTCCGGCAACCGCCGACTGATTCGAGGATGTGTAGCCGGCTCTAAACCCGAGGCTTTTTTCACCTTTGCCTATGGCATAGGCATTGTCCGCACACAAGGACACAAACAATACCGCGATTACTGAGGCAACCGATAACGAATGTCTGAAAAATTTTAATGACAGGGTCATGACTGTTTAAGCAATGTAATGATGTTTAATGAAATGTAGCACAAATATAGCTTTTTATACATAAGAAACCAACGGCAGCGGCATATTGTTTAATTTAAATACTTTAATTTTGCATCAAACAAAAAACACCGACACACTATGACCAACGGTTTTATTCGCATCGCAGCCGCTACGCCCTCAGTCAAAGTTGCTGATACTGAAAGTAATGTAGCTTCCATTCTTGAAATAGCCGGAGATTTGGACTCCAAAGGCGTTGAAATTGCCGTATTCCCCGAACTTTGTGTTACAGGCTACACTTGCGCGGATTTGTTTCATAACGCCACTCTGCTACGCAAGGCAAAAGAAGGAGTAGACCGCATTGTGGCATGGAGTTCCTCTCATGGCATACACCTTGTTATCGGCGCTCCGGTGGCTATGGACGGCAGTATAGCCAACTGCGGCATATTTGTCCATGACGGGAACATGGACCTGGTCGTAAAATCATATCTGCCAAACTACAACGAATTTTACGAGCGCCGTTGGTTTGCGCCGGCTCCCGAAAGCCAGACCGCGGTGTTTGAAAGCCACGGAGCTAAAATAGGCATTGAAATTTGCGAAGACCTTTGGGTTCCGGCCCCCCCCTCCTCCTCGCTTGCGCTACAAGGAGCGGAGATCATATTCAATCTGTCTGCGTCAGACGACACTATCGGAAAATATTCATATACCCGTAATCTTGTAATTCAACAGAGTGCCAGATGCATATCCGCCTACGCATACTCCTCTGCCGGCATTGGAGAATCGTCTACCGACCTGGTTTTCTCGCCAAAGGCATTCATTGCCGAAAACGGCACCCTGTTACAGGCCAACAATCGCTGGGATGCCGACTGCAAACATATTATTGCCGATGTAGACATTGAGGCGCTAAGACGCGACCGGTTCCACAACACCTCTTATGCTGAATGTGCGCGTAGGAACGGATTCAGCCAGACTCAGGCATCCTTAACCTCATGCGACTTCGACATGAGCTACAGTCTGACGGGGCGGAAAACCGACCCACGGCCGTTTGTGCCGGCAGACGATGCCATGCGCGACGAAAGATGCACGGAAATAGTCAACATACAGACCTCGGCACTCGCCACCCGGCTGTCTGCTATACATTGCAGCAAGCTGGTGGTAGGTATCTCAGGCGGTTTGGACTCTACCCTCGCACTGCTTGTCGCCGTGCGCACTTTTGACTCGCTGAAACTTGACCGCAAAGGTATAATCGGAGTGACCATGCCGGGATTCGGCACCACCGACCGCACTTACGACAACGCTATAGCTCTCATGCGGCAACTGTATGTCACAATACGCGAAGTGCCGATAGCCGCAGCCGTAACCCAGCATTTCGCCGATATACAGCATGACCCTGCTGTGCACGATGTGACATACGAAAACTGTCAGGCACGCGAACGGACACAGATAATAATGGATATAGCCAATGCCGAAGGCGGTATTGTGCTTGGCACCGGCGACCTGTCTGAACTTGCCCTCGGCTGGGCTACATACAACGGCGACCATATGTCCATGTACGGCATAAATTCAGGAGTGCCCAAAACTCTTGTACGGTATCTTGTTGACTGGTTTGCCGTCAGAGCTGATACCCCGGAACTCAAATCGACACTTAAAGACATAATCGCAACCCCGATAAGTCCGGAGCTGATACCGGCAGACGAACAAGGAAACATAAAACAGAAGACTGAAGACCTTGTAGGTCCGTACGACCTGCACGACTTCTTCCTATACTACACACTCCGATTCGGATTCTCGCCCACTAAAATTTACTATCTTGCGAAAACTGCTTTTGCCGGGACGTTTGACTCAGGCACTATACTAAAATGGCTCAGAGTATTTTTCCGCCGGTTCTTTGCCCAGCAGTTCAAACGGTCATGCCTTCCTGACGGGCCTAAAGTGGGCAGTGTGTGCTTGTCGCCAAGGGGCGACTGGCGAATGCCGAGTGACGCTTCATCGGCTATATGGCTGTCCGAGATAGACAATCTGAAGCCATAATACCCCTGCCGTGTATAAACAATAAAATCCGGAATATTTTCCGGATTTTTTGTTGTTTGCCTGAGTGTATCAGTCACGAATAGGCTTATACTCTACAAATGCCTCGATGGCTTCATATGACGCGAGACCGAGACTCTCATAAAGTTTGGCTGTGCCTCGGTTACGGTCTTCCGCACGCTGCCAGAACAATCGGTCATCATCGCCCAGGAACGGAGCGTTTTCCATCTGGCTCTGGTGCTTGAGAATTGAATTTCGCTTAAAGCGCAGCTCCTCCGGGCTTATAGGCACAGCCATCTCGATATGGTCTATTTCCCATTCCGCCCATGCTCCGCGATACATCCATATGCGGCAGTCTTTCATCCAAGCCTCGTCCTTCAGTTCGTCAACAGCGGCAAGAACTGCATCTGTGCACACCTTGTGGGTACCGTGCGGGTCGGCAAGGTCTCCTGCCACAAAAATCTGATGAGGCTTGACCTCCTCAAGAAGTTTTTTAACAATATCAACATCACGTTCGCTCAAATCGCCTTTCTTGATGGTTCCGGTTTCATAGAACGGCAGGCGTAGGAAATGTATGTTCTGAGGCTTGACACCAATATAATTGCATGCTATCGTGGCTTCAGCCTGACGTATCATGGTTTTAATCTCGCGAATATCCGCAGAGTCCATGTCGCCGGCTTTTTTATTCTTCAGGAAATCATGCACTTCCTGCGATAATTTTGAGTATCCCGCGCTGTCAAAGCCAAACATAGGGGCTATCTTGTCCATCATAAGGAAATAGCGCACCATATCTTCGTCTCCTACAGCGATATTTCCGGAAGTCTCGTATGCAACATGCACATCATGCTTCTGATCCACAAGACGTTTCAGGGTGCCACCCATTGAAATCACATCGTCGTCAGGGTGCGGGCTAAACACTATCACTCGTTTGGGATACGGCTTGGCGCGTTCAGGACGGTATGTGTCATCGGCATCCGGCTTGCCTCCGGGCCACCCGGTTATTGTATGCTGCAAGTCGTTGAAAATCTTAATATTGACATTGTATGCCGAGCCAAACAGGGCAAGCAGTTCTCCAAGCCCCCAGTCCTTGTAGTCTTTGTCGGTCAGCTTCAGTATCGGCTTCCCGGTAGCCTGACAAAGCCACACTATCGCACGGCGTATAAGCTTGTCATTCCACTCGCATGATGTCACTTTCCAAGGCTGGGATATTCTTGTCAGCTCCTCTGACGCAGGTAAATCCACCACGACCTTGGCATGTGCGTGTCCCTGAAGATACGAAGCCGGCACATTTGCATTTGCCTGTTCCTCGACGGTCTTTTTCACAATCGACGCACGATTTTCACCCCATGCCATGGTCAGGACTCTGTCTGCCGCGAGAATATTGGCAATGCCGAGGGTGATAGCCGTGGTGGGCACATCCTCGCATTTGTAGTCAGACGCCACATTATGTCGTGTCTCGTTGCCAAGAAGCACAAGACGGCAGCGGCTCGTGTCCTGCGTGCCGGGTTCATTGAAGGCTATGGCTCCGCTCTGCGCTATCTCGCACACTACCAGATCCAGCCCTCCCTCATCGGCTATCTGCTGCTCATACGACTTGCAGCACTGAAACATATCCTCTTTGGTTACATCCGGGTCAAAAGTATGTATATTGTCTGAATTTATGTCGACATGGTTGAGAAACACCTCTTTCAGCCGGCGTAAAGTGCATGGTCCGTCCGGAATCAAAGGGAAGAATTCGCCAAGCGAATAGACAACGACATTTTTGAAACTTACCTTGCCTTCCTTGTGCATTCTTATAAGAGCCGCATACGCGCTGTGGGTACTCGTACCGGCTCCCAGTGCAATGACACATTTGCCCTTTGCCTCCACACACCGGTTTATATTTTTTACGATGTTTTCAGCCACATACTCGCTGCCGTCGGATGCGGTTTCGAATATACGGGTATAAATTTTTTCCTCTCGGGTAAGAGCCGCAAGCTCGATTTCGCCCTGCGGGTCATAATAGCGGCGCGGAATGCGGTCAAGCTTGATTTGTGAACTTAGGTTTGTTTTCATTTAAGGATTGCGTTTAAGTTTTTCATTATTGCAAATATAACGTCAAAACATTCAAAACCAAAGTTCAGACCTGCCGCTATAAACAACTTTAATTATTTTTAAGCTGTTTCTGTAATTCCGGTACAAGACAAGTCAGCCCGGACACCTGATTTGGTGTCCGGGCTGACCGTATATTTCTTGTGCCGCAGCTTATTTTTTCTTACGGTTGCCGTAACGGCTCATGAACTTGTCTACACGACCTGCTGTGTCAACGAGTTTCTGCTTGCCGGTAAAGAAGGGGTGTGAGCTGCTGGTGATTTCAAGTTTAACAAGAGGATATGTCACGCCATCGACTTCGATTGTTTCTTTGGCTGCGATTGTAGAACGGGTGATGAAGATTTCATCGTTAGACATGTCTTTAAACACTACTTCGCGATAATTGGAAGGATGGATGTCTTTTTTCATTTTGTTATTTTATTAACTGATAATCAAAGTTTTAACATTCGCGCTGGTAAGGCGCTCTGTTGTAATGGCTTGCAAATTTACACATTATTATTTAATCCACAAACACTTACCTCATTTTTTATCTATTTTATAATCTGCCCGTTTGAATGTACGTTAGACCGGGGTTTCCCGACGCCTCACAATCTATCCGGAAATATTTGGCATTTTTACAACTTATTTATGGCAATTTCACTACTTTTGTGGGCAAAATACCAACAACTCGCTCTAATTATATTAGAAATATGCCTATTAAGTTGTACGATTCCGATATAAGCACTGAAATGCCGCTGCCATACGCCGATGACGGCATACAGGCGGGATTTCCAAGACCTGCCCAGGATTATATTTCCGAGAGTATCGACTTGAACCGGGATTTGATAAAGCACCCTGCCTCGACTTTTTACGGGCGCGTTGTCGGAGACTCCATGAGTGGTGAGGGAATCTACGAAGGCGACATACTGATTATCGACAAGTCCATAGAGCCATGCAACGGAGACCTCGCCGTATGCTGCCTCGAAGGAGAGTTCACCCTGAAACGCCTGCGCTTTGCCAGAAACAATCGGGTGTTTCTCATGCCTTCAAATCCACGGTACTCTCCTATAGAAGTGACCGGCAATAACGATTTCAGCGTGTGGGGTATTGTGTTGTACACAATAAAGTCAAACCGCAGACCAAACAGATAGATGATAGGGCTTGCCGACTGCAATAACTTTTTTGTAAGCTGTGAAAGGGTATTCCGCCCTGAGCTGGCTCACAAACCTGTAATTGTACTCAGCAACAACGACGGATGTGCCGTTGCGCTCTCAAACGAGGCAAAAGCGCTGGGATTCAAACGTGGAGACCCGTTCTTCAAAATAAAAGATAGGGCGAGTGCCGCCGGAGTGACGTTTTTCTCCGGAAATCACCGTCTTTATGGTGACATGTCGGCAAGAGTCATGACAACTTTACGGGCGCTGTCAGATGACATAGAAGTATATTCCATTGACGAGGCTTTTTTGAATATCCATAGTGAAACTGACGATTATGCCGGACTTGCCCGCTATATGGCAGCCAAAGTCAGACGAGACACAGGCATTCCTGTTTCAATAGGATTCGCTCCGACCAGAACTTTAGCCAAAATAGCATCCCGGTTTGCAAAAAAATATCCCGGATATGCCGGCGGATGCGTTATAGATACTCCGGAAAAAACAGCCAAGGCTCTGACGCTTACTCCTGTCGGGGATGTATGGGGCATAGGGAGACGGCTGCTCAAGCGTTTGCAGATTTATGGCATAAACACTGCCATGGATTTAGCATCACTACCTCAGGAACGAATTGAGTCTATTTTCAACATCACCGGCGTAAGAACATGGAAGGAATTGAACGGCATTCCGTCAATAGTGCCGGATAACGATTCTGAACACAAAACAATCACATCCTCGCGTTCTTTTGCAAAAGAGGTCTATACATTTGAGGAACTGCACAAGGCTTTTGCTGTCTTTGCGACAATTGCCGCAAAGAAGCTACGCGAGCAGAAAGAACATGCTCTTGAAGTTGAAGCTTTTATCGCTACAAACAGGTTCAGGGACAACGCCCCGCTGTACTTCAATTCTTGTTCTGTAACTCTTGCTGAAAGCTCTGACAGCACTTCTGAAATACTCAAGGCAGCACTAAAGGCTCTGAAAAGGATATTCCGTCCGGGACTCGGCTACAAAAAAGCCGGCATTACAATATCCCGCATAGCCCACTCCCCTCAACCTCATATTTTTTCCGACATAGCCAAAATGGAAAAGATGTCAAAACTGATGCTCACTGTCGATGCAATCAACAACAGTCAGCACTCCAGTTACGCTGTAAAAATCGCATCTATGGGAAACGGGCTGGAAGAAATATCCCGCAAAGACCATTCTTCAAGACTGTTTACAACACGCCTGGAAGACATTATAGAGGTACATGCCTGAAGCCGTGTGTCAGCCTTCCTTATGGTGAAACACCTGAAACAGTCTCTGTTCAAGGTCGGCAGATGACAGGCGTGTGGTCAGCACCCCGCGATGCGCCACCGAAATGCCTCCGGTTTCCTCCGAAACCACTATGGCAAAAGCGTCTGTTGCCTGCGATATTCCCAAAGCACTGCGATGACGGAGACCGAGCGCTCTCGGCACATTACGGTCATGACTGACAGGCAAAATGCACCCTGCCGATACTATTTTATCGCCGGCAATAATCATTGCGCCGTCATGAAGCGGAGAATTTTTAAAAAATATATTTTCTATCAGCCGCGAGTTTATGCGGGCATCGATTATATCTCCCGACTTCTCGTAATTGTCAAGCGATATGTCGTTCTGAATCACTATCAGGGCACCGGTCTTCGACTTTGACATACTCATGCAGGCATATACTATCGGCAGCACATATTGTCTGGCATTGTCTTCATGCTCACCGCGGGAGTGATGAAACAACTTCTTAAGAAACCGCCACCGTTTATGGTCGCCAAGTTCCACCAAAAACCTCTTAATCTGGTCCTGAAACAAAATTACGAGTACAAGCAGACCTATGCTCATGAATTTGTCAAGAATAGTTCCTATCAGCTTCATCTCCAGAATCTGCGAAGCCAGAACCCAGACCACTATAAAGGCAAGCACCCCGAAAAATATATTTATAGTACCGCTCTCCTTCATTATGCGGTAAAGGTAGTAAAGCAGCAACGCGGCTATCGCAATGTCAAGAGCATCTCTTATTCCAAATCCGTCCATGGTTTCAAAAGTTGGTTTGTGACGAAAGTCCATACACATCCACGCACTGACTGGCAGCCTCAACATCATGGACACGCAGTATGGACGCACCGCCCTGAAGGGCAATAGTGTTTGCGGCGATTGTGGCAGGCAGGGCTTCGTCTGCGGATATGCCGAGCGGTTTTGTCAGCATTGATTTTCTTGAAAGCCCTATCAGCACAGGCAGGTTGAATGTGTCGCCTATCAGTTTTGTATTGCGCAGCAATTCATAGTTCTGCTCTACTGTTTTTGCAAAACCGAGTCCCGGATCTATTATCATGTCGCATATGCCTGCCTCCTCAGCCTTGCTGACCGACACAGACAGCTCTTTGACAACTCCGGCGGTAACACCTTCAGGATAGTCGCACAATCCGCTCATGGTTGCCGGAGTGCCGCGCATGTGCATTATTATATATGGCACTCTGAGCGATGCTACCGTCTGTATCATCAGCTTGTCGAGCATTCCTCCCGATATGTCATTGATAATGTCAGCTCCGCACTCCTCCACGGCGATTCTGGCAACTTCGCTGCGAAATGTGTCAACCGACACCAATGCCGACGGCACTGCCGAACGAATCTCTTTCATGGCAAGCCTTATCCGTTCTATTTCTTCTTTTTCGCTGACATCCGCAGCGCCGGGGCGTGATGAATAAGCTCCGAGGTCTATTATACCGGCTCCGTGCTCTGTCATTTCGGCTGCTGTCGCTGCAATCTCAGAATAGCTTCTTCTTGAACCGGAGTAAAAAGAATCAGGAGTAGCGTTGATTATCCCCATTACGACCGGACGGGTAAATTCTCTCAGCTCGCCTCTTATATTTAATGTGAATGGCTTCACTGGCAATTTTTTTGAGTGGTTTGTTTGCGAAATTACGCAATATTGGCGGATAAGCAAAATTAGAATTCGTCGCGGTGCTGACTATATAATGCCTATGCTGTTCAGAAACACCAGTGCTATGCCTACCGGCGCTATAAACCGGAGACAAAAAACAAGTAGCGGGAATAGCCGCGGAGTAGAATCGGCATTATCAGTCATCTGGGCTTTGACAAAGCGTTTGTCTGCCACCCAACCGACGAATATGGCGGCTATCATACCGCCTATAGGAAGCAATATGTTGGATGACAGGTAATCAAAAAAGTTGAATATAGTCATTCCAAATATGGTCATATTGTCAAGCACTCCGAAGCTCAGCGCACATAATGAGCCCAGAATCATGGCTATGGCTGTATTGACAAAAGTTGCTGTGCGGCGTTTTATCTTCAGTTCCTCAACCATGAACACTATGGAAATCTCACTCATGGATATGGTGGATGTGAGCGAAGCAAGTATCAGAAGAAAAAAGAACAACGACGACCACACTACTCCGCCGGGCAGACTGTGAAATATTGCCGGCAGAACTTCAAACACAAGAGTAGGACCCGCCTGAGGAGACATGCCGAACGAAAATACGGCAGGAAAAACTATAACGCCCGCAAGAATGGCAACAAGCGTATCAAGCCCTGCTGTAGTCACGGCGGCTCGTCCAAGACGTGTGTCCCGGCTGAAATATGAAGCATAGGTTGTCATACATCCGAGTCCGAGACTCAACGAGAAAAACGCCTGCCCCATTGCCGAAAGCAGCACCTGCGGTGTTATTTTCGAGAAATCGGGATGAAACAGAAACGCAAGCCCTTCTGCCGCTCTGTCAAGCGACAGAGAGTTGATACAGAATACCACAAGCAAAAGAAACAGCAACGGCATAAGAATGTTGGACATCCGCTCGATGCCCTTTGTCACGCCCCGTATCAATATGAGAAAATTCAATGCCAGAAATACCAGTGTCCATATTACTGGATGCCAGTTGCCGGTCGAAAACTCTTCAAAGGCCTTATGATACTCTACCGAAGTCGCCATATTAAGCTCGCCGCTCACCGACCTGACAAAATACTCGCATATCCACCCGGCTACAACCGAATAAAAACTGATTATTGTAATCGATGCCACAATCCCCATAAACCCGGCTATGTACCATTTGCCGGCAGAAAGTTTCCGATATGCGCCGAATATATTGCTGCGGGTTCCGCGCCCCATTATGAATTCGGCGCAAAGAACCGGAATGCCTATTATGAAAATAAACAGTATATAGCACAGCATGAAAGCGCCGCCGCCATTACTGCCTGCCTCATAGGGAAATCGCCATATATTGCCCAGCCCGACGGCAGAGCCTACAGTTGTGGCTATTACTCCTATTTTCGTTGTGAACAGCGCTCGCTGTCCGTTATTGTTGTTTTTATTCATGAATGGGCTCGGATAAGTAGTCGCGCTTTATGCCGTCAGGGCGACGGTTGTTTTTTGATGTTTTTTTCTTCTTTTTCGGTTTTGCTTCCGGTATGGCAACACTGTCTATGACAGCCACACTCGAATCATGAGCCGCCACCGCTTCTGATGACAGTTTATGCACAGGTGTTCTTTCCGAGCAGCTGCGGTTGAACAAAGCAACTCCCAAAAGAGAGGTTATCACTATGAGCAAAAGAATCAGCCCTCGTCTTTCTCCTGAAGTAAAACTTTTGTCAGACATTCAGAAAATAGCTTATAAGAACCAGAGAAATGAGTGCAGGTGCAATATAGCGGATTATAATACGGATTAAATAGCCCGGATGCCGACCCGCTTTGCCGTAATTTGAAATCTCGTCTTGCAAAATGTTTTTCGGAGCAACCCAACCGAGATAAACGCATACTCCGATAGACACCACAGGCAGTATTATGTTTGTAGCCACTGTGTCAAGAAGGTTGAAAATGTTCATGTCCGCAATCCTGAATCCTGACCATACACCAAGCGACAGCGAACACACTGTACTGAATACAAACAAGGGCATCAGCGTTATCAGACATGCTTTTATTCTGGATGTCCTGAATCTGTCAGATACAAAAGCGACTGTAACCTCAGCAATGGATATTGTACTCGTTATAGCCGCGACCGTAAGCAGCAGGAAGAACAATGTCGACCACAGGCGTGTCCATGGCATCATATTGAAAACCTCCGGAAGGGTCACGAATACAAGTGTTGTGCCTTCAAGGTTGGCATCCTGAAGCCCGAAAGAAGTAATAGCCGGAAATATTATGATACCCATCATCATAGCCACAAGCAAATCCAGCAGGCTGACTGTAACCGCCGTCTTGGTCAGTTTGGTTGAGTTGGGAAAGTATGACGAGTATGTTATCAGAATGCCCATGCCGAGACTAAGCGAGAAAAACGCTTGTCCAAGAGCGTTAAGAACCACCGAGGGGGTTATTTTACTGAAATCGGGATTCAGGAAATATGCCAGCCCCTCTGCCGCCTTGTCCAGCGACATCGACACTCCGCACATAACCAAAAGCACAAGAAACAGCACCGGCATAAGAATGTTGCTCAGTCGCTCGATTCCTTTCTGAACCCCTACCGCAAGCACACATATATTTATAAGTATAGTTATATATGTCGCCACAAGGGGGCGGTAGCTGCCTCCAATCATATCCTGCATCTTGCCGGCGAATGATGATTCCATTGATGCCGAGGTGTCAATGTCATAAAGTGCTCTGGTCAAAGAAGCCCAAAGGTACTCTATTGTCCATCCGGCGACAACCATATAGAAACAAAGAATCATGTAACTTGCACATACAGCGAGCGCTCCGACACCCCACCAGGGTTTTGACGCGCCGAGATTCTTGAACGCCCCCACGGCATCGCTCCTGCCTGCCCGTCCGAGTGCGAACTCGCTCACCATAACCGGTACGCCGAGCAAAAAAACACATGCTATATATACTACCAGAAACGCCGCGCCTCCGTTAGCCTGAGCTTCTGCGGGAAAACGCCAGACATTGCCAAGCCCTACCGCAGAACCCACTGTGGCCGCGACAAGACCTATCTTAGACCCGAACTGTGCCTTCTTACCCATAATGACGTCAAATATACTGTGTGTACTTAATAATTTCACAAAGATACAAATTATAACAGATAAACAAGGATTTTAACGCGAATATGAGCCGGCTCAATGTCTGAACCTTTGTGTGCCGCGATTGTTTCTATTGTAGAAAAAACTTCACTAAAAATTATTTGACATGAAATTTCTGACAGATGAAAAATTAGTTATTGTCGGTGCTGCCGGCATGATTGGATCAAACATGGCACAGACTGCAGCGATGATGCGCCTGACTCCGAATATATGTCTTTACGACACATACGCTCCCGCGCTCGAAGGCGTGGCAGAGGAGTTGTTCCATTGCGGCTTCGATGGAATGAATTTCACATATACCTCTGACATCAAGGAGGCTTTCAAGGATGCCGCCTACATAGTGTCCTCAGGCGGTGCCGCACGCAAAGCCGGCATGACACGTGAGGATCTTCTTAAAGGAAACGCAGCCATTGCCGAACAGCTGGGCAAGGACATTAAGGCATATTGCCCGAATGTAAAGCATGTTGTTGTTGTTTTCAATCCAGCCGACATAACGGGGCTGGTCACTCTTATTTATTCCGGACTTAAACCGTCTCAACTGTCTACATTGGCAGCTCTTGACTCCACTCGTCTGCGCAGTGAGCTGGCTAAATTTTTCAATATAGCGCCTGATGAGGTGATTAAAGCCAGAACATACGGCGGACACGGTGAACAGATGGCTGTGTTCCAGTCTACATGCACAGTAGGGTCTAAACCGCTTGCCGCACTTATCGGCACCGATGCTCTTCCTGAAAAGGCTTGGGAAGATATAAGGCTGCGTGTAGTGCAAGGAGGTAAAAACATAATAGATTTGCGCGGCAGGTCATCATTCCAGAGTCCTGCATATCTATCTATCGAAATGATTGCCGCCGCCATGGGTGGAAGACCGTTCACTTGGCCGGTTGGCACATATGTCAACAACGGTACTTTCAACCATATCATGATGGCTATGGAAACGACTGTCGACAAGAATGGAGTGACAGTACACCCTGTCAACGGCACTCCTGAGGAACGGCAGGAGCTTGAACGCAGTTATCAGCATTTGTGCAAGCTGCGTGACGAGGTTATTTCAATGGGTGTTCTGCCACCTGTCGAAGACTGGAGCAAGCTCAATCCCAACCTCGGATAAAAGCTTTCAGAGCAAAGAAAAACAGGATGCCGGTTTTCGACATCCTGTTTTTTTGTTATGTTACCGGAAAGTTTCAGTCCTGAAACTCAATCAGAGGAGCATCGGCGGCAAACCGGTCGCCGGGCTTTACAAATATTCTCTTCACAACGGCATCATGCTCTGCTTCCACATCATTTTCCATCTTCATGGATTCATATACAAGCAGTTTCTGACCTTTTGCGACTTTGTCACCGGGATTAACAGAAATCTCAAGTATTGTGCCGGGCATGGGTCCGCTGAGAACTTCTCCGGTTATAGGTTCCTGAGGTTTCTGCTCCTCCTGCTCTGCGGCAGGTGCGTTTTTGGCCGCCTCTGCCTGAGCGGCGGCGTACTCTTCTGCGCGTTTGTTGCGGAGGAATCCTGTGGCAACAGAGGGAAGAAGTTCAAGCAAAAGGTATTCTTCGTTGTTGGATGCCAGTTTTACTCCGCCGAACTCCTCAAGCACAGGATTTTCGGGCTTCTTGTACTGGGTTACATCATAGGGATGTTCGGTCGGGTCTCCGGTAATCTGTGTGCGGAATTCAGGATTTACAGGCACGGGGGTCTTTCCGTACTCTCCTTTTACAAGAGATATGAACTGGTTTGATTTGTTGGTATAGTCGGGATTGCCTTTTTTGCGGTCAAGCGCAAGCACAACCGCCTGACTGCCGACAATCTGGCTTGTAGGAGTGACGAGGGGCACAAGACCTGCATCGCGACGCACTTTGGGTATAAGCGCCATTGCCTCGTCAAGCACATCGTCCGCCTTGAGGGTTTTGAGCTGGGCAACCATGTTTGAGTACATGCCGCCCGGCACTTCCGCGTTTTTGACAAGCTCGTTAGGTTTCGGGAAACGGAAATAAGCCTCTATGGCATGACAGTGAGAAAGCATACCCTCTTCATCGTTTGCCTTGCCGCATCTGATTGCTTCGTCAAAGTGACGCGATATTTCTTCCGGCAGTGTGTCATTCAAGGGGTCGAATTCAATGGGCCGTTCCTCAACAAGATCAAACGGAGCGAGTTCCTTGCGCGCGCCGAGAAGCTCATTGCGGATTTTTCCGACAGCCTCCATGTTGACCTCTACTTCAATACCCAGACGCTGAGCGAAAATGTATATCAGCTCTATTGCCGGAGCTGCAGTACCACCGCCGAACCACCAGATATTGGTGTCAAGAATGTCAACTCCGTGAATCATAGCCATTACTGATGAGGCGAGTCCATAGCCGGGAGTGCAGTGTGTGTGGAAATCCACGGGCACTTTAAGCTCTCGCTTGAGGGCTGATATTATTGACGCAGCCTTGGACGGGCTTACAAGCCCTGCCATGTCTTTCAGAGTGATAATCTTCGCACCGAGAGCCTCCATTTCTTTGGCTTTTGAAACAAAGTATTCATCGGTGAATATTTTTTCAGGAGCGGCTGCTTTTCCGCCGAAAAGCGATTTAAGTTTAGCGCCGAAGCCTGATTTTGCAGGAGTTTCTTCCTTGGGGTCTACTGTGTAGCACACAGCTCCGTCGGCAATGCCGCCAAGCTCGTTGATCATACGGATGCTCTGACGCACATTGTCAATGTCGTTAAGTGCGTCAAAGATTCGCATCACGTTGAGTCCGTTTGCAATGGCTTCTTTATAGAAGCCTTCGAGGACAGAATCGGGATAAGGTACATATCCGAACAGATTGCGTCCGCGTGACAGGGCGCTGAGCAGAGATTTGCCTTTCATTGCCTCTGATGCCTTGCGCAGACGGTCCCACGGAGATTCGCCGAGGTAACGCATCACAGAGTCGGGCACGGCGCCGCCCCACACTTCCATAATATAATAACCTGCGTTTTCATATAGAGGCAGCAGGCGGTTTATTGTCTGTTGGCTCATGCGGGTTGCAAACAGCGACTGCTGTCCGTCACGCATGGTAAGGTCTCTGATTTTCAGTTTACGAGATTCCATACTATTTATTTTTTGAGTTTTGACGATGCAAAAGTAATAACTAATATTGTATTAAAGAAAAAATTCTTTAATAAAACTTACGACAATATGTACTCGAATAGAATGGCGCAAATAAAAACGGAGTGTAGCTTGTTGGGTTACACTCCGTTTTTGTTATCGTTGAATTGAAGGATTACTTCACTTCCTCGAAGTCCACATCTGTCACATTGTCGCCGTTACCGGGCTGAGGACCGGGATTTGTGCCGGCTCCGGGGTCAGCCGATGCCTGAGCCTGAGCATTATGGATTGCCTGCTGTGCGGCGCCGAATGCTGTTTCAATTTCCTTGATGGCAGAATCAATTCCTGCGATATCCTGCGCCTTATGAGCCTCTTTCAGTTTTGTAAGAGCTGTTTCAATGGGGGTCTTAAGGTCGGCGGGAATCTTGTCGCCAAGTTCAGAAAGCTGCTTTTCGGTCTGGAATATGAGGGTATCAGCCTGATTGATTTTGTCTGCACGCTCTTTTTCTTTCGCGTCAGCGGCGGCATTTGCAGCTGCCTCATCTTTCATGCGCTGTATCTCAGCATCGGTAAGACCGCTTGATGCCTCGATGCGGATGCTCTGTTCCTTGCCTGTAGCTTTGTCTTTTGCAGATACGTTGAGTATGCCGTTGGCATCGATTTCAAATGTCACCTCAATCTGGGGCACGCCACGCGGCGCGGGTGCAATTCCGTCAAGGTGGAACTTGCCAAGAGTCTTGTCATCCTTTGCCATGGGACGTTCGCCCTGCAGTACATGGATTTCAACAGAAGGCTGATTGTCTGCGGCTGTAGAGAATGTCTCGCTCTTGCGGGTAGGAATTGTTGTGTTTGCTTCAATCAGTTTGGTCATGACACCGCCGAGGGTCTCGATGCCTACGCTGAGGGGCACAACGTCGAGCAGCAACACATCTTTGACATCGCCGGAGAGCACACCGCCCTGAATGGCTGCGCCTACGGCAACAACTTCATCGGGGTTCACTCCCTTGGAAGGAGCCTTGCCGAAGAATTTTTCCACAACCTGCTGTATGGCGGGTATACGGGTAGAACCGCCTACGAGAATCACTTCGTCAATGTCTTTCGGGGTGAGACCGGCATCCTTAAGCGCTTGTTCGCAGGGCTTGATTGTTGCCTGAATCAATTTGTCGGCGAGCTGTTCGAATTTCGCTCTTGTAAGAGTTTTCACGAGGTGCTTGGGCACACCGTCGACAGGCATTATATAAGGAAGGTTGATTTCTGTGCTTGTTGCGCTTGACAGCTCAATCTTGGCTTTTTCCGCAGCTTCTTTAAGACGCTGGAGTGCCATGGGATCCTTGCGCAGATCCACACCCTCGTCCTTGAGGAACTCGTCGGCGAGCCAGTCAATTATTACATGGTCAAAGTCATCACCGCCAAGGTGTGTGTCACCGTTGGTCGACTTCACTTCAAACACACCGTCGCCAAGCTCAAGTATAGAGATATCGAATGTGCCGCCACCGAGGTCAAACACTGCGATTTTCTGGTCTTTGTTGGTTTTGTCAAGACCATAGGCAAGCGCTGCCGCGGTAGGCTCGTTTACGATACGCTTTACTGTAAGACCCGCAATTTCGCCGGCTTCTTTTGTAGCCTGACGCTGGGCGTCGTTAAAGTATGCGGGCACGGTTATAACAGCTTCTGTAACGCTCTGTCCAAGATAGTCTTCCGCTGTTTTCTTCATTTTCTGAAGAATCATAGCCGATATTTCCTGAGGAGTGTAGTCTCTGCCGTCTATATCCACTCGCGGGGTGTCGTTTGTTCCGCACACAACTTTGTACGGCACACGTTCTATTTCGTTTGAAACCTGGCTGCAGGATTCGCCCATGAAACGTTTGATAGAGTTGATTGTGCGCTTGGGGTTGGTGATTGCCTGACGTTTTGCCGGGTCACCGACCTTACGCTCTCCACCGTCAACAAAAGCCACGATAGAGGGAGTGGTGTTGCGACCCTCGCTGTTAGGAATTACAACAGGGTCATTTCCTTCAAGTACTGCGACGCAGGAGTTTGTGGTTCCCAAGTCAATACCTATAATTTTTCCCATAATATCAATAATTTATTTGATTGTTTAATTTTCGCCTTATGTGCCGGAAAAACCTTTTCCGCTCCTCCGGCATCACTATAGGAACAAATCTTATGCCAAAAAAGTTGCGTTACTGCCGAAATTAGCCAGCATCAACACATTAGAAGTTGTTTTCTCAGGCAATCGACATGACAGAAACTGCTGACAGAAACTGACAGACATGACAGATTTATGTCATTTTTAAATATCTGTCACCATGTGTGTCCACTAAAAATTGTGGACGGTTTATATAAGTTTAACAATTAAACAAATTTGGTTCACTTGAATCATCAAGCTCATTGATAATATTGTTGTTAGGTTTGTCAAAGAGTTCCCCAAGCGG
>RIBJ01000037.1 GCA_003762715.1 Muribaculaceae bacterium Isolate-104 (HZI) | reverse complement strand
ATCATTTCTTCCGGAAGTAGACATTCCGCCAACTCTATGTAAGGATTCTTCTCCATCGCACTCTTTTTTGCAAATGTAAGAAGTTATATCTAAACACTGACTAAACACAGGTTTTTTACCATGCGCCACTACTGTGGCTACGACGTCATTAGCCTGTACAAGCTCTTCGAGATTTTCGGGCGCTTTCTCAGGCAGATAGCCCGGCACAGGCGCTTTTTTGGCGCGGCGTTCGGCAGCCTTGCGGCGGCGCTGTTCTGCTCGCTCGTCAATATCGTTCTTGATACCCATGAACATCTCGGCGGCGTCGATGTTGTCAATTTTCATTACGGTACCGTCTGTCAGATAGGCTATTACGGCGTTCATTACATCGAGCTGCAACGATGTGATGAGGGTGGCGATGGTTTCAATCCATTCAATGCGGAGGCTGATTTGTTTTTTCTTTCTCATGTGTGTTTGATTGTTATTTGTGTGTTTGTGTGAGTGCAAAGTTACGATACGAAAATGCCGGATGTTGTCTTAATTTTCACACTCGTAAATGTTAAAATCGTAACTCGCTAATATTGAGCCAATTGTCTCGGCGGAAACTTGCAAATGTTAAATTTTGAAGGGGAAAAATGTTAAAACAGCCTGGTGTTTTTATTTGGCTCAGGAATTTCGACATCCGAGCTGCTTAACTTATTTTAAGCAATGGGCTTGCTCGCCTGTTGCAAATTAAACGTATCTTTACAACCGTTTAGAAGTCTGCAAAATAGAAAATGCTGGTTGCATACTGTTTTTGCGGCAAGTCAGTGCTTTGATATATAGTAGATTATGCGATTGACTCGCTTTATTATAATTACCCTTTTTCATGCTCTTTTGATGTGCGTGTCGTGCACGGCAGAACAAAATGGAGAGCAGACCGGTGCGGGTAGAATATTACCCGAAATCTCGGTTTCAGCTGATGTGTATGCGGTTGGAAATGTTGTAGTGTCTGATGTATTGGAGGAGGTTCCTGCTATTGAAGACATGACAATGCGCCTTACTGCGGAGAACGGCGGATTTTCCGCGACATGGCATCCGCTGTCGGCATACTACCCTGATGAGCCGGTGTTGCCCGGTGCCTATAATATAGAGGTGTACTATGGGTCTGCGCGTCTTGAGGGTTTTGATGTGCCATATTTTTACGGAGCTGCCGAGTGTGTGGTAAAGGACGGAGAGGTTGTGACTCCTGAAGTATCATGCACTCTTGCAAACACTATGGTTTCGGTAGAGTTTGACCGGGAGCTTGCGACTGAATTTGACGAATGCGCCCTGACATTTCACAGTAACGGCGGCGGCTTTATAACATACGGCATGGATGAGAGCCGCAAGGCATATCTCCGTCCCGGCAATATAGAAGTAGGGTTGTATGTAAAGATGTCAGACGGTACGGAGGCGAGGGTACACATGCTGACGTTGCCCGATGCAAAACCGGGTCATTGGTATGTTGCGGAAGTGGGGCTGTCTAAGTCTACAGATGGCTACCCGGTTGTAACAGTGTCGTTTGACGACAGAATTACCGCCGATGACATATCTGTGTGTCTGTCGCCTGACTTTCTTGCGGCTCCGGCTCCGGAGATTACATGTTCCGGATTTGAGTCCGGGGTGCCGGTGAGTGTCACCGAAGGGGAAACACCGACAGAGCCGCTGTCTATGTCGGTCAATGCCGAAGGGCTGTCAAGGCTGCTGCTATCTGCCACCGCCCCGTCGCTTATAGAAAAAGGGTGGTTTCCGGAGGTGGATTTGCTGTCGGCTACAGATATATCCGCAATGGAGGCTCTCGGCTTGAAAGTGACTCGAGGAGAGGTTATTACGGTAGACTATACAAACCTTATTCCGTATCTTAAAGACACCGACGGACTTGCCGATGCTTTTGCCTTGCAGGCAGAGTCGCGGCAGGGCAAGCAGTCGGCACCCGCACAGCTGCTTGTCAATCTCAGAAACGCGGATGTGAATATCGTTTCCATATCCATGCCTGTAGTCGGGGTGTACAAGGCTTCGGTCAAGGTAGAATGCAGTCCCGGCACAGACCCGCGGCTCATTACGCTGGATGTGTTTGACGGAAGGGCATGGATAAATATACCTGTCACAGACATAGAGGCAGCCGAGGAGGATAACACTTATGTGCTGTCGTTCACATTGCCTGCCGGCACAGAGTCACAGCCGGCGAGGCTGTCTTACTGCGGGCAGGTGAGGGAAACATTCGAGCTTTACAGAGTGTCACCGGAATTTTCCATAGATGTTGACGCATACGCGCTGAAAGCCGTGATAAAGATAGTGCCTTCCGACCCGGAACTGCTCGGTGTGATAACCGGACTTGTGCAGATATATGCCAACGGCTCGCGAGTCATTCAGATAGACCGTGACGAAGACAGAGGTCAGATAACAGTAACGGGACTGAAGGAGAATACGACGTACAGGTTCAGCGCCAGCGTGATGTCATCGCCTGAAATAGGCGAGTCGTCGCCGGTGGTAACCGTGACAACGGAAAGAGCGTCCGGTTTGCCAAACGGCAATTTTGAAGACGTAAATCTGAAATACACCAAGTACAGCAATATGCCCAGCGGCGGACGCTATTCGCAGAACATTGTCGAAATTTTCAATCTGCAGAACTACACTTCGTTCAACTTCACCACGCCGCTGAAATGGGCAACGGTAAATTCAAAGACATTTAACCTGCAGGCTAAGAAACTGAACACATGGTATGTAGTGCCGAGTGTACGCACTGTGGAATTTGACGAGGCTTATGCCGGCACATCCTATGCCGTGAGGATAGACAATGTGGCGTGGGACAACAACGGGGCAGACATCAAGGACTATCTCCAGGAGTCACAGCCATATGTGAAATACAGCCGTAATGTCCCCCCTATAAAGTACAAGGCTGTAGGCAAACTGTTTATCGGCTCATACCGTTTCGACCAGTCTACCATGTCGGAGGTCTACGACGAAGGGGTGTCCTTTGGCTCAAGACCCTCTGCGCTCAACGGATTCTACCGTTTTATACCGGCAGGTCCGGGAGCGGACGAAGCCGGCTATGCGTGTGTGGAAGTGCTGTCGGCAGACGGCTCCACAATAGCACGCGGAGAGTCGCTGCTGGCACCGGCAACCGGCTACACAGCATTTTCCGTACCGCTGCAGTATGCCTCGTTCGGCGTCAAGGCGGCAAAGATAAAGGTCATGATAGCGGCATCGCCAAACATCGGCGACATAAAACATGAAACGGCAACAGCCGTTACTGTGGCAAATCCTGAAACCTCGACTTCGACCGGCAGCTCCATGTGGGTCGACGAACTGTCGTTTTCATATTAATATACAGCAATCGTTACATTATCACATAGCAAAAGTAAATGAACCTGTTCCGAACAATAACAACAGCGATAGCCTCGGCGGCAATAGCGGCGGTGTCTTTCACCGCCGACGCGCAAGAGCAATTCAAGCGTGAGCTGGAACAAATATCCTTTATCCCTAAAGGGCAGTGGATTACCGGTGTCAGCGTAAACTACTCGCAAAGCA
Organism: Muribaculaceae bacterium Isolate-104 (HZI); assembly: GCA_003762715.1. Classification (GTDB taxonomy): domain Bacteria; phylum Bacteroidota; class Bacteroidia; order Bacteroidales; family Muribaculaceae; genus Paramuribaculum. The sequence goes on along the minus strand of RIBJ01000037.1, from coordinate 96,770 downwards.
ATCAGGACAATTACCAGTTTCTGATTGTAGAGAACATCAACGGCGACACTTATTCTTTCAAGGTGAGTCCGATGCTGATGTACTGTTTCAAGGACAACCTGGCAGCCGGCGGCAGATTCGGCTATTCGCGCTCGCGCACACGGCTTGACAGCGGGTCGGTGATTCTTGACTCGGAAACATCGTATGACGCGGACCACCTCTATGCCATAACCTCAAACTTCTACGGCACAGCGACCTTCCGAAACTATATATCGCTTGGCAAAGGCATGAGGTTCGGCATGTTCAATGAAGTGCAGGTTGAGCTCGGAGGCGGACAAAGCAAGCTCACAAACGGTTCCGGCGATGATTTCACCGGTACGTTCGAACGCAATTTCAGCCTGAACATCGGTCTTACTCCGGGCATGGTCATGTTCCTTAACAACTATTCCGCCATAGAAGTGAACATAGGGGTGCTCGGATTCGGGTACACCGACACAAAATCGACCACCGACCGTATATATGTCGCTCATCGAAACTCGAAACATGCGAATTTTAAAATAAACCTGTTCTCCGTATCGTTCGGATGCGTCTTTTATCTCTGATTCCTATGAAGAAAATGATTTTTACAGGCATAATGGTGCTGGCTGCATGTTTTGCCGCTACAGACGCTCAGGCGCAGGAGATTGATTCACTCGCAGTTTATTCTGAATTCGAGAGCCTTCCCGTCGATGACCCTCTTGACAAAATGGTGATAGTAGGAAACGACACTGTGAGCATGATATTGCCGCAGCGCAATTTCGGTCGCTATGACCGCGGGCTGTTCAACTTTCTGTTCATACCCAAAGGTCAGTGGATGTTCGGTCTCATGGCGAGCTACGGCGAGTTCAATACCGAGGATGCCCAGCTGCTGAATGCAATCACCAACTTCGATTTCAAGGGCAAGATGTTTTCGATAAAGCCTTCGTTCGGCTATTTTATCGGCAACAACCAGAGCATAGGTCTGAAGTTCAACTACACACGAGGCGAGGCGTCTCTCGGCAGCCTGTCGGTGGATATTGACGAGGATATCAATTTCTCACTCAAGGATGTGAGCTACTTTTCCAACTCATACTCCATAGGTGTGTTCTACCGCACTTATGTGGGACTGTCCACAATGAAGCGCTTCGGTGTGTTCAACGACATAGACCTGAGTTTCGGCAGCGGGTCGTCGCGTTTCAAGCGCTATTATGGAGGCGAGCTGCGCGATACACGTACAAATGTAACCTCTGTGGCTCTCAATTTCAGCCCGGGGCTGTGCGTGTTCATAATGGACAATGTAAGTTTCAATGTGTCGTTTGGCGTGTTCGGCGTGAGTCTGCGTCATGAGAAGCAGTTGACCGACAATGTGGTCGAAGGCTCGCGCACAAGCAGCGGCGCAAATTTCAAGTTCAATCTGTTTAATATCAATTTCGGACTCGGTGTACACATTTGATTCAATACTCGGCGGCGTAAAGCGTAAGGCTGCGCCGGTTTTGTGCCTGCTGGCGGCTGCAGTTGCCACCTCATGTATCAAAAATGACATCCCATATCCGCACATCCAGCCAAACATAGTGGCTATCGAGGCGGAATTTCAGAGCCGTGCGGCTGCGATTGACTCCATAGAGCGGACCGTGACTTTGTTTCTTGACGAGGAAGCCGATATAACATGCGTCAGGCTGAAGTCTCTGACTCTGTCGCCCGGCGCAACATGCCCCGACACGGCGATGATTGTCAACGGGCTTGACCTGACACAGCCGCAGGACCTTACTTTTGCGTTGTACTATGACTATATGTGGACTTTGTCGGCTCAGCAGAACATAGAACGCTATTTCACGGTGGCGAACCAGATCGGCTCCTCGGTTATTGATGTTGAAAACCGCAAGGTGTCGGCTACAGTGCCTATGGAACTGCCTCTTGACGCAGTTACAGTGGAGTCGGTAAAACTCGGCGGCGCCACATCGGTGATGTCTCCCGACCTCAACGGCAAAACAGTAGATTTCTCTGCTCCGGTGCAGGTGACAGTCAGCGAGTTTGGCAGAGAACAGGTATGGACCATAGATGTTACACAGACAGACATCGCTGTCAATATAGACCGGGTAGATGCCTGGACAAATGTAGCATGGGTGTATGCCACCGCAGAGGTCGGCAAGTCAACCGGATTCGAGTACCGTATGTCAGGCGTAGATGTGTGGACTCCGGTTCCGGAGGAATGGGTGAGCCGCAACGGCGGTAATTTCTCCGCACGTCTTGTCGGTCTGGCAGCCGAGAGCGGCTATGAGGTACGCGCGTTCAGCGGCGACGAGTTCACCTTGCCTGAACAGTTTACTACAATGAATTCAGTGCAGATGCCAAACTCCTCGTTTGAAAACTGGTGGCTCGACGGCAAAATATGGTGTCCGTGGGCTGAGGGTGCCGCTCCGTTCTGGGGCACCGGCAACAAGGGAGCCACTACCCTCGGACCGTCAAACACCACACCGGTTTCAGACCTGTCATCTCCGACAGGCTACAAAGGGGCGCGCCTCGAATCGAAATTTGTGGGCGTGTCTATTCTCGGCAAGCTGGCGGCAGGCAATCTGTTCTCCGGAGACTATGTGGCTACTGAAGGCACAAACGGCATCCTCGCTTTCGGAAGGCAGTTCGGCAATTATCCTACAGCTATTGCCGGCAGAATAGAATATACTCCGGTGGCTATATCACACTACTCGTCTGGGTTTGAGAAGATGCTCGGAGAGCCTGACACATGTATCGTATGGTGTGCCCTCGGCGACTGGGACGAACCCTATGAAATACGCACCAATCCGTCGCGGCGAAAACTGTTCGACCCCGAAGACCCCGGAGTAATCGCTTACGGACAGGTGCAGTACGGTTCGGCTACAAACGGATTCATAGACTTCGAGGCAGTGCTGGACTACCGTTCGACATCGCGAAAACCGAAATATATCATAGTGGTGGCAAGCGCCAGCAAGTACGGCGACTACTTCACCGGAGGCAGCGGCTCTGTGCTGTCGATAGACCATTTTGAACTTAAATACGATTATTGATGAAAACTGCTCTCGGACCATTACTCGCCTTACCGCTGGCTGCTTGCGCCCTGAACTCGGCGGCTCAGGACAAAAGACCCAATATCCTTTTGTTCATGGTAGATGATATGGGTTGGCAGGATACTTCTGTGCCGTTTACCGACAGCATCACAGCCAACAATCGTAAGTATCTGACTCCGAATATGGAACGGCTTGCGGCAAGCGGCATGAAGTTTACATCGGCTTATGCGAGTGCCATTAGCTCGCCGTCGCGGTGCAGTCTTATCACCGGAGCTAACGCCGCTCGCCACAAAGTCACCAACTGGACTCTTCACCGCGACCGCACGACTGACGAGAAATCGGATGTCGCCACACCTCCCGAATGGAACTACAACGGCATCAGTATGGTGCCGGGCATAAACAATACATTTGTAGGCGGCTCTTTTGTGGAGAATCTGCGCGGAGCCGGCTATCACACCATCCATTGCGGCAAAGCTCATTTCGGCGCTATTGACACTCCGGGAGAAAACCCCGTGCATTTCGGTTTCGAGGCCAATATAACAGGCAGCGCGGCGGGAGGGCTTGCAACATATCTCAGCGAAAAAAACTTCGGTCACAGGCAGGATGGCACACCGGTTTCGCCCTTTGCCATTGCCGGACTTGAAAAATACTGGGGTACCGGCACTTTCGCCACAGAAGCGCTTACCCAAGAGGCTATTAAGGCGCTTGATAAGGCGAAAAAATACAACCAGCCGTGGTTTCTGTACATGTCGCACTATGCGGTACACATACCGGTAGACCGTGACATGCGTTTTTATCAGAAGCACCTTGACCGCGGACTCGGAGAAAAGGAGGCGGCATACGCCTCGCTTGTAGAGGGAATGGACAAGAGTCTCGGCGACCTGCTCGATTGGATTGAAGCGAATGGTGAGGCAGACAATACAATAGTCATATTCATGAGCGACAACGGTGGCTTCGCGGCGAGCAACGAGTGGCGCGAGGGGGAATTACACACCCAGAACGCGCCTTTGCGCTCCGGCAAGGGCTCCCTGCTTGAGGGGGGCATCCGCGAACCCATGATTGTGCGTTGGCCCGGACACACCGCACAAGCCTCGCAATGCGATGACTACGTTATTATCGAAGATTTCTATCCCTCGATTCTTGAAATGGCTGGAGTTGAATGCAACGACACTATAGACGGTGTCAGCTTTGTGCCCCTTATAGAGGGAACATCAAACCCCTCTAAGGGCAGGGCTCTGCTGTGGAATTTCCCCAACGCGTGGGGGCTTCCTGGTCCCGGCATCGATTTCAACTGTGCCATGAGGCTTGACAACTGGAAGATAATATACAATTATGTTACCGGTGAAAAAGAACTCTATGACCTTGCAAAAGACCCGTTTGAGCATAGAAATCTCGCGTCTGTGAATAAAAAGAAACTCGGTCAGATGAGTACTTTGCTCGGCAATCTGTTGCGCGAGCGGGGAGCGCAGCGCCCCACACTCAAGGCAACCGGGCTTCCGGCTCCGTGGCCCGATGAGTTGTAGCATATGAGTCTAATCACACCGACTGTTTTTTGAAAGTAGCGAATCTATTTCAGGGATATTTTATGAAACGGTTATTTGTGACAATTGCCGCAGCGGCGCTTGTGTGCGTAACCGCCGCAGCGCCGCAGCCGAAAGAACTGTCTGTGCTTCAGTTCAATGTATGGCAGGAAGGCACTGTTATTGAAGGCGGATTTGATGCCATCGCCGATGAGGTGGCGCGTCTGGAGCCCGACTTTGTAATGCTCAGCGAGGTAAGAAACTACCGTAATACACGCTTCTGCGACAGAATAACGGAAGCGCTTGCCGCCAGGGGACAGAAATACTACTCGTTTTATTCGGATGACACCGGCGTGCTGAGCCGTCACGAAATAACCGACAGCGCCGTTGTGTTTCCTCTGAACAACGACCACGGCACTGTGCATCGCCTCAACGCTAAAATAGGCGACAGAGAGTTTGCCATATACACGGCTCATCTTGACTATCTCAACGATACATATTATGAAGTGCGCGGCTACGACGGCAACACATGGAAAAAAATGGATTCGCCGCTTACCGATGTCGAAGAGATACTCCGCCGTAACGCTCTTTCGCAAAGAGACGAGGCTGTAGACAGTTTTCTTGCCGATGCCGCAAAACAGGCGGCAACCGGCGCTATGGTTATTATTGGCGGTGATTTCAACGAGCCGTCACACCTTGACTGGACTGAGGCTACACGCGACAGTGCCGACCATCACGGTGTTGTCATAGCATGGCCATGCACATCCGCTCTCGCAGCGGCAGGATTCGAGGACGCATACCGGGTGGTATATCCTGACCCTGTCACACATCCCGGCTATACCTATCCGTCGGTCAACCCCGCCCGCAAGCCGGAAACGGTGACATGGGCGCCTGAAAGCGACGAGAGAGACCGTATAGACTATGTGCTTTATCTGCCGGCGGGCGGGCTTGAGGCTTATGATGCCGCAATACTCGGACCTGACGGTTGCGTGGTTCGGTCGAAAGAGGTGCTGAGTGTGTCTCAGGACAAGTTCATAAGCCCCTTGGGGGTATGGCCTACCGACCATAAGGCGGTTTTTGTGAAATTCCGCTACCGCTGACGCAGTGTCAGCGTGTGGGTCACGCACTCGGGCAGTTCGTCCGGGCAGTGGGTCACATATATCATCGTGGTGTTGTCGCGCACGGCGAGCGTGTTTACAATGCTTTTCACTGCTTTTTTGCGGCAGCTGTCAAGCCCGTGCATCGGCTCGTCAAGTATAAGCAGCTCCGGATTTTTTATGAATGTCCGGGCGAGCAGTGTCAGTCTCTGTTCACCTCCGGAGAGTGTGTTGAACCGTCTTGGCGCTATATCCTCCATGTGCAGAAGTCGCAGCCATTTGTCAGCCTTGCCGAGTTGTGCGGGTGTCAGTCTGGTGAAGCTGCCTACAGTGTCGTTCAGTCCCCGCGCTACAATCTCGCGCACAGTATCCGCCCCTCCGCCGAAGTAAAGGTGCATTTCCGGAGATATATAGCCTATGCGCTTTTTAATGTCCCAGATGCTTTCGCCGGAGCCTCGTCTCATTCCGAAAACCTTTACATTGTTTGAATACACCTTAGGGTTGTCGGCATGTATAAGACTAAGAAGGGTGGACTTGCCGCTACCGTTGGGCCCGCTGAGCGCCCAGTGCTCTCCTCGCAGTATCTTCCAGGATATATTAGGCAGTATCACTGTGTTGCCGTAAGCCACAGTGCAGCCGGTCAGTTCCACTAACGGTTCGGAATTTCGGGGGTGTGCAGCCTCCGGAGCGGGAATCATTTCACCGTCTATGGCAAAACTGAACAATGATGCCGCTTTTTCCCGTAGGCTTGCCACAGAACATCCGCAGCGTTCCGAAGCGCGTCCCACAGTCATGCCCGTTACCGGTATCATGCAGTCAGTAAAATCGGGTATCTCGTCCGGGTCGCTTACCGCGAGCAATATTGACACCCCCTCGTCTGCAATCTGTTCAAGAGATTCGTTGAGAATATTTCTTGAGCGGCAGTCAAGTCCTATGTATGGATTGTCAAGGATAAGCAGCTCCAGCATGCGCGCTGAAAGCACCCGTGCAATGAGTACCTTTCGCAGTTCTCCGCTTGACAGAAAATTTGCCTTGCGCTCCAGAATGTCTCCTAATCCGAGGCGCCGGCAAATCCGGCTCCACAGCTCCGAATTGTTGTCGGCGCCTATAATTTCGCTTACGGTGGGCACATCATCGTTCATTGACGATTCATAGCGCTGCTGGTAGTACTGAGCCTTGAACCCGGTCAGAGTGTGTATGTCAGAAAACTCTATGCGCTTTATACTTATTTTGCCCTTTGGCGATGATATGGAGTTTGTGGTGAAGTTCCACCCTTTTTCTATGATTTTGGTCAGAGTGGATTTACCCGAGGCGTTGGCTCCGATAAGAACGGTAACACCCTCCGGTATGACAGTAAGGCAGGGGTTGTCAAGGGTTGTGTTTATGTAATGCAGCCGGGGGCTGTTCAGGTGTATCAGAGGTTTCATTGGGCAAAGTTAAACATTTAACCCGAAATGCAATGGCTATACGGCAGGCGGAGCGGGAGAAACAGAGTCTGAAGCCGGAGCAGAGCCGGAGCTCCTGTCGGGGGTGTGCATCTCGACTATCTCGGTGTCTGTGCCTGACGGATAGTTGAACAGCTGCAACCCGAAGTCGGGACACACAGCGGCTATGTGTTCGAAAATTTCACTCTGCACAGCCTCGTAGGCGGTCCATGCCGTAGTGGTGAAGCACCACAGCTGCAATGGTATGCCCACTCCGGTAGGCACCATCACACGCACAAGAATCTGCCGGTCATTGCCTATGAGCGGATGATTGAGCAGGTATTGGCACATATAAGCCCTGAAAAGCCCCAGATTGGTCTCTATGGTGCCGTTGACAGTAGCGAGTCCGGGGTCGTATTCCGGTTTTCCGCGCTGTCTGGAGCTGTCAATGAACGATGCCATCTGTGGATAGAGTTTCGCTATGTTGTCAAGAAAAGCGTCATCGCATTTCTTGATGTAGTATGCGTCAAAAATAACCGCGCGACAAATCTGGCGCCAGCCGCTCGAACTCATGCCGCGCCAGTTCTGAAAAGATGTCGAAATGAGGGTGTAGGGGGGCATTGTAACTATGGTGTTGTCCCAGTTTCGCACCTTGACAGCGGTGAGTGACACATCCTCGACTATGCCGTTGGCTATGGTGGAGGGCACTACAATCCAGTCGCCCACATGCAGCATGTCGTTTTCGCTCAGTTGTATTCCGGCGACGAATCCAAGTATGGTGTCCTTGAACACCAGTAGCAATGCCGAGGCGAGTACTCCCAGCCCGGTAAGCAGCATTGCCGGTGACTTGTCCACGATGATGGACACTCCGACAATGACCACAATTGCCCACACAATGCCTACAGCTATGTTGAGTATCCCTTTCAGCGGCAGGTTTTTAGTGTTTTCACGCTCGTCAAACCGCGTCCACACATAAGTCAGCACTGCATTTATGCCTATGGCGGTTACTATGGTAGTGTAGATGAACAGGCACTTTTCAAATACGTGAAGCAGTTTGCTTGTTGAGTCAAACGCGAAAGGCAGCAACGCAAGAATTACCAACGGAGGTATTATGTGGCTGCATTTGGTGAGCACCTTCTGCTTGAGCATCAGTTTTGCCGCATAACTGTCGCGCATCTGCACATACTTGCGGGCGCCCCACAGTATGGCGCGCCGCACAAGCCAGCCCACAAGCAGAGCCGTGCCGACTATGACACTTACATATATAATCTCCTCAAAAACCTTGTCGTGGCTGAGTCCGATTACGTCCAGAGTGTGCTTTATATTGTCGAGCAGCCAGCTTGCTACCTGATGCGAAGGTATGATTTCGTTTGCCATGGGAGTGATGAATGCTGTTTAGATACATTTACCTTGTAACAACGGCGGTAATATTTAAGTTCGCCGTAATGCAGAGCATGTATCGGGGCATTCACACCTGTATGGGCTTGGAAAGAGTGCGTCAGAAATGAGCCACGGACTCAAACACAGCCTTGCTGCAGTCGGAGATGCCTGCTGCTGAAGTCGGAGTTTTGTAGTTTTGCGAACGCACGCAGGTACTTGCGTAGCGCCGATACCATCTCCTGGGTTTCCTGAAGCATGTTCACGTAGACGTACATCACAGTCATTGAAGAGGGGTCGCCTTCGCGCAGACGGTCAAAAAGCCGGTGGTATGTATCGGAAACGGAATCCTTGAGGCGGTCGCACTCCTGTCGCAGCATGGTGACAGTATCCTGGGTGTCTGTTTCTGTCATTGCAATAACATCGTTGAACAGATTTACTGTGCGGGTGGTGATGCGCTCGAACTGAGCCATGTACTCGTCAGGCAACGGGTGGAAGTTGTTGTCAACATGCTCGCGACATATCTCGTTGATGTGTAGCAGATTGTACAGAATACCCATGCAGCAGCTGTTTGACAGGTGAAACCATGTGTTTTTTTCTATGGCTGTCTGGATAGGCACGTGACGCAGACACAGCGTCTCCTTGCGGCGGTCGCTCTTGAGGATATTTTTCCAGCGCAGCAGGCTTGACTCTGTTTTGCCTAAGGCGCGTGCGTTTTCGGCTATGAACGCCGAGGTGACTGCTTTGTAGCAGCTGCCTGCGTAGCTTAGGAAGTCGCGTTGCTTTCCGGTGAGGTATATCAGCAGCAGCTGCCATGTCTTTGCCTTGTCGTCGGTGGTTATTATTGTGCGGAACAGGGTGTCGCCCTCTTCCTCTGTTTTTTTCGCACGGAAACGGCGGTTGCTGCGTATTATGAGCAGCACTGTCAGCAGAGCGAGTGCGAGCATGACCCAGTGTCCTCCGAGATGCATGAGCAACACAATCACTCCTGCGCCTATGAATGCAGCGCCGGCTGTGATGAACCAGCCGCCTATAACCGATATTACCCCGGTGATGCGGAACACGGCGCTTTCTCTGCCCCATGCGCGGTCGGCGAGAGATGTACCCATGGCAACCATGAATGTTACGAAAGTTGTTGACAGGGGCAGTTTAAGCGAAGTGCCGAGCGCAATCAGCGCTCCCGCGAGCACAAGGTTTACTGAGCCGCGCACCAAGTCGAACGCCGCGCCTTGCTCCATTTCGGTTTCGTCGGCGTTGAAGCGGCGGTTGAACCATGCCCTGACTCTGTGAGGCGTGTGTGCTCGTGTCCACGCGATTGCCGACAGCGCCCAGCGCACAAGGCGGCGTGCTATGCGCGACGACCCGAACATCTCTTCGCCGTCTTGCTGGCTGCCGAGTCCTATTTCGGTGCGTGACACATTCTGTGCTTTCTTTGAGGTGGCAAGCGACACCACCATAATAACTCCTGCGCCTATGAGAAAGTAGACCGGAGTGTTTGCGGGACCGTTGAGCGAGCCCATGAGAAATCCTGACGCGTCACCTCCGCCATTTGCAACATAGTCCTGATATGATGCCAGTCCGCTCAGAGGCACACCGATGAAGTTGACAAGGTCATTTCCGGCAAAAGCGACTGCCAGGGCGAATGTGCCCATAAGCACTATTACCTTGAGCACATTTACTTTGAGAGCGTGCAGCAGCTGCATTACCACTGTGAAGAACGCGAGGCAGCCGGCTATTATAAGCAGGGTGTTTGTCTTGATCCAGTCCTTTACCTCCGGAGTCATGAAGGAGAGGTCTTTGGCACCTTTTATCAGCAGAAAGTATATGATTGCCGTAGAACAGATTCCTCCGAATATACCAATCTTCCATTTGAGCCGGCTCCTGTAGTTGAATGAGAATATGGCGCGGGCAATGAACTGAACCAGTGTGCCGAACACAAACGCTATCGCCACAGACAAAAATATGCCCAGAATCACCGACAGGGCTTTTTCGGTGTTGAGCAGCTCGCTGAAGCCGAGTTCCGACCCTGAAGCCATTTTTATCAGCGCCACCACAAAAGTTGCTCCGAGCAGCTCGAACACCATCGAGACCGTGGTTGAGGTGGGCATGCCCAGCGAGTTGAAGATGTCGAGCAGAATAATGTCGGTGACCATTACCGCCATGAATATGCAGATAAGATCGTAGAACGAAAAGTTTTCAGGTCGGAAAATGCCGTGGCGGGCAATATCCATCATGCCGTTGCTCATTGCGGCGCCTATAAACACCCCTATCGAAGCCACTATGATTATGCGCTTGAAAGAGGCGGCTTTTGTGCCGATTGCCGAATTGAGAAAATTTACCGCGTCATTACTCACTCCCACCGACAGGTCAAACACCGCTAGCAGAAACAGAAACACTACAACGCAAAGAAACAATATCTCCATTATTATGTTGTTTATATTAGTTTTGTGCAAAGGTCTTTTCAAAACATTTCATAATTGTTTCAAAAAAGTCAAGCAATTATGAAATCATTGTTTGTGCGGCGGATTGTTTTATGAGTAACTTTGAGGCGTAAACCGAAAGAGAGATGTCAGATAAAAAACGAATACTTGTGGTAGACGACGAGGAGACTCTGTGCGAGGCTCTGAAATTCAACCTTGAGGCGGAAGGCTATGAGGTTGACACCGCTCTGAGCGCGGAAGAGGCGCTCGCAACCAATCTCAGCGGCTACAGTCTGTTTCTGCTCGATATTATGATGGGCGACATATCAGGCATGCAGCTCGCGCGCATACTGAGAAGCAATCCGGCGACAGCCTCGATACCGATAATATTCTGTACTGCAAAGGATTCGGAAGATGACATGATAGGCGGTCTCGACGCCGGCGCCGATGACTATATCGTGAAGCCGTACTCTCTGCGCAGCGTCTCCGCGCGGGTTAGAACTGTGTTGCGTCGTGCAGCGCCGGGGCAACCACGGCAGGGAGCCGACACGAAGGTTGAGTACAAGGGACTGATAATGGATTCTGTCCGGAAAACATGCTTTGTGGACGGCAATGAGGTCAAGCTGCCGCGCAAAGAGTTTGAGATACTGTTTCGTCTCCTGAGCCACCCTGGCGAAATATTTTCACGCGAATCGCTGCTTCGTGAGATATGGACGGACGATGTAGTGGTTCTTGACAGGGTGGTGGATGTCAATATAACAAGAATCCGCTCAAAGATAGGCAGGTATGCCAAAAATATAATAGCCCGCTCGGGTTACGGCTATGGTTTTGTGGAGTAATCTGAGGTATTCCCAGCGTCTGTTTCTTTGGCTGGCGGGCTATTCGGTTTTGCTCGTGGGGTGTTTTGCCGGGTTTCAGTATCATAGGGAAAAGGAGTTCAAGGCATCAGAGCTAAACTCGCGTCTTCAGATGGTCAACGCGGGCATACTTACCGACATTTCCAAAGGGATGTCGGTACAGGAGGCGGTGGATTTACAGCCACATGTGTTCAATGGCTTGCGAATAAGTGTTATAGGCGGTGACGGACGGGTGGTGTATGACAACAGCGCCGACTCTGTGGCTCAATCCGACCATAGTCTGCGCAGCGAGGTGGCAGCCGCTCTGGAAAACGGCAGCGGATACACAGTCAGGCGTCTCAGCGAAAGCACCGGCAGTTCCTATTTCTATTCGGCTACAGCAGGCTGCGGCGGGCTTGTGGTGCGCTCGGCGGTGCCTTATTCCGTGTCGCTGTCCGAGCTGCTCAGGGCAGACATGGGTTTTCTCTATGTAATGGGAGCTGTGGCGCTGGTCATGTGCTCGCTTGGCTATATCGCCACCCGGAGGCTCGGACTTATAATATCGCGCCTTGAAAAATTTGCGGAGAAAGCCGAAAAAGGGGAGAGGATATATGGCACGGCACCGTTTCCGAAAGATGAGCTCGGTGCTATATCCGGGCACATAGTGAGGCTTTACGCGAGCTTGCAGCAGGCAGTGGCAGACCGCGACCGCGAGCATCAGGCGGCAATGTCGGCGCAGAAAGAAAAAGAGCTTGTGAAAAAGCAGCTTACAAACAATATAAACCATGAGCTTAAAACCCCTGTCGCAGCGATACAGGTGTGTGTCGAGACTTTGCTGGAACACCCCGATATACCTGACAGCAAGCGTCGCGAGTTTCTTGAGCGCTGCCTGTCAAACGCCTCACGCCTGAAAAGTCTGCTTGCCGATGTGTCGCTGCTCACACGCATGGACGAGGCTCCGTCATCAGTGAGCATGGCGCACACGGATGTGTCGGCGGTGATAGCCGGAGTGGTTGACGAGTGCCTGCCGGCTGCAACGGCAAAAGGAATCGTAATCAGCGACAATGTAGACACGCCGGTGTATGTGTGTGGCAACGTGCCGTTGCTTGAGTCGGTGTTTCGCAACCTGATTGATAATGCGATAGCCTACAGCGGAGGCTCAGAGATAACTGTCGGCGCGCGGTTGCAGCCGGACAATTGCGTCAGAATCACGGTCAGCGACAACGGCTGCGGTGTGGAGCCTACGCACCTGCCACGGCTTTTCGAGCGGTTTTACAGGGTTGACAAAGGGCGCTCGCGGGCTGCCGGGGGCACCGGTCTCGGTCTGGCTATTGTCAAGAATGCGGTAATTATTCACGGAGGCTCTGTTGCGGTTGAAAATATACCGTCCGGAGGATTGTGCTTTACAATAACTCTGCCGCTGGAGTCAGCTCGATAAGGAGCCTGATTGCAGCTCTATTATCTCATATGAGAGAAATTAAAAGTGCGATTTCTCTCATAGTGAAAAAATGTTTATATATTTGCAGAAAAACAGAAGCCATGAAACGAAAATGAATAGAAAATCCGTGTTATGTTTATGCACGCAATCTCATATAATTCGTCAACTAAATTGTATAGCCATGATTGTGAAAGGTAATCGTTTATCATAAGGTATGAAGATTTCAATTCTTGAAAATATAGTATGTGCAATAATAATGCTTGTAGTGGCGGGCGGGTGCTCGACAGGCGGAGACGAAACACACCGGCTCGTTGCTGAGACACTTGAGCAGGCAGGCGACAATGCCGCGGAGCTTCAGGCGGTGCTCGAACGCTATGCTGACGGTCGCCGCGACCTGGCGGAGTACGCCGTGGCAGCGGCATGGAGCCGTAGAGCGCGTACCGGTCCCGGCATGGATTCGATAGAAGCCCTGTACCGAGAGCTTCCGAATAAGAATGGCTTTATATGGCAGTTTGACTCTGCCCAGCTTGCGCGGGGCAGGCATTATGAGTCCATGCGGCTGTCTGTCACAAAGGATGCGTCGGTAATTACGGCTGGCTATATGGCTGAGAACATCGACGATGCGTGGCGGCTGTGGAAAAAACGGCAGTGGAACCGTGGTCTGCCGCTGAATCTTATGTGTGAGACGTTGCTTCCCTACCGCATAAGCGACGAGCCGCTGACCCGCTGGCGCGAGCCTTACCGCAACTGGCTCGCCGGGCTTGAAGACTCTCTTGCTCTTTGCACCAATTCGGTAGACGCAGCGCGTATAATCGTTCAGAAGATAGGGGCGAGTCCCTACAATGACCGGCTGTCAACGCCACACCGCTCAGCACTTGACCTGCTTGAGGCTCCAATAGGCTATTGCCGTGAGGACTGCGACCGTACACTTTATGCAATGCGTTCCATGGGTGTGCCGGTGGCGGTTGACAGAATACTTGTGTCTCCGGACAACGGCACCTCACATATGTGGACGGTGGTGTGGGACAACGAAGACTGCCGGATGAGGATGTTTGACAATGAAAAGTATTTTCCGACACGCGACAGCGTACACTACGACCGCCGGCGCAAAGGCAAGGTGTATCGCTCAACATTTGCACCCTCTATGGAAAGACTCGCCCGCTACCGCAACGCGAAAAATCCGCCGCCCATGCTGCTTAATCCGTGGCTGAAAGATGTGACAGCCGAGTATTTCGGTCACAACCGAGCGGAGGTGGAGGTGTGGCAGGATGCCATAGGGCGCGATGACGTGTATCTCGGTGTTTTCGCCGACCGGCGTTTCAAACCGGTGGATATTGCCGTAGTGAAAGGCGGCAAGGCTGTGTTCACTGACATAGAACCCAATCTGATATATGCTCCCGTTACAGCCGCCGGCAAGGTGTGCGGCTATCCGTTTATGCTCCGTAGCGACGGACAGGTTCACAGTTTTATGCCTGATGAAAGCTGCCGGGAATCAATGACACTCACCCGAAAATATCCGGTGAGGTTTCATCAGCAAAACCGTCTTGAATCGGTAGTGGGTGTTCATGTGCAGTCGGCTCCTGCCGCATCAGGCCCGTGGACCGACCTCGAGGTGATAGCCGCACCTCCGGTTCACAGCTATCGGCGCATCAGTCCGCGCATACAGCCGACGGGGCGTTATCTGCGATTGTACAAGCCCGATGCTGTCGCTCCTGGCGCGTTTCGCCCTGAAATCTCTGTTGTGCTTGCGTGTCGCGACACATTGGGTCTCGACACGATGCCTATATCAATAGTCGGCGATTCAGAAGCCAGAGAGCGTTATGCCCGCATATTGCTGCCCGGTTATGGGTTCGGGCTTGACCCTCAGGATGAACATTGTATACTGCACATAGATTGTAGCGACGAGGTGAAAGCTCTTTACCTTGTGCCTGCCAATGATGACAACTATGTTGTTCCGGCTCAGGAGTATGAACTGCTGTATTTCGCCGGACGGGATGGCTGGAAGTCGGCGGGGCGTAAGGTATCCGCCGGATTTTCTGTCAATTTCGAGGCTCCGCCGGGAGCTGTACTGTGGCTCAGAAATCTGACAAAAGGTCGTGAGGAACAGATATTTGTGTGGCACGGCGGCAGGCAATTGTTTAACATTGATCTGCACGATGCAACCCTTCTCTGAATTTGTATAAATTAATATTTTTTGTCCTGAGTAACTACTCGTAACAGCTCAGCATATGCGTGGAGCTATTGCTTTGATGTACTGGAATTGCAAAAAAAGATGTTAAATATACAGAGGGGGTGTTGCGCAGAAGTGTAAAATAATATATTTTTGTAAAAATAATAATAATTTAATCGTTTAAACGTTATGAAAACTAATAAGTATTTATTTGCAATCTTAGTGATTGCTAGCGGTGTTGGTATTTACACGTCAATACAAGCTGATTCTAGTGTTGTTAATGTTATGCTTGATGCAAATGAGGAATGTCTTGCGGATATAGAAAATATAGGAGGCAAGTGGTTTAATGTAGACCAAATTCCATGTGCCAGTACTGCTTCTGAATTAAGAATAGATTACTCCTATATAAATTGCTCCACTTGTAAAAAGGAAGCCGGGAAAGCGTCTGAAATTATGAACGGTACATGCGCATCAATAAGAGAACTAGACATTTAAGTTGATATGAAACGTGTTTTTCTTGCTTTGGGAACAGTTGTGTTACTTAGCATTGCCGGATGCTCTAAAAAAGAAACGGGCACTCTGGTGATAGACACTCTGCCTGACAAAGTGGCGCTTGACGGCACCCGAATTGATTTGCCAAAAAATGAGCATCTCTCGAATATGGGTTTCTATGCCGGTGACTTTCTGGTGTTCAACGCCTTTAAAGCCGGATATTTCCTTCAGGTTTATGACCGTGATTTCAACCTGGTTGACACAGCGGTTGTCAAAGGTCAGGGTCCGGGAGAGTTGCCGTCTGCCATGTTTTACGGACAATGGACAGGTAGCGCTTCATCGCCAGAGCTGATACTGTTCTGTGACCCTATGAAGCGCATTGCTTCAGTGGGGCTGAATCCGTCAACCGGTGCCGACAAACTTGCTGACATTCCGACTTCGTCATATCTTGAGCCGTCGCGCATATTCCAGATATGCGACACGCTTTATGCCGGGGTGTCGCTCAGCTTCACCGACGGAGCTGAAATGTTTACATACAATTCTGAAACAAAGCAGGCAAAAACATATCCTATACCCTTTGAGTTTAACGGAAACGACAAATTCTACACCACGCAGCAAAGCATGGCGTACAACCCCGAAAGAAGAGAGTTTTGCACGGCATACAGCAATGTGCCCTGGATTGTGATTTATGACCGTGATTTCAATGTAGTCAGGAAGATAGCAGTCGGCGAGGAGGTTAGTACCGCTACGGTTTCGCAAGGCGACCGACATGCGGAGCTTCTCATGGTGGAGTATTCCGGTGATAATATTCTGGTCATGTACCGTGCTAATGACGGAGAGGACAACGAGACCCTCCTGCTTGTTCTCGATACTGCGGGCAACCCAGTGGCTTCGTACGGAATCGGCGATGCAATGGGCTATGTAGTAGATTCTGCCGGCGAGCGTCTTCTTACGGTGCATTATGACGGAGAGCAAGATGTGGTTTATCTCAAATCGTGTCCGATGCCGGAAATTCTAAAGTAGTTTATAATGAAACGATTACTGTATATTGTGCTGCCGGTGTTTGCAGTTGTGGCAATGGCGTTTGGCTACTCGGATGCCGACAGCATCGCTGCTGCTGATACCTTGGAGCTTGTAGACATCAATGCCAAAGCTATAGGCGATATTGTAAGTATCGACGGCCAGCTTATTGTTGCCGACAGCGTGCCATGCTTTAGTTTTGCCAAGGAGCAAAAAGGTCTCTTTTTTAGAATAAAAACAGAGTCGTACATAAACTGCTCCACCTGCACTAAAGAGTGGGGGCGAGGAACAGGAGACAAGTCACATTGTATTTCGGTGCGGAAAATAGCTGTGGATAATGACAGATAAAACTATACGCACAGTAGCCGCCGGATTGTGTCTGGCGGCTGTCGTGTTTTTTGGCGCGTGCGGCGGAAAGAATGGCAACTCCGGCGTAAGAGCGGTTCTCGCAGACTATATCGGACACCTGCTCATACTGCCCGCCGACTCGGTCTGCAGCTTGTTTGACCGCAGCTATGGCATTGCGGCTCTTGATGCCGACTACCTTGTTGTCAGCTATATTAAAAGCGAGGGCTGCACGCCGTGTCATCTTCATTTGCCGTACTGGAAGGCGTTTGGCTCGCTGCTCGACACCCTTTCGTCGGCAATAGCGGTGCCGGTGCTTGTCATTGAGCCCGATACTCTTGAAAAGGTGGCGGGTTTCCTGCGCACGGCAAACTATGACTACCCGGTGGTGATAGACACCCTCGGCACATTCTCTGCATTAAACCGGCTACCCGAGCAGGATTTTCTCCGCACCTTTCTGATTGACCGCAACGGCAATATTCTGGCATTGGGAAACCCCGTGGAGCATGATAAAGTGGCGCGACACTTCATGACACTTATCACCGGGTACGACAAAGACGAGACTCCTTCGCCGCTGTCAGTCGGCAAGAACAAAATAGACATAGGCACTGTTTCGCAATCTTTTGTGCGGGAGTTTGAATTTCTTGTAGACAATTCGTCCGGTGATACGATACGGGTAGAGAGCGTCATGGTGCCATGCGAGTGTGTGGTGGCGGAGGCGGACAGCATTCTCCCGGCAGGCAGTGGAGCCGTGCGTGTCACATTTGACGCATCGGCTACAGACGGAGCGTTTCATCATCCGGTGGCTGTAAGGTACCGTAACGTCGACTCTCCAATTATTTTCCACATATACGGCTATGTACACCGATAGCCGCCGCGTAAACCCAAACAGCAATATCAGATGACCTTGCGAAGACTGCTGTCGGTATTTAAAACCGTTGTGACGTACATTCTCGCTGTAGCGAGTGTTCTCTTTCTGCTGTGGCTGTTTTGTCTGGTGTTTGTTTACGCGTCTTTCTCCATTCCTTCTGATTCAATGCAGCCCGGCATTCATCCCGGCGATATGGTGATTGTTGAAAAGGTATCGACCGGAGCAAGGCTGTTTGACATTGCCGCCGCTGCCCGGGGCGACTCTGTCACAATCAGGCGCATGCCTCACTGGCGCAGTTTCCGGCGCGGCGACGTGCTGGTGTTTAACTTTGTACATTGCGCTTCGTGGGACACTCTTGAGTTCAACATACGAAAATACTACATAAAGCGATGTATTGCCGCGCCGGGCGATACACTGGCTATAAGTGGCTATGTCTACACAGTAAACGGCGACACGCTTCTTGGTTATCCCCCGCCGCGTACTTTTGCAAGATATTTTCCCGAGGACTCCATAGGCAGAGCCGAACGCCGCAGGGGGTATATGGCAGATGTGAGCGACACTATTGACAACTGGACGATACGCGACTATGGACCGTTTGTGGTGCCGTCCAAGGGAATGACACTGCCTGTCGACACGGTTACATTCCGCCGTTACCGTCAGATAATCGAGCGCGAAACCGGGCTTGGAGTAGAGCGTCGCGACGGGCGGGTGTGGCTTGGCGACAGAGAGCTGGTTTCATATACCTTTAAAGAAAACTATTATTTTATGGCGGGCGACAATGCGGTGATGTCAATGGATTCGCGTTACTGGGGGCTTGTGCCGGAAGATTTTATCGTTGGGCGGGCGGCATTTATACTATGGTCAAAAAATAAAAACGGCATTCAATGGAAGCGCGTTCTCAAGGCGGTGGAGTAGGCATCCGCGAGATAATAGTTCTCGTCTTGATTGGGGCGGGGCTTTGGGAGTGCTTTCTCGGCTGGGCGCAGCTGCTGGGCTTTCTGCCGAGCCGTCATGCGCTTTATCCTGCCACAGGGTCGTTTTTCAATCCGGGTCCTTATTGCGGCTTTCTTGCAATGCTTGTGCCGCTTGCGTTCTACCGCGCTGTCGTTATTAAAAAGGGGTTGGCGCACTGGGTGTCTTTGCTGTATCTTGTAACAGCTGTAGGCATTATGCCTGCTCTTATGGGGCGCACCGGCTGGATAGCCGCAACAGTCGGGTGCGGGGTGGTGGCTTTCGGCAGCGGATGGCTTCGCCGGCCGCGTGTGTCTGTTATCGTGGCGGCTCTTGCGGTGGTGTCGGGCGCTTTGGTTTTTATGTTGTACCTGAAGCCGGCTTCGGCATTGGGGCGACTGTTTTTATGGCGCATAGGGCTGTCGGCGTTGGCGAGTCATCCGTTATCCGGGGTGGGGTGGAGCGGTGTGCCGGGAGCTCTCGGCAATGCGCAGGAGGCTTATTTCCATACATGCCCCGACTCGGTATTCGCTCAGGTAGCCGGTTCTCCCGGCTATGCATTCAATGAATTCATACAAGTTGGCATCGCCTTCGGTATTCCGGTGATGTTGCTTTTCATCGGTCTTGTGGCATTTTCGGCATGGAATGCCTTGCGGACATCAGATTATGGTGTAGCGGGCAGTATTGTGGCGTTTGCAGTGGTGTGTTTTTCGTCTTATCCGTTGCAGTTTCCGGAGTTTGTAGCCGCTGCGGGGCTGCTTGTTCTGCTGTCAGTGGCATCGTATTGCCCGTTGGGCAGATGTTTCCGGCTTGCGGTGTGCGTGCTGGTTTGTGCCGGAACCGCAGCCGCGTGTATCGCTCTCGACAATCGGGCAGGGCGGAGTGACAGCTGGGCACACCAGCGCTATGCGTACCTGCGCCCCCTTGACAGTGATGATGTCCTCGCTTTTGATTCTCTGGCGGCAGTCTACGGCGATTGCCCGGAATTTCTTTTTGATTACGGGAAAGCGCTGAGGCAGTCCGGGCTATACAGCAAGTCCACCGCAGTACTGATGCGCGGCGTGGAGGTAAGTTCCGACCCTATGTTTCTCAATCTCATAGGTCGCAACTGTCATGATACTGAGAGTTATGAAGAAGCGGAGTATTATTTTAGAAGGTCAATAGACCGGTTGCCGAAGCGAATGTACCCGTACTATCTTCTCGCGCTGCTCTATGCCGACCCGGCAGTGAGCGACACAGCTCGGTTTGCGCGGATGTATGAGGCTGCACTCGCGCTTGAGCCAAAAGTGATGTCGCCGGCTATACGTCAGATGCGGCATGAGCTTGACAGCGCTCACAGACGGTTTTTCAGGCAGTTGTAGATGTACGAACACCGTTGTTGCAACAGCGGTTGCAGCTCTGCGGCGGCCTTGGGGTCTGCCATACGTAGGTCGGCATACCTGTCCTCGCCGTTGATGAATCCTATCAGCTTGCCGTCAGGAGCAGGGGAGTCGACAACCGGAGTCTGTGACACCGCGGGGTCGCGGCGGTACAGCTGCCAGTAGCCGGCAGTCACTGCGTTGCGCTCTTCGACAATGGAGTGGCTCATGCCGGCGCGTATGCCGTGGTTTATGCAGGGGCAGTATGCAATCACAATTGCGGGTCCGGGATGCCTGTCGGCTTCCGAAAGTGCGTTAATGGTCTGTTGGAAATTGGCTCCGAGTGCTATAGACGCTACATACACGTCTGAGTACACCATCATCATTCTGCCAAGGTCTTTTTTGTATGTGCGCTTGCCGTCTGCCGAGTATTTCGCCATGGCGCTCAACGGTGTGGCCTTTGAGGTCTGCCCTCCGGTGTTTGAGTAGCATTCGGTGTCCATCACCAGTATGTTTATATCCACATTCTGCGCGAGCACATGGTCCAGCCCAGCAAAGCCTATGTCGTAAGCCCAGCCGTCGCCGCCTATAGCCCAGATGCTTTTCTTTACAAACAGGTCGCTGTCGGCAAGCAGCGCGTCACGGTTGGGCACCGAACTGTCTGCGCGCAGTGCTGCGATTGCGGCGGCAGACGTGGCAATGCTGCCCTCGCCGTCGGCGCGGCTGTCAAGCCATGACTCAAGTGCTTTTTTAACGGCTTCGGAGGTGGCGCAATCGGCGGCTGTGGACTGCACAAGACCGGCGAGCCGTTCGCGTCGCGCCGATATTGCAGTGGCTATGCCGAACGCATACTCGGCGTTGTCCTCGAACAGAGAGTTGCCCCAGGCGGGTCCCATGCCTCTGCTGTCGGTGCAGTATGCGTTGCTCGGATAGTTCGCGCCCCATATCGACGAGCAGCCGGTGGCGTTGGCTATTATAAGACGCTCTCCCATCAGCTGGGTGAGCAGTTTGACGTAAGGGGTTTCGCCGCATCCTGCGCATGCCCCCGAAAATTGTAGCAGCGGAGGGTAAAACTGCGAGCCGTTTACTGTGGTGCGGCTCACAAGCCCCTCCTTGGGTGTGACATGTGTGCGGAGGTATTCCGGGAATCCGCTCTGTCGTGGCAGCTCTGTTTCTATAGCAGTCATTTCAAGCGCCTTGCCCGGACATATTGTGGCGCATGAGCCGCATCCTGTACAGTCGCGGGGAAAAACCTGGATGCGGTAATAAAGACCCTTCAGCGCGGGTGCTTTTGCCGCAACGGTATTCATGGTCGCAGGAGCCGAAGCCGCCTCTGACGAGTCAAGAAGATAGGGGCGTATGGCTGCGTGTGGACACACAAGCGAGCATTCCGTGCATTGTACGCATTTTTCGGCAGTCCAGTGCGGCACCCGGTCGGCTATCGTGCGTTTTTCGTAGGCGGTAGTACCCATTGGCAGAGTGCCGTCCGGGCTGAATGCCGACACCGGCAGGCTGTCGCCTCTCATTTCCAGACAGGGGCGCGCCACTTCGGTTATGAATCCGGGCGCGCTCTCCGGTGTCGCGTCTCCGCTCTCTTCGGCGGCGAGCCATGCCTCGCGGTTGTAGTCTATCTCGGTTATGGCTCCGGCGGCTTCCTCTATGGCGGCTATGTTGTTGGCTACCACCTCGCCGCCTTCGTGCATGTACATCCGGTTGACACACTCTTTGAGCCTGGCTATGGCGGTGTCATAGGGTATTACCTGACGCGACTTGAAAAATACCGCAAGCATTATCATGTTTATGCGCACACCCAGCCCGTGAGCCTCGGCAATGGCAAGGGCATTGACATTGTAAAACCGGCAGTTTTTCTCAGCGAGGACACGGCGGAGCGCCCCGGGCAGACGTGAATCCATTTCAGCGGCTGTCCACCCTGAGTTGAGAACAAAAGTGCCGCCTTCGGCAAGGTTGTCGGCAAGAGGAAACTTGCCTGCGTAGCTGCTTTTGTTACATGCCACATAGTCGGCGCTTTCTATTGTGTATGCCTGCTTTATGGGAGCGGTGCCGAACCGTAGCTGACTCACGGTGTAGCCCCCCGATTTTTTTGCCGAGTACTTGAAGTACGCCTGGCTGTAAAGCCCCTCGCAGTTGCCTATTATGTTTGCGGCTGTGCGGCAGGCGCCCACTGTGCCGTCAGACCCCATGCCGTAGAAAATAGCCGATGTTACTCCGGCGGAGGGTATGTGCAGCGGCTCGCCCGCCGGCAGTGATCTGTGGGTTACATCGTCGGTAATGCCTACCGTGAAGCCCTGCAGCGGTTCAGGCTTTGTCAGGTTGTCAAACACTGCCTTGACCATTGTCGGGTCGAAATTTTTCGAGCCGAGTCCGTATCTGCCCCCGACCACCTGTATGTTTCTGCCTGAGGCATGTATTGCCGCCGCAACGTCAAGGTACAGCGGTTCGCCGAGGCTTCCCGCTTCTTTTGTGCGGTCAAGAACCGCGATTCGCTCCACTGTCGGCGGCAAAGCCTCGAGCAGATGCTTTGCCAAGAACGGTCTGTAGAGCCTTACCTTTACAACTCCGTAGTCAGTACCGCAGTTGCTGTTCATGTACTCTATGGCATAGTCGGCTACTTCGGTAGAAGAGGCGATAGACACAATCACATATCTGGCTGTCGGCGAACCCGCATAGTCAAACAGCCGGTAATGCCGCCCAGTAATGGCGGCAACAGAGTCCATTGCCTCCTGCACGATTGTCGGGAAAGCGTCATAAAAACGGTTTCGCGCCTCTGTGTTTTGAAAATACACATCCTGATTCTGTGCCGAGCCGCGCAGGTCGGGGTGTTCGGGGTTCATGGCGCGTGAACGAAACGCGGCTACAGCGTCAGCCGGCAAAAGAGGCTTCAGCTCGTCATAGTCGGCGGTCTCGATAGTCGATGTTTCGTTGGAAGTGCGCCAGCCGTCAAAAAAATGCAACACAGGCACGCGCCCCTTTATCGCCGCTACATGAGCCACAATGGCAAGGTCGTGTGTTTCCTGCACCGACGCGGAGGCAAGCATTGCAAAGCCGGTTGCGCGGCATGCCATTACATCCTGGTGGTCGCCGAAAATGCTCAGGGCGTGTGTTGCCAGAGAGCGGCAGCCCACATGAAACACACCCGGCAGCAGCTCGCCCGCTATTTTGTACATGTTGGGTATCATCAGCATCAGTCCCTGCGAGGCTGTGAAGGTAGTTGCGAGCGCTCCTGCGGCGAGTGCTCCGTGAGTGGCTCCGGCAGCTCCGAGTTCCGACTCCATCTCGCGCACCTCCATTGTGCTTCCGAAAAGATTTTTCACCCCTTTGACATGCCACTTGTCGGCGGTTTCCCCCATAGAGGCTATAGGAGTTATGGGATATATTGTGGCTACCTCGCTGAATGCGTAGGCTATGTATGCGGCTGCGGTGCAGCCGTCTGTAGTAGTGCGTTTCATGGAATTAAAATGTGCGAGTACCGCTCTTTGTTCAGTAGTTGCCGCTGCCCGAAACCGGAAAAACGAAATCAAAAGCATGTTTTTTGACCCGCACAGGCAATAATCCGGCGGTTTGCGAGTTATTTAGTTATGAAACTCAAGCTACTGATATGTATGTGTGTGTCGCTGGGAACCGTCTATTGCGCGGACGCTCAGGACAAAAACGACTTCAACCCTATACAGACTGGTGTAAACTCGCTCAACATAGCGCCGGATGCCAGAGGCTCTTCCATGGGCGACCTCGGCGCGGCTACCGACCCAGACGCCAACTCGCAGTTCTGGAACCCGTCCAAGTACGCGTTTGCCTACAGCAATGCGGCGCTTTCTATAAGCTACACCCCCTGGCTGCGTTCGTTGGTCGATGACATTTTCCTCGCCAATGTGGCAGGCTACTGGAAAATCGGCACCGGCGACAATCAGGCGGCGAGCGCTTCGCTGAGATACTTCTCTCTCGGCGAGGTGACAACAGGCTCAGAGGCTGTCGGTTCGGCACAGACTCTCAACCCTTACGAAATGAGCTTTGACATTGGCTATTCGCGCAAGCTATCCGAAAAATACTCCATGGGTGTTGTGCTCCGGTACATTTATTCCGACCTCGGATTTTCCGATTCGTACGCTGGTGACAACTCTACCGGCGCATCGGCATTCTCGGCTGACATATCAGGCTATTACACAACCTATCCTGTCATAGGCAGAAATGAATGCCAGTGGTCGTGGGGGTGGAATATCTCCAACATAGGCACAAAGGTTTCGTACAATCATGGCGAGGATCCGGCTTTTCTTCCGACCAATCTGCGTCTCGGCACCAATTTCACCTTTCCGCTCGCCGACTACCACAATCTGTCGCTCGGTCTTGACCTTAACAGACTCCTTGTGCCGGCGCGTCCCAGAGAGAATGACTACGACACATCCACTCCCGACGGTCAGAGAGAGTACCTTGACGCTCTTGAAAACTGGGAAAACATGTCGCCCATATCGGGTATCTTCAAGTCGTTTTCCGATGCTCCGGGCGGTTTCAGCGAAGAGCTGAAGGAGATTATGTGGTCGTTTGGCGCCGAATACTCCTACAATCAGCAGTTTTTTGCGCGTGCCGGCTATTTTTATGAAAGCGCCATGAAAGGCAATCGCCAGTATTTCGGCTTCGGCGCAGGCTTTGCCCTTAATATACTGCGCATCGACGCATCATACATGCTTGCCACCGCCCAGACATCGCCGCTGAACCAGACTCTGCGGTTTACCCTCACTTTCGACATGGACGGTCTCAAGGAAATTTTCGGCAGAAAAAGATAAAAACACCACTATTATGGCTGAAATCACAGATATACGCACCGGACTCGGAATGGATGTCCACGCATTTGCCCCTGACAGGAAGCTGTGGATATGCGGTGTCAGAATTCCCCACTCAATGGGGCTTCTCGGACATAGCGATGCCGATGTGGCTCTTCACGCCCTTTCCGATGCAATACTCGGCGCAGCCGCGCTCAGAGACATAGGCTATCATTTTCCGGACACTGACCCACGTTTCAAGGGTGCCGACAGCAGGGTGCTGCTGCGGCATGTGGCGGGGCTTGTAAGCGAAAAAGGCTACCGGATATCAAATGTAGACATCACAATAATAGCGCAGGCTCCGAAAATGGCGCCGTTCATTGAGGAGATGCAGGCTGTTGTGGCTTCCGACTTGGGCGTTGACACCGACAGGGTGTCGGTAAAGGCAACAACCACCGAGCATCTCGGATTTACCGGCAGAAAAGAGGGCATAGCCGCGCTTGCCACTGCTACCATAGTGCGGTAGCCCCTGTCACCGCAATCACCATTTGAGGCTGATGTGGCGCCATACGCGTTGCGGCACAAGGCGCCACAGCCCGTTGACTATCGCCCAGCGGCTGTCTATCACTGCTACACGCTTGCGTTTCAGTATGGCGGTCTCTATAAGGGGGGCTGCATGGTCAACGCTCATTATCATAGGGTATTCCTTCTCGGGGTCAAGCAGCGGAGTGCGGATGAACCCCGGACGGATGTCGGTGAATCTGACATTAACCTGTTGCTGGTACGCAAGCTGTTCAAGAGCGTTGATGAATGTCTGCTGAAATTTTTTTGACGCGCTGTATGCCGCAGCCACTCCTATGCCTTTGGTGCCGGCAATCGAAGTTATGGCGGCAATGTGCCCCGGAGTACGGTTTGCCGTAGACTTGTAGTACTTGTAGGCGGCAGCTGTTATGCGGGCGAATCCGGTTACATTTGTATCAAGCGTGGTGGTTACACGCTCATCCTCCATGTCGGGGTCGTAGAATCCGGTGCCTGCCGCATAAAGAAGAATATCCATGCCGTCAATCAGCTCTATGAGGTCGTAGAATTTTTTTACGGCATCCTGTGCGGTTACGTCTATCTCGGCAGCAGCTATGTTTGCCGGATACAGATTTCTTATGGTCTCAAGTTTGTCCATGCGGCGCGCGGCAATGCCCACACGCCAGCCTGCGCGCGCGAAGTCGGTGGCGATTCTTTCGCCGAGACCGGACGATGCGCCTATGATGATGATTTTTTTCATAATACACTCCTTACAGGGTGCCTTCGGCGGCATCCTCTTCCGATGTATTAACCTTTCGGTTGCTGTTCTTGTTCAGCGGAAGTGTGTACATAATCGAAAATCCGCCGGAGATCGGAGTGCCTCTCTTGCCGTAGCCCGGTATATACATCGGTTCGCCGTAGGCACTCTTGCTTTCATGGAGCAGCGAATGGAATTTCACATGCCAGCCGAGCGATATGTTTTTAAATATTTTTACCTTTATGCCGGCGGTAAGCTCAAAGTAGCCGGCTGTGGCGCTCTGGCTCGGAACAGCTATCTGTTGGGGCGGCCAATACCCTCCGTTGGTTTCTCCGCTTATTTCCCAAGAGTAGGGGGTAAAGGCGTAGCGCACGCCGAATACAAGCTGGTAGTCGGGATTGGAGTTGTAAAAAACATTGTAACCGGCTCCGATTTTGAAGTATGGAGCCATAGGGCTTTTGAAGGTGTAGTTGAAACCGTCCGGCGATATGTCGGCAGATGAGAGCCCGAACTCGAAAACCGGCTTAAAGCGGTTGTGCAGGCTCAGCTCGCCCCAGAAAGCTATGCCGCCGTACTGCTGTCCGAGAATCTTCATCACGGGGTCCCACACATCCACACCCACGGTCGTTGCATGAAACAGGGGATAAATGTTGCCCACAACCTTGCCGACGGAGGTTGTGTCGACATATTCCTGCCCTGAAACGGTGTCTACAAGCACTATATTGCCTTTGGCATCGCGCATCTCGGCGAGCCTTGACTTGTCAAATTCAGCCGGCTTGGTGTCTTTTTTCGTGCCCGATGTGGCTGGCGGAGGCGTAACAGGGTTGATGCGCCGCTGCGCCTGTGCGGTGGCTGCGGAGAGCAGGCACACCGCCGATAACAGTATTATAGCTAAATGGCGCATGATGTCTAAAGATGAGGTTCGTCGCTTTCGTTGTCATCCTCCTCCGGGGTGTCGTCGTCTGCCGTTGTCCTGAAATATATCTTGAGGCGCATTACATCGATGTTGTCTATGTAAGGCTCAAGCACAGATACCGAGTCTATGAAATGGCAGGTGTGTGCCACGGTGTCTATGTTGTAGCAGTACATGGCTCCGCACTCTTCGGAAACAAATTTCGGCTCGGAGGTGTAGCCGATGGAAATTGTGTCGTTGAACTCAGGGAAGTCGAGCGCTTTTTGCAGGTAGCGGATGCAGAATGAGGTTTCCGAAGCCGAAGACCTCAGCGGCAGGTACACCATGGAGGCTGCGGTGCCGGATATGAGCGAGGAGTCGTTCGGAGCGCCGATGCCGAAAATACACAGCGAGTCCACGCGTATGGATTCGTCTGTACTGCTGGCAAAGAATCCGGCGAGAGGCACACTGCTCTGGTTTTGCAGACACCCCGTGGTGTTGCATCCTGTCAGAGAGTACAGCGCCGCCGGCAAAACAGCAAGAAAATATCTCAGAATTTTCCCCATTTCACAATCTCGTCGATAGCCTTGCGGTTTTTAGCGGGCACTTTGCTGTATGGCGCGGGGTAGCCTATCGGTATTATGGCTATGGGTTCAGTGCCTTCGGGCAGTGCGAGTGCTTCGGTGAGCGCCTCGGCATCGAAGTTGCATATCCAGCATGTGCCGAGTCCGAGAGATGTTGCGGCAAGGCAGATGTGTTCCACGGCTATCGCCACATCCACATCGGTATGGTCCTTGCCGTCGGCGCGGTGCCATGCCTGTTCGTGAACTCCGCAGGCAATTATGAATGTCTGCACATCCTTCACCCAGTCGCGGCTGTATGTCGCGGCTACTTTTTCTCTCAGCTCGGGGGTGTCAGCGACAATGAACAGCCAGGGCTGTCTGTTGCAAGCCGAGGGGGCGAGGCGTGCTGTGTCAAGAATCGCAAGAACCATTTCGCGGCTCACCGGAGCCGGGGTGTAGGAGCGGCATGAGTAGCGCGAGGCCACTATGTCGTACAGCTGGGGATAAGCGTCCATAAGGGTCATGATATTTTAAGTTCTTCTTCTATTTCGTAATTGTTGCGGCGGGGAGAGTTGCGCACTATCAGTTCGCCGAGAAATCCGGCGAGAAACAGTTGCGTGCCGAGAATCATCATCACCAGAGCTATATAGAAATATGGCGAGTCGGTGACGAGTATGTAAGGGAGTCCGTTGTGGAGGTGGTACAGTTTCATGGCTCCCACCACCACAACCGATATGAAGCCGAGTATGAACATCAGGCTGCCGAGCAGTCCGAAAAAATGCATGGGCTTGATGCCGAACCTGTTGGTGAACCACAAGGTGGCGAGGTCAAGGTAGCCGTTTACAAAACGGTCAAGCCCGAATTTGGTTTTTCCATATTTGCGTGCCTGATGATGCACCACTTTCTCGCCTATGTTGCAGAATCCCGCGTTTTTGGCAAGAAACGGTATGTAGCGGTGCATGTCGCCGTACACTTCGATGTGTTTTACCACTTTGTTGCGGTAAGCTTTCAGCCCGCAGTTGAAGTCATGAAGGTTTTTTATGCCGCTCACTTTGCGGGCGGTGGCGTTGAACAGCTTGGTGGGAATTGTCTTGGACAGGGGGTCGTAGCGTTTGCGTTTCCAGCCGCTGACAAGGTCGTAGCCGTCGGCTGTTATCATGCGGTACAGTTCGGGAATCTCGTCGGGGCTGTCCTGCAGGTCGGCATCCATAGTTATGACCACATCGCCCTTTGCGCGTTCGAAGCCGGTGTTCAGCGCCGGTGACTTGCCGTAGTTGCGCCGGAAACAAACACCTTTCACCGAGGGATTCTTCTGCGAGAGTTCTTTTATAACCTGCCATGACGAGTCGGTGCTGCCGTCGTTGATAAACAGAATTTCGTATGTAAACGAATTCTCTTCCATAACTCTGCCAATCCAGCGTTCAAGTTCGGGAAGCGATTCGGCTTCGTTGTACAGCGGTACTATAACGGAAATATCCATAGCAAATCAATTGTTTCTGTAGTTTTTGTTTTCGCCGCGTGCCCGTGCGAGCAGAGCCATCAGCAGAGAAAGGAGCGAGCCGGAGAATATGCCGAGCCATATCATCTCTACTACCATGGACACCGGTCCCGGCAGCATGTGGGAGTCGACCATGCGCTGTAGCACGGCAGCCGTCTCTTTGCCGCGCTGCCAGCCTGAGTCTCTGTAGAAGTCTATAGCCTCGCGCACCCGCTCTATTATGAAATCGGGGTTGATCCATTTGAGGTACACAGTAGCCACAAGCCCCGCTATGACGCACCCGCAGGCAAATGTCATGATTCCCTGCATCCACAGCGACGAAAGCTGGGTGGTGTAGCGGTCGGTCACATAGCTCCTACGCAGAAACCGGTAGATTACAAACGGCACCGACAGCGCAATGACAAGGCATGCAAAGCCCAGCAGAGGCAGCCTGAACGAGTACACGCCGCAGAAAAAAGCGGCGCAAAGCAGCAGCCCGAACAGTATGCCGTCATCGGCTCCGCGTCTGTAAGGCGATTTTCCCGGGGTGTCGGTGAGCAAGGGGCTATTCATGGTGGTATGTGCCGATGTGGCGGCGTTTTTTCTCTTCGAAAATCTCGTCTATGGCAAAGAAGATGCCGGATTCCTCCACATTGCCGAACTCGTCGTTTATAGCGGTGCCGAACATCCTCATTGTTGGGCTTAGGCTCATGTAGGCGTTTACAAGCGGTGGTATATTGACCCCGTGGTTGCGTATGGCTTTGTTGAGAATCCTGTAGTCTTCGGCGAATGTGTCGCCTGTGAACAGCTGCTTCATGGCCTCCTCGTCAATATCGGTGGGCAGCGGGGTGATAGGTCTCACAAGGCTGTCGGGGTCGGGGAAGTGTCTGTTAAGAAAGTACAGAATCATGTCGCGACATTCGCGGCTGTAGCTCGGGTACATTGTAACCTTTCCGAACAGGTATTTTATTTCGGGGTGTACCACGGTGAGCGCTCCGAGTCCGTCCCAGAGATTGTCGAGTGCGTAAAGCGCTTTGGCTCCTGCCTTGGACGACTGGTACTCCGGGCGCACGAACGAGCGTCCCAGCTCTATGGTGTACGGCAGGTATTCGTTGATGAATCTGTCGGAGAATGTAAACATGTGCGATGTCGCTATCCGCGGCGAACCATCGGAATTTCTGCGTATGTCGCTTCCGGTGATGAACCGGTAGCCTCCGAGAATCTGGTCGCTCTCCGGATCCCACACTATGAGCTGGCGGCACGGAGGGTTCATGGTGTCGTAGAGGTCTATGTCGCAGTCCTTTCCGGTGCCGCCTCCGGCGTTTCTGAAAGATATTTCGCGCAGGCGTCCTATCTCTCTCATTGTGTTGGGGGCGTTGTTTGCGTCTACGATGTATATGCGGTTATTGCCTTTGTTTGTATCCCGCAGCAATCTGTCGGGCGTAAGCTCGGCTTTGATGAGTTCCGGGGATATGGGGTCAATAATCTGTTGTTCCATAATCAGTGCTTGGTAGCGGTTAATGAAGGCAGAGAATAGACGATGTCTCTTATCTGGGCGGTCTGCCGCATGGCTTCTTTGCCTCCTTTGAGCGACGAGCAGGGAATAGGCTTGCCTACGAAAATGTCAAAAGTGGCACCTGTGCATCTGAAAACCTCCCGTGGCAGATAAATCATTTCGATGTTCAGCTTTATGCCCGCTTTTTGCCGCAGTCTCGCAAAATTATAAAAAAAACTTGAGTTGCGGCCACTAAAATAAACAGGAATTACATCTCTGCCCGAGGAGATGCATCTGTTCACAAACATTTTTTGCCATTCAAGGTCGGCTATACCGTTTTTCTGCCGCCGCGACACGAGCCCGGCGGGAAATATTACAATCGGGTCATTGCCTTTGAACGCCTCGTCTATGTCTATGTGCGCCCGGCGTGACTGGGCTCCGTGCTTGTTGACCGGCAGAAACACATCTCTAAGCGGTGTTATTGCCATGAGAAGGTCGTTTACAAGAAATTTGAGGTTCTTGCCGTAAACGGATGCTATGAGGTCTATCATGGTAATGCCGTCAAGACCGCCCAGCGGGTGGTTGCACACAAAGACGCACCGTTTGTTTGCCGGCAGGTTCTCCTTGCCGTGGACGTTGTAGGCAATGTGCAGCCGGTCAAGCACGGCACGGCAGAAGTCGGCGCCCTCTTTGCCGGCGGCGTAGTCGAGCATATCGTTCATCTGCCGCTGGCAGATAGTGCGTTCAATCCATCTGACAAGTGCGCGAGGAATGAAGCGGCTGTAGCGGGGAAGTCGCTCCCGGATTACAGCCGCCACATCTATTTTTATCACGCCTTTGTCGCTCATCGGACTTTAGCTCACACCGGATAAATGTCGTGGCGGGCGGCGAGCAGGGTGTTCTTCATCAGCGACACAATTGTCATCGGTCCCACACCGCCCGGTACGGGGGTTATCCACGCGCATTTGGATTCTACGGCATCGAAGTCAACATCACCTCTGAGCCGGAAGCCGCTCTTGCGGGTGGGGTCGGGCACGCGGGTGGTGCCTACGTCTATAATGGTGGCTCCTTCTTTTACCATGTCCGCTGTCACGAATCCCGGAGAGCCGAGGGCGGCTATTATGATGTCGGCGCGGCGGCATGTCTCCTTGATGTCGCGGCTCGCGCTGTGACACACTGTAACAGTGGCATCGCCGGGAAGATGTTTCTGCATCATCAGGTTTGCGACCGGTTTGCCCACTATGTTGCTGCGACCGAGCACCACACATTCGGCGCCTTTGGTCGGCACTCCGTAGCGTTCGAGCAGCATCAGTATGCCTGCCGGAGTGGCGCTGACAAAGCAGGGGAGTCCTATGGACATTCTGCCTACGTTTATGGGGTGGAAGCCGTCGACATCCTTGCGGTAGTCAATGGCTTCTATTACACGCTGTTCGGAAATGTGCCGGGGCAGGGGCAGCTGTACTATGAAGCCGTCCACATCGGAGTCGTTGTTGAGCTTGTCTATTGTCTGGAGGAGGGTATCTTCGGTCACATCGTCCTCAAAGCGGATGAGGGTGGATTTGAAGCCGCATTCCTCACATGCCTTTACTTTGTGCGCCACATAGGTTTCGCTGCCTCCGTCGTGTCCTACGAGTATTGCCGCAAGGTGTGGTCTTTTGGCGCCTGCCGCCAACATTTCAGTTACGGTTTCGGAGATTTCCCGTTTTATGTCCGATGCTATTTTTTTTCCGTCTATTATCATGCTCTGTCAATTGTGCTGCGGGGTTAAACAAATTTATCGGCGGCGCATGGCACGCATCATTTTCATCGGGTTTTTCATTGAGGTGGCGGCTTTCATCATCTTGCGGGTTTCCTCAAACTGTTTCAAAAGCCGGTTCACGTCCTGAATGTTGGTGCCGGAACCCTTTGCTATTCTCTGGCGGCGGCTGCTGTTGATGATGTCGGGGCGCTGGCGCTCTGCCGGAGTCATGGAGTGTATTATAGCCTCGATGCCTTTGAATGCGTTGTCGTCTATGTCGATGTCTTTTATGGCTTTGCCCACGCCGGGTATCATGGAGGCGAGGTCCTTGAGGTTGCCCATCTTCTTGATTTGCTGTATCTGGCTCAGGAAGTCGTCGAAGTTGAACTGGTTTTTGGCGATTTTGCGCTGCAGCTCGGCTGCCTCCTTTTCATCTATTGCCTGCTGCGCTTTTTCAACGAGCGAAACAATGTCGCCCATGCCGAGGATGCGGTCTGCCATACGCGAGGGGTGGAACAAATCCAGTGCGTCGAGCTTTTCGCCTGTGCCGACAAATTTGATGGGTTTTGTAACGACGGTGCGTATGGAAAGCGCCGCACCGCCTCTGGTGTCGCCGTCGAGTTTGGTAAGCACCACGCCGTCAAAGTCAAGGCGGTCATTGAACTCCTTTGCGGTGTTTACGGCATCCTGACCGGTCATGGCGTCGACCACGAAAAGAATTTCGTCGGGCTTGACAGCCTTTTTGATGGCTTCTATCTCCTGCATCATCTGCTCGTCGACGGCAAGGCGTCCGGCGGTGTCGACAATGACAAGGTCGTGGTGGTTTGATTTTGCGAATTTTATGGCGTTTTCAGCAATAGCCACCGGGTTGTTGTTGCCCTCTTCGGAGTAGACCGGCACGTCTATCTGCTCTCCGAGAACCTTCAGCTGGTCGATGGCGGCGGGGCGGTACACGTCGCAAGCCACGAGCAAGGGGCGTTTGGCTTTTTCGCTTTTCAGTTTTTTTGCGAGTTTGCCTGAGAATGTTGTCTTACCGGAACCTTGCAGACCTGACATGAGGATGACCGCAGGGTTGCCTGAGATGTTTATCTGGGCGGTGTCGCCTCCCATGAGGGCGGTGAGTTCGTCATGGACAATCTTCACCATCATTTCGCTCGGCTTTACGGCTGTGAGCACATTCTGTCCCAGAGCCTTTGCCTTTACGGTGTCGGTGAAGTTCTTTGCTACCTTGTAGTTGACGTCGGCGTCAAGGAGCGCTCTGCGCACGTCCTTCAGGGTTTCCGCAACGTTTATCTCTGTTATTTTGCCCTGCCCCTTCAGGAGCTTGAAGCTGCGTTCGAGCCGTTCGCTGAGGTTTTCAAACATATCTGATTTATTTTATTAGCTTGTTAGTGGCTGTGTCGGGAAAAATCACCGAGGGCTTGAATGTGCGTGCCTCTTCGGGAGTCATGGCGGCATAGCTCATTATTATGACGATGTCGCCGGGCTGTACCTTGCGCGCCGCCGCGCCGTTGAGGCAAATCATTCCGCTGCCGGGCTCTCCGGGGATGACATAGGTGTCGAGCCGCTCACCGTTGTTGTTGTCGACTATATACACTCTTTCTCCGGCTATGATGCCGGCAGCCTCCATGAGCAGCGAGTCAATGGTTATGCTGCCTATGTAGTTGAGGTTGGATTCTGTAACAGTAACCCGGTGTATTTTTGATTTTAGTACTTCTATAAGCATTGTTTTGTCAATATCTGATGTTGTCAATGAGGCGTACATCGCCGCAGAAAACGGTGATGCATCCTACCGGCTCTTTTGTCTGCGACCAGTCGCTGACCGGCTGCATGGTTTTTCCGTCGACAATCTCGTAGTATTCAACTTTCATGTGCGGAAACGAGTTCACTGTTTCCGTGACAAAGCGTTTTGTCTGTTCCACGTTGTGGGTTTTCGCCCAGTCAAGGCTTGAAACGAGTGTTTTTGCGATAGCGGGCGCAATGGCTCTCTGTTCAGGGGTAAGGCGCACATTGCGGCTGCTCAGCGCAAGACCGTCCTGCTCGCGCTGTATCGGACACGGCACAATCTCGGGGTCGAAGCCTTCAAGCTCTGTCATGCGGCGTATCACGGCTATCTGCTGGAAGTCTTTCTCGCCGAAGTAGGCGCGGGTGGGGCAGGTCATGGCAAAGAGTTTGCTGACAATCTGAGCCACTCCGTTGAAGTGACCGGGGCGCATGGCTCCTTCCATCACCTCAGCCACGGGTCCGAGGTCAAACACTCTGGTGTCCGGTTCGGGGTAGATTTCTTCTGCCGTGGGTATGAAGGCAATGTCCACTCCGCCCTGCTCAAGCAGCGTGCAGTCGGCTTGTTCGGTGCGCGGGTATGTGCGCAAATCCTCCGGGTTGTTGAACTGTGTGGGGTTGACGAAGACGCTCGCCACCACAATGTCGTTTTCTTCTCTTGCGCGCTTGACAAGGCTCATGTGCCCGGCGTGCAGCGCGCCCATAGTGGGCACCAGACCGATAGAGCGCCCCTGCTGACGCAGGTCAGCGGTGCGGGCTTCAAGTTCGGCTACTGTGCGTATTATTTCCATGTAAGTAGTGATCTGTGAAAAATACGGTGCAAAATTAATAAAAAGCAGTAAATTTGCAGTAGTTATGGATGAAGAATACGCATCAGGTTTGCTTGAAAATGCAGTAAGGGAGCTGTCGAGGCTTCCGGGAGTGGGACGCAAGACAGCATTGCGTCTCGCATTGCATATACTGCGGCGCGACGAGAGCGAGGGTATCGCGCTGGGCGAGGCTATAATAGACCTTCGCAAGAATATCCGCTACTGCGGGGAGTGTCATAATATCTCGGAAACGGAGGTGTGTCCGGTGTGCGCCTCACCGCAGCGCGACCACAAGACGGTGTGTGTTGTGGAGAATGTGCGTGACGTGATGAGCATAGAAAACACCGGTCAGTACAACGGTGTGTATCATGTTCTCGGCGGTGTGATATCGCCGATGGACGGAGTGGGTCCCGACCAGCTTGAGATAGACAGCCTTGTGAGGCGTGTGGCTGATGAAGGTATTACCGAGGTGATACTGGCGCTCGCCGCTACCATGGAGGGTGACACTACCAATTTTTATATTTTTCGCAAGCTCGGCGCGCTGGAGGGGGTCAGAATAACACAGCTTGCAAGAGGAATGGCTGTGGGCAATGAAATC
Source organism: Muribaculaceae bacterium Isolate-104 (HZI) (assembly GCA_003762715.1). Classification (GTDB taxonomy): domain Bacteria; phylum Bacteroidota; class Bacteroidia; order Bacteroidales; family Muribaculaceae; genus Paramuribaculum. Next base: position 61,011 of record RIBJ01000037.1, on the reverse strand, counting down.
GAGTACACGGACGAGCTTACTCTGGGGCGCTCTTTGCTGCAGCGCACTCTTTTCAGCGATTCATTCAATCAGTGAAATCATGGATGCATTACTTAGCAACGACAGTATTGTACTGAGGGCTCTCGAGCCGGGAGACCTTGACAGTCTGTATCTTTGGGAGAATGATACGAGGCTGTGGAATGTGGGGTGTGCCACGGCTCCTTTTTCGCGCAGGCAGCTGGAGGAGTACATAGCCTGTTATGACGCGGATGTGTTTGCCGCGCGCCAGCTGAGGCTGGTTATAGAGGAAAAAAAGACCGGCAGAGCTGTTGGCACTGCCGATCTGTATGATTTCGACCCGGTGAATCTCCGGGCTGGAATTGGCATTCTTGTTGACGGGAGCGTGCGCCGCATGGGCTACGGTTATATGGCGGTGGCTCTGCTTGAGCGCTATTGCTTCATGAGGCTCGGCATGCATCAGCTTTGGGCTGTGGTGCCCGCCGGCAATGAGCCTTGCCGCCGTATGTTCGAGTCGCTCGGCTATGGTATATGCGGCAGGTTGCGTTCCTGGCTCCGTGTCGGCTCAAGATATGAGGACGCCTATGTCTATCAGCGGTTGAATATCGGTGAGAACCGCGATATATAGCCTTTGAATCTGGGGGTGTCACGGAGAGCGGCTACAGTCACGGGTCCGTTGCAGTCTACCCAGTTGTGATAGTTGGCGTACCCTTTTTCAAGAGACTTTTCCATGCAGTCGGCAGCTTTTTCAAGGCTGCCTTTTTCGGCGTAGTAACATGCGGCATAGTAGTTTATCAGTCCGTCATTGTCGTTTTCGTTGTTGAGCAGCGATGTGAACCACGAGTCTGCCTCATTTTCTTTTCCGAGTCGGTACAGGGCGAACCCTTTCAGTGATTTTACATTGGCGGGGTCGTTGTCGGCGGCAGCTCTTTCGTAAAGGTTTCTGGCAAGGTCGGGCTGGTTGAGTTTTGTTTCGCACAGCCATGCGCGGTTCACAAGGAGCTGTGGGTCGGAAGGGTCGGCGAGCAGCGCCTCGGCAAGAGTCACAGATGCTTCCGCCGGGTTTCCGAGTGCAATCTGGGCGTTTGCCTTAGCCTGGAATGCAGCTTTGGATGAGGGGTCTTTCTGCAATGCTCTTTCAGCGTTGGCAAGGGCTTCGCTGTACTCGCCGAGAGCAATAAGGATATCGGCTTTGAGGGCGTAGTAGGGAGCGTTGTCGGAGGTGGCGCTTATGGCATAGTCGGCGTTGGCGAGGGCTGTGTCGTACTGTCCGAGGGCATAGAAGCATTTTGCGAGAGAAGAGTTCAGCCCGGCATATGAGTAGAGCTTGTCGTTTAGAATCTTGTCGTAGTCGGAGATAGCGGAAGTGTAGTTGTGGTGAGCCTCGGCAATGGCGGCGCGGATGTAGTAGAACATGCCTACACGCGGAGCCTGGCGGATGGCTCTTGAGAGCCCGTTCATCACGGCGGGGTAGTTTTTGTCGGCAAGAGCCACAAGAGCGCCGAGGGCACGCGAGTTTGAGGCGTCGTCGGTGGTGAGGGCTATGATATAGTCATCGACCGCGCCTTCGGCGTTGTCCATCATGGAGCGCACGCCTGCGCGGCGAATGTATGAGTCTGCGGCATACGGCATCATCTCTACCGCGCGGTCGGCGTAGTCATTGGCTAAACCTATGTTGTTTTCTTTTACAGCTACTCTGGCGAGACCGAACAGGGCTTCCTGGTTGCGGGGGTAGCGTCCGAGCAGGCGGTTGTAGTCGTATTTGGCGTCGGAGTATTTGCCGAGTTCAAATTCTATGTTGGCGCGCTGCTGTATGCAGGCGGGCGATTCGGAAAAAATCGCGAGTGCGGAGTTGATGTCGTTGTATGCGTCGTTGAAACGGTGCTGCCGTTCGTTTATAGCCGCACGCAGTCTGTATGCTCCGAATCTCAGGTCTTTGGCGTTTTCGGGAGCATAGCGCAGAGCGGAGTTGATGTCGTCGAGAGCCTTGATATAGTCATCCTGGTTGTAGTATTCCGAGCCTCGTGCGAAGAGGGTTTCGTAGTCGGCGGGATTTTCTTCAATCATTTTGTCGTATACGCTCATCACCGCGCGCGACATGGGTGAGTCGGCGGTTGTCTGTGCAATGCCCGTCGCAGTGGACGACGCTAACACAATTGAAAGGGCTATGTTTTTGATATTCATAAGAATGTGATGTTTACTTGCGATTGTCGATATGAAAATGAAACTATTGTAGCTATGCCGTCATATATAATAGGTGTTGCCGGACGGTTATCTGCCGTGGTCTGATGCCATGTCAAGCACATGGAAAGTGGAACATGCGAACAGTGCGGCTGTTTCGGTGCGAAGGCGGTTGTCGCCAAGGCTCACCGGTGTGAATCCGAGTTCAAGTGCTGATTTGATTTCCTCGGGTGAAAAGTCGCCTTCCGGACCGATCAGTATCATGGCGTCGGTGTGGGGACGGTATTGCCCGGCGAGCAGGAGCCTGGGCAGTGAACGGTCACAGTAAGCTATGAATTTTTGCGTGCATGGCATTGCCGCGACAGCGGCAAACGGTGTCATGGGCAAAATCTCCGGCAGGTGGGCTTTCAGCGACTGCTTCATGGCGGAAACGGCAATTTTCTCAAGCCGTTCGGTTTTTATTTCCTTGCGTTCGGAACGGGCGCAGTGGAGGGGTATTATTCTGTTGACGCCGATTTCAGTGAGTTTTTCAACCAGCCATTCCATTCTGTCGAGGTGCTTTGTGGGAGCTACCGCAACAGTGATGTTCTGGCTCCATGACAGTGGCACGGGTGTGCAGTCGCGCACTTCCACAGCAGTGTGTCTGGAGTGGGGTGCGGTTATTGTGCAACTGTAGCGGTTGCCTTTGCCGTCAATTACTTCAATCTCATCGCCGGCTCCCATGCGTAGCACCCGGCAGCAGTGCTGCGAGTCGCTTTCGGGCAATACCGGGTCGGTAAGTATGTCGGGGGCGTAAAACTGAATCATGTTATTCTATTTCAAGCGATGTGTTCTCAGCCTTGGATATGTCGGCATCCGCAGCCGGCACCGGAGGGATGGGTCTGTATTTGAACAATATGGCGAAGAGTATGCACACAACGAGGGAGTATGCCGCGAAAATGAACCACGGAGTCTGCCAGTTGCCGAGCATATATGATTTTCCGTCTATTGTCTGCCATGAGCAGTAGGCGTTTACAATCTCGCCGGCTATAAGTGTGCCGACGGAAGCTCCTATGCCGTTGGTCATGAGCATGAACAGTCCTTGCGCCGATGATTTGATAGAGTCGTTGGTTTCCTGCTCGACAAACAGGGCGCCCGATACGTTGAAGAAGTCGAATGCCACTCCGTAGACGAGCATTGACAGGATGAACAGCCACAATCCGCCGCCGGGGTTGCCAAGCCCGAAGAAGGCGAAACGCAGTACCCAGGCTGCCATTGCAATGAGCATGACTTTCTTGATGCCGTATTTCTTGAGAAAGAAGGGTATGAGCAGAATGCATGCCGCTTCGGAAATCTGGGAGAGCGAGGTCAGCAGGGTAGCGTTGTTCGCACCGAATGTTGTGGCGTACTCAGCCACCCCTTTGAAGCTGGATATGAAGGTGGTGGCAAATCCGTTGGTAATCTGAAGAGCCACGCCGAGGAGCATGGAGAATATAAAGAATATAGCCATTCGCTTGTCGGAAAACAGCCTGAAAGCCGACAGTCCGAAGTTTTCGGCAAACGAGTGTCTGTCGCTCCGTGAGGCGAGGGCGCATTTGGGCAGGGTGAGGCAGAAAAGTCCGAGCAGCAGACCGAGTGCAGCGCAGGTGAGAAGCTGCATGTCGGTGTACTGGAAGCGGTAGTCGGCAAAGGGGTTTGACTCGCTGAGTGTGAATCCGAAAGAGCCTTCGTGGTAGTATACCGAGTTTACAAACCACATGGAGGCTATGAACCCTACTGTGCCGAGCACTCTTATCGGAGGGAATGCCTCGACCGGATTTTTGCCGTGGCTGTGCAGTATTTTGAATGCGGTGGAGTTTGCGAGTGCTATTGTGGGCATGTAGAAAGCCACGCTGAGGGAGTAGAGAGTGAAGAAGGGGGCAAACTCAAGTTCGGTGTGGGTGTAGCCGTAGTACCAGGCCGCTCCCATGAATGCGGCGGCAAGCAGGTGGCACAAACCAAGCATTTTCTGAGCCGGAATCCATTTGTCGGCGATAATGCCTATGATAGCCGGCATGAATATCGATACGAGACCCTGCACACTGTAGAACAGTGCTATGTCAGCTCCGATACCGGCTGAGCCGAGGTATTGTCCGAGGCATGTTAGGTAGCTTCCCCACACGGCAAACTGGAGGAAGTTGAGTATTATCAGACGAAAAACTATACTTGACATAATCGGTGACAATGAATGTTGGTTTTTTTATGCTTATCGGTTCTTTTTCTTTTTAATCAGTTCGCTGACTTTGGCGGCTTCTTCGTATTGCTCGTCGCGGATTAGTTTCTCAAGGGTGCGTTCGAGCTCTTCCACGGTGTAGTTTTCGAGTTTCGGCTCAGAAAATGGCGTTTCGACGGAGTAGTCCTGGTCGGAGTCCTCATCGTCGTTGTCGAGGTCTTCATCTGACTGGACTTCCATTATGAAACCGGTTTCGTCGAGAATGTTTCGGGTTGTGTATATCGGTGTTCCTGTGCGCATGGCTATCGCTATGGCATCGGATGTCCTGGAGTCGATTTTTATGGTGCGCTCTCCGTCGGTAAATGTCAGTTCTGATGAGAAAATTCCGTCCTCGAATTTGTATATGAACACATCTGTCAGCTTGACCCCGAACGCGTGGGCGAAACTAACAAACAGGTCGTGGGTCATAGGTCGTGGAGGGGTAATGCTCTCCATTCTCAAAGCTATTGACTGTGCTTCGGCGGCGCCGATGACTACCGGTATGCGGTACGGACCGTCGGACTGGGCAAGAATCAGTGCGTAGGCTCCTGTCTGAATCTGGCTGTAAGAAATTCCGAGCACTTTTAGTCTCACTCTGTCTGTCATAGCGGTAGTGTTTGGTTGGAATGAGTGTGGTTTATCTGCCGTCCGGTGATGATTCCGGAGCCGAAGCATATTTTGCTGCTGCGGTCATAGATTACGCCGTATTGTCCCGGAGCGATGCCTTGTACTTTGGTGTCGCTTTCAATAAGGTACTCTCCGTCTTGCAGCCTGGTGAGTGTGCCGGATAGAAATTCGGGTGAATGGCGGTTTTTGAATGTCACGGGCACATGGTCGCATGATTCGCCCCACGGGTCGCGGGTAATCCAGTGTATCTGGTCGAGGTGCAGCAGGTTGCCATATTGTTTTTCGGTGTCGTATCCGCGCGACACATAGACAACGTTGTCATTGACGCATTTTTTGACCACATACCACGGACCTCCGCTGAGTCCCAGCCCTTTGCGCTGTCCGATTGTGTGGAACCAAAAGCCGTTGTGCTCGCCGATTTTTTTGCCGGTCTCTATTTCGACTATGGGCCCCTTTTTCTCTCCGAGGTGGCGCCTTATGAAATCGTTGTAGTTTATTTTGCCGAGGAAGCATATCCCTTGGCTGTCTTTGCGGAAAGCATTGGGCAGTTTCAGCGACATGGCGGTTTCGCGCACAGCGCTTTTGGGCATGTCGCCGATAGGGAATATCAGGTGTTTAAGCTGCGGGTATGTTATGCGTGCAAGGAAGTCGGTCTGGTCTTTCACCGGGTCGGGAGCGGTTGCGAGATACACAAGCCCGTCCTGTTCTATTGTGTTGGCGTAGTGCCCGGTGGCGGTGCGGTCAAACTCGTGTCCCCACCGCTGTTCAAAGAATCCGAATTTAATCATCCGGTTGCACATTATGTCGGGGTTCGGGGTGAGCCCTGCCTTGACGGCGTTTATGGCGTACTCCATGACATTGTCCCAATACTCGTTGTGGAGCGACACAATGTCAAGCGGCAGTTTGTAGCGGGCAGCTATCGCACGGCACATTTCTATGTCCTCTTCCGCGTAGCAGTCTCCGCCTTCGCTTACATCAAGCCCGATTCTTATATAGAATAGGTGCAGGGAGTGTCCCTGCTCTACGAGGCGGTGAACGGCAACCGCGCTGTCAACGCCTCCGGATATCAGTACCGCTATATTCATCAGTCAAAATGTTATACTTCCTCAAGTTCTTCGCTCTCGTTTTTGCCGTGTCTGCCTATCAGGAAGATGGATATGAAATAGTCGAGCGAAATTTTGCCGGGACCGGCAAGCAGTATGAACAGGTATATGCCGATGAACATTATCGGCAGATAGCCGGGCTGAACTGAATCAAGTCCGTAGACCGAGGTGTGCGGCACAAGGTCGTGCAGTATATAGTATTCGGCAGCGACCATGGATATGATAGGCGGTATTGTGGCTATTCTGGTGAGAAAGCCGGTCATAATCAGAAGCGAGCACACTATCTCGATAACAATCATGAGTATAAGGCATGTCTGGGAACTCCAGCCGAGTATGGTCGGGAAGGTGTTTGCCATTGCTTCGTAGTTTACGAGATGCCTTATGCCGAACTGCATGAACATCACACCGACAAACAGCCTGATAAACAGTCTTGCCATGTTGGAATATGTGTAGCCTGTGCATCTGACAAATGTCGAGGCTATGATTTCGTTTAGCTTTCCCATTTGGCTCAGAGGTTGGAAATGATTGATATAATCTGGTTTATATTCGCGTTTTTGAGCAGTATGTTTCCGCCTTGGTCTATCACATAGAATCCGGGGATTATACGGATGTCGTAGATTTTGTCGATGTCCGGAACCGCTCCCACTGTCCATGTTTCGGGCATTGTCTTTGCGAAAGAAATCCAGTCTTCGCCGGGTTCGGTCTTTGTGATGGCTACGATTTTCATTATGCCGTCGGCAATGAACGATGACGATTTCGAGTCGGCGTTGAGCCTTGCCTTGGCAAGAAGGCATTCATGGTTGTCGGGCTCGTTGAAGAAGAGTATCGTTACCTGAGTCGAGTCGGGCGAGAACACAGCTTTGTTTCCGTTGCGGTCGGTGTATGCTATGTCCGGCATCCGCGAGCCGAGCATAGTGGCTGTGAGTATTTTTGTCTGGTCAATGAAATGGGTTTTGTCTTTTGCGGGTATGCGTTTGTTTTCAACCACGGCTCTTGCGAAAGGTAAAAACAGCTCGTCGCTGAAAACTTCGGATGTGTCGGAATGAATCAATTCTTCAGCTTTCTGTGCGAAAAACAGCTGGTCGGCAGGCTGCTTTTCCAGGTCCTTCAGCAGTTTTGCTATGGATTTGTGAACGGTTTTGGCTGATGCGTGAGGCATGAACGACAGGTAGTCGCTAAAGGCTTCTGCCATTTTGGCACGCGACGAAAAACCTTTTTTCATGTCGCAGAAGTCCCAGAAATGTGTGACGAGAAAGTCGGCGCGCCCCTGAAGGGTTACTATGGAGTCGGGTACTATAGGATAAGGGAAATATGTGTCTGTAGCGGCTTTTGCGGGGAGTGCCGCAAGGATTGCCATTACGGTCAGCGCGGTATAAAGAAGTCTTTTCATTTCGGTCATTAATAAAGTTGGCACATAAATTGCAGTCACAAAGGTAGCTATTTATGCTTTAATATTAAAATGAAAATTACAGGGCGTCCGGTGCAAACCTTATTGAGATGCCGTGTGTTAGAATTTAAAAATGGATTATTCACGTTACTATGAATTTCAACAATTTCACAATTAAGTCGCAAGAGGCTATTCAGAAGGCGGTTGAACTGACCAGAAACAATGGTAGCCAGGCTATAGAGCCGGTTCATATTCTGAAGGCTGTTTTGTCAGAGGGAGAGTCGTTGGTAAAATTTATTTTTGCCAAGACCGGTGCGGGACTGCCTATGGTTATGTCTGCGGTAGACAAGGAGATTGCCGCACAGCCGAAGGTGTCCGGCGGAGAGCCATACCTTAGCCGCACTTCCAAAGATGTGTTGCAGAAGGCGGTGGATATTGCCAAGAAGCAGGGCGATGAGTATGTGACCCTTGAGGCGCTGCTGCTTGCTGTTTTCGAGATAAATTCGCCTGCATCGGCTATCCTTAAGGATGCCGGTCTCAGCGAAAAGGAGCTGCGCGGAGCTGTCGAGGAGTTGCGCAAGGGTAAGAAAGCCACCGACCAAAGCGCGGAGGAAACCTATAACGCCCTTGGCAAATATGCTATAAATCTGAACGAGCGGGCGCGTTCCGGCAAGCTGGACCCGGTAATAGGCAGAGATGACGAGATTCGCCGTGTGCTTCAGATTCTGAGCAGGCGTACAAAAAACAATCCTATGCTGATAGGTGAGCCGGGAACCGGCAAGACTGCCATTGCCGAGGGTCTCGCGCAGAGAATTGTGCGTGGCGATGTGCCTGAAAATCTTCGCTCCAAACAGATTTTTTCGCTTGACATGGGCGCTCTAGTAGCGGGAGCCAAGTACAAAGGCGAGTTTGAGGAGCGTCTTAAGGCTATTGTCAACGAGGTGACCCAGAGCGACGGCGAGATAATTCTGTTCATAGACGAGATACACACTCTTGTAGGAGCCGGCAAGGGCGAGGGTGCCATGGATGCCGCCAATATACTTAAGCCTGCGCTTGCGCGCGGCGAGCTGAGGAGCATCGGTGCCACAACGCTTGACGAGTACCAGAAGTATTTCGAGAAAGACAAGGCTCTTGAGCGCCGTTTTCAGAAAGTAATGGTGAACGAGCCTGACGAGATGAGCGCAATCGCGATACTGCGCGGGCTCAAGGAACGTTACGAAAACCACCACAAGGTGCGTATCCGTGATGAGGCGATTATTGCTGCGGTGCAGCTGTCGGAGCGCTATATAACAGACCGTTTTCTGCCAGACAAGGCTATTGACCTTGTGGATGAGGCGGCGTCAAAGCTGCGCCTTGAGGTTGATTCGGTGCCGCAGGCTCTTGACGAGATTTCGCGCAAGATAGCCCAGAAGGAGATTGAGCGCGAGGCGATAAAACGCGAGGGCGACACTGCCAAGGTCAAGGAGATTGAAAAAGATCTCGCTTCAATGCGCGAGGAGGAGAAGGAATTCACCGCCAAGTGGAAAGCTGAAAAGGATTTGATAAACCGTATACAGCAGAACAAAATAGACATTGAACAGCTGAATTTTGAGGCAGACCGTGCCGAGAGAGAAGGCGATTATGCCAAGGTTGCCGAAATCAGGTATTCACGCATACAGGAAAAGGAGCGAGAGAATGCTGAAATCCAGGCACAGCTGGGCATGATGCAGGGCGAAAAGGCTCTTATAAAGGAGGAGGTCGACGCGGAGGATATTGCCGATGTGGTTTCTCGCTGGACCGGTATTCCGGTAAACAAGATGGTGCAGAGTGAAAAAGACAAGCTGCTCCACCTTGAGGATGAGCTTCACAACCGTGTTGTGGGTCAGGAGGAGGCTATCAGGGCTATTGCCGATGCGGTGCGCCGCAGCCGTGCGGGTCTTAATGACCCCCGCCGTCCTATAGGGTCGTTCATATTCCTCGGCACAACCGGTGTGGGCAAGACCGAGCTTGCCAAGGCGCTTGCCGAGTATCTGTTCGATGACGAGAACATGATGACACGAATCGACATGAGCGAGTACCAGGAGAAGCATACTGTGAGCCGTCTTGTCGGAGCGCCTCCGGGATATGTAGGCTACGACGAAGGCGGTCAGCTCACAGAGGCAGTGCGCCGCAAGCCCTATTCGGTAGTGCTTTTCGACGAGATAGAGAAGGCTCACCCCGATGTTTTCAATATATTGCTGCAGGTGCTTGACGACGGCAGGCTTACCGACAACAAGGGGCGTCTGGTCAACTTCAAGAACACCATAATAATAATGACGAGCAATATGGGCTCGAATGTTATCCGCGACAATTTCGCCGCAATGACTGCCGAAAACCGCGACGAGACAATAGAGAAAACCAAGGCTCAGGTTATCGAGATGCTCAAACAGACTATCCGTCCGGAGTTCCTGAACCGTATTGACGAAACCATTATGTTCACTCCTCTCAACGAGGTTGAGATTGAAGAGATTGTAGGTCTTCAGATTGAGGGCATAAAAAAGATGCTCGCCAAAAACGGAGTGCAGCTTGAGGTTACGCCGTCGGCTCTGAGGTACCTTGCCGAGGAGGGGTACGACCCCGAGTTTGGAGCGCGTCCCGTCAAGAGAGCTATACACCGGCTCGTGCTCAACCAGTTGTCAAAAGACATTCTCGCGCAGAAGGTTGACAAAGACAATCCTATAGTTATAGACACCGACGGCGACAAGGGTCTGATATTTAAAAATTAAGTACTAATTCTATATCTTGTATAATATGAAGAAAATCGCGTTTATTTTTCCGGCTCTGCTGATGCTCGCTGTCGGTTTTGCATCCTGTAGCGATGATGACGAACTGCCTATGGTGGATATCAACACAACCTATACCGGAGCCACTATGGTCGACGGCACTCTGTATGTGCTGCAGGACCAGCCTTTTGAAATAACATCCGTTGCTGCTGTTCCTTTGCGTGAGGGTGCGAAGGTCGGGCTGACCTCTGTCGAGTACGGACTTGACGGATGGGTTATAGGTGTTACGAATATAAGCCCGTTCGGAGTGGCATTCGAGCCGGGTACATTTGAAGTAGGCAAGCACCTGCTGTCAATGCGTATGGGCATTGTTGAGGAGGGCTGTTCTCCTGCAGTTGGCTATTATGCCACGGATTTTGTGGTGGTAGCCACCGCCGAGGAGATTCCTGAGCCGTCTGAAGGCACAGAGCAGGGCATTATCAACACACACCCGTCCATAACGTCGGAGTAAGCGGCTTGATGCCGTACAGGCGGCGCCCGTCAGCGGGCGCCGTTTTTTTTTGCTCTCAGCGGCGCGTTGAAACGGGTTCTTTCTTTGTCGCTCCACCATCCCCATTTGTTGAAATAGCGGCAGATGTTTACCACATGCACTGCCAGCAGTCTGAATGAATGGTATGAACCGGCGCGGTGGAAGTGGGTCACACTCGCGTCAGGCATATACATTGTGCGCCAGTTGCGGTGGATGCGCCTTGTAAGGTCTATGTCCTCGGGATACATGAAAAAACGTTCGTCAAACCCTCCGCATTGTTCCACTGCCTTCAGCCGCAGCATCATGAAGCTGCCCTGGTGATAGGGGATATTGTGCTCGGCGCTGTAGTCAAGATGCTCAAGCAGATATTCTTTCCGGCGGCTGACAAAGAGCCTGTCGGGCAGAAAACGGCGTATGATAAGGTCAAAGGGGGTGGGGAGCAGACGGCACGAGTGAAGGAGAGCGCCGTCGGCTCCGACAATGCGTGGCTGAACCATGCCGGTGTCCGCGTTGCGTTCAAGATAGGCGGCAGTCAGCTCTACAGCATCAGGCTCAAAGTCAACATCCGTGTTCAGCACAAGGTGGTAGAGAGCCCCGGTGCCGATAGCCTTGCGAAGGGCAATGTTATGGGCGGCTCCATAGCCGGAGTTGATGTTGGCGGTGTATTCTGCTTTCGAAAAACCGGCAGCTATGTCCTTGACTCGCTGTTCCGACGCGTTGTCAATCACATACACTGTCGCAACGCTGCTACGCTGTAGCGCACCGAGGCAGCGTTCAAGTTCGGCGCTGTCGGTGCGGTATGTCACAACCGAGGCTGTGATCATGCGGCTTTATTTGTTTTTGCTCAGCTTGAAACCGGCGCAGATGCCGTCGTAGCTCTCAAGTACTTTGGTGATACTTGTCAGTGTCGAGTTTTTTGTCACCGCACCGGCTTTCTCTATTATCGCTACGAGCTTCGACACATCGAAAGTCACACTCATGGAGCTGCTGCCGCTTACAGTCACATACGCGTCCATTTTGCCGATAGGCAGCTTGCCGCCGAGCTTGAAATTGAAAACAAAATTAGCCTCTGAATTTTCATCGGCAGTAGTAGCGATGGTTCCTTTCAGGGTTGTTTTGTTCAGCGTCATTGTAAATGTGCTGTCAGGGTTGATTGTCAGACTCATTTTGTTCAGCCCCGCTTTGGTGTAGTAGGGGGCGAGCTTGGCCTCTGCCGCGCTCGAAGCTGCGGCTCCGCCGGCTTTCTTTAGCAGGTTGCTGCTCTTGAATGTTACTGCGGGAGCGGAATAGCTCCAGCTGCCGCTGATTTTCTCGATAGTTATTTTGTCGGAGGAAATGAGATTGCCGAGGATGCTTTTCACATCCAGCTGGGCGCTGGCGCTCTGGATGCCCATCATAGCTACTGCAATGCTTATAATCAGGTGTTTCATAATGCTGCAAATTTACGCCAAATAAAGTACCTGTGCAAATTACCCACGGCGCCTGGCTGTATATGGAGCCATGTGTGCGAGCCATTTTTCGCGGGTTACATAGGTACTTCCGGCGAGTTCGTCGGCAACTTTGCCGAAACGGGCGTTTATCTCCGCGCGAATTTTCTGCTGGCTCGGCAACTCTTCGCTCGGATGCTCGCGCCACCAGTCGCACACCTGAAGGGCAAGCTCGGCAAGCAACCGTTTGTCAAACCGGCGGAAATCCTTGAACGAATGGCAGCTGACCACCCAGCCCACAAGGCCGTTGGCTGCTACTCTCTCGTCAAGATTTTCGGGAGCCTTCTCAGGGATATAGCCCGGCACGGGAGCTTTTTTGGCACGGCGCTCGGCAGCCTTGCGGCGGCGCTCCTCTGCGCGGGCGTCAATATCTTTCTTTATGGCGAGGAATGTGCATGTAGCCTCGGTGCTGTCAAACTCGGTCTCTGTCCCGTCTGTAAGATAAGCTATAACCGCTTTTAGTACAAGCAGCTGCAATGACTCGTCAAGGAACTCTACGGCTTCAATCCATTCAATGCGCAGGCTGATTTGTTTTTTCTTTCTCATTTTGTGTGTTTTTTAATTGTTTGCGTGTGTGCAAAGTTACGACACGAATCAGCCTGATATTGTCTTAATTTTCACACTCGTGAATGTTAAAAAATGCAACGCGCTGACATCCCGACAGTTATCTGACCGCCATCCTTTAACTGTTAAAATTTTAGAGGGGAAATGTTAAAGAACCGCCATGCCTAAACAAGCTATAAAGCACATAACCATTTAATGTCGGCAGCATACCACTACTAAGAAAAAGAGGCTGTGTGTAACACAGCCTCTTTGAATTTTATTAAAGAATTTTATTTCCACTCCCATGTAATAGCCCCATCGATAGAGTCGCCAGACCAGAACTTTGTAGGAAGGTCATTGGAATTGAACTCCCAATGAAAAGTTTCAGAATAGTTATAACCATCACTTCCTTTTTCATCAATGCCTGTCGGGAGGTTCTTGGTCGCTTTGCCAAGTAGACCTGCATAATAGAATATTCCCATTTCGTCCATGTCAATGCCGAAAAAGTCATCAAATTCCATTACACATCCTTTGTTGGGTTTCCCTCCGGTGTAATTGATGGTAAATTCATGCCTGTCATTGTCACCGTCTATCTGTACAACTTTGGTTATGTTACCGTCAGTGTAGGTTATGGTAAAGTCATCTCCACTCTCGCTACGTTGAAGACGAGTCATTTGTCCGTCCTTGTTATACTCGAATTTCCAAGTATCAGTACCATCTTCATATTCTCCCGCTGTAGGATCGCTGTACACTTGAAGTACATAGGCTGCAAATCCCTGGGAGTTGGTTTGCATATAGAAAATTTCAGTGTCGTAGTCGTCAACGATGGTTGCCTTGACATTAAAGTCCTCGGCGCGGGAGAATGTACCATACTCAATGCGTATGGTCTCATAGCTATTAACGATTTTCGTTACTTGCCCCTTGTCATTTGTGGTAATCGTAGTACCGTTTACAGATGCGGGAACTCCAGCGGGAAACACATTTTCCACCTTGGGTTCCTCGGGGCTGTCTTGAGTTGGTTCGTCTGGTTCATCGCTACATGAAGCGAAAGACATCATCATGGCTGAGAGTGCCAGAATCTGGAATTTAAAGTATCTTTTCATAATGTGGCTTTGCCGCTGGGTTCTCACATCGGCATTCTGTAATATTGGTTAGAAAGAAAAAGCGTGAGAGCCATACTTGTTGCTCGTCCCACAAACGGAGGCTCTGGTATTGCCCATCTTCGTTGAACGAGCAAACATGCAGAAGCCTCACGCAGAATATGTGTAAGCACCAAAAGCCAGCGCTCGCGCGCTTACAATTGATGGAATATACATATCCACAGGGCATCTACTGTTTGCTGCATTCCTGACGAAGATTGAAAATTTACCAGATTTCCGTTTGTCAAGAAAGAGCGTCGAGTAAACGCTTTCCATTATGTTTGCATCCCGCCGCTCAAACCCCGACCGGGCTTCTGCATAGCGGTCTGCGCTGCAAAATTAGGAAATTTTCTTAAAATTTCAATGCTGCGGATGCTTGACAAGGCATATCATGTCGCGGAGTCTTACACCTTCTTCTATAATGGGGGCAGGATAGTTGTCGGTAAAAAAGCCGGGGATTATGTGCGACACTTCGTAGCCGCACGATTTGTAAAACCTGAGGGTTGACGGTGTTTCTCCGGTGCCGAGTGATATGGTGTGCGGGTTCAGTGGCGACTCGACATGGTTCAGCATAGCTCGTCCGATTCCTTGTCTGCGCATTGACTGTGTAACCGCCAGATTCTTGACCTCGACTGTGCCCGGCTCTGTTTCCATGACGGCGCATACCGCTACAATGTCGTTGTTGCATGTGCCGACATATATGGTGCAGGAGCCGATATAGCCGCGCACCATCTGTTCTGATTCGTCACCGACAAGAAGCAGGGGCATGATAGGGTTTATGTAGCCGTTGTACTCTCGTATGTGCAATGAGGTAGTCATGCCGTCAGTTTAACCTTAATATACACCTTAATATATATATGTGTGGCAAAGTTAAGCAAACATTGTGTGGCTTTTAGACGCTAAAATTGGAGAAAAACAGATTTTTTTTGTGAAAAATATTTAAATATAACACATGGTTTATTGCTGTATCAAAAAGTAATACTACTTTTGTGCGTGTGTTTTTCATAGTATTAGATTAAGATAAAGGTTTAAGGAAAGAGATGTTGTGAAACATCTCTTTTTTTTTTGTAGATATTTTTGCTACTTTTGTGATGCGCGCACTCACATGTGCGTCAGCTTAATAAGGATGAGAAGTCTGAGAATATATCCAAGCAGCATAAATGAAAAAATGGTAGACGAGGCGGTGGAGGCACTCCGCGGCGGTGAGCTGATTCTGTACCCCACCGACACTCTGTACGCCATAGCGTGTTCGGCGCTGAATCAGGGAGCAATAGAAAAGATATGCCGAATCAAGGGTATCAACCCGCAGAAAGAGTCATTGTCTATAGTGTGCTCCGACATATCGCAGGCGAGCGAATACGCCAGGATAGACAACAAAGCCTTTCGCATACTGAAGGCCAATCTTCCCGGTCCCTTCACATTCATACTGCCGGCGGCTACCACGCTCCCCAAGATATTCAAGGGGCGCCGCACAGTGGGGGTGCGTGTGCCGGGCAATCCTATTGCCACAGCGCTTGCCCGCGAGCTCGGCAATCCGCTGCTAACCACATCTGTCAGCTACGATGAAGAACGGTCGGTGGAGTCGGTGTCATCGCCGGAAGTGGTGGCGCTGGCGTATGCCGACAAGGTGAGCCTTATAATAGACGGCGGCGATGTGCCCGGCGAGCCGTCTACCGTTGTTGATATAACAGACAGCTCGTTACCGGAGATAGTACGTCAGGGAGCGGGCATGCTTATAGACTGAGATTATGGTTATAACATTACCTCCGCGAAAAAACGGTGAGGCGACAGAAATCGATGACAATCACGGTCGCCTTATTATAATAGGTGCGAACGGATCGGGAAAGAGCCGTTTCACTGCGAAGCTCTATGAAGAGCTCGGCGACAAGTCATACCGTCTGTCGGCTCTGCAGGGTCTTTACGGCAATGGCGACGGGTCGCCTGTGAGCCGCCTGTTCGAGGAGGCATACGGCATGACGGCGTTCAAACCGCAGGCATCGTCTGAAATAGACAAACTGTTTGCCCTGCTGATGCATGACGAAATGGCAACCCTTATAAACTATAAGATGAGCCGTGGAGGAGATTCAGGGGCAAAGTTGCCGGGAACGAAACTGGATGTTCTTGCCGGGGCGTGGAAAGAGCTGTTTCCGGAGAGCAATATTCTTGTCGAGAGCGGTAAATTCCTGTTCAGCAGGGGCACCGATTCGCGCAGCTACAGTGCCTTGAAGCTCAGCGATGGCGAACGGGCTGCGATATATTACCTCGCCGGGGTTCTGTACGCTCCACAAAACGGAGTTGTGTTTATCGACAGCCCTGAAATGTTCATGCACCCGTCTATAATGCAGGCGTTGTGGAACAAGGTTGAGCAGCTCAGACCTGACTGCACATATGTGTACACCACCCACGACCTTGAGTTTGCCTCGTCGCGCGGCGACGGAATCGTTGTGTGGGTGCGTGACTACGACGCCGCCTCGGTGACATGGGAGTATGACATCCTCCCGCCGCAGGAGGGTATGTCCGACGAGATATACATGGCGATAATCGGCGCCAGAAAGCCGGTGCTGTTTATAGAGGGCGACGGAGTAAATTCCATTGACGCGAAGCTGTATCCGCTTGTGTTCAGGGAGTACACTGTCAAATCGCTCGGCAGCTGCAACAAGGTCATAGAGGCCACGCGGGCGTTTAACGACCTGAGCGCCTTTCATCACATGGATTCTTTCGGAATAGTGGACAGGGACCGCCGCGACGCGCACGAGGTCGAGTACCTGCGCGGCAAAAAAATCATGGTGCCGGAAGTTGCGGAGATAGAAAACATCATGATGCTCGAAGAGGTGATAAAGGCGGTGGCAAAAACGCGTGGCAAGGATGAAAACCGGGTGTTTGAAAAGGTGAAACGCTCGGTGATAGCCCAGTTCAGGCATGATTTGCGCCAGCAGGCGCTGCTTCACACCCGCCACAGGGTCAAACGCACAGTAGAGTACCGCATTGACGGGCGTTTCAACAACATAAACATGCTTGAACAGCACATAAAATCGCTTGCCACGGAGATAAATCCGCGCGGGCTTTATGAAAGTTTTTGCAGGGAGTTTCGCAAATATGTGGAGCGCGACGACTATGCGAGCGTGCTGAGAGTGTACAACCAGAAGTCCATGATTTCGGGCAGTAATGTGGCGGCTTTGTGCGGTCTCCGCAATAAGGACGAGTATGTGAGGTGTGTAATCTCGATACTGCGCGGCGGCACCGGTCAGGCAAGCCGTATAGCGCAGGCGGTCAGAAACTGTTTCGGACTCAAAGTGTAAACCGATATAATCCGATATGTCAAAGATAAAGTGCTGGGTGGAGGCTATGAGGCTGCGTACACTTCCGGTGTCGCTGGCAGGGGTTGTGCTTGGCTGGGGTTACGCCGGTCTGTACGGCACAGTGCGCCCGGCGGCTATAGCGCTATGCTTCATGGTGGCTCTTTTTGCCCAGATAGCATCCAATTTCGCAAACGAGTATTATGATTTCCGCAACGGGCTCGACAAGGCGGGGCGCGAGGGTCCGAGGCGCGGAGTGACCGAGGGCGACATAACGCCGGGCGCTATGCTTGCCGCCACATACATTACACTGGCTATGGCATGTGTCGCCGGGCTGTGCCTGCTGTTTTACGGTCCCTGGTGGCTGGTGGCTGTCGGCATTGCCGTGGCAGCCGGCGCGCTCGCCTACAGTACCGGGCCCTATCCTTTGTCTCACCACGGGCTTGGCGAGGTGGCGGTGATACTTTTTTTCGGAATAGTGCCTGTCAATTTCACATGCTGGCTTGGCAGCGGCGAATGGGGCGGCGCGTGTGCGGCGGGGTCGCTGGCTTTAGGTCTGCTCGGCGCGAATGTCCTTATAGTGAACAATTACCGCGATGCCGACGACGACCGTGCCGCCGGCAAGCGCACTCTCGCGGTGAAAGCAGGGGCGCGACTGATGCCGTGGCTGTATGCAGCCTTGTCGCTTGCTGCAATGGCGCTGATGTTCGGGCAGTGGCGGCAAGCCGGAGTGTGGTGGGTGCCGGTGGTGTTTGCTGTGGCGCTGTGCGGCATAGCGGCTGCAATGCGCCGCCGCAAGGGCAGGGCGCTGACTCCGTTGCTCGGCATGACAGCGGTGGCTATGCTGCTGTACAGCATACTGTTTTGCATATTTTGTCATTAGAAAGGGGAACAATAAGAGGCGCGATGGCGTTGAATGGTTATATTTATAACTTTCAACTGTCATTGTTTTATGGACTGGATTATAGAAACGTTCCGCAATAACCCCGCCATACCTATTTTCCTGACAATAGGGCTTGGCTTTTATTTCGGACAACTGAAGTTCAAAGGTTTTTCTCTTGGCACTGTAACGTCAGTACTCCTTGTGGGAGTGCTTGTGGGGCAGATGGATATCCAGATCCCCGGACCTGTCAAGGATGTGTTTTTCCTGCTGTTTCTGTTTGCCATAGGCTACAGTGTGGGGCCGCAGTTTTTCAGGTCGCTCAAGGGCGAGGGGCTCAAGCAGGTGGGCTTCGCGGCGCTGCTGTGCGTGCTCTGTCTGCTGTGTACCTGGGGCGCCTGCAAGGTAATGGGCTATAATGTCGGCGAGGCGCTTGGCGTGTTTGCCGGAGCGCAGACAATATCGGCGGCAATGGGCGCCGGTATTGACACAATCGGCTCGCTTTCAGTCTCGGCGGCTCAGAAGCAGGAGTGGATAAACATCATTCCCGTGACTTATGCGGTGTGCTATGTGTACGGCACCATAGGGTCGGCGTGGCTTGTAAGCTGGGTGGGTCCGAAAATGCTCGGCGGTCTTGAAAAAGTGAAGGCTGACACCCGCGAGCTTGAAAAAGAGATGAATACAAGCAGTATAACATCCGACCCCGCATATATTCTTGCCAACCGTCCCGTGGCTTTCAGAGCCTATAAGGCTGAGAACGAGTTTTTCGACACAGAACGCTCCATACCCGAAATAGAGGATTATCTCGAAAAGCAGGGCAGACGCCTGTTTGTGGAGAGAGTGAGAAAACAGGGAACTGTGTGCGAGATTTCGCCGGACATACGGATTTCAAAAGGCGACGAAATTGTGTTGTCCGGACGCCGCGAGTTCATTATTGACGATGAAAGGTGGATTGGTGATGAAGTCAATGACGCGGATTTGCTGAACTTCCCTGCCGAACAGATTCAGGTAATGGTTGCCAAAAAAACTGTGGCAGGCATGACTGTCGATGAATTACGGACAAAAAAATTCATGTACGGCATATCTATAAAGAGTATTGTCCGTGCAAATGTAAACATACCGGTATTTGCCCGGACCCGGCTTCAGGCAGGAGATATTCTCACTATAATAGGTCTTGAGCGGGAAGTCAATGAGGCGGGGCCGAAAATCGGTTATGTTGACAAGCCCAGCAATTCCACCGATGTAATCACTGTAGGGCTCGGCATATTTCTCGGTTGTATAATAGGCGTGCTCACAATACATGCAGGAGGCATACCGATAAGTCTGTCAACCAGCGGAGGCGCTCTGATTTCCGGACTTGTGTTCGGGTGGCTGCGTTCAAAACACCCCACATTCGGGCGTATTCCCGAGCCGGCGGTGTGGATGATGAACAACCTCGGACTTAACATGTTCATAGCCGTTATCGGCATCACCGCAGGACCGACATTTGTCAAAGGACTGCAGCAGGTAGGGTTTGTGGTGTTTTTCATCGGAGTTGTGTCGACATCGCTGCCGCTGCTGATAGGCATATTCCTCGGCAACAAGGTGTTTAAATTCCGCCCGGCTGTAAATCTCGGCTGTGTGGCAGGCGGAAGAACAACCACCGCAACCCTCGGCGCCGTTCAGGATGCAATAGAGAGTTCGATTCCGGCTATGGGCTATACCGTTACCTACGCTGTCGGCAATACCATGCTGATACTCATGGGTGTAGTGATAGTGCTTATGAACGCATGACAATAACTGTAAAATACCAATAATATGAGCGAGATAAACAAAAAAACTGAAAACAGGGAGTTCCAGGAAAAACTTTCCCAGATGAGCCCTTTTGAAATCAAAGGCACTCTTATATCGCTGGCAGAGAAAAAAGCGCGACGCTCCACCGCGACGCTGCTCAACGCCGGGCGAGGAAACCCCAACTGGGTGCTCAGCTATCCGCGAAAGGCATTCTTTCTGCTCGGTGAGTTTGCCATGGAGGAGGCTGACCGCAGACCCTACGACCCCGACTGGGGCATAGTATCAATACCTTCCCAGGACGGAATTGCCGCCCGCTTTCTGGAGTTTCTGAAAGAACATGAGGCTGAGCTGGGAGCAAAAGTGCTGCGGCACTTCTACACCCATGTTACAGAGGATTTGAAGGCAGACCCCGACGATTTTGTGTTTGAGCTGGTTGACGGTATAATAGGCGACGAATACCCCACTCCGCCCCGAATACTTAAATACACCGAGATAATAGTGCGCGAGTATCTGCGCTGGGCAATGGGCGGCGGTGACGACACCACTGACTATGACCTGTTTGCCACCGAGGGCAGCACAGCCGGAATGTGCTATATGTTCAACACCCTCAAGGCTAACTACCTCTTGAAGAAAGGCGACAAGATTGCACTGCTCACCCCTTGCTTCACCCCATATCTGGAGATTCCGGAACTGGAGGATTTCGGACTGGAGATTGTTACCGTAAGCGCCAACAAAGTGGAGCACAGCGGCTACCATGACTGGCAGTACACTGACGAAGAGATAGACAAGCTGCGCGACCCCTCGATAAAGGCAGTGTGCATCACCAACCCCTCCAATCCGCCGAGTGTGTGTCTTGCTTCGGATGTGCTGGCGCGTATTGTCGATGTGGTCAAGAAGGACAATCCCGACCTGATGATTATAACTGATGATGTGTACGGCACATTTATAGAAGGGTTCAAATCGCTCATGTATGTGCTGCCGTACAACACTATATGTCTATATTCGTTTTCAAAATATTTCGGTGCTACCGGCTGGAGGGTGGCGGCAATGGCACTGCGCCCCGACAATGTGTTTGACAGGCTGCTGTCAAAACTCACGCCCGCCGAGAAAAAAGCGCTTGACAAGCGTTACAGCTCGCTCACCCTCACCCCGCGAAAGCTCAAATTCATAGACCGTTTGGTCGCCGACAGCCGCCTTGTGGCGCTAAACCACACAGCGGGACTGTCTACCCCTCAGCAGATACAGATGTCGCTGTTTGCCGCATTTGCCTATCTGCACAGAAATGACATTCAGCTGCCATTGATTTCCATGGTCAAGCACCGTCTTAACAATCTCTGGAGCACAACCGGCTTCAAATTGCTGCCCGACCCTAACCGTGCCGGATATTACAGCGAGATTGACATGATGGTGTGGGCGAAGAAATTCTATGGCGAAGAATTTGCAAAGTATCTTGAAGACAACTACCTGCCTCTTGACTTTGTGCTGAGGCTTGCCACAGAAACCTCCATAGTGCTCCTCAACGGCGACGGATTCGACGGCCCCGCGTGGTCTGTGAGGGCTTCGCTGGCTAACCTTGACGATGATGCATACCTGAAGATAGGAACTGCGATACGCAAGATTCTTGACGAGTACCACGAACGATTCCTTGAATCGCGAAAAGGCTGATTGTGTGAGAAATCGTAACCGCTCCCGGTGTCTGTGTGATACCGGGGGCATTTTTTTCTATGATTTTTTTGCTGACGGATTTGCAATTGTTTTATAAAAGTGTTAACTTCGTAAACGAAGGAAACGAATTATGAAGGACGCATTTCTGACATACATGCAATGCGAGCTCAACAGTTCGGCAAACACCATAGCCGCGTATCGCAGAGACCTGGACCAGTGGATAGAATTCGCTACCGGAGGCGGCAGGCTTGAGTTTACGCCACAAAGCTACTCTGTGGGCGATTTGCGCAAATGGATTCTTTCAGTGGCAAGAAGCGGAGCCGGGCAAACCACGGTGAGGCGCAAGGTGCAGACACTGCGCGCCTTTTACCGCTACCTTCAGCGCTCGGGCGTTGTGTCGCAGAACCCCGCTTCGGAGCTGACACTGCCAAGGCTTGCCAAGCCGTTGCCGGTATTTGTGCGCCCCGAAGAGACAAATGCCGTTATTGACAGCCGCATCGACGAGGATGACTACGAGGCGGTGCGCGACAGGCTGATAGTGACGATGCTGTACACGACAGGGATGCGCTGCTCGGAGCTGACCGGTCTTCTTGATACCGCGGTAGACACCCGTGGCGGTGAACTAAAAGTGCTCGGCAAGCGTAATAAGGAAAGAATAATACCTTTCGGAGCAGAATTGGCACAGATGATAGACAGATACCGGCAAATGCGCAATGAACTCATAGCGGTGCGCGCGCCGGAGTTTTTTCTCCGGGTCACAGGCGAGCCGCTTTACAGAAAGCTGGTGTACAATGTGGTTCACGGAGCGCTCGGCGGCACAGCCCATGCAGCGCGGCTTAGCCCGCATGTGCTGCGCCATTCGTTTGCCACAGACATGCTCAACAACGGAGCCGGGCTTACAGCCGTGCAGCAGCTCCTCGGACACTCCTCTCTCTCCACAACACAGATTTATACCCACATCTCATATAGAGATCTTCAACAAAATTATCAACAGGCACACCCGCGTGCCACAAAAAAAGGAGGTTAATTATGGAAGTAAGAATTCAAGCCATCCATTTCGACATCGCCGAAAAACTGACAGCGTTCATCAACAAGAAAGCGGAGCGTATCCAGCGCCATTATCCGGATATTACCACAACAGAAGTCATCCTTAAGGTTGTAAAGCCGGAAACTTCTATGAACAAGGAGGCTGTGATAAAACTTGTGGTGCCTCAGCAGGAGGATATGGTTGCAACCAAAGTGGCCGACTCGTTTGAGGAAGCTGTAGACCTGTGCCTTGAAGCTCTTGAGCGCCAGCTTGAAAAGAAAAAGGCGAAAAAGTAAACCGGGTGCCGGCTGCTGAGCCGGACAGATAAAACAGACGGGACGCAAATCATAGAGATGCGTCCCGTTTTTTTATCCGGTAGTGTATGTCTGCCTATGATTTGGTGGCAGATGCTTCTTCCGGAAGCCTTTCAGCACTTCCGGCGGTCTGCGCATAGGATATCGGCGCGGCGGCAGCCTTGCGTTTGCGTTTTACCTTTATCTGGTCAAAGCCGCGTCCGTACACTCCGTTTACATTAGTCTGGGTGATGAAAGCCTCCTCGTCAATGCTTTTTATGATACGGTATATGGTCACGGCTTCTATGCGGCGACACATTACAAGGAGCATTTTCACTTCCTGCCGCGAATAGCAGCCCATGCCACTGAATGCGGTGCATCCGCGGTTTGCCTCTACATTGACCGCATTGGCAATCTCTTCCCATTTTTTAGAAAATATGGTGAACTGCACCGCCTGTCGGTCGCTGTTTATGACAAGGTCGCACATATAGCCGGTGAGCACGGTCACGAGCAGACCGTAGACAATCTCGCCGAGCGAGTAGCCGAGCACAAAGAATGCCGAGCCGACAATAAAGCAGTCGCATATCATCATGGTTCTGCCTACGGTTACATTGCTCACCTTGTTTATCATCGCCGCCACAATGTCGGTGCCGCCCGACGAGCCGTTGTGGATAAACACGGTGCCGATGCCGATGCCCATCAGAGCCGAGCCGAGTATCAGGTTGAGCAAATGGTCGTCGGGCAGTATGTTAAGGCTGCCGAACAGCGGCTGGAAGATGTAGATAAACACTGACAGCACTGTCATGCCAAACAAGGTGCGTATCACAAATGTGCGCGCCACAATGCGAAATGCTATTACCAGCAGAATGAAGTTTACCACATACATGGTTACTCCGACAGGAATAGCCCAGGGGAAAGATCCGTTTTCGACAAGGCGCTGGGTGCCGAAATACACTACGGACCCGAGACCCGCCATGCCGCCCATCACAACTTTCTGCGGCAGCACGAATGCGGTGAATCCGAACGCATAGAGCATAAGCCCTATCACAATGAAGAGGTAGTCTCTGGCAGACACCCAGAGTTTTGCTCGTGAAATTTGCATGACGATATTAAGGTTATGGTACGCTACTGTCGCAGCCTCGTTTTTTTCGCGGGCAAAGTTAAATCAATGCCGCGTTGTTTCAAAAAAAATCTCGACGATTTTTTCAACACCGCGCGCTCTGCTTGCACAGGTGGCGGTTTAAGCGTAAATTTGTGCGACCAACAACCAACAAATTAAGATATAGCAAATGAAAGGCTTGACAAGGATTATTGCAGCGGTGGCGGTGACATTGCTGCCACTCGTGGCTAACGCGCAGTTTGTTGACTACGGCGCGCCGTCACGGTTTGTTGAAACGGATGTGCATATTCTCGGAGGCACCACCGGCATTATACAGAACTACGGCAGCGCTTTCAGCGAGATAACAGAGATGAACTCATCGTCGGGCGCGGGCTACGGTGTGGGCGCTGGCGCGGTGTTCGGGCTGCGCGGCTGGCTCGGGCTGGGCACGGAGCTTAATTTTGTAGTGGGTCACAACAAGCTGAACATGGCGGTGGGAAACAATATCACTTCCGTGAGCAATATATTCATACGCAACCGCTATGTCTATACCAATATTCCGGTGTATATGTCCTTCAGGTTCAACATTCTTACGGGGCTGAGGTGGAATATTGACGCGGGTCTGTATTACAGCTACGGCATTGCCGGCAGTCAGAAACAGACCATATACAACTCCTCTGTCAACGAGCTCGGGCAACTTGTGCCGCGTGTGGAGACAAGCCGTCCGGGGTACTTCAATGACTCAAACACATTTATAAACTCGTTCCGGCGCAGTGACATCGGTCTGCATCTCGCCACATCGCTGCTGTTTGGCAGACATGTGACACTTGGCGTGCGCAGCCAGATAGGTTTCAAGAACATATCTTTCAACGACGGCATCAGAAATCCGCGCATCCACAATATTAATCTGCTGGCAATGGTGGGCTACAAGTTCTGACTCTCAGACCTGTCGTCCTGTCCGGTCGGCAATCTGGGTGTCCTTGAACCCGATGAAGTACAAAATGCCGTCCAGCCCTATGGTAGACAGCGCCTGGTCGGCAGTGGCTTTCACCTTGGGCTTTGCGTGAAACGCTATGCCGAGTCCGGCAGTGGCGAGCATCGGAAGGTCGTTGGCACCGTCTCCAACCGCTATGGTCTGCTGTATGTTCACGTTCTCGACCTGAGCGAGCAGTCTCAGCAGCTCAGCCTTGCGTCTGCCGTCGACAATATCGCCCACATGTCGCCCTGTCAGCTTGCCGTCTACAATCTCGAGCTCGTTGGCATACACATAGTCGAATCCGAATTTTTGTTTGAGGTAGTTGCCGAAATAGGTGAATCCGCCTGAGAGTATTGCGGTTTTGTAGCCGGTGCGTTTGAGCGCAGTCATCATCCTGTCAACCCCCTCGGTTATTGGCAGATTACGCGCTATGTCCTCAAGAACACTCTCGTCAAGCCCTTTGAGTAGGGCGAGGCGGCGGGTGAAGCTTTCGCGGAAATCAATTTCGCCGCGCATGGCACTTTCGGTAATCTTCCTGACCTCTTCACCGACACTTGCGCGGTCGGCGAGTTCGTCAATGACTTCTGTGCCGATAAGAGTGGAGTCCATGTCGAAGCACACAAGACGCCTGCTGCGGCGGTACATGGAGTCTTCCTGAAGTGATATGTCCACCTGCCTGTCGTTGGCTATCTGCATGAATCTTTTCTGCATGGCGGTCTGGTCCTTCAGAAATCCGCGCACACTGACCTGTACGCACGATTTGCTCAGCGGGTCATCGCCGTGAAGCGGCATACGCCCGGTGAGTCTTTTTATGCCGTCTATGTTCAGCCCTTGTTCGGCAACGGCGTTGCTCACTTCGGCAATGGCTTTGGCGGTGAGGCGTCTGCCCAGTATGGTTATAATCCAGCGGTCCTTGCCCTGCATGTCGACCCACCGGGTGTACTCCTGTTCGGATACCGGACTGAAGCGTATGTTCACCCCCAGTTCGTATGATTTGAAAAGGAGGTCTTTCATGAGGTCGCCGCTCACGGCGCTGTCGGTTTTTATAAGTATGCCGAGCGCGAGGGTGTGGTGGATGTCTGCCTGCCCTATGTCGAGAATAGTGGCGTTGTAGCGGGCGAGGATTTCAGAAAGAACGGCGGTGACTCCCGGACGGTCGTTGCCGGTTATGTTGAGCAAAATGAGTTCAAACTGTTTGTTTTCAGTGTCGGTCATGGTAAAGTGTCGTTACTATTATGTTTTATGGCAATGGAAAGCGATGAGTCCGTTTTCCGGTGATTTTTCAATTTTGCCTACAGGCAGGGATTCTTTTTCGGCGGCAGCTCTCAGTTGGGGTTCGAAGATTTTTGCTACAGACCCTACAAAGCCTGCCTTGAGGTGCCGGGGAGGGGACAGAGTGCGGATGTTTCGGGCAATGAATGCCTGAAAACGCTCTACAACGAGGTGGTCTACTTCCGGTCGGTGTATGTTGTCGGCAGCCCAGTGTGTCAGCGATGCCAGAAACCTGTTAGGCTCCGGACAGAGGTACACCTTATTTATAATTATGTCGGCGGTGAGCTGTTGCGAGTCGAGAAAGTCTGACACAAGTTCGCTGTTCCACCGGCGTTTAAGCACATGGTTTACCAGCGCTTTTCCAATGTCGGCTCCACTGCCTTCGTCGCCCAGTATAAAGCCGAGTGGCGGAGTGGAGCGCACCAGACCATGTTTCGGCGAGTAGATTGCGCAGTTAGACCCTGTGCCGAGAATGCAGGCTATGCCGCTGTCAGTGCCGCACACCGCGCGCGCCGCTCCGAGCACATCTGACGCTGCGGTCACCGCCGCGTTGCGCCAGAGCTTTTGCGCTGCGGCGCGCAATGCGTTTTCTTCTCTTTCTGAGCGGCATCCTGCGGCATAAATCCATACTTGTTCAAACATCATTGATTCAAGCCCCTGCGGCACTCTGTCGGCAAAAGTCGATTCTATTTCCGGCGTGTCAAGCAGGGCGGGGTTGAACCCCGGAGAGTCAAACGCCCTCCGGATGCCCGGACCTATCACTGTCCACCTGCATTTTGTACTGCCGCAATCAACTATCATGTCCATGACAGCAAATGTAATAAATAAGACTGATGCAGTCAAGTGGCATTGGCTTTTTAATTCAGAAAAAACAGCGGGTAGCGAACTATTTTTACAGCTGGCGCGTTGATAAGTAAGTTTTCGACTTGTTTTTTTTATGAAAGGGATTAAAGTTTTATTACTGCTGCTTGCTGCGACAGCTGCCCCCGCGGGCGTCGGAGCCCGCGGGGTGGCGTCAGTGGTCGATTCGCTGAGCCGCGTCACTGATGTGACGGTTCCGGTGCGGTTTACCGTGTCTATGCCGCAGCTTACAGAGGATGTGGTATATAATATAGGTGTGACATGCCGTAGCGATGCCGATACGCTGCTCTTTCCATGCTCATACCTCATTGACTGGAGTATAGACGGGCGTACACCGTCGGTTACCGGCTTTGCGGCGTATTTTTCCGGCAACCATTACCGTTTTTCCGGCGACAAGCTGCAGGAGTATCACGCGGTGTCGGATTCCGTGCCGTTTATGCCGCGTAAGTTCGGCGCCACTTCGTCGGACGGAGTGCAGCAGTCGGCTCAGTTTGTCAATATCCTTCCGGTGTCGATAGCGGAGTCGCTTCGTAAAATGATGTCAGATTCATGCTACGAAGTGACCTTTGTAGGAGATACTGTTGTAGCCGGCGAGCCGGCGGCGGTTGTCAGGTCTGTGATGAGGGTAGGGGGACAGACCGCTATGGAAAGCGAGTATGTTCTTGACCCGCAGAGCTATTTCCCTCGCAAGGTTCATTTTGAAAACAGCCCCGGCTCGGTGAGCGAGCAGACAGCCGATGTAGAGTTCGGCTCGCCTCAGCCCGCCGAAACGGTCATAACGGAGCCGGCGCTGATAGAGCGTTATCCCGATGTGTTTGCCCGCATGCGTCGCAGCAGTTTCACTTTGGAAAATCTTGTAGGTCGTCCGCTGCCGGGTTTCAATGCCCCGACTCCCACTGCCGAGCGTTACAGCCGCCGTACCGGCGACCGCTTTGCCGCGCCGACTGTCATGGCGATAATAGACCCTGCCGCCTCTTTTGCCGCCGATGCAGTCAAAGCCTTGCGTTCGGCGATTGCAGAGGCGCCGGTGTCAGCAGACTTGCTTCTGGTGTTTACCTCCACCAATTCCGACCTCATAGAAAGTGTTGCCGGGGTACCGGCGGTGGGTGAGACAATATTGCAGAGCGCCCGCGGCGTGGCGCGCGACATGGGGGCTGCCCAGCTGCCGTCTGTACTTCTTGTGAATGCCGATTCGACTGTGGCAGATGTTATTGTGGGCTACAACAATAATCTTTCATCTGTTGTTATACAGAAAATGGCTCTTATGAACCGTTGACAATAACAATTATCAATAGACTTTTATGGAAACAATTTATTTCAAGGATGCACCCATGCAGGTTTACGGCTTTTTGCCGTCGGTAGGGGAGGCAGCGCCCGGCTTTCAGCTTGCAGGGGTGGATTTGAACACTGTCACACTCGATTCATTTCCCGGCAAAAAGATTGTTCTTAATATATTCCCGAGTCTTGACACCGATGTGTGCGCCATGTCGGTGCGCCGCTTCAACACCGAGGCTGCTTCGCTCAGCGACACCGCAGTTGTGTGCGTGAGCATGGATTTGCCATTTGCCATGAAGAGGTTCTGTACAGCAAACGGCATAGAGGGTGTTACAATGGCATCGGCATTTCGCTCGCCGGCGTTCTCTCAGAAGTACGGGGTTCAGATAGTGGACGGTCCGCTTGCCGGACTTTTGGCTCGCGCGGTGATAATTATTGACAAAGACCGCAAGGTTGTGTACCGTGAGCTTGTGGGTCAGATTACCGATGAGCCTGACTACAAAACCGCCCTGGCAGTGCTGAAAGGCGAAATATAAGAGTATGTTTACTTTTAACTTTATGAAATCTTTAGATGTCTTTCAGGTCTGTTTGAAGATTTCGTTCAGTCATTATGGAACCCCATAACACCTTCTCTCAATCTCCAAACATACTCTGAAATCCACTCTAAATCTAAACATAAGCCAAAAGTAAACATACTCTAAATAGAACCGGATATTTTTTTTGAAATTTAAAACGCTGATATATAACTCATTCCCGCCAAACGAAAAAAATAATTGCAAAAACGTTTGGTGGGAATGAAAATTATGTCTACCTTTGCATCGCAAACGAAAAAACAACGGTTGCCCACTGCGAAAATAGCTCAGTTGGTAGAGCACGACCTTGCCAAGGTCGGGGTCGCGGGTTCGAGTCCCGTTTTTCGCTCCAAGAGTTCTTTTAAAATACAATTGTCATCAGCGTCAAAGGCTGGCCCAACTCGCGAAAATAGCTCAGTTGGTAGAGCACGACCTTGCCAAGGTCGGGGTCGCGGGTTCGAGTCCCGTTTTTCGCTCTAAGAAACTATAATGGGCGACTGGCGGTGATTGATGACAAGAAATGTCCGGGTGGTGGAATTGGTAGACACGCTACTTTGAGGGGGTAGTGGCCGTTGGGCTGTGTGAGTTCGAATCTCATCTCGGACACCTTGAGAGTCATAAATATTTGATATTTATGACTCTCTTTTTTTTATTCCCGCCCTCCTCTATTTCCACAATATTGTGTACTTCGACAAAAATTTTTGTATTTTTGTAAACCATGCGCTCTCGCATGTTCAATACTAAACAAGCTCTTATAATATGAGGTCAAAGATTGCATTTAGCAGGTTTGCGTCAATACTGACGGCGGTTCTGTTCGTGTTGCTTTTTGTAGGGTGTATAGCCAGTATTCACAACAAGGCTTCGTTTGTCATGATATTGTCTGTATATGTTGTGCTGATTGTGTGTGCGCTATTTTATGGTGCCGCTTATGTTGAGGCTACTCCTGACAAAATTATACTGGGCAGTCTGCTGAGGCGAAAAACAATCCTGATGCGCGATGTGGCGGGTGTGGAATTGTTTAAGCCGACCATGGGAGCCATACGTATTTTTGCGTCCGGAGGCTTTATGGGCTATTGGGGCTTTTTCAAAGAGGGTGATTTGGGGCGTTATTACGCTTTTTATGGCAAATCATCCGACTGTTTCCTTGTGAGGCTGAAAAACGGTGACAAGTATGTGCTTGGCTGCACCAATCCCGAGTCTGTGGTGGATTACATTAAGTCGCAGATATCCGCAGAGGCATAAAGCTGGCTACAGATGTTCTTTTTCAAGCCGGAGCAGGAGTTTCTTGGCGGCTATTCCTCCCGCGTAGCCTGTCAGCTGTCCGTTTTTGCCGACCACGCGGTGGCACGGCAGAATTATGTTTATCGGATTGGATGCTATTGCCTGTGCAACGGCTCTGACTGCGCGCGGTTGCCCTATCGCGGCTGCAATGTCGGTGTAGCTGACTGTTGAGCCGTAGGGTATTTCTGCGAGAGCTGCCCACACTTTTTGTCGGAACGGGGTGCCTGCCGGTGCAACAGGTATGTTGAACGCGGTTCTGGTGCCGGTGAAGTATTCGAGGAGCCGGGCTACGACGGTGTCGGTCATGCTCTTGTCGCATTCAAGTGGTGCGCAGTCGTGGCAGTGGGCGCTGAAGTGGGGGGAGTGTGTGTAGTCGCACATCACCACGGCTGTGGCAGTGGCGCCTACGGCAAGTGTACCCGCCGGAGTGGATACGAGAACCGGTTTCATGTTTAGTCAAAAACGCCTTCTATCGAGGCTTCTTCGGCATCGTTGTCGTAGTCAATGATTTCGCCGTAAAATTCTTTTTCGCACAGGTCTATGCCGGGAAATGTGAATTTGGCGCTCTGGTCGTAGTGGAGGGTTTTGTCGGCATACACTTTTTTCATGAAGCTGCCGTATATCGGAAGAGATGCGCTTGCTCCCTGACCAATAGCCGTGCTGTTGAAGTGGATGTATCTTTCTTCTCCGCCTACCCATGCCCCTGCCACGAGCTGTGGGGTGAATGCCATGAACCAGCCGTCGGAGTTGGAGTTTGTTGTTCCGGTTTTGCCTCCGGTCTGGGCCGTAAGGTTGTATGGCGGTCGGCGCAGTCGGCTGCCGGTACCTCCGTCTACTACGTTGAGCAGCATGGAGAGAATTTTCCAGTAAGCTGTTTCAGAGATTACTTCTGTGTGTCTCGGAGCAAACTCGGATATTATGTTGCCGTTAGAGTCGGCAATGGCTGTGACGAACACGGGGTCGACTCTCATGCCTTTGTTTGCAAAGGCTGAGTAGGCTGCAACCATTTCTTTCAGTGATACGTCTGCTGTGCCGAGGCTGAGCGACAGCACCGGGTCGAGGTGGCTTGTTATGCCGAAGTTGTGCATTGTGCGCACCAGTGTGGCGGGGGAGAGCTGACTCAGCAGACGTGCGGAAATCCAGTTGTTTGAGTTTGTGAGCGCCCAGCGCAGTGTGACCATTTCGCCTATGTGCGAGGAGCCGGAGTTGCGGGGAGTCCATTCTCTGCCGTTTTCGTCGTAGAGAACCGGCTGTTCGTTAAGAAATTCGTCGCACGGGGTGTAGCCTTCTTCCATTGCGTATGTGTACAGAAACGGTTTTGCCGTGGAACCTATCTGTCTGCGTCCGGTGCTTACCATGTCGTACTGGAAGTGGGTGAAGTTGGGTCCTCCCACATATGCCTTTACATGTCCGGTTACCGGGTCCATTGCCATGAAGCCTGTGCGCAGGAAGTGCTTGGTGTACAGCAGCGAGTCGCGGGGAGTCATCACGGTGTCTACAACTCCGGAGTATGAGAACACTTTCATCTCTACGGGCGTTGTGAATGCTGTCTGTATCTCCTGGTCGCTTTTTCCGGCTTTTTTCATGGCGCGGTAGCGGTCGGTCTGGCGTATGGAGTGGTTTATCATTGAGTTTATCTGCGACTCGGTCACCTCGCCTCTGTTTGTGGAGTAGGGGGCGAGCTTGCTGTTGCGTTTTTCGCGGAAGAAAGCAGGCTGCAGTGTTTTGCTCATGTGGTCTACTACTGCTTCTTCGGCGTAGCGTTGCATTCTTGAGTCGATAGTGGTGTAAATGCGCAGTCCGTCGGTGTAGATGTCGTATTTGCTGCCGTCGGGTTTCGGATTTTTTTCAATCCAGCCGAACAGTGGGTTGTTAGCCCAGGCAATGGAGTCTTCGACATATTTCTGGTAGTCCCATTCCCTGTAGTCGGCGAGAGCCGGGCGCTTTGCTCTGAGCATTCGCCGCAGTTCTTCCCTGAAGTATGGCGCGGGACCCTCCTTGTGGTCGACCTTGTGGAAATCAAGGGTCAGAGGCAGCTCTTTGAGCGAGTCGAGTTGCTCTTTGGTTATTTTGTCGTTTTTGTACATCTGTTCAAGAACGATGTTTCTGCGTTGGCGGGTGCGTTCGGGCTGTCGCACTGGGTTGTAGTACGACGGGTTTTTTACCATGCCCACCAGAGTTGCCGCTTCCTCTATGGAGAGTTCTTCGGATTGCTTGCCGAAGTAGACGTATGCCGCTGATTTGATGCCGACGGCGTTGTAAAGGAAGTCGAACTGGTTGAGATACATTTTCAGAATCTCGTCTTTGCTGTAGAATCGTTCGAGCTTCACGGCAATCATCCATTCTATGGGTTTTTGCATTACTCTTGAGGCGAATCCGGTCGATTCGGGGGAGTATAGCTGTTTTGCAAGCTGCTGGGTGATTGTAGAGCCGCCGCCGCTGTTGCGGTTGCCGAGCAGCACGGTCTTGAACGCTACGCGGGCGAGCGCTCTCATGTCAATGCCAGAATGGTCTTCGAAGCGGCTGTCCTCTGTTGCTATGAGGGCATCCACAACATGCTGGCTGATTTCGTCATAGTCGGCATAGACTCTGTTGCCTGTGTTGCGGAAGTATCTGCCGAGTTCCTGCCCGTCGGCGGAGTATATGACTGACGCAAAACGGTCGTTTGGGTTTTTGAGTTCTTCCACCGGAGGCATGTAGCCGATTGCTCCGTTGTACACCATTACAAAGAATACTGCCACGGCGGCTATTCCGAGCACAAGAAGGAGCCAAAGCAGTTTTATAACCGAGCGTTGCCCCTTGGTAAGGTTATTGTTGTTTAATGGATTTTTCATGCGCAGTTACAGAATGACGTGCAAAGATACTCAATCCAGCGCATATAACCGGAAAAATAGAGAGGGTGTTTAACAATGATTATCAAACACCCTCTGTCATATTTGTTGAGAGTCAGCGTCCTGACGCTTCTATTTTCTTTCGCAGGTAAGAGTTGAATTCGCTTTGGGCGAGGAGTTGGTCAAGAGTCAGGTGCATGCGGTAGTTCCAGCGGTTGTGGGGATTGGCGGGGTCGTTGATCTGCTCCTGGCGGGGGTCGTTTCTGCGTATCTGTCCGTCAATTGCGAGCCAATCCTGCAGGGGGAGTATGCACAGCATCGCCGGGCTTGTGAGGTGGTCGGTGACTATGCGGTCGCATATCCAAGGCTCTGCGTAGTAAGGAGCGTCGCCTTTCAGCCCGAGCGCCGAGTTGTAGAAGCGTTGTGTGCGTCTGGGGTCTTCTTCCCACCATTGTCTCACACCGCCCATGTCGTGGGTGGAAGTGGTGCACACACAGTAGTAAGGGTATAGCCTTGTGTCGGCAAACTCGTGTGAGGGGTCGTCGGGCATTCGCTGCACTTTCAGTGACAGTATTTCAAGCTCGTCCATAACCGACGGCACGCATGAGGGTATCATGCCGAGGTCTTCTCCGCAGCATAGCATTCCGGTGGCGTCTATCAGTGGCGGGAGTTTCCACATGGCTTTTTCTCTCCAGAAGGCGTCGTTGCGGCTGAAGAAGAAGTCCTGGTACATGATTGCGTAGCGTTCCTGTTCGTAGGGGGCGAGGTCCTTGAAGGCGTAAGTTGCCGCCGCGCTGATGCGCGGGTGCCAGGTGCCTTTGTGAACGGGGTCTTCTATGAAAAGCACTTCCTCGACGAGTCGGAGCAGCCCGTTGTAGATTCTGTTGCCGCGCGATTCTGCTTCGTGAGGTGGAAACGAGTCGGCTATTTTGCGCTGGGTGTCGTACTGCGGGCGTAGCCTGTAACGGTTTCCGTAGCCGGCGGTCAGGTAGTTTTCGTGCACAAAGTCCGCGTCATCGCCAAACAGCTCAGAGAGAATGCGGTCGGTTATGTGGGGTGTCGCATGTGCCGAGCGGTCAAAGCTGAAGTCGTAGCGGTACTTCATTTCGTCGGCGCTAAGCGGCAGCGCCGGATTGAAGATGCCGAGCAGCCCGTGGATGGCGCTAAGCGGTATCTGCCATATTCTGAAAAAGCCGAGCAGGTGGTCGATGCGGTAGGCATCGAAGTAGTCTGCCATTTTTTCAAAGCGAGCTTTCCACCAGGCAAATCCGTCTTCGCTCATCTTTTCCCAGTTGTACGTGGGAAATCCCCAGTTTTGTCCGTTTATGGCAAAAGCGTCCGGCGGCGCTCCGGCGCTTGCGTCAAGGTTGAACAGCTCAGGCGCTATCCATGCGTCGACGCTTGTGCGGCTGATGCCTATGGGTATGTCGCCTTTGAGTGCTACGCCAATGCGGTGGCAGTGTTCGCGCACTTCTCTGAGCTGCCGGTCGGCATGGAACTGGAGGAAGCGGTAGTAGTCGGCTTGTGCGGCGTTGTGCTGCAACAGTTTTTTTACTTTGTCGGGAGAATATGCAGAGTATTCGCCCCATGAGGTCATGTCTGTTGTGCCGAAGCGGTCGCGGAGCAGGCAGAACGCGACATAGGGCTCAAGCCAGCCGGCGTTTTTACTTACAAAGTCTCTGAATGGCTGCGAGTCTGTGGTGTGCTGTCCTTGCTCGGCAAATATTTCACGGAGGTATTCAGACTTGAGTTTGAATACGGCGGGATAGTCTACTTCCGGGAGGGTGTTGAGCTGTGCCGCTGAATTTCTGTAGCCGGTCATCCGCGTTTTGTCGGCGAGGGTGCCGATTTCCTGTACACGAAGGTATATTGGGTTGAGGGCGAATGTGGATATGGCGTTATAGGGGTATGAGTCGCCCCAGCCGCCGTCGGTAGTGGTGTCGTTAACCGGCAGCAGCTGCACTATGCACTGTCCGGTCGAAGCCGCCCAGTCGGCAATGGCTGTTATATCCAGAAATTCACCGATGCCCATCCCTTTGTCAGACCTCAGAGAGAATACGGGGACGGCGACACCGGCACCCCTCCACAGCGGCATGGGGTTTGAAATAGAGCCGCAATAGTTGACAATTGCGGCGTCGGAGTCGAAAGATGTGGGATTAAATGTTCGGTTGTCGTGGTTTTCCCATATTTTGTCACCGCACACATCGGCAACAAGTAACTTGAAGTCCAGAGGGGTTTGAGGGGTTTCGAAAGTTATAGCCCATAACGGAAATTCAAGCGGGGTAAAAGCCGCAGCCTTGTTTGGATTCCAGTTTCCGAGCAGCGGGGTGTTGCCGCAGATGAACAGACTTTGCCCCGGGGCAATCATAGGCGCTTCGACAACGAGTGTCAGTGACCCCGGCTCCGGTTTGAGCCCGTGGGATTCGCCGGAGCGTGCAAATATGCATTTGCCGAACGCGGTGGAGTAGAATGGCTTGTCGGCAGGACGGTCATGCCATCTGTCGATTGTTTCTACTGATTTGCAGCCGGCGCCGGCTACGAGGCTGCGTTGCGCACCCCATTCGTGCCTTGCAGTTCCGTCGGATTCTGTCACGAAATAGGAGTATGAAATCTCCTCGCCCGGTGTGGCTTCAATGGTATGGTGCCAGTTTACACCGTCGCCGGTGCTCATCAGGGGCGCTTTTGACGGGTCGCCTGCACCGAGCGCTTTGCACGAGCCTGTTATTCTTAGGTTCTGCCCCCAGCGGGTATGGTATTCAATGTGAAATCCTATTTTCATGACTTTAATGGTAAAGTGTGGATGTTAGCCGCATTTGGATGTGCCGCACGAGGTGCAGATTAGGCATCCTTCCTGGTATATCAGTGTCTCGTTTCCGCAGTTAGGGCATTTCTGACCTTTTGCCTGGGTTCCGTTCGGCAGGTATTTTTTCAATGCGCGCTCAACGCCCATTTTCCAGGTGTTTATGCTCTGGCTGTCAAGCTCCAGACCACCTACGAGCTTGAGCACCTGGTCGATCGGCATACCGTAGCGCAGCACTCCGGATATGAGTTTGGCGTAGTTCCAGTATTCGGGGTTGAATTTGTCGCTAAGACCTTCGATTGTGGTTTTGTAGCCTCGCTTGTTGATAAACTGGAAGTCGTAGCGTTTAATACCTTTTTCGTCTACAGCCTTGATTATTTTTCCGTGGGTGACGGACTTGGGGCAGAAAATGCCGTCGTCGTCATCGGCGAGACCGGTGAAAATTTCGTATGGTTTTCCGTCGATAAGTCCCACAAACGCAATCCATTTTTCTTTGTTGTTTTGGAAGCGTACAACATCGGCTTCAAGCTCGATAGGACGTTTTGTGACATGGGGTGCCGCTTCTGCATGCGATTCGGTTTTTTTCTTAGAGAGGGATACCAGCACTCCCGAACGGCTGCCGTCGCGGTACACGGTGCAACCTTTACAGCCGCTTTTCCATGCTTCGACATAAAGGTCGTTGACAAGGCTTTCGGAAACATCATTGGGCAGGTTTATGGTAACGGAAATCGAGTGGTCGACCCATTTCTGCACACGGCCCTGCATCCTTACTTTTTCAAGCCAGTCCACGTCGTTGGATGTCGCTTTATAATAAGGTGACTTGGCGACAAGTTCGTCAATCTGCTCCTGAGTGTAGTCTTGTCGAACTTCAAGACCCGCAGTTTCCATCCAGGTGACGAATTTCGGGTGGTAGACGATGTATTCCTCAAAGGCATCGCCGTTTTCATCCACAAAATCTATTCTTACGTCTGTGTCGTTGGGGTTGATTTTGCGGCGGCGTTTGTATACCGGCATGAACACCGGCTCGATGCCGCTGGTTGTGCGTGTCATGAGGCTGGTAGTGCCGGTGGGGGCTATGGTGAGGCAGGCAATGTTTCGTCTGCCATATTTTTTCATGTCTTCGTACAGCTGCGGGTCAGCTTCTGCAAGTCTCTTGATGTACGGGTTGTTTTCCTCGCGTGCGGCATCGAAAATTGCAAATGCGCCGCGCTGTCGGGCAAGCTCAACAGATTCGCGGTATGCTGCAAGGGCTATAGCCTTGTGTACGTTTTCGGAGAAATCGGTGGCTTGAGGAGTGCCATAACGCAGACCGAGAGCCGCGAGCATGTCGCCTTCGCCGGTAGTACCTACGCCCGTGCGTCTGCCGAGGAGTGTTTTGGTGCGTATTTTTTTCCAAAGGTTCAGTTCTGTCGCCTTTACTTCTTCTGTCTCCGGGTCAGATTCTATTTTTTCAATTATTTTGTCAATTTTTTCAGCCTCAAGGTCAATAATGTCGTCCATTATTCTCTGAGCCTTGCGGATGTGGCTGTTGAAGAGGTCGAAATCAAATCTGGCTTCCTGTGTGAAGGGATTGGAGACATAGCTGTACAGGTTCACGGCAAGAAGTCGGCAGCTGTCGTAGGGGCAAAGGGGTATTTCTCCGCAGGGGTTGGTGGAGATGGTCTGGAAGCCGAGGTCGGCGTAGCTGTCGGGTACTGATTCGCGTATGATTGTGTCCCAGAAGAGCACTCCGGGCTCAGCGCTTTTCCAAGCGTTGTGTACAATTTTTTCCCACAGGGCTTTTGCATCGGTATCGCGGACAATCTCGGGATTTTCAGCGTCAATGGGGTACTGCTGCCTGTATGTAGAGCCGGCAATGGCGGCTTTCATGAATTCGTCGTCAAGGCGCACCGACACGTTTGCTCCGGTGACTTTGCCTTCGGTCATTTTAGCATCGATGAAGGCTTCGGAATCGGGGTGTTTTATGCTGACGCTGAGCATCAGCGCCCCGCGTCTGCCATCCTGAGCCACCTCGCGGGTGGAGTTTGAATAGCGCTCCATGAACGGCACGAGTCCGGTGGAGGTCAGTGCCGAATTTTTTACCGGAGTGCCTTTGGGGCGGATGTGCGACAGGTCATGACCTACGCCACCGCGGCGTTTCATGAGCTGTACCTGTTCTTCGTCTATCTTAATTACGCCACCGTACGAGTCGGGTTTGCCGTCGAGACCTATGACAAAGCAGTTGCTCAGGGAGGCAATCTGATGCTCGTTTCCTATGCCTGTCATGGGGCTGCCCTGAGGCACAATGTAGCGGAATTTGTCAAGCAGGTCAAAGATTTCCTGCTCGCTCATCGGGTCGGGGTAGTTTTTTTCTATACGCGCTATTTCGCCGGCAAGACGGCGGTGCATGTCTGCGGGAGTCTTTTCATAAAGATTCCCGTAAGAGTCTTTCAGGGCGTATTTGCTTACCCAGACGCGGGCGGCTAGCTCGTCGCCACCAAAATAATTCAGCGAAGCCTCAAAGGCTTCGTCTGTGGTGTAGGTAGTGTTCTCCACTTTTCAATGATTTTCAAATTCTTACTAAATAGACAAAAAATAGAAAGTATAGTTTCCTGTAGTATCACTTTGTAACAATGGTGCAAAATTTGCAATAATTTTTAATACTGACAAATCGGAGCATAATAAATTTGCTAATTGTAGATAAGTTTTCCAAAACAAACGTGTAAATCGCTTATAATCAATGAATGTGTGCTTTTGCTTGTTGTCCGGAGTTTTCCAAAATGGTTTTCTGTGCTTGCTTTTGGATTGTGGATTTTGTAATTTTAAGCGCAAATAAACTTATAAATAATGAATGAGAATTTTTTTATCGGACGGCGTACGGTGAGAGCTTACGAGTCACGCCACATAAGCGATGATCTTATGGAAAAGTTGGTTGAGGAGGCGTCGCACGCGCCGACAACTGGCAACATGCAGCTGTACAGTGTGGTTGCCACGCGGTCGGAAGAAATGAAGAAACGTCTTGCTCCGTGTCACTTCAACCAGCCGAGTGTGGAGGGTTGCGATGTGGTGCTGACATTTTGTGCGGATTTCAACCGTTTTATAAAGTGGTGTGAGGCGAGTGGTGCCAAACCGGGATATGATAATTTTCAGTCGTTCATGACAGCGGTGCTTGACACAGTGATATTTGCCCAGCAGTTCTGTACTGCGGCAGAGATGAAAGGTCTCGGCTGCTGTTATCTCGGCACCACTACGTACAACGCTCCCCAGATAGCGGAGATTCTCGAATTGCCTGAATTTGTAGTGCCTGTCACCACTCTTACATTGGGTTACCCTAAGTCAAAGGGAGCTGATTGTGGTCGGCTTCCTGTGGGCGCGGTGCTTCACAAGGAGTGCTATTCGGACTACGATGAAAGTGCGGTAAAGAATCTGTATGCGGAAAAAGAGGCTCGCGAGGACAGCAGAAAGTTTGTTGCAGAGAATGGCAAGAGCAGTCTGGCGCAGGTGTTTACAGATGTAAGGTATACACGTGAGGCAAACGAGCATTTCTCAAAGGTGTACTATGATTTTATAGAGAGCCGCGGATTTGGAATGCCGTTAAAATAGCAGAGAGCCGGATTTTGTCCGGCTCTCTGTTTATATAATCTCGTTTGCTTTTCTTCCTTATGCCATAAGGGAATTTTCTATGCTTGCCACATCTTCCTGGAGTTTCTTTTCGAGAGGCAGGCGTTCTTCGATATTCTTGCAGGCGTAGAGTACTGTGGCGTGCGTTCTGTCAAGTCTTGTGCCTATGGCTTTCAGCGGCATTTTGGTGTGTTTTTTTGCAAGGAACATCACCATTTGTCTTGCGTCGCTGATTTCTCTTTTGCGAGATTTGGTAAAGAGCTGGTCAGGCTCAATCTTGTAGTACGCGCTCACTTCCTGGGTGATAATCTCGAAGTTTATCTGTTTGAGATTTATTTTCACCGCATTTGCGAGCACACGTCTTGCGAGGTCGATGTTTATATCCACTCCAAGCACCGTTGCGTGTACTCCGAGCGACACCATGATGCCTTCAAGCTCGCGAATGCTTTCTGTGACATTGGATGCTATGTAGTCTATCACCTCGTCGGGAATGTTAAATCCTTCCTGCTTGGCTTTCTGAGACAACACATTGCGTCGTAGTTCGTAGTCGGGCTTTTCAAGTTCGGCAGTCATGCCCCATTTGAAGCGGTCAAGCATTCTTTTGTCCATTCCTTCCATCTGTGCCGGGCGGGTGTCGCTTGACAGGATAATCTGCTTCTGGTTGAGTTGCAGGTGGTTGAAGATGTGAAAGAATGTGCGCTGGGTGCTTTCCTTGCCGATTAAATCCTGAATATCGTCAAGAATAAGGACATCAATACTTTGGTAAAAGTTTATGAAGTCGTTTATGCGGTTGTTTTTCAGCGCGGTGGTGTACTGGCTTTCGAACAGGCGGGCTGTGACGTAGAGCACTCTGCTACGCGGATTGCGTTCTTTTATTCTGATACCTATTGCCTGGATGAGGTGGGTTTTGCCCACGCCGGGCGAACCGAAGATGAACAACGGGTTGAATGTCTTGCACTTCGGGTCGGTGGCGATGGCTTCGCCAATGGAGCGTGCCACCCGGTTGCTGACACTGTTGCAGTAGTTTTCGAAAGTATAGCGGGGGTTGAGTTGCGCGTCTATGTCTGCGCTTTCTACCGGTCTGTTGAACGGATTGGAGGATGCTCCGGGTTTCGGCGCGACGGCAGAACTCGGATTTGAGCTTTCTATGGTTACGGATGTAGCCGGTTCGTTGCTTACCTGATTGAAGTGGTAAAACAGCTTGACTTCGGGCCCGTAGACTTTGTGAAGGGTTTTTGTAATCAGCTTGATGTAGCGTTCGTCAAGCTGCTCCACAAAGTACGGTGAAGGCACGAGAACATTCAGGTTGTTGTCGCGGTAGCTTATAGAAGTTACCGGCTTGAACCAGGCGTCAAATTGTTCCGGCGGAAGAACGTCACGGAATATCGCGAGACATTTCTCCCACAGAATTGTGTGGTCTTGCTCCATAAAAATACTATTGGTTGGCTATACTTTCTTCTGCAAAATTCCGCTTTATTTTTGTGATATTAAAATGCTTAATTTTTTGGAAAAATGAATGAAATTATAAGGTGCTTGAAGTTCAGCCAATTATGTTGTTATGATAATTTGTGGTCTTCAGTAGTGCCGGTTGAGAATGGTAAGTGCTTGTAAATCAACTGTGCGTGGGGAGCGTTTGTATTGGGTTCATGGAGATGCGACCCCGGCATGCAATTGTTAAAACATAGGCTCCGCCCACATTCTGAGCGAGTATGGGCGGAGGTGTAAAAAATGTTGTTATTTGTAATCTTTACAAATAACAACATGGCATCATAGCAGCTTGATGCTGATGTATCTTTTGGGATTTCTCTTTATGTCGACAATCAGAGAGTCAACCGAAGCGGTGGCGTTTACAAGGTTGTTGTATAGCTGAGGGTCGGTCAGGAGCAGCCCGGCAGATGACTGTCGGCTGTTGAGCTTGCTTGTCAGCTCCTCAAGAGAGCTTGTTATCTGGTGAACATTGTTGAGGGTTGAGTCAAGCGGCATTTTTTTTAGCTCGGCAGTCGCCGCTGCGAGGTCAGAGGATATTGCAGTGAGGTTATTGGAAATATCCTTGACATTTGCCATTGTAGTTTTTGCATCAGAAGCGATGGAGGGGGTGTTTGCCATTACGGCTCCGAGCTGTTTTGTGCTTGTTTCGAGGTTTGCCATGACATTGTCAAGGCGTTTTACCGAATTGGTGAGCGCGGGGTCTGTCAGCAGAGCTGTCACCGCAGTGAGAAGTGAATCTATTTTCGGCACCATGTTTCCGACAGCAGGCAACAGTTCGTTACTGACATTGTCCATCAGCCCTTTCGAGTTTACACCGGTAAGTTTGTCGCCTACATTGTGGTATTCGGTGCTGTTGCTCATTTTCAGTTCTATCGACGAGGTGCCGAGCATGTCTGTGACAAGCACCGCCTCTGAGCCCGCCGGCACTTTCAGCTTACGGTCAAGGCTCAGCTCAACCCTTATGTGTCCAGGGTTGTCGTACTCGTATTCAATTTCTCTTACGAGTCCTACCTTGTAGCCGTTGACGGTCACGGGAGCCGATTGGGCGAGACCGGCTACATCGGTGTATGACGCATAGTAATAGTTTGCGGCTTTGAAAATGTTCACACCCTTGAGATAATCTATACCGAAGAAGATGATGAGGAGGGTAATGAGGACTGTGAATCCTATAAGAAGCTCTTTAGAGTATTTCTTTTTCATATTAGGGTATTGTGTTGTTTGTTCGTTGTCTATTTTATTCTTTTGTTTCCTTGGGTTTTTATTATAAAGGCGTCAGGGAATTTCTTTCTTACCTCAACGAGTCTTTGGGCTGCATCCTGTTCAGACTCAAACGCTCCGGTGGTGTACTTTATCATTCCTCCGTCTGTGTAGTAATCCGCGTCACCGATGCCTTTTAAT
Source organism: Muribaculaceae bacterium Isolate-104 (HZI) (assembly GCA_003762715.1). Classification (GTDB taxonomy): domain Bacteria; phylum Bacteroidota; class Bacteroidia; order Bacteroidales; family Muribaculaceae; genus Paramuribaculum. The sequence goes on along the minus strand of RIBJ01000037.1, from coordinate 18,660 downwards.
TTAGGGGAGCCTGCGCTGAGTTTTTTTGACGACACAAGAAACTGCACCTTATATATAATAGGTGTGTTGCCTGATTGTTCATTTTTGCTGTTGCCTGAGTCTGCAAGTCGGGTGGCTTTTGCCTCCTGACTGTCGTTGAGAGCGGTGGCAGACTTAGCTGTCAGTATCTTTGGGGCGGCTGTGGCATTCCCAACCCGTTTGTCTTCCGCAGCCTTGTAGCGGGCAAACCCGTTGTAAATGGCAGTGGCGAGTTTGTTTTGTCCCGACTCTGAATTCATGAAGCGTTCCATTTCGGGGTTGCAAATGAAATCGAGTTCTACAAGAATCGCCGGCATGCTTGTCTTGAACAGTACCCAGAAGTTTGCTTGCCTTACTCCGCGGTCCTTGCGCCCGGCAGTGGATACAAGCTCTTTCTGAATTTCATTTGCCGCCTCGATGCTCTGCTCCATGTGTTTGTTCTGGCTCATTTCAAAGATAATGTATGACTCCGTGGAGTTGGGGTCAAAGCCTTCGTAGGTGGTGGAGTAGTCGCTTTCGAGTTTCATTACGGCGTTTTCGCGCATTGCCACGGCAAGGTTTTCTTCGCTGCGTCTGAATCCGAGGGTATAAACCGAAGCTCCGGCTATAGTGCGGTAGTTTTTCGCGCGTTTGTCAATGGAGTTGGCGTGGATAGAAATAAACAGGTCGCCTTTGGCTTTGTTGGCAATGTCGGCTCTGCCTTGAAGAGGCACGAAGGTGTCGTTGTTTCGGGTGTAGACAATTTTTACATCCGGCATGTTTTCTTTTATCAGTTTGCCGAGTTTGAGAGCTACTGCGAGGTTTATGCTTTTTTCGTTGGTGATTTTTCCTACCGCACCGAAGTCCTGCTTGCCGTGACCTGGGTCAATGACCAGCGTGAAGCCGGAGGCGACAGAACTCATGCAGCCACAAACGGCAAAGATTGCAAGAAGTATTGCTTTCCTGAAAAAAATAGGAGATATCATCCCGGTTTGTTTTGAAATTTTGCGCAAAATTACAAAATAAAAGCGGTTTAAGCGCTTAAAAAGAGTAAATCAAGGATATTATTGAACTATTAGACCAAAAAGATTTACATTTACACTAATGCAGGTTTATTGTATGGATGTGGCTGTTCCGGTGCGGGGGAGATACTGCCCGGAGGATGAGCCGCAGAAATGCGGATATGCTCCGTAAACGAGGGTGTGGGTAGTGTTTTAGCCCACCCGTTGGTAAAAATTAACAATAGCCGTTAACTCGCATGTAGAGCGGCTTTTCGGTGCTGTTGTCTTGCTAAAACGGTGAATAATACCGGGTTGGTTTTCCGGTGGAGGAAAACTTTAGTACCTTTGCAGCGTTTTCAATATGAAGCGGAGACGAAGAGTCGCCTCCATGGCGCCGAAAATCGGCGGGAATACGACTGCGGTTCACAGACATTCAATAACACACATTTTGCAATTCTCCTTACCCGGTCGCATTCTTAAGTCTAACATTAAACAAACAGAATGAAGAAAACAATGACAATCATTGTGCTCTTCGCAGTTCTTCTGATTACAGTGTCGGCTTATCCCGGCAGGGTCTATGAGGCCGCTGATGGCTATAAGGCTCCTGCGATAACACTGACAAACAGCGACACAACCATGTCGCTTGCCGACCTGAAAGGACGCTATGTGGTTCTGGCATTCTGGGCATCAAGTGATGCCGCCTCAAGAGTAGAGGCAGGCGAGCTCGACGCTTTCGCAGCGAATGCAGATGAAGAACAATTTTGTCTTGTATCGGTCAATCTTGACCGTAGCGAAAATCTCTTCCGGGAGATTATCCGCAGAGACAATCTGAAAGCGGGCGCACAGTATCATGTGAACAAAGATGAGGCCGTAAAAATCACTGAGGCATACCATCTTGACAATGGATTCAAATCATTTCTAATTGACCCGGAGGGTCGCATCATTGCTACGAATCCCACTTCTGTAACCTTGACTCAAGTGTTAAGAAACTAATTGAAGCAAGCGGGCTTCAGGACGAACGGTTCCTGCAAGACCCGTTTTCTTTTTTTGAGTAAAACGCAGGCGGCATGTATCACAGCTCAAGGATACATGCCGCCTGCGGTATTGTCGCGAAAAAGCCTGAATCTAATTATTCAGGAGCTTTGTTGTCTAAAATTTCGTGCAGCTGCAGCTGGGTTCGGAACGCATCGGCTATCATAGGCACGTCAAATGTCTGTCCGTGGTTCATGCTCTCTTCTGCCATGTGCTTCCACATTGCTTTGGCGGCAGTGGGGTCCTGCTTCATGGCTGCGTCGTAACACTTCACCATTCGGCTCATAGCCTCGTATGTGGAATCATCATCCGCTTTTGTGGAGTGGATAACCGAAAGTGTGAAGTAGCTTACAGTCAGGTCGCCGAGAGTTTTCATAGAGCAGTGGGGCAGGTCGGCGTACAGGCGGGCGCACAGGTCGGCGGCTTCTGTGTCATTGCCTTTTTCAAAAGCCTTGGCTATTTTGTCGCATGTTTTTTCCTGAGATTCCGAGCATGAGCATAACGCCGCTGCGGCAAAGATGATTGTGCAGATAGATAAAAGTTTCCGTATCATATTAAAGGGTGTTTAATTCTGTCTTTTTATATAAAATGAAAAACGGAGCGGTTTTGTTTGCCGCTCCGTAGTAAATATCTTATGTTTCGTGTGTCATGCGGTGGTGAGCCGGCTCAGAAGCGATTCAGCCATTGCTGCTGCCGCTCTTTTGCCGTCACCCATGGCAAGGATTACAGTGGCGCCGCCGCGCACAATATCGCCGCCGGCATACAGTCCGGCAACAGACGACTCCATTGTGCTTTCGTTAACCTCGATGGTGCCGCGACGGCTTACGTTCAGCCCGGCGACGCTGTCCGGTATCAGAGGGTTCGGGGACACTCCGACGCTCACAACAACCATGTCTACCGGAATCTCCTCAATGGCTCCCTCGATAGCCACCGGCGCCCGCCGCCCGGACTCGTCAGGCTCTCCGAGCTCCATTCGCTGAACTCTCATTGCCCGCACATGTCCGCGCTCGTCGCCGAGGTATTCAACCGGGTTGTGCAAGGTAAGAAATTCAACTCCCTCCTCTTTGGCGTGACGCACCTCTTCTATTCGTGCCGGCATCTCTTCCTCGCTTCGGCGATATATCACCATAGCTCTTTCTGCACCCATGCGGCGCGCGGTGCGCACTGAGTCCATCGCTGTGTTGCCGCCGCCTATGATAGCTGCGGTCTTTCCATGACACACAGGCGTGTCGGAGTCGTTGCGCCCGGCTCCCATGAGGTTTACACGGGTCAGATACTCGTTGCTGCTCATGATTCCGATAAGGTTTTCGCCGGGAATGCCCATGAAGCGGGGCAGCCCGGCGCCGGAAGCTACAAACAGCCCTTTGAATCCCATGCCCGCAAGCTCCTCGCAGGGAATTGTCTTGCCTATAATGCAGTCTTTTACAAATGTTACGCCAAGAGCCTTGAGCGTTTCTATCTCAGAGTCTACAATTTCGTTCGGAAGCCTGAATTCGGGTATGCCGTACTTGAGCACACCGCCTATTTCATGCAGCGCCTCGAAAACGGTGACTTCAAAACCTCTCTGAGCCATGTCGCCCGCAAACGACAGCCCCGCGGGGCCCGATCCGGCTACCGCCACCTTTATGCCGTTTGGCTCAGCCTTTGTGGCTGCGGTTTTGCCGCTGAGTCTGTCGGTGTCAGCCGCAAAGCGTTCAAGGTAGCCGATAGCCACAGGCTCTTTCTTCATCTTGTGGTAAATGCAACGGCTTTCGCACTGTTTCTCCTGCGGACACACCCTGCCGCAAACGGCGGGCAGTGCGCTGCTGAGGCGCAACGTTGCAGCCGCAGCGGAGAAATCTCCGCGCTGTATGTTTTTTATGAATCCTGGAATGTCGATGTGTACCGGGCAGCCAGACACGCACTGCGGGTCAGGGCAGTCCATGCAGCGGGTTGCCTCAAGCACCGCCTGTTCTTCCGAAATGCCTTGGTTCACCTCCTCGCTGCATGTTGTCACACGGTATGCCGCGTCAAGTTCAGGCATTTTCACCCGAGGAATCGCGGCGCGTTCCTTTGCGTTCATCGCTCCTCTGAGCTCCGCACGCCATGATGCGTCGCGGCAACTGTTTTCTGTAGACATACTCCTAATTTATTAATTATAAGCCTTGAGGCGCATTATCATTTCTTCAAAATCGACTTTGTGTGCGTCAAATTCCGGTCCGTCTATGCACACAAACCGGGTTTTGCCGTCCACAGTCACCCGGCAGGCGCCGCACATTCCGGTGCCGTCCACCATTATGGTGTTCAGCGAACACATAGTGGGCACATTGTATTTCCGGGTGAGCAAAGCCACGAATTTCATCATCACCGCCGGCCCTATGGTTACTACCAGATTCACTTTCTCGCGGTTTATGACAGACTCCACACCTTCGGTTACAAGCCCTTTGGTGCCGTAGGAGCCGTCGTCGGTCATTATTATCACCTCGTCGCTCCAGGGAGCCACCTCCTTCTCGAGAATTACAAGGTTCTTTGTGCGGGCGGCAAGTACTGTCACAACCCTGTTGCCTGCCTGTTTCATGGCTTTGATGATAGGCAGCAGCGGAGCCACACCCACACCTCCGCCGCAGCACACCACTGTGCCGGCGTTTTCAATGTGCGTGGCTTTGCCGAGCGGGCCCGCAACATCCTCAAGGCTGTCTCCCGCCTCGAGAGCGCAGATTTTTCGCGTTGACACTCCGACCTGCTGAACAACAAGGGTTATCGTGCCTTTGTAGGGGTCTGAATCGGCTATTGTGAGGGGTATTCTCTCGCCTCCCTCGGTGGCGCGCACAATCACGAAGTGTCCAGGCTTGCGCGAGCGGGCTATAAGCGGAGCCTCGACCACAAGCTTCACGACATTTTCCGAAAAGTGCTCTTTTGCTACTATTTTAAACATGGCAGTGTCTGAAACTGATTTTTTGACAGCGTTCTATGGTAATTTGTGCAAAAATAGCAAAAATCACATGTTTTTTATTTATTTTTGCGGTAGAATATTTTTTAACCTCCAATCGCAAAAAATGAAAAAGCTATTGTGCGGAGCGCTCGCTGCGGGCATCGCAGCCACCGCGTGGGCGGCTCCCGAACATCCGGACAGCACCGGATTCAAATTTACCGATGTGAAACTCGTTAAGACAAGCCCTGTGCGCGACCAGAACAAGTCGGGAACATGCTGGTGCTTCTCAAGCAACACTTTCTTTGAAAACGAGATTCTTCGCAAAACCGGCAAGGCTGTGGACCTCAGCGAAATGTTTGTTGTGTGGCACACATACGACGACAAAGCCGACAAATACATTCGCACCAACGGCAAAATCAACTTCAGCCAGGGCGGCAGCGGGCTTGACGTGCCTTATGTATGGGCTACATACGGAGCTGTACCCGAAAGCGTGTATGCCGGTCTGAACTATGGCGAGGACAACCATGTGCACGGCGAGCTTGAAGCGGCTATGAGCGGCTATATCAACGGAGTTGCCCGCAAGTCAAACCGCCGCCTGTCAACAGCATGGCGCAAAGGTCTTAAAGGTATTCTCGACGCTTATTTCGGCGAACTGCCCGAAACATTCGAGTACGAAGGCAAAACATACACACCCAAGAGCTTCGCCGAATCGCTGAAAATTAATCCCGACGACTATGTTGCGGTAACATCATTCACCCACCATCCCTTCTATCAGCCTTTTGTGCTTGAGGTGTCTGACAACTGGATTTCAGGTCAGTACCACAATGTGCCTCTTGAAGAGATGAAGGCGATTGTCGACAACGCCATTGACAACGGCTACTCGGTGGCATGGGCTGCCGACGTCAGCGAAGGCGGTTTCAAATGGACTAAAGGCTATGCTGTGATGCCTGCCGGCAAAAACGAGGCAGACATGGAAGGCACCGAGCTCAGCCGCTGGGTTAAACTGAGCGCCGCCGAGAAAGAAAAATCAAAGTACGACATAAAAGGCCCGGTTGAAGAGATTGCCGTGACTCAGGAAATGCGTCAGGAGATGTTTGACCGTCAGGAAACCACCGACGACCACGGCATGGTTATTGTCGGCAAGGCTGTTGACCAGAACGGCAACAAATACTACAAGGTTCAGAACTCATGGACCGCAAACCAGATTTATGACGGTTTCTTCTATGTGTCAGAGCCTTACTTCCTTGCCAAGACAATGGATATATATGTAAACAAGGAAGCTGTGCCCGCCGCTATAGCCAAGAAAATGAACATAGCGAAAAAATAACGGATTGCATTCCGACACACTCACGGCAAGCCCGGCATACTGCGCCGGGCTTGCTTTTGTTATGAATATTTTTTGAATGTAAGGGTGGTGCAATATTGATAGTTTTTTGTAATTTTGCTCAAAATATGAAAAACGGGGGTGATTTGTCGGTTTGCGCCGGTATCGTCCCGATCAGACAGGAAAATGAATAAATCCAATACGTTGTCGCATATACGTTTGGCAATGAACGCGCTGCTCCTTGTGTCGGTGACATTGGCGAGCGGGTGTCGCGATTATATCGAAGCGCCGGACGCTCCGGAGCTTGAAGAATCGGAAACCGTGAGGTTTGTGGTGCAGAACTATAGCGACGGCTGGACCGCGAGCCGCTCGGCAGACAACGGCAATACAGTCGTGGCGTGGGAAGATTTGTTCAGGCTTGACAGCGTTACATTGCCATATCCGAACCTGTTCATTCAGGCAGGCAAGACGTACCTCCCTCAGGTAGCCACAATGTCGCCCTATGACCCCGATGACCCATTGTATGTCAGCGACAAGGGAGTCGTGAGACGAGAGGAACTGAAATCATCCATAGCTCTTGACGTGCAGAGCAACAGCGACCGTTACGGTCGTCTTCAGGTCAATACAATACCTATGACCGACAAAGCGCTGTCTGAATTGCGCTCGCTTGCCGCAGCCTCGCGTCCCGGCAGCCGCACAACCATTGTCGACGAGACTAATGTCGCTGATTTCTACTCCAATGTAGGTGTCAGCGCAATATGCTATGACGGCGTTCTCGGATTCGGCTATACCGACGACCTTGTAAAAACCATGGACGACGAACTGGTTAAAATGTCAGGCGACCGGTGGCTTACCACAGAAGGCAACTACTACTGGAATGTATGGGGGCAGGACTACAACCGTGTACGCTTTTTCGCATATGCTCCTTACGGAACTCCGGGACTAACCCAGACAGATGATACCGAGGACGGCACTCCGCGTTTCGACTACGATGTTGACCCCGATGTCGACCGTCAGATAGACCTCGGAGCCATTGCGGTAACCACTCCGGGTAACTTCCGCCGCACAGTGCCGTTGAGATTCGACCATATTCTCACCGGAGTACGGTTTCTTGTCGATGACTCACACATGGCGAGCTGCCTGAAACGTGTTACCCTCGGCGGAGTTTACGGCAGCGGCACCTACAAATACTCCACCGCGCCATACGACTTCACCGACCCTGACGATACCTCTAACCCGAACATAAACCCGGATGTGCGCCCGGACAAGCCTGGTGTCACCCCAGGCGACCAGAAGATTGAAAAAGGCACATGGTCGGTGCGCAAGCAGCCCGATGCAGAGTACAACCTCAAGGAAGATGATTTCTTCGGCGATGAAAAAGAGCCTATACGCTCTGAATTCAGTCAGGAGGGCGGCGATGACTACTGGTGTGTGACCGAGCAGGACCGCATGTTCATGCTCATGCCGCAACAGCTGCCCGAAAGCGCCTACATCGAGGCTGAATTCTATGACGAAGGCGAAACAATAATCATGCGCGGAAAAATCGGCGGCAAGGACGATGACGGCAATCAGCGCGAATGGGTTCAGGGTACTATAGTGACCTATGTCATAACCACATACGACATCGAGTATGTGCTGAAGCTCGTGAAAGAGGGCGGGGCATATCCCTACTCCGGCGGATTTGACAACCACACGGTGATAAGCTACGCCATGTACTACGACAAAGCGGGCAACATACGCAAGATTGTGCCTGTGGAGTGGACTCCGGTATTCTATGACGAAAACAACAACGAAGTGCCGGCGCCCGACTGGGCTACTGTGACCTATGACCGCACTCCCGGACGCAAGAAAGACTACCGTCCCGCCGATTTCAACAAATCGGTAGAGGAGTTTGTGGAGTATTTCCAGAAAAATCTCGAAGACTCGGTGTGCTGCGGGCACGTTACCGTAGACCCCCAGTATGCCCTCAGGGATGACAGCCACTCAGAAGCTCTCCGCAAGGCTCCCGCTGTCGGCACTGCGGAAAATCCTGTCAATCTCTCCGGCTATTGGGCAGGCAGGCGCTATGAAACCTATTCAACGGCAAACAGCTATATCATCAACGCCCCCGGCTATTACAACATACCCCTTGTGTACGGAAACGGCATAAAGAACGGCGCCACAAACTCCCAGGCGTGGAACGGCATGGCAAACAACAACGGCAACTATCCGTTCATGACCCATATAGAGAACAGGCGCATAACTGACCCGTGGCTGCGAAACACTGCGGCGATTGCCGATGCCGCTATCGTAACAACCAATGTCAAGCACGCCGTTCAGCTTGTTCATGTCGACCAGGAGTTTTTGACGGTCTACGTCGATTCCACATACATCGGGCAGGGCAACACCATTGTGGCTGTGCGCGATGCAAGCGGCGACATAATGTGGAGCTGGCACCTGTGGACAACCGACTACGACCCCTACGGTGTGTCTGGCAGCTCCAATTCAGGCACTTCGGCTGTGCCCAATGACATAGGCGAAACCTACAGCTTCATGAAAGCCAACCTCGGATGGGTATACCCCCAGAGCGCAAGCAGCGACCCGCGCCGCACCACCTACTGGCGCCCGCTGCAAAAACGCGGCAACGCTTTCATTCAGGACACGCAGACAAAAGAGGAGGCAGGGTATTTTGTGACGAAAAACAGGTATCGAGCCTCGCAGGACGAGTACATAGCCACCAACAGCGGACACGCTCCCTACTACAACTGGGGGCGCAAGGATGCTTTGATGCGCACAATCCACATGCCGGCGCCTCTTGTCAGTGAAGACCACATAGTCATAGCTAACAAATACAGCTATAGGTGGCTGTTTGACAACAAGAACCTCAGCAGCTCCGGTCGCTCTAAGCGCGAGTCGCTCAGGGCAGGTCACTGGTATTACCAGCAGTTTACCATGGCAGAGGCTACACGCTTGCCGTGGGCTATGGGCACAATATACCGTATGCAGCCTATGTTTGATTCCAGTGGTAATATGACGAATACTGAGGAAGGTTCAACCGTAGTTGACCATAATGTTACATGGTGGACCGGTAAATACGACAAAATGACAAATGTCGGTCCGGTGCCGTTGAAAACAGAAAACAAAATGAATCTCGGCGCTTGGCCTACCGGAGCTCCAAACTCTAATGGCATCAATGCAAAACGACTTGATTATGATTTTTATACCGATTTGTGGTGCATAGGTCAGACCCAATCCGATGACTATCTTGCCGAATCGGGAGGCTCGGCAGCGCACCAGGTTGTAAAGAGTGTCTACGACCCGTGTCCGCCCGACTTCATGGTGCCGCCAAACAGAGCCTTTGACCGGCTGTGCGTGCCAAGAGGCAAAGCCATGCTCGACGAATACAAATACCTGTTTGAGGTTTACGACCTTGAGCTTCCGGCAATGCCGTTCCTTACCGCGCGAAAGGGTTCCGGAGCTCTGAACTATAACATCAGTGCTCCGCAATGGGACATGGACGAAGGTCGCGACGCCGACGGCTACCTGCCTTATTGCTACTGTTTCCCCATGGAGGAAGTGCTTTTCGGCAACACATGCTCTCTATGGACTGCAGATGTAGTTAACGCGGCAGGGATTGTTAGTTCCATCTCAGATATGTCATCATTCTACAACATTACCCTTGACTTTGTCACCAACCCCGGTGAACATATAGGTGCCAACGGAGCCACATCTCAGATAAATAAGGGGCAATCCAGAGCGGCTACCGGCAGAGACTGGTCAATGTCTACCCGCCAGGTGCGTCCCGTGCGCGAGCAGTAGCAACCTCGGCTGAAACCGCTTTGCCTCCGGTGCAATTATTGCATATTTAGGGCGTTATTTGTAACTTTGTCCCATTATTGAGAAAACAATAGTTGCATGAACATTTCTTATAACTGGCTAAAGCAATATATTGACTTTAACCTTACTCCTGACGAACTTGCGGCGGCTCTGACCTCCGTGGGGCTGGAAACCGGTTCTGTCGAGGAAGTGGAGTCCATAAAGGGCGGTCTGAAAGGCATTGTTACCGGCAAGGTGCTCACCTGTGTGGAGCATCCCGACAGCGACCATCTTCACATAACTACAGTTGACCTCGGCGACGGCACCCCTACCCAGATTGTGTGCGGCGCGCCAAATGTGGCTGCCGGGCAGAGCGTGGTAGTGGCTACTGTCGGCACAGTGCTGTACGACGGCGACAAAGAATTTCAGATAAAAAAATCAAAAATACGCGGTGTCGAGTCTTTCGGCATGATTTGTGCCGAGGATGAAATCGGAGTAGGCTCATCTCACGACGGCATCATTGTGCTTGACCCCTCAGTAAAGCCGGGCATTCCCGCTGCCGAACTCTACGGACTGTCAAGCGACTATGTTCTTGAAGTTGACCTGACCCCTAACCGTGTCGACGCTGCGAGCCATTACGGTGTAGCCCGCGACCTCAGCGCATGGCTTGCGCGCCATGCGGTGGCATCGCCGCTGAAAAAACCTCTGGCAGACGGGTTCAAGGCTGACACTCCCGCCGGAGCTGTTTCGGTTGAGGTTGCCGACCACAATGCGTGTCCGCGCTACAGCGGTGTCACAATACGCGGCGTCAAAGTGGGCGAAAGCCCCAAATGGCTGCGTGACCGGCTCACCGTCATCGGTCAGCGCCCCATAAACAACATTGTGGATATAACCAACTATATCCTTCACGGCATAGGGCAGCCGCTGCACTGTTTCGACCTTGCAAAAGTGAAAGGCGACAGAATTGTGGTGCGCACCTGCCCGCAGGACACCCGTTTCACTACTCTTGACGGAGTGGAGCGCACTCTCGACAGCCGTGACCTCATGATATGCAACGCCGAGGAGCCTATGTGCATAGCCGGTGTGTTCGGCGGTCTCGAATCCGGAGTTTCCGACAGCACTACCGACATCTTCATTGAAAGCGCATACTTCAATCCTACATTTGTGCGCAAGACAGCGCGGCGCCACGGACTCTCTACCGACTCTTCGTTCCGCTACGAGCGCGGCACAGACCCCAATGCGACAATGTGGGCGGTAAAACTCGCCGCGCTGCTTGTCAAGGAGCTTGCCGGAGGCGAAATATGCGGCGAGCCGGTTGACATATACCCCGAACCGATTGCTCCCTATACCGTAGAACTGAACTACAGCTATGTCAACTCTCTTATCGGCAAGGAGATACCCCGCGATGTGGTAGATTCCATACTCGCCTCTCTCGAAATACAGACAGTTTCGGCAGACAGCTCTGCCGCACAGCTTCTGGTGCCTACATACAGAGTGGATGTGCGCCGCCCCTGCGATGTGGTCGAGGATATACTCAGAATATACGGCTATAATAATGTGGAGACCGGCACAACAGTGCGCTCGGCTCTGTCGTCGAAAAGCCGTGCCGATGTTGACAACCGCCTGAGAAATCTCATTGGCGAACAGCTCACGGCAAACGGCTTTAATGAAATAATGAACAACTCGCTCACTGCCGAAAGCTATTACGCCGACCTTACAGGCTATTCTCCCGACAGCTGCGTGCGTCTGCTCAACCCTCTCAGCGGCGACCTTGCCGTGATGAGGCGCACCCTGCTCTTCGGAGGGCTGGAATCACTGAGCCACAACATAAACCGCCGTCTGCCCGACCTGCTCATGTATGAGTTTGGCAATGTCTACAGCCGCAACCCGCAGGCTGAGTCTACAGCCGACAAGCCTCTTGCTCCTTACTCGGAAGGCGCCTGCCTCGGCATATGGATGACCGGAGCGCTGCGTCCCGGCAACTGGGCGCGCCCGCAGGCAGATGCGACTTTCTTTGATCTCAAGGCGGTGGTGGCAAACATATTTGCGCGCCTTGGTGTGTCTCCGCGTGAAATCAAGCTGTCAAAAGGTGCTGACGAACTGTTTGACACATGTCTCACCATTGCCACCCGCAGCGGCAAGCTGCTTGGCATCATGGGTATCGTGGCGAAAAAGCAGCTCGCCAAATGCTCGATGCGTCAGCAGGCTGTGTTTGCCGAACTTGACTGGACAGCGCTTGTGAGCCTTGTTGCCAAGCGCAGCCCGCTTTATGCTCCGCTGCCGCGCACTCAGGCTGTGCGCCGCGACCTTGCCCTGCTGATAGACTCGGCGGTGACAATGGAGCAGGTAGAGGCTGTTGTCAGAGAGAGCGAGCGCAAGCTCCTCAAATCAATCGAGCTGTTTGACGTTTACGAAGGCAAGAATCTGCCCGAAGGCAAAAAATCGTATGCTGTGGCAATAATGCTCCAGGACGATGAAAAAACCCTTACCGACAAACAGATTGAGGGTGTAATGGACAAGATAACCGCCAACCTCTCAAAAAAACTCGGCGCATCACTCAGATAATTATTTCAGAATAAAAAATAAATACAATGGGAAGAGCTTTTGAATACCGCAAAGCAAGAAAACTGAAACGCTGGGGCAATATGTCCCGCACTTTCACCCGAATTGGCAAGGAAATAACAATAGCTGCGAAAGCAGGTGGTCCCGACCCCGACACAAACCCGCGTCTGCGCGCCCTGATGCAGAATGCTAAGGCGGCAAACATGCCCAAGGACACTGTCGAGAGAGCTATCAAGAAAGCCACCGAGAAGGATGCCGGCGATTACAAGGAGATTGTTTATGAAGGATACGGGCCCTTCGGCATAGCTATAATTGTTGAGGCTGCTACAGACAACAATACCCGCACAGTGGCAAACGTGCGCTCGTATTTCAACCGCTACGGCGGCAGCCTCGGCACTCAGGGCAGCCTCTCTTTCATGTTTGACCACAAGAGCGTTTTCAAAATCAAGCCCAAAGAGGGAGTTGACCTTGAAGAACTTGAGCTTGAGCTGATTGACTATGGCGTGGACGAGCTTGTTGCCGACGAGGAGGAAATCGACATCTACGGTGCTTTCGAGGAGTTCTCAAACATACAGAAGTATCTTGAGGAGAATGGTTTTGAAATCATCAGCGCCGAGTTTGAGCGCATTCCCAACGACCTCAAGGAGGTTACAGAGGAGCAGCGTGTTACTCTTGACAAACTTCTTGAAAAGTTCGAAGAGGATGAGGATGTTCAGAATGTGTTCCACAACATCAAGGAAACAGAAGAATAATCCACAGCAGGAAATATAAAAACAGCGGGGGGCTGCCGGTTCAGACAGCCCCTCGCTGTATATAATATAATAAGGTGTGGATGTTTATCGGCGCCCGCCCGGTCCTCCGAAGCCGTCCGGTCTGCCGAAGCCACCGGGTCTGCCGAAACCGCCGGGTCCGCGCTGGTTGCGGCTGTCCGGCTCTCTGCCCTTGCCGAATGTGTTGAAACGGTAGCTGACGGTAAACATGAAGTAGCGGGTCAGTGAGTTGAAACGCTGGTCGTCAATGTAGTTGGCGGTGGCTACGCGGCTAATGTTGCTCTGCTGTCCGAGTAGGTCGTAAGCCTTGACAGCAAATGTGAGCGACTTGTCGCGGAGTGTTTCGTAGGATATTGAGGCGTTCCACATCCATTCGTTTTTGTCGTAGCCTTCCGAGTAGCCTTTTGTGGCAGTAAAGGTGACATCGCTTGACAGAATGACATCTATGGGAGTGCGGTAGTAGGCAGAGAAGCTGCCGCCGTAGTTATGCACTGTGGGTTTGGTGCTGCTGTTTGTGGTCACACTGTTGTGTGTGTACTGTAGCCCGTAGCGGGGACGGAACTCAAATTCGAGGTTTTCAGGACGGAATGATATTGCGGGAGACAGATTGACACGCAGTGCCTCGCTGTTGTTGCGCTGTCCGTTGTTGAAGCCGACACCGTGGCTGAAATTGCCGAACAGGCTGTTTGAGAACTGCCACATTTTGTTGCGCAGAGGAAATGAAATCATGTTTGCAAGCATAGCGTTCCACACTCCGTTTACGTTGGTGTATGTGGTGGTCTGTGCGCCTGTCTGGCTGTCTCTGACCATTTTCGATATAATGGAGTTCTGTACCACGCTGGCGTTTGCCATGAGCATTATGCTGCGCTGTGACTTGGCGTTGAAATCCTGGAATCTGAGATTCATGGAGTGCGAGAATGTCGGCTTCAGTTCCGGATTACCCTGAATGATGTTCATGGGGTCTGACATATCGGGTACCGGTTGCAGCTGGGTGAGGCTCGGCTGCGAAGACCTGCCGTTGTAGCGGAAGTTGAGCGAACGGGTTTTGCTGAATTTGTGACGGTAGTTGACAAACGGCGCGAAATTCATCACCCAGCGTTCAGGTATGTTGCGTTCCGAATTGATAAGGTCCATGCTCTTTGACATTGTGGGCACGAATGAGATACCTGCCTCAAGGTTGAGCGCGCTGGTAATCTGCTGGAAGCTGAGGCGCACATTCTGGTTGAAGTAGTCGTTGCGGAACTGGTTGCTGAGACTTGGGTTGAAAATCTCCTGGGTGTAGTCGATTACCGGTCCAAGAATCGGGTCTATGGCTATCGGGTGGTCGTACACATTCTTGTCGGCGTTGTTCCAGCGGTAGTTGAGGCGGTAAGCCAGTTTTATGAATCTGCCGTTCTTCACATTGCCGAGCGGCTCGGTGAATGTGAGTCTGCCGCTCACATTGTCGCTCCATGTGTGGTTGTCGTTAAGCTGGTCGTATATGTCGGTCGAGTCGTTGAACAGATAGAAGATGTTTCTCGAATAGGAAAGCTCGTTTTCAGTGACATTTGAATGGCTGTAGTTGAGGTCTACGGATAACGACCTGCCGCGGCGGCTGCGAAACTTGTGGTTGTATATGAACTGGGCGCCGAATTCAAACGATTTTCCGTCGCTGCTTGCGGTGTTTAAACTGCGGCTGATTGCTGAGCGCAGTGCGTCGGAGGCGTAGTTGAAAGTGGAGTCCTCGCTGTATGAGTCGTTTATGTTGTATGACAGGCGGGGGCGGAAATCGATTGAGTTGAACGAGTCGGGATTCCACTCCACCCTGAAGCCGGCGCGTATGTTGTGACCCTTGTCGCGGGTGTATTTGCCTATTGACGACATCTGGTCAAGAACAAGGTATTCTCTTTCGGTGGATGTGCGGTTGTCGCGGTCGGTGTGGCTGTACATCACATTGCCGCCCACTCTGAAAATCTCTTTGTTGCCTACGTTGAAGTTTATGCCGAATGCTTGTGAGGTGGTTATGCCTGTTGTGCCTCCGAAGCGACGGAAGCGTGACGCATTGCCATCGGTAAAGCCGAGCTGGTTCACATTGTTGAAGTTGCCGAGCAGGGTAAACTGGTTGTCATTCCAGAAACGGTTCACATTGAAATTGGCATTGTACCGGCTGTCTGTGCCGTAGCCTGCCTCTGCGTTGCCAAACCAGCCGTTTTTCATTCCCTTCTTAACGGTGAGGTTTATGACGGTTTCCTCCTCGCCGTCATCTACTCCCGTCATTCGGGCAAGGTCGCTCTTGCGGTCTACAACCTGCAGCTTGTCAATCATGTTTACCGGCAGGTTCTTGGACGCAACCTTGGGGTCGTCGCTGAAAAATTCCTTGTCCTCGATAAGTATCTTCGACACCTCCTTGCCGTTGACGGTGATTTTTCCGTCGGAGTCGACCTCGACTCCGGGAAGGCGTTTGAGCAAATCCTCTATCACCGCGTTGGGCTGGGTCTTGTAGGCGCCGGCATTATACTCAATGGTGTCCTCCATGACCTTGATCTCGGTCAGTATCCCTTTCACAACCACCTCGCCGAGCTCATAGTCGCTCTCTTGCATCAT
The DNA here is from genome assembly GCA_003762715.1 of Muribaculaceae bacterium Isolate-104 (HZI). Taxonomy (GTDB): domain Bacteria; phylum Bacteroidota; class Bacteroidia; order Bacteroidales; family Muribaculaceae; genus Paramuribaculum. The sequence continues at coordinate 2,685 of RIBJ01000037.1, read as the reverse complement.
TATAGTGTCGAGGCGCACATTCGATGCGTTTACCGTAACATTTCTGTGAGATGCGGCATAGCCGAGATAGGTAGCCTCGACAATGTATCTGCCTTTGTTGACATCGCTTATTACAAAGCTGCCGTTATTGCCGCTCTTGGCTCCTTTTACGAATGTCGAATCTTTTTCATTCAGAAGTTTGACAGTCGCTGCTACAAGACCCTCTCTGTCGGGGTCGGCTACCACTCCTCTTATATTGAATGAGCAGAGTGTGGCGCAGCCTGCCATTGCAACTATTGCCACTGCGCAGCGGCGTGCTATGTGATGAGTCTTTTTTGGGTTATGTTTATTTGTATCTTTAAGAGTATGTTTATTTTTGGCTTATGTTAAGATTTATAGCGGATTTCAGAGTATGTTTGGAGATTGAGAGAAGGTGTTATGGGGTTCCATAATGACTGAACGAAATCTTCAAACAGGTCTGAAAGGCATCTAAAGATTTCATAAAGTTAAAAGTAAACATACTCTAAGCACCGGGTAAAAAACAGGAGCCGTTTCACCTCTGTGTTTCCGGCTCACCAGAAAGGTAGACTGCGCGGCTGCCGAAAAGTTTAACCGGCACCAAATTTTTTTTCAAAAAATCATGCAAAAATTGTATATTTGCTGAAAATACGAAAAAAACATACTGCAATGTCTACAAATCAACCTCTCAATCCCGAAACGCCGCAAATACCCCCGGTGTGTTATCCTAACCCCGTGTACACAATGAGCTGGCTCGGACTCCGCACCATGTTTATACTCGGAGTGTCGCTGGCACTGGCGCTGATTACAAACGCTATCGACGGTTTTGCCTCGGACAGGGTAGAGGCGGGGCTGCTGCAGGGCGGTCGCTACGACCTGCTGTCGCACTCGCTTACATATTGCTTCTGTGTCATGGCAATAACTCTCATGACAATAGTCATTGCCGAAGTCGGTTTTCGCAAGATAGTCAATCTGCTTCAGTACGCTCTTACAGGCATGGCGCTCGCGCTGTTTTATCTTATACTGCTCGCGCTTTCCGAAAAACTGCCTTTTGCCGCATCATACATCATTGTGAGTGCCATGACAATAGGGCTTATAGCGCTTTATATAAAAGGAATAACAGGTATAAGAAAAGCCGTTGTGCTTATTACCGCCATTCTTGTGGCTGAGTACGCGCTGATGTTTGTTCTCATTAAACTCGGCTCTATGGCTCTGCTTGTCGGAAGCCTGTCGCTGTTCGCCATTCTTGCCGTGGCTATGTACTTTACGCTTAAGCTGAAGATGAAGAACGGCGAACTCACTCTGGAAAAATGATGAACAGTTATATACCGCCGCTGCCTCCTCCTCCGCCTCCACCTTTTGAGAGGAAGCCGATGTCGTATGGCGTAAAGATACTGCTGCTTGGGCTTCAGGGAGCGCTGCTCATGATCGGGGCGCTGTCTATATGGCTGATGTCATATTCACGCGAGGGGCGGAGCCGCGAAGTGGCACAGCAGATAGTTCAAGACTGGGGGCGCGAAGTGTATGTGAACGGGCCTGTGGCTGTGGCAAACCGTGACAGCGCGGAGTGTGTGCGTCCCGAAGAGTTCGTGTGCCATGCTCAAGTCGGCACAATGTCGCTTCACCGCAATATCTATGAGGCAGAGGTGTTTAATGCCGGAGTATCTTTGTCCGGCTCATTCTGCGGCGACAGCCTCAGGGCGCTGGGCGACACCGTGATTTTAAAACTGAGCCTCGCCAAAAAACAGATACAGCGCCTGTCGCCGCTCACGGTCGGAGACAGAAAAACAGAATGGTCTGTAGCCGAAGACTGCCTGTTGGCAAGGGTTTCCACGGCAGGCATGACCGCGAGAGTCGGATTCTCTACCGATTTTGATGTGCGTGGCTCAGGTGGAGTATATGTAAAGCGTGTCGGAATTAAGTCGTCGGTAAGTATAGATGGCGAGGCATCAAATCCGTCGTTCGAGAGTCTGCCCGACGAACGCAACGTATGGAAAAACCGTTTTTCCGCAAGCTGGCGCGACTCCGGGCTGCACTCCGGGTCTGATTCGGGATATGCCGGTGCCGAATTTCTGATAGGTGTTGACCGTTACCAGAAAGTGTCGCGCTCTTTGAAATACGCGTTTATCATAATCATGCTCACATACATCAGCGTGCTGTTGGCTGAAGTAGTGATGAAGCGCACCATACCGCTGCTCAACTATTTTCTCATAGGAGCGGCGTTGATACTGTTTTATTCGCTGCTGCTTGCGTTTAGCGAGCATATGTCATTCGGAGCGTCTTACATGATAGCCTCGTTCATGACAGTAGCCCTGATTGCCGGCTATATGTGGCGAATGCTTGTGTCGTGGAAAGTAGCGCTGGTCATAGGTGCCATACTCACCGGGTTTTACGCAAGCTGCTACATAATGCTGTCTTTGTCGACATACGCCCTATTGTTGGGAAGCCTTATACTGTTTGCCGCACTTGCAGCCATGATGTACGGCTCTCTCCACATCAGGCGCCACTGACCCTCCCCCTCTCTCCTTCTCGGCATATTGTAATATTGTCGAAAATCACTAAGAGGGTGTTTAATAATGAATGTTAATATTCGGGAGCCGATTTAGCAGCATCGCAATGCCTGCAATAATGACCATTTGCCTTGCTGTTTCTAAAGAATCCTCGTAGTTTCTTGATAACCGCCGAAAA
>RIBJ01000029.1 GCA_003762715.1 Muribaculaceae bacterium Isolate-104 (HZI) | reverse complement strand
TTAAGTACATGACAAAAATTTGAAAACATCGAATTTTGGGGTATAAGTCGGACGCATAAGTATGGTCGAAATCTCTTCCAATCCATATTTGACAAGCGACTTTGCCTTTCTTCCATGTTTCAGAATCCTTATCGGTTTAATATTTATATCTTTATGTTCACCAACGAGATACGCCCATACAAGAGCCATGCAGACCATCGCGACAAGTCTTGCGATGCGGTCCATATCACGCATATGGGTATCCTCGATGTTGAAGCCGGAAGATTTCATGGCTCTAAAGGCCGTTTCTATCTCCCATCGTTTTTTGTATGTCAAAATCGCCTCCTCGGGCCGATTGAAGCATATGAGAATCTGCAATTCCGGAACACCATCGGAGTTTTTGATCCGGCTGCCGGCAAGATAGACATACTCACCTTTGTGAAGAAAGAGCGTATGGAAGAATTTCTCCTGACCGACCTTCAAATCATTGAACAGCCACCAGGCTCGGATTCTCTCACCGGTGGAAGGCTTGACAATCCAGAAGTTCTGACGTATTCGGATGTAATACCGTATGCGACGGCTGTTGAGCCATCCTGTCCATTCCTTTCCGATGAACTCGCGGTCTGCCACAAGGCAGTCGATGCATTCCGCTCCGAAAAGACGGATAAAACGTTCCATAATTTTCTTGCGTTCTTCCCAGTTGGAGTTGCCACGTTTCGGAAGAAGGCTGAATATCAAAGGGAAGGCAATCCCTTTATAGGTTATGCCCAACATAAGGATGTTTATATTGAACTCCCCGAACTTCCAGTTGGTCCGGTCCATGCTCAGCACAAGACCGGTCTTGACAGGAAGCAGCGAGAAAATCATACGGGCTATGATGTCAAGGTCAAGTACATACTTGGCAAAGAATCTTTGGAGCCGTCTGAGGTTGGAATCCTTGTCTACAGCCGTAGGCATCGCATCAGCCAGTTTGTGGAGGCTGACAGTCTGCACCACACAGAGTGCATGGAGCAGCAACGCCATGAGTTTTATGCGTGCCAAATTCATACTTTGACC
>RIBJ01000028.1 GCA_003762715.1 Muribaculaceae bacterium Isolate-104 (HZI) | reverse complement strand
ACCGATGTCATCAATCTCGGTAAGCAGGCTCATGGCAATTGTCGAACCAATGCCGGGAACCGACATCAGGATGCCGTATTTCTCGGCATACCTGTCGCTGCGCGCCAGCGAGCGCAATCTGCGGTTCACATCAAGGAGGCGTTCCCTGTAATGGAGTACCTCGGCAATGAGCAGGTCAAGCGAGACCCGGGTGTCGGAGAGCAACCGCACGTCATTCTGCAACCACGTTATGAAACTTCTTGTCCAGTGGCGGTTGCTTCGGAAATATTCTTCGGGGTACTCCACGCCGTTGTTGTACAGCAGATGCTTGATTCTGGATTTTATGCCGCCGGAAAGCTTCACAATAGTGGCGCGGTGGCGTACTAGCGCACGGTCGTCGAGGCTGTCCTTCGAGTGAATGTACACACTGCCGAGCTCGCCGCGCATAAGGGCTTTGGCCAGCTTTTTTGAATCCACCGGGTCTGACTTCGAGACCTTTTCCTTCTGGGTGGTCGGAACGTCAGCAGCATGTACCACGGTTCATTTTATACCAAGCTCAGTCAGGGCATAATAGGTCGAGAAGCCCGAAAACCCCGTCTCGTAGGCTGCATGGTAGCTACCGTTAGGATAATGCTTGTTCAAATGTTCAAAGAGCTCTTTGGCCGAAGCCTTTTGAGTATGAGTGCGCATAAAACCAGAGGGGGTGAGCACCGTGACACTCCATGTTCTCAGATGGACGTCAATACCAATAGAGATATTTTGTCCGCTGAAATCTTTTTTGTTACTTTGTACCATAGACGTATCGGTTTTGCTGTTAATGTATTTTGCTTTTACAAATTTACATGCAATTGCCCTTACGTCTATCTTTTCTCCTCACTCCTCTCGGGGGAAAGCCTTAGCGGCAAGGGGGCAGACAGCCCCCGTTGAGCGCCCCGTCAGCTAATCTGATGCAAACATAGTGACTTTCTTTTAGATGCAGCCAAGGCTCATCAAGGAGGCGAGAGTAGCCGTCTTACTGT
>RIBJ01000036.1 GCA_003762715.1 Muribaculaceae bacterium Isolate-104 (HZI) | reverse complement strand
GGTCTCTTTAACCTTATTCAGGTGGTGATAGCGTAAGGGCTCCACCTCTATCCATTCCGAACAGAGAAGTTAAACCTTACCACGCCGATGATACTGCGAAAGCGGGAAAGTAGGTAACCGCCCCCTTAAGAAGAGCCGCGACTCACACGAGCCGCGGCTCTTTTTTTATATATACATGCCGCAAATGCACACATGCCGCAATTGAATACCTGCGGGTGCTCATATGCCTGCCGCTGCATGCGTCATCTCAGCGCCGCCGCGCACGCGTGGTGGAATACACCCGGCGCTGTCTTCCCCGAAGGGGAAAGGCTTCTTACTTGTTTTACGGCTCTGTAGCGTCTATACTGCCTGTACCGGTAGAGGTGTGCTGACGTGCCCGACATGGGCTTGTGTGCTGTCTGTGTGGCTGAATAGCAGCAATTGCTCACCCCGTTCGATAAAATAAATCGGGGCAACTGTGACAGCTGCCCCGATGTGGTTATATTTCTTATGAAACGTTTTCTCAGGATATGATGCCGTGAGCTTTGAACACTTTCTGTATTTTTTCAAGTGCTGTGGTAACCTGCTCTTTTGAGTGGGTTGCCATAAGGCTGAATCTGATAAGTGTGTCATGCGGGGCTACGGCGGGCGACACGACAGGGTTTACGAATATACCTTCTTCGAGCAGGTCGCGTGTAATTGCAAATGTCTTGAAGTTGTCGCGGATGAACAAGGGGATAATCGGTGTGGATGTCGGACCTATCTCGCATCCCATATTGCGAAATCCGTCGAGAGCGTAGTTTGTAATCTCCCAGAGGTGTTCCTGGCGTTCCGGCTCTGCTTTCATTATTTCAATAGCCTTGAGTGCGGCAGCGGTAGAAGCCGGTGTTATCGAGGCGGTGAATATGTATGAACGCGAGTGGTGGCGCAGGAAGTTTGTTATTTCTTTGTCTGTGGCAATGAATCCTCCGAGCGATGCGAATGATTTGGAGAATGTGCCCATAATGAGGTCGACATCGCCGGCTACTCCGTAGTGGTGGCATACTCCGCGACCGCCTTCGCCGAACACTCCGATGCCGTGTGCTTCGTCTACCATGACGCTTGCATCGTATTTTTTAGCGAGGCGTACAATCTCTTTGACATTTGCGACATCGCCTTCCATGGAGAACACGCTGTCGGTGACAATGAGTTTTATTTTGTCAGGCGCGCATTTCTGGAGCTGTTTTTCGAGCGACTCCATGTCGTTGTGTTTGTATTTGAGCGACTGGCTGAAAGACAGGCGGCGACCTTCTATTATAGAAGCGTGGTCCTGTTCGTCCCAAAGGATGTAGTCTTCTCTGCCTGTGAGGGCTGATACTACTCCGAGGTTTACCTCGAAGCCGCTGGAGTATATCATCACGTCTTCTTTGCCGATGTATTCGGCAATTGCTGCCTCGAGCTTTTTGTGGAGGTCAAGAGTGCCGTTGAGAAACGGCGACCCGGCGCAACCGGTGCCGTATTTGCGGGTGGCTTCTATGGCTGCTTCTTTGATTCTCGGGTCGTTCACCAGACCGGTGTAGCAGTTTGAACCGAACATAAGAACTTTCTTGCCGTCAATCACAACTTCGGGGTCTTGTTCTGAGGAAATTGCGCGGAAGTAGGGGTAGATGCCTGCCGCTTTTGCTTCCTGAGGAGCTGTGTACTGTGAAAGTTTCGCCTGTAATAGCTTCATTTTGTAGTTTGTCAGTTGAGATACTATGCAAATTGCCCTTTTTGGGCTTAATCAATGTGCAAAGTTACAAAAAAATCGCTATTGCAGGGGGGGAGTGTTGCACATTTTTTTGTTTTTGTGCATACGCACCGCTATTTTTTGCCTTGAGGTGTGGGTTGTGTCTTTCTTTCTTCGGTTTCAACAAGATACATGGACAGTATAATCAGGCACACGCTCAGTATCTGCCACCAGGAGAAGTGGTCCTGTCCGAAAATGTAGCTTGCTATTGTTGCGACTATGAGTATTACCGAGCCGTATAGTGCCACGACAGTTGCCGCGAGGTTTTTGAGCCCGATGTCTACAAGGAGGTAGCTGACCGACGACGGGAATATCAGAACGAACAGCAGAACGAGCATAGGAGCCGAGATGATGCTCATTTTCAGAACCGGGGCGTGCCAGCCCGTGAGCAGCGCGACTGGCAGTGCGGATAGTGTGGCTCCGAGAAATGTCCATTTGCTGACAGTGACGGAGTCTATGTTTCTGAGCAGCTGTTTTGAAAATATGAGGTAAAGCGAGTAGACGATTGTAGACCCGGCGCAAAACAGGTTCCCGAGAGCGGGGTCGCTTGCCACATCGCTGCTTTTTTGGGTAAGAACGCATATCGCCGCACCTGCCACACCTATTATTATGCCAATCACTTTCAGGCTTGTGGCTTTTTCTCTGCCTGTGAGCAGGCATATTATAAACACAACTACCGGCTGAAGGCTTATGAATATTGATGAGCTGACCGGAGTGGTGTAGGAGAGTCCTTTGAGCAGAAAGAACATGTAGCAGAATATGCACGCGAAGCCGAGTGCGAGCAGTGATAGTTTCTGGTGGCGGGTGATGTGTGTAGCCCGGTGTTGCCGGCAGGCTCCGATACCCCAGAAGAATGCGGTGGCGAATGCTACTCTCAGAAACACGCCTGTAGCGGCGTTCATATAGTGTGGCAACAGATAGCGCAGCGCATTTTCGTTGAATCCGGAAAATGTTTTGGACACAAGCATTGCCACATTGCCTTTCACTTTGGTGTTCATAGGTTTGTCAAATAATGTAGTAGGTGTGTAGTAGAAACGTGGTTTGCGGTGTCTTTGTTCCGGTAAATAAAGAAGCGCTTGCCGGAATAGTCACGGCAAGCGCTTTTTAGTATAAGGTCTGTAAGGAGGTCGTTTATTTGGCGGGAATCTCTTCTACGCCTGCGAGTTCGGGGTCAATCATGATGCGACCACAGTATTCGCACACAATTATTTTTTTGCGCATTTTGATTTCAGCCTGTTTCTGCGGGGGGATACGGTTGAAGCAACCTCCGCATGCGTTGCGCTGGATGTAGACGATGCCGAGTCCGTTGCGGGCGTTTTTACGGATGCGCTTGAATGCAGCGAGTGTCCGGGCGTCAATCTTGGGCTCAAGAGCCTTTGCCTGTTCGCGCAGACGCTCTTCGTCTTGTTTTGTTTCCGACACTATTTCGTCAAGCTCGGCTTTCTTTTCGGCAAGAACATGGTTTTCGTCCTTGAGCTTTTCTTCAGTTGCCGCGATTTCGTTGGTCTTGTTCTCAATTACACGACCATACTCGTTGATGTGCTTTTCGCAGAGCTGTATTTCGAGTGTCTGGAATTCTATTTCCTTGGACAGGAGGTCAAACTCGCGGTTGTTGCGCACATTGTCAAGCTGGGTCTTGTATTTTTCGATTTTAGACTGCGCTTCGTTGATTTTTTCTTTTTCGGAAACTGTTTTTTTGCGGAGTTCCTCGATTTCTTTTTTATAGTTGTCGACGCGGGTGGTCAGTCCAACAATGTTGTCCTCCAGGTCGGCGACTTCAAGGGGGAGTTCTCCGCGCACTGTGCGAATGCGGTCAATCTGCGAAAGTATGCTCTGAAGCTCGTAAAGTGATTTCAGGCGGGTTTCTACTGAGAGATTCTGTTCGTTTTTGTTATTATCTGCTGTAGCCATGTCGCTTACATATAGTTTATCGGGTTGATTTCCGTAGCAGTGTACAGGGGTGCAAAGTTAGGAAATTTTTCTGTAATGACGTTGTGAAAAATTGATTTACTGCATTTTTCACTTTCAAAATGTCCAATATCGACGATGAAGATGCGTCCGGCGTAGTCAACAAAGTCGTGGTAGCGGGTGTCGGATGTCAGCATGGCATCGGCTCCCGATGCGATTGCTGTGTCTATCAGCGATGCGCCGCTGCCTCCGCACAGAGCTATGCGGGAAAGCTTTTTGCCGGGTATGGCGGCTGTGTGGCGCACGACCGGAGAGCCGAAGCGCTGTTTTACGAGTGAGATAAATTCAGCGGGTTCAAGCGGGGCGGGCAGAGAGCCGATTGCTCCGAGTCCGGCATCCGGATTACCGCTGTCTTTTTCAAGCGGCGCCGCATTGACAAGCCCGAGGTGCTCTGCCATCACTGCCGATATGCCTCCGGGGGCTTTGTCCAGAGAGGTGTGAGCCGAGTAGAGAGTGATTCCGGCGCGGATACATTCTATTGCGGCTGTCTCAACCGGAGTGGCACCGGTGATGCTTTTCAAGCCCCGGAACAGGAGCGGGTGGTGGGTTACAATCAGGTTGCACCCCGCATCGCGCGCTTGCCGCACTACTTCCGGCGTGGGGTCTACTGCCGTCATGACTCCGGTACACTGGGCGTTCAAATCGCCTCCTATCTGCACTCCGGAGTTGTCATAACTCTCCTGGAGGCATACCGGTGCGAACGATTCTATCGCTTTTATTATGTCAATGACGCGGACTGTCATTTATTCGGGGTCTTTTACAATGTCAATTTTGAGTTCGTCAAGCTGGCTCTGGTCAATTTCGGAGGGAGCGTCAATCATCATGTCTCTTCCGGAATTGTTTTTCGGGAAGGCTATGACGTCGCGAATGGAATCGAGTCCGGCGAGTATTGACACGAAGCGGTCAAATCCGAATGCTAGACCGCCGTGAGGGGGCGCGCCGTATTTGAATGCGTCCATAAGGAATCCGAATTTGTATCTGGCTTCTTCTTCCGAGAGTCCGAGCAGGTGGAACATTTTGTCCTGTAGTTCGGAGTCGTGTATTCTTATGCTGCCGCCTCCGAGCTCATTGCCGTTCACAACCATGTCGTATGCGGTGGCGCGTACCGCGCCGGTGTCGGAGTCGAGCATCTGAATGTCGTCGGGGTTGGGGGCGGTGAAGGGGTGGTGCATAGCGTAGTAGCGCTGGGTTTCGTCATCCCATTCGAACAGAGGGAAGTCTACCACCCACAGGCAGGAGAATTTCTGGGGGTCGCGGAGTCCGAGTTCGGAGCCCATGTGCAGTCTGAGTTCGTTGAGCTGTTTGCGGGTTTTCATTGTCGGACCTGCGAGTATGAGCATGAGGTCTCCGGGGTTTGCGGCGCCTCTTTCAAGCCATTTGCGCAGGGTGTCGTCGGAGTAGAATTTGCCGACGCTGCTTTTTATGCTTCCGTCCTGTTCCAGTTTTACCCACATCATGCCTTTGGCACCTACCTGCGGACGTTTTACATAGTCGGTGAGCTGGTCGAGCTGTTTGCGGGTGTATCCGGCGCAACCGGGAGCCACTATGGCTCCGACATATTCGGCATCGTCAAGCACAGCAAAGCCGGCACCTTCAGTGAGGTCTTTTAGCTCTACAAACTGCATTCCGAATCTGGTGTCAGGTTTGTCGCTGCCGTATAGTCTCATAGCGTCTGCCCAGGTCATTCTCGGGAACGGTTCGGCAAAGTCTATGTCTTTTACATATTTAAATATGTGTTTTACGAGCCCTTCAAACATGTTGAGAACATCTTCCTGTTCTACAAAGCTCATCTCGCAGTCTATCTGGGTGAACTCCGGCTGGCGGTCGGCGCGAAGGTCTTCGTCGCGGAAGCATTTCACAATCTGGAAGTAGCGGTCAAAACCGCTAACCATAAGGAGCTGCTTGAAGGTTTGCGGCGACTGCGGCAGTGCGTAAAATTCTCCGGGGTTCATTCTTGAGGGCACAACAAAGTCGCGTGCGCCTTCCGGAGTCGATTTTATAAGAACTGGAGTTTCCACTTCAATGAATCCGTGGCTGTCAAGGTAACGCCGTATCTCGAAAGCCATGCGGTGGCGGAGTTCGAGATTTTTCCTTACACAGTTGCGGCGCAGGTCAAGGTAGCGGTACTTCATTCTGAGGTCGTCGCCGCCGTCGGTGTTGTCCTCTATGGTAAACGGAGGCACGTCGCTTTTGTTAAGCACTTTTATGCCTGTGGCGAGAATCTCTATGTCGCCGGTGGGCAGGTTGGCGTTTTTGCTTGTGCGCTCTGCGACTTTGCCGGTTATCTGTACAACAAATTCTCTTCCGAGCTTGTTTGCCGCATCGCAAAGCGCGGAGTCTGTATCGTTGTCGAAAACAATCTGGGTTATGCCGTAACGGTCGCGCAGGTCAACGAATGTCATACCGCCCATTTTGCGGCTACGCTGTACCCAGCCGGCAAGAATCACTTCCGAGCCGACATCGCTTATGCGGAGTTCTCCGCAAGTCTTGGTTCTGAACATATTTGAATCGGTTTGTTTATTTTGCCCCAAAATTACAAAAAAAAATCCATTGGTTGTCAGTATATAAAAAATGAAGGACGAATCTCACGACTCATCCTCCTCAATCAATACAAATCAATACAGGAATTGAATATTTATACAGGAATTAAAAATATGTGTATTGTGTAGGTCGATTTGAAATTACAGGAAATCTCTCTCTTGAGACTCTGCTTTAAAATAACCGACGTAGGGGTCGGTTGTTTCATTTCGGTTACAAAGGTAAGCACTATTCGGTAATTGTGCAAGAGGGCAGGGTTATTATTAATGACTGTTAATATATTTTTTCTAAAAATTTCTGACATGAAAGCGGTCTTACATCAGGGGGGGGGTAAATATCTAGTAATCAGCATGTTGTATTTTTAGGTCCGTCTTGATTGATTGTTAGATGCTGTTTTGAAGGGGCGAACATTTAACATACTCTAAAAAGCATGATTGAAAGTGGCTGTCGGTGTATAAAGGTTAATCCGCAGCTTGTCGACTTTAGTGGAATCGGCAGGCTGCGGATATTTGCGGATATTAATGGAGTGATAGTGCTTTCTTGATTCAAGAGGTGGTTTTCCTATTGTCCCAAGAGGGATGCGCGGGATCTTCAGCAGTCAGTGCGGTAGCCAAGTCTATGCCCAATTCTCCGGCAAGCATCTGACCATATTCCTCGTCAGCGTTGTGACATGCGCGCACATGTCGCTGTTTTATGAAAAGTGGCACATCTTTCATCTGTGCTGCGGTATTGCGACATGTTGCCAGCTTGTCTTCATCACTCATCAGCCGCCAGAGCTTTCCTGGCTGGGTGTAGTAGTCGTTGTCGTACTCCCTTTCGTCGTAGGTGTAAGCGTCGCCGTCAAGGTGTAAAGGCGGCTCTTTGAGCGAAGGGTTGTCGTGCCATTCACCAAAACTGTTCGGCTCGTAAGCGACAGTGTCGCCGTAGTTGCCGTCTGTTCTCATTTGTCCGTCGCGGTGGTAAGCGTGGAACGGACACCTCGGCTGGTTTACGGGAATGAGGTTATGGTTCACTCCGAGGCGATAGCGTTGTGCATCGCCGTAGGAGAACAGCCTTCCCTGTAGCATTTTGTCCGGGGAGAAGCCTATGCCGTCAACAATGTTTGCAGGATTGAATGCCGCCTGCTCAATCTCCGCAAAGAAGTTGTCGGGATTGCGGTTCAGCTCAAGAATGCCTACGTCGCGCAGAGGAAAGTCTTTGTGATACCACACTTTTGTGAGGTCAAAGGGGTTGATGTGATACTTCTTTGCCTCATCCTCGGTCATGAGCTGTATCTGCATCTTCCATTTGGGGAAGTCTCCGCGTTCAATAGCCTCGAACAGGTCGCGCTGATGCGATTCCCTGTCTTTGGCAATGATTTCTTCCGCTTCCTTGTCGGTAAGGTTTTTGATGCCCTGGAGTGTGCGGAAATGAAACTTCACCCATGTGCGCTTGTTGTCTTTGTTTATGAAGCTGTAGGTGTGGCTGCCAAATCCGTGCATGTGGCGAAATGACGCGGGAATGCCGCGAGGCGACATGGTTATGGTAATCTGGTGCAGAGCCTCGGGCAGCAGTGTCCAGAAATCCCAGTTGCTTGTCGGGTTGCGCATTCCGGTGCGCGGGTCGCGTTTAATGGCATGGTTCAGATCCGGAAATTTCAATGGGTCTCTCAGGAAAAATACGGGGGTGTTGTTGCCGACAAGGTCCCAGTTGCCTTCGTCGGTATAGAATTTCATTGCAAATCCGCGTATGTCGCGCTCGGCATCTGCGGCGCCCCGCTCTCCGGCAACGGTGGAGAATCTAACAAGGCATGGGGTTTTCTTGCCGACTTCGGAAAAAATGGAGGCACGGGTAAAATCGGTGATGTTGTCAGTGACGGTAAATGTTCCGAACGCACCCGAACCCTTGGCGTGCATGCGTCGTTCGGGTATTACCTCTCGGTCGAAGTGGGCTATTTTTTCAAGATACCAAGGATTTTGTGCGGTAACAGGACCGCGTAACCCTGCGGTCTGAACATTCTGGTTGTCGGCGATAGGGCGCCCGTTTTCAGCGGTCAGTCTTTTCTTGTCCATACAATCATAATGAAATTAAATATCAGTCATTGCGCTGATTACAACGCGGATGCCAAGAGAAAGGTTGAATCCGAATCAATAAAAAAACAAAAAACGCAGGGTTTTATGTGATGGGAAGTTTAATGCATTAGTCCAAATAAGTCGCGGAGTTTCATGCGGTTGAATATAAATTTCGTACCTTTGTAAGGTATCACTTTCAACTAAGTTAAACCCCATGACAACAGAAATCCGTCGCCATGAGCGCGTTGATGTCGCCGACGTGCTGCGCGGCTTCGCCGTAATGGCTATTATAATGCTACATTCCATAGAGCATTTTAATTTCTACTCGTTTCCTGACGCATCCGGGCAGAGCGAGTGGCTCAATTTTGCCGACCGTGCTGTGTGGGACGGTCTGTTTTTTATCTTCGCAGGCAAGGCGTATGCTATTTTCGCACTTTTATTTGGCTTCAGTTTCTTTATACAGCATGACAACCAGCGTATGCGCGGACGCGATTTCAGGCTTCGTTTCTGCTGGCGTCTTATATTGCTGTTGCTGATAGGTCAGGTAAACGCGGCGTTTTTCACCGGCGAGGTGCTGGTGCTTTATGCGCTTGTAGGATTTGTGCTTGTGGTCACCTGCCGGCTGTCGACACGCACCCTTGTCATATTGTCTGCCATATGCCTGCTGCAGCCGGTGTGTCTGTGGCAGTTGCTTCGTGCGTGTGCTGACTCTTCCTATGAGATAATGCGTCTTGACACTTCTGCCTACTGGGGCGCTACCTTTGCCGCGCAATCATCAGCCGGTTTCTGGGAGACGGTCAGGGTCAATCTAATAGAAGGTCAGTTGGCATCGCTGGCTTGGGCATGGGATCACGGCAGGGTGTTTCAGACTGTGGGGCTGTTCATCGCAGGAATGCTCATTGGGCGTCAGGGTTGGTTTAAAAGAGCCGAACTCAGCCGCTGGGGCGTAGTGCTTGCGGTGGCTCTATGCGGATTTTTTCCGCTATACGGTCTCAATAATATGGTAGGCAGATACATAACCAATCCAAATATACTTACGCCGCTCGGCATCATTTTGTCGTCGCTTGCCAATCTGTGTTTTATGCTCGTGCTTGTGAGCGGAGTCATATTTGCTTACTACAGCACGCGAAGGGTGGGTCGGATTCTCGATTTGTTACGTCCTTACGGCAGGATGTCGATGACAAATTATGTCACTCAGGGCATAATAGGTTCCGCGCTTTTTTATCACTGGGGTTTCTTCTTGCAGATTGGTATTACCGGCAGCGAACTTATCGGAATTGGTATTTTTCTGGTGCAGTATGCTGTGTGCTGTGTATGGGTGCGCCGACACAGCCACGGCCCGCTCGAGTGGCTGTGGAAAAAAGCCACATGGCTCGAATTTCCGTTTGCACGCCGTAATGCGGCATAAGTTGTGGCGGGTTGTAACGAATATAGGACAATATTTGACTCAAAGACCGACCTTCGCTCATCTTTTCGTCGAATATTATTATATTTGTAACTTGAAATTTTTAAACATACGCTATTCTATCATGAAAAAATTATTGTCGGGAGCGGCTGTGTTTGCTTTAGCGGCAACCGCGCTCGCTTCTACCCCTTCGCTCAAGGGCTTTTACTACGGCAACGCCATGTCTCCTGGAGGCAACGAGTGGCAATGTCCCGACTCGCTCGGCTATAACAAGGAGCAGCCGAGAGCAACATTCTATTATTTTGCCGATACGGAGAGCGCCAGAAAGGTGCTTCCTGAAAATTCGGAATACTGGAAGAGTCTTGACGGCACATGGAAATTTCACTGGGTGCCGGAGCCATCTGTTCGCCCGCAGGCATTTTTCAATCCCGCATACAATGTGAGCGGCTGGGATGATATAGAGGTGCCTTCCAACTGGAATATTGCCGGACTGCAGAAAGACGGTTCGCAGAAATACGGCAAGCCGATATATGTCAATCAGCCGGTTATTTTCTGGCATCAGGTCAAGGTGGATGACTGGCGAGGCGGTGTGATGCGCACTCCTCCTGAAAACTGGACCACATACAATTTTCGCAATGAGGTGGGCTCTTACCGCCGCACATTCACGGTGCCTGAGTCATGGAAGGGTCGCGAGGTGTATATCAGCTTCGACGGAGTGGATTCATTTTTCTATCTGTGGATAAACGGCAGATATGTGGGATTCAGCAAAAACTCGCGTAATGCCGCCCGCTTTGACATAACAAAGTATCTTGTCAAAGGCGAAAACGTGGTAGCGGTGGAGGTGTACCGCAACAGCGACGGTTCGTTTCTCGAGGCTCAGGACATGTTCCGTCTGCCGGGTATTTTCCGCAGCGTCGCGTTATACTCTACTTCGCCGGTTCAGTTGCGCGACCTTGTGGTTATTCCCGACCTTACCGACAACTATACCAACGGTGAGCTTGACATAACCGCATCGCTGCGCAATCTCTCCGGCAAGGATGCAAAGGACTGCCGCATGGTATATACCTTGTACGCCAACGAGCTGTACAGCGATGAAAATACCGAAGTGCCCGGAGTCAGGGCTGTGTCACCTGCCGTTAATGTGGCAAAGGGCGCCGAGGCGGAAGTAAAGGCGACACTTACTCTTGACAATCCTAACAAGTGGAGTGCGGAATCTCCGTGGAGATACACCCTTGTAGGGCAGCTTACCGACAAGAAAGGAAAAGTGCTTGAAACAGTGTCGGCGTATGTGGGATTTCGCAAAGTAGAGGTTAAGGACACTCCTGCGGCAGACGATGAGTTCGGAATAGCTGGCAGATATTTTTATGTTAACGGCAAGCCGGTGAAGCTGAAAGGTGTCAACCGCCATGAGACTAATCCGTCAGTGGGTCATGCCGTGAGCAGAGACTGGATGGAGCGCGAGGTCATGATGATGAAGCGCGCCAATATAAACCATGTGCGCAATTCGCACTATCCTGATGCTCCGTACTGGTATTATCTTGCCGACAAGTATGGCATTTATCTTGAAGATGAGGCAAACCTCGAATCTCATGAGTACTATTACGGAAAGGCATCTCTGTCGCATGTTCCTGAGTGGGAAGCCGCGCATGTAGCCCGCAACATGGAGCTTGTGCATTCCACCGTAAACAGCCCCTCGGTTGTGATATGGTCGCTCGGCAACGAAGCGGGCCCGGGCAATAACTTCATAACTGCGTACAATGCAGTCAAGCAGTTTGACGGCAGCCGTCCGGTTCAGTACGAGCGCAACAACAATATTGTCGACATAGGCTCCAACCAGTACCCCTCCATAGCGTGGACACGCGAGGCTGTCAAGGGGCAGATGAAGATAAAGTATCCTTTCCACATCAGCGAGTACGCCCATTCGATGGGCAATGCCGTGGGCAATCTTGTTGATTACTGGGATGCGATAGAAAGCACCAATTTCTTTATGGGCGGTGCTATATGGGACTGGATTGACCAGTCGCTGTACAATTATGATTCTGAAACCGGCGACCGTTATCTTGCATTCGGAGGCGATTTCGGCGACAATCCTTCCGACGGTCAGTTTGTGATGAACGGCATTGTGTTTGGCGACATGACACCCAAACCGCAGTACTTCGAGGTAAAGAAGGTGTATCAGAATGTCGCTGTAAAACCGGTTGACATGTCCAAGGGCAAAATCGAGGTGTTCAACAAGAACTATTTCGAGCCGATGACAGACTATACTGTTTCGTGGGAGCTTCTTGAAAACGGCGTTCCGGTTCAAAGCGGAGACGCTCTTGTGGGTCCCCGAAAGTATCTCGGCCCGAGAGAGAGCATGACATATACAATACCCTATAATCTGTCTGCTATAAATCCGAAAAGCGAGTATTATGTAAATGTGTATTTCAAACTCGCCACGGACAAGCCGTGGGCAAAAGCAGGCTACATCCAGATGTCGGAGCAGCTGCCGGTTGCAGCCGCGTCATCGGCAAATGAAAGCGTTGCCGCCGGAGGCGGACTTGTGTCGGAGAGCACCGACAGCACTGTGACAGTCAGTGGCAAAAACTTCTCGGCAACCTTCAATACCCGCACCGGCGCTCTTTGCGGACTGGAGTACGGCGGAAAGCAGATTGTAGCTCCGGGCAGCGAGCTTGCCCTTGACGCGTTCAGGGCATATCTCAACAATGATGCGTGGGTGTATGGCGGCTGGTTCTCCAACGGGTTGTACAATCTTCGCCACAAAGCAGTGTCATCAAAAGTGTTTGATGCGGCAGACGGTCGCAAGGTTCTCAGCTTCACGGTTGAGTCGCAGGCTCCGAACGGAGGCAGAATGACCGGCGGCAACGGAAATTCCAAAGGTGTGTATTCCATAGATGAAAGTGAGTCAGCTCCGTTTGGCGAAGATGATTTCAAATTCATCACAAATCAGGTGTGGACAGTGAGTGCGGACGGAACAGTTGAACTGAATTCTGTAATAAGCTCCAACAACCCGTCGGTAATACTGCCGCGCCTCGGCTACTCTGTGTCTGTGCCTGAGACATTCGGCAATTACACCTATTACGGCAGAGGCCCTGAGGAGAACTACAATGACCGCAAAACCGGTCAGTTTGTAGGACGCTATGCCTCAAGCGTAGACAAGCAGTTTACAGATTACACCCGCCCGCAGAGCAACGGCAACAGAGAAGAGGTGCGTTGGGCTGCGCTCACCGACGGCAATGAAGGTGTGATATTTATCGCTCCAGAAAAAATGTCGGCAACAGCTATTCCCTATTCGGAAATGGAGCTGTTCAAGGCAAATCATCCTTACAAGCTGCCTGACAGCAAGACAACCACTCTGCACCTTGACCTCGGAGTGACCGGTCTCGGCGGTGCGAGCTGCGGTCAGGGCGGTCCTCTTGACCACGACAGGGTAAAGGCAACCGAACACCGTTTTAATTTCATAATCCGCCCTGTGGCAGAAAAGTCAATCGACGCGAGTGCGGCGGTTAGCCCCTCGGGGGTGTTACCCCTCGGCATAAGCCGTTCGCGCGGAGGTATGGTAACAGTAAGCTATCCCGATTCGACCGCAGTGATACTTTACAAGGTTGACGGAGCGAAAAAAGCGAAGGTTTACAACGGACCTTTTGAAATGAAGGATGCCGGCACTGTCACTGCCTGGCTCAAGGATACTCCCGGCATAACCGCTTCTGATTCATTTTCAAAGATTGAAACGGTGAAAACCGAGGTTATACACGCAAGCAGCTTCGAACCCGATTACGGCGAGGGGGCAAATCTTGTTGACGGAGACCCGACCACAATCTGGCACACAATGTATTCTGTAACGGTTGCCGGTTATCCTCACTGGGTGGATTTCGATGCCGGAGATGTGAAGAACATCAAAGGAGTGCGTTATCTGCCGCGTCAGGACGGAAACTCTACCGGCAATGTCAAGGACTACGAGATTTATGTGAGCGAGGACCCGAACAACTGGGGTGCTCCTGTGGCAAAAGGCTCGTTCAAGGGCAAGAATCAGCAGACAATAATGTTTGAAAAGCCTGTCAAAGGGCGTTTCATCCGGTTTATAGCTCTAAATGCCCAGGACGGACGCGACTATGCTTCCGGCTCGGAGTTTGAGGTCATAGCCGACTGACAACAGTATACAATACATGACAATGCGCAGCCGCTTCCGGACTATGGAGGCGGCTGTGTTGTTTTTGTCAGTCCATAGTGCTGCCAGCAACGAGGATTGCGAGGCTGAGCATCAGCAGGGCGAGGTCGGCGCCTTTGGTTTTCAGGTTGCTTTCGTGCAGGGCAAAGGCTCCGTACAAAAACGGTACCACGACGCTGCCCCGGCGTATCATGGACACAACGGATATCATTGCGCCGTCAAGTGACAGAGAGTGGAAGTAAGCGAGGTCAGCCACCGTCAGGAATACCGATATCATCGGAATGCTCCAGCGCCAGCTGAAGGCAGTCTTTGCCGTGGCAGGGTAAACGGCGCGTAATGTGAGAATGGCGCATGTCATGAGCACACACTGGTACAGTGAATACCAAGCCTGGACATCAAGCGGCTTGTAAAGGCTCAGCAGGTATTTGTCGTACAGACTGCTCGCCGCGCCAAGCACTGCGGCTCCTATCGCCATCCAGATCCAGCGCGAAGAGCGCAGAGAGAAACCTTCATCCGCGCCGGCGCGGGAAATAAAGTACAGAGACGCAAAGCCAAGGGCTATGCCTGTCCACTGAACCCAGTTGAGGCTTTCACCGAATATGAGGACAGCGCCGGTGAGCACCATTACCGGTCGGGACGCGTTTATGGGACCCTGTATGGTGAGCGGCAGGTGCTTTATTGCGAAATAGCCGAGAAGCCAGGAGCAGAGTACTATGACAGCTTTTATGAATATCAGCAAGTGGGCTGAGACGCTGTTGTCGAATCCGATACTACCGTGGGCAAGTGTGTTTCCGATAACCGGCATCATGAACAGAGTGCCGAAAACGGTGTTGAGCAGCAGTACGATGAGCACGTTGTTGCCGCGCACCGACAGTTTTTTCATAACGTCGTAGAACCCGAGGCATAACGCAGATGCCAATGCACATAAAATCCACATGTATGTTTTGCGATGTTAATTAAAAAAATATGCACTCCGCTTTGTGGCAAAAGTGCATATCAGGAATGAGTTTCCGGAGGGTCAGCCGAATTTGCTGATTTTGCGCAGGCTGTCCTCGTCTATAATTTTAATCTGGCGGCCGTCCACAATGAGCAGTTTCTCATTTACAAAACTGGTCAGAGTGCGGATAGCGTTGCTTGTGGTCATGTTGGAGAGGTTTGCAATGTCCTCGCGCCCCATGTATATGCGCAGGGTAGTGCCGTCGTCTTCGTAGCCGTAGTTGTCCTTGAGTACAATAAGGGCTTCGGCAAGGCGTCCGCGTATATGCTTTTGCGTGAGGTTTACAATACGGGTGTCAGCACTGCCGAGGTTTCTCGACAGTTCGTGTATAAAAAACCATGCAAGCCTGCGGTTGTTGTCAATCATGTCCTCGACAAGGCTCATAGGCAAGGCGCCGAGCACGCTCTGTTCTATTGTGGCAGCAGTGTGGACATACCGTTCCTGAGCGAAATACGCGCGATAGCCGAAGTACTGCACCGGACGGATGAGTCTTGTAATCTGCTGTCTGCCACCGACACCGCCCTTGTACAGTTTGGCTTTGCCTTTGAGCAGGCACCACAGATATTCCGGCTCTTCCTGCTCGGCGTATATGATTTGGTTTTTGTTGAAGTTATGTATCTTGAAATTGTCGGTAATCCGGCGCTTTTCGTCAGGACTTAGTATTGTCCAGATTTCCGAAAGGTCGTGACTCATGACTTTTTCAAGTGCGCTTTTTATCATTTCGTACTATTGTAAAACTATGTTTTAAAGCATATTTTTTGCAAAGGTACAAAAAACGCGACACACGTCAAACTATTTTATCATACAGATGCAGTACAGATAGCAGTGGGTGTCAATCGGAGTTGCCGTTATAATAGAAGGCGAGAATGCGTTTGCGCAGCACGCTTTCGTATTTAGCCTGAACAGCATCGCTGACAGCCCTGATGTAGGCGGTTTTTGCCTGTTCGAATTCGGTGGCGTTTGCCTTGCCGTAGTCGTATTTTATACGCATTGCCTCAAGAGCTGCTTCAGTTGCCTCGCATGCGACTGCGCTTGACGCTTTGCGCTTGTCTGCGGCGACAGCCTGGGTGTAAGCCTGCTGTATTGCTTTGTACACCTGGTTTTTGGTCTGAGACAGCTGTAGCTTTGCGTTGATTTCCTGAACTTTGGCTTTCCGGACGGAATTTCTGGTGGAAAATCCGTCAAAAATCGGTATGTTCAGAGTGAAACCGAGCGATTTGCTGAAATTGTGGCGCATCTGTTTGCTGAAGTTTTCCGATGTGTAGCCGGAAGTTGTGTAGTAGTTGCTTCCTATGCCTGCGCTGAAGCTGAGTGTGGGCAGCCAGCCGCTTTTGGCAAGCGATACAGCTTTTGACGCGCTTTCAACGCCGTAGCGCGATGCCTGTATGGCATGGTTTGTCTGCAAAGCCGCCTGATAGACCTGCCCGGCGTCGAGCAGGGGCATCGGTGTTTCGGTGTCGACCGGGGCAATGGAGAACCCTTCGGTGGATTCCAGTTCGAGGAGCTGGCAAAGGTCAACCAACGCCAGCTCGTGGTTGTTGAGCGCTGTTACGGCACTCAATTCGTCCTGCGCGAGCTGGGATTTCGCCTGAAGCAGGTCCAGTTCGGGAATCTTGCCGGCTGCGAGAAGCTCTTCGCGTCTGTGCAGTTCCACTTCCGAGAGTCGCTGCTGTTCAAGAGCCACCTTGTATAGCTCTTCGTAGTAGAGAGTCTGGAGATATTGGGCTATGACGTTGAGGGTGATGTCGTCTTTCGTGCTTTCGAGCTGTTGCACGAGGGTGCGCAGGTTGGCTTTTGCGTAGTCCAGATTGCGAATGTTTCTGAGCCCCTGAAACAGCGGCAGGTTAAGCCCTGCGTTTACACCGAAATTGCTGGTGTTGCGGTTTGCGTAAGTGTTTTCCGCCGTGAGTCCGCGCCCGAAGCTGAACGACTGGCTTGCTCCGGCGGCTACAGTGGGAAGAAACCGGTCTTTTGCCTCTATTATGTCAAGCTCGCCTGAAACGGCGCTCAGTTCGCGGCTCTTTACGGTCAGGTTATGGCTCACCGCGTAGTTGATGCAGCTGTCGAGGGTCCATGTCTGGGCGTATGATACTCCCGCACAGCATGCGGCGCCAATCAGCAGCGATATGTATTTTCTGTTCATGTGGCTATCAGTTGTTTTTGATTATGTCTCCACGGAGCCGGGCAATGCTGTCAAGCCCCTCCTTGATTTCTATATTTATGCCGTCGCTCGCACCGGTTGTCACCGCTGTGCGCTTGAAAGTCTGTTCAGGCACGCTGTCGGTCAGGATGTACACAAAGGTGCTGTCGCCGGAAAATTCGATGACGCCTTCGGGCACAGTGAGTACGTTTGAGCTTTTGCTGAGGCTGACAGTGGCATTTGCGCTATAGCCGGCTCTGAGTCCGCTCACAGAGTCGATTTCAAGAGCAGCCTTGATTTCAAATGTGTTGGCTCCGTTTTCCTGAGTGCCTTTCGGGGCAATGTACTCAATAGTGGCATGAGGATTTATGTCAGGCATAGCGCCGATGGTGATGCTCATCGGCATTCCCACACGCAGCTGACCGACTTCGGTTTCGTCAACATTGCCTTTGAATATGAGGTTGTTCATGTCGGCTATAGTTGCTACGGTGGTGCCGTCGTTGAAGGTGTTCGCCTGTATTACCGAAGAGCCGACTTTTACCGGCACGTCGAGGATGAGACCTCCGATAGTGGCTCTGACAAGAGTGTTGCTCTCGGTGGCGTTGTATTTGCTCACGCCCTCGCGCACAATTGTGAACGCGTCGTTTGCGGCGTCAAGTTCGCGAAGTGCCTGCTGGTATGTGGTTTCGGAGGTTTCGTATTCCTCACGGCTGATTATTTTTTTGTCAAACAGGCTTTTGTTGCGTTCGTATTTGTTTTTGGCGTCAGCGAGCGATATGCGGGCGCTTTCAACGCGGCTCTGCGCCGATGACAGCTGCGACGCTTCGGGTATTACTTTAATTTTAGCTATTATGTCGCCCTCCTTGACAATGTCGCCGGGGTCTACATTAATTTCGGTGATGATACCAGAAATCTGAGGTTTGATGTTGATTTCATCACGGGGTTCGATTTTGCCGGTAAGCACTGTTGTGCGTTCGATATTTCCTGTTTGGGGCGAAACTATTGCGTAAGTCACCTTATCGGGCTGCGAGTTTTTGTAAAGAAACACAAAAGTGCCGATAAACAGCGCTCCGACGAGCACCCAAAGCATAATCTTGAAAAATTTTTTCATTGTGCGGTTATATTTTGCTTTAATTTATATTATCGATGTCATTTGTCGCGCATAGCCTCAATCGGTTTTATGCGCATGGCTTTTATGGCTGGGATCAGTCCGGCGCCTGTGCCGAGTATAAGAAACACCACCATTATGGTCATTGCGTGACTGAATCTGAGCTGGAAGTTGGCACTGCCCATTACAGGGTCGTATGACACATGGTCTACAGCCATCAGTACCAGTGTCGCGAGGCATATTCCGGCAATTCCGGCGACAGCCGTGAGCACCATTCCTTCAGAAAGAATCTGTATGATGATGTCTTTGGGTTTGGCGCCTATGGCGCGGCGTATGCCTATTTCCTGAGTTCGTTCTTTCACAATTATCCACATAATGTTGCCTACTCCTATTATACCGGCAATCAGGGTTCCTGCTCCGACAAACAGCGCGAGGATGCTTATGCCGAGAAACAGATAGTTGATTTTTTCAAATTCTTCGGCAATGTTCATCATGCCTATGGCAGAAGTGTCGTCCGGGTGGATAGGATGGTTTTGCCTTATGGCTCGCATGAGGTACGGCTTTAGGTCGCCGGGGTTTGTTCCCGCCGAGGCAGTGAACAGGAAAAAGTCGACATTCGGACCCATGTTGAAAGCCCTGCGCATTGTACTTGCCGGAATCTGCACATTGTCATCAAGCCTCGCACCGATGTTTGCCTCGCTGTATTGAGCCACAACTCCTACAATCTGAAAGTAAACACCGTTCACACTCATGAATTTTCCAACGGGGTCTTCGGTGCCGAACAGCTCATCCGCGAGGTTTCTGCCTATGGTCAGTACTTTTTTCTGACTGTGGACATCGCGTTCGTTGAACAGTCGGCCTTTTATGAGCAGGGGAGTCTGTATCTTGAAAAAGTCAGGCTCTATGCCGGAAGCCATCACGCTTTTATGAGTAGTGTTGTATGCAGCGTTGGCGCTTGTCATGCTGACACCGGAGGAGTGCTCCATATTCGGGGTTATGCGGCGTATGTCTGCAATGTCTGTTTCGTTCATTCTCACGGTCATTCCTTTGTTGAACCCTTTGTAGGGCAGTGTGGTGCGTCCCGGGAATATAACGCCCATGTTTGTGTCGGTGCCGTTGAAGTTGCGCATAAGCATGCCTTTGAGACCTCCGGCGCCGCCCCACAGCATGGCGAGCATGGCTGTGCCCCAGAAAATGCCGAATGCGGTGAGGAAAGTGCGGGTTTTGTTTCGGGCAAGTGTGGCGCCGATTTCGCGCCAGTTTTCTATGTCAAATATCGGATTTTTCATCGCAGGTAACAGTTATTCGTCGCGCAGGGCTTCCACGGGTTTTACTTTTGTGGCTTTCAGCGCGGGGAACAGCCCGGCAAACGCGCCTGCCACAACCAGCACTATTGTCACTTCTATGGCTATGGATATGTCTATGGTGGGGTTTTTCATGAACGGAGACCCTTTTGTCGCAAAATCCACCACCTGCATCACCAGCATTCCTA
The DNA here is from genome assembly GCA_003762715.1 of Muribaculaceae bacterium Isolate-104 (HZI). Taxonomy (GTDB): domain Bacteria; phylum Bacteroidota; class Bacteroidia; order Bacteroidales; family Muribaculaceae; genus Paramuribaculum. Next base: position 83,474 of record RIBJ01000036.1, on the reverse strand, counting down.
AAAATACGCCTATGTATCCGAAGAGCGCGGTAATGGCTACGCTTTCAAGCACTATCTGTATCAGTACCGAGCGGGGCTTGGATCCTATGGCGCGGCGTATGCCTATTTCATGAGTGCGTTCCTTTACCGATACGAACATGATGTTGCTTACACCTACAATGCCGCTCAGAAGTGTGAATATGCCGATAATCCATATTGACATGTTCAGTATGTTGAAAGCGGTACGTTCACGCAGGTATGAGCTGAACCGGTTGTGCATATACATGGCGCTTTTGTCCTCGCTGTCAAACTCGTGGGTCTGTGCGAGTGTGCGTCTTACAGCCTCGGTTGCGGCATCAGCGTCTTCCTGGGTTTCCATGCCTTTGAGCTTGACCTGAAGGTTGCTCACCTTGCCGTCTGTGCCGGCTATAGCCATTGCGGTAGTGAACGGAAGGAATATGTCGGAAAGCCACTGGTGGTCGTAGACCCCGACCACAAGCCAGGAGAGTCCCATTGCGTCAAGGCGTTTCCCTACAGCGGCATCGGCACTGCCGAAAAGTGTTTCGGCATCGGTTTTGCCTATGACAAACACTTTGCGGTTGTATTTGAGGTCGGCATCGTTGATAAAACGACCGTAGGCAATCGGTATCTCATACATCGTCTGTTCGTAGGGAAATACACCCTCAGGCGATTTTGTTACGTAGTCCTTGACACTCGATATTGTAGTGGAACCGAGGTATTTGTAGGAGGCAACATCTTCTACAAGGTCCGGGTTCTGGGCTTTGAGTATTTCTATGTCGGATGTCTGCGGCTGAACCTGACGCCCCTCTTTATAGCCTTTGTAAGGCATAGAGGTGACACCCTGGTAGACATTCAGTCGTTTGGTGCGGTCCTCCGAACTGCGGTCAATGAAGTTGTTTGTGACTCCGCGTGCCATGCCGAGCAGTATTATGAGCATGAATATGCCCCAGGCAACTGCAAATCCGGTCAGAAATGTGCGCAGCTTGTTGTTGCGCATGGTCTGTCCTATCTCTCTTATCAGGTCAAACATGCAGATCGGCTTTTTGAGGTTGTATTAAGCCGTCTTCTATACGGATAATTCTGTCGGTGGCGGCGCCGACACCGGGGTCATGCGTTACAATGACTATGGTCATGCCCTCTGAGTTCAGGTCTCTGAACACCTGCATCACTTCTTTGGATGTGTGAGAGTCAAGTGCTCCGGTCGGCTCGTCGGCAAGAATTATTGACGGTTTGGTTATCAGAGACCGAGCTATTGCCACGCGCTGTTTCTGACCGCCAGACAGCTCTCCGGGAAGATGGTGCGCGCGGTCGGCGAGCCCCATGCGTTCGAGCTGTTCCATGGCAAGCGCATTGCGCCTGCGGCGGCTGACTCCTTGATAAAACAGCGGTAAAGCGACGTTTTCAACAGCATTTTTGTAGCTGATGAGGTTGAAGCTTTGGAAAACAAACCCTATCATACGGTTACGGAACTCTGCCGCTTTGTTTTCGCTCAGGTCTTTTATAAGCACACCGTCCAGAAAATAGTCTCCTGAATCATAGTTGTCAAGAATGCCTAATATATTAAGGAGTGTGGATTTTCCGCTTCCGGAAGCACCCATAATGGACACTAACTCGCCTCTTTCGATTGACAGGTTAATGCCTTTCAACACATGCAGGGGCACAGCTCCGGGATAGGTTTTGTTGACGTCGTGTAATTTGATAATCATTGCTTTATTGTTTTAAGGCTGTAGGCAAAAATGGTTTATTAGCAGCTTTTGCAGCCTTTTTGTAGATTAGACGTAAGTACCGGACACAAAGTTACACCTTTCTGAATTTTTTTTTAGAAAAAATCATCAAATGTTTGGATTATTGAACCGCAACCGCTATCTTTGTGTTGTAGAAATGAAGCAAGAGAGCTTCAAAAAGCTAAAACAATAAAAATAGCTTCAAAGCATACCACATCAAAGTTGATTGGGAAACTCATCAATTATATATGAAATGCCGAGACAAGCTCAGTCGTCCGATGGCGGGCCCCATCCCATTAGGGAGGCTTTAAAGCCCAGGCGGATTACAAAGGTCGGCGAGCACTCAAATCCTGTCATCCGGAGTTTCATCGCATCCTTTGATGTGGATTTTATAAGAGGTCGTACCGAATATTAAGCCGGTGCGACCTTTTTTATTTATTGCGACCTATTTATAAAGTGAAAAAATTCAGGCGCCCCTGTCAAAGGGACGCCTGATGTTATTAATTTACCGGAGTTTTTCAGTCGTTTTTATTCTCGGCGCATTTTGTGCAGGCATTTGTAAATGCGTGGCGACCGTAGTTCCAGTCGTTTGCCTGTAAAATAGGTTCGTGGGTGCGTATGCGTTTGTGGAAGTCGGAGTAGTCGCGCTTGTCTTGCGGTGTCCATCCGGCTTCGGCTACTGCAGCGAGTCTCGGCAGCATAAGGTATTCAAGGAATTCGGGGGTAATGACGTATTCACTCCAGAAATTGGCCTGTACACCCATGTATTTGTCTGCGAGTTCTTGCGGAACATCTTTCATGGGTACATAGTTGTATACTGCCTCAAGGGTCTCGGTGCCACGTCCCTGCGAAAGCGGTTCGGACGGGCTTGGGTCTTGCTTGCGGTTTATGTAATAAGGAATCTGCGGAGTGAGGATGGTGGTGTGTCCGCGGCGGGCTGCTTCCATGGCTGCCTTGTCGGCACCTACCCATGCCATGATTGTCATGTCCTGAGGCAGCATAGAAGTGTTTCCGTGCAGCACTTCGTTCCAGAAGATTAACTTGCGGCGGTCTGCTTCAGGTTTAGCTGCCATGTGTTTTGCTATCTTGCGGTAGAAATCAAGCTGAAGGTCGCGGTAGTTGTCAGAGCCTATGCTGTCAAGCAGCGCCTTGCAGGCTTCGTTGGTTTTCCATTTGTCTGTAGGGCATTCATCTCCGCCAAGGTGCAGGTAAGAGTATGGGAACAGAGGTATCAGTTCATCGATGATGTCTGTAGCCATGCGCACCGCGGCAGGGTTTGCCACATTCATTACATCGCGGCTCACACCCTGGTACAGCCAAACTTCATGGGGATTTTCCGGGTCGCATGCCAGTATTTCCGGGTATGCGGCTACCGCAGCCTGTGTGTGTCCGGGAATATCTATTTCCGGAACAACTTCAATGAAACGGTCTTTTGCGTAAGCGACAATCTCGCGTATGTCGTCCTGGGTGTAGAATCCCGAGTATGTCATGGTGTCGGGTTCGCACTCTCTCCAACCGAGAGAGCGGCTGCCGCGTGTTGCACCTATTTCGGTCAGTTTCGGGTATTTTTTTATTTCAATGCGCCAGCCCTGGTCCTCAGTAAGGTGCCAGTGGAAGCGGTTAAGTTTGTATAGAGCCATCATGTCAAGCACTCTTTTTACTTCGTCCTTGCCGAAAATGTGCCGTCCTTCGTCAAGCATGAAGCCACGCCACCCGAAGCGGGGCGTGTCTTCGATTGACACGGTGCCGATGGTTGCGGGCGTTTTGGATTCAGCCGGCATCAGTTGTCTGAGAGATTGGAGCGCGTAAAAGAATCCGGCGGGGCTTGATGCCTGTATATTTATTCCGTCGGCAGTAACTTCAAGGTTGTATGCCTCGCGGGGCAGGGTGTTGTTGAGCGTCAATGTTATCGCTGCATCCGAATCCGAGAGGACGAGTTTTGTGCCGGAGCTTTTTTCAAGCTGGGAAGAGAGGGTTTTGACTACCAGTGCTATACTGTCGCCTTCAAACTGCGGCACACTGACAGTAGCCTTTTCCGGAAATGTATAGGTAGCGTCGGTTTTGCTGATAGAAGAGGGTAGGGGGATGATGTCTGCCGCATGTATGGCGGGGGAACAGGCAAGCATGATTCCGGCAACAGCGCGGGTAAATGAATGTATATGCATAGATTTAAAGTGAAAATGGTTTATGATTCACAAAGTTACGAAAAAAATTGGGGCTGACAGCACTATCAGGATAAAAAAGGAGACGACTCGATGTATCAAGCCGTCTCCCCGGTATTAGAAACTTATGATTGCCGTGTTTATATTTTGCCTACAAGCTCTATGCCCGGTTTCAGGGTCTTTTCGCCTTTTTTCCAGCGGGCGGGACAAACCTGGTCGCCGTGCTCGGCAACAAACTGAGCTGCCTCGAGTTTGCGTAAAAGCTCTTCGGAGTTTCGACCGATGCCGTCGTCGTTGATTTCCGCCACTTTTATCACCCCTTCCGGATTTATGATAAAACTGCCGCGATAGGCAAGATAATCCTGCGGGTTCAGCACTCCGAATGCCTCGCTGAGTTTGCCGGTCTTGTCGGCAAGCATGGGAAATTTCACTTTGGCAATGCTTTCGGAACTGTCGTGCCATGCCTTGTGGGTAAACTGTGTGTCTGTGCTCACTGCATAGATCTCTGCACCGAGCTCTCGGAATTTATCGTAGTTTTCAGCCATGTCAAGCAATTCGGTAGGGCACACAAAAGTGAAATCGGCAGGGTAAAAGAAGAATATAGACCATTTTCCTACGAGATCTGCGTTGGTAATGGTTTTGAATTCTCCGTTCACAAATGCGGTAACGGCGAATTCGGGGATACTTTTATTGATTAGTGTTTCCATAGGCATCTTGTTTTTGATTGTTGTTGTATTTTGCCTATGAAACACACCGGATAGCCGCATGGTTTGCGGCTTTTAGGTTTTATAATCTTACTTAGTGGTGTTTAAAAATATCAGTTAAAAAGCTGCGTAGTGTCTAATGCAGTTCCTCGCGCAGAAATTCAGCTGTAGGCGAGTTGCCTGCCGCAATTTCCTCAGGAGTGCCTGCCGCTATTATGCATCCGCCACCGGCGCCACCTTCCGGGCCCATGTCAATGACATGGTCGGCGCATTTGACAACATCGAGGTTGTGCTCTATGACAAGCAGTGTGTTGCCTTTGTCAACGAGTCGGTTGAACACTCCGAGAAGGGTGTTTATGTCTTCAAAATGAAGTCCGGTAGTGGGTTCGTCAAGTATAAAAAGAGTTTTGCCGGTGTCGCGTTTTGCGAGTTCTGTAGCGAGTTTCACTCTTTGGTTTTCGCCTCCGCTGAGTGTGGACGACGGCTGCCCGAGTTTAATGTAGCCGAGTCCTATCTCCTGAAGCACCTTTATTTTTTTTAGTATTCCGGGTACGTTTGCGAAAAATTCCACCGCTTGGTTTATTGTCATGTCAAGTACATCGGCTATTGATTTGCCCTTGAATCTGACTTCCAGGGTTTCGCGATTGTAGCGTTTGCCGCCGCATGTTTCGCATGGCACCAGCACATCCGGCAGAAAGTTCATTTCTATTGTACGGTAGCCGTTTCCTCCGCATGTCTCGCATCTGCCACCGCTGACATTGAAGGAGAATCTGCCGGGACGGTAACCTCGTATGCGTGATTCTGTCAGCTCTACAAACAGGTTTCGGATGTCGGTGAACACTCCTGTATATGTGGCAGGGTTAGAGCGGGGCGATTTGCCGAGGGGAGACTGGTCAACAGTCACAACTTTATCGATGTTCTCGATGCCTTCAATGCTTTCGTAGGGCAGTGGGGCTTCGTGAGAGCGGTAGAAGTGCTGGGTGAGTATCGGTCGTAGTGTGCCGTTGACGAGTGACGATTTGCCGCTGCCGCTCACTCCGGCTATGCAGGTGAATGTGCCGAGGGGAAGTGTGAGAGTGACACTTCGCAGGTTGTTGCCTGAGGCTCCTTTGAGGGTCAGAGTCTTGCCGTTTCCTTTGCGGCGGGTCTGAGGCACGGCAATCTGTTTCGCGCCGTTGAGGTAGCCTGCGGTGAGTGTGCCGCTTTTAAGCATTGCGTCGGGAGTGCCCTGAAACACAACTTCTCCGCCCTTGCGCCCGGCTTTGGGTCCTATGTCCACAACATAGTCGGCTTCAAGCATCATGTCTTTGTCGTGTTCCACCACAATGACAGAGTTGTTGGCATCGCGCAATTTCTTGAGCGAGTCGATAAGTCTTCTGTTGTCTCTCTGGTGAAGTCCGATACTCGGTTCGTCAAGGATATAGAGCACGTTGACGAGTTCGCTGCCTATCTGTGTGGCAAGGCGGATGCGCTGGCTTTCGCCACCGCTCAGGGTCGCGGAGTTACGGTCGAGCGACAGGTATCCGAGTCCTACATCTACAAGAAATCCGAGGCGTGAGCGTATTTCTTTCAGAATTTCCTTAGCGATAAAAGCCTGCGTGGGGGAAAGTCGTTTTTCTACACTCATGCTCCATTCGTATAGCGATGTGATGTCCATACGGCACAGTTCGGCTATGTTTTTGCCGTCAATAAAGAAGTGCAGAGCCTCGCGGTTGAGTCTTGCTCCGCCGCATTCGGGACATGTTGCCCGCGAATAGAACTGGTCGCTCCATTTCTGGCTGCTTGACAGTTCTTCCTCGTTTTGGAGCAACTCTATGTATTTAATCACACCTTCATACGTCTGGAAGTAATTCTGGGTGGACAGAGTTTCGTTTTTTATGACAAGCCGTTCATTGGACCCGTTGAGAATTTCGTTGACCGCTTCTTCGCTGAGGGAGGCTATCGGAGTTGAAATATCATAGCCGTGCTTTTCGCAGATAGCCTGAATCTGCCAGAAAATCATGGAGTTGCGATATTTTCCGAGCGGAGCTATGCCTCCGTCTTTTATAGACAGCCGGGTGTCGGGCATCACCTTGTCTTTATCCACGATGTTTACATAGCCAAGCCCTTTACAGCAAGGACAGGCTCCCTGAGGCGAGTTGAACGAGAAGTTGTGGGGAGCCGGCTCATGGTAGGAAATGCCGCTAACCGGGTCCATAAGGTGCTGGCTGTAATGGCTCACCTCTTCGGTGTCGACATCGTACACCATTAGCTCGTGGTCGCCCTGGCGCAGAGCCTCGGCAACGGTTTCGCGCAGGCGAGAGTCTTCCTTGTTTCCGGCTTTAAGCCGGTCTATTACAAGTTCTATGCTGTGGTTGCGGTAGCGGTCAAGTTTCATGCCGCCTTCAAGTTCGCGCAATTCGCCGTCTACTCTTGCATGCAGATAGCCTTTCTTTATGAGGGCGTCAAACAGTTCTTTGTAATGTCCCTTTCTGTTTTTGACAAGCGGGGCGAGGATGTATATCTTTTTGTCAAGATATTTGTTGACGATAAGTTCTACAATACGTTCCTCGGTGTATTTAACCATCACTTCGCCGGATATGTAACTTTTGGCTTCGCCTGCCCGCGCGTACAGCAGTCGGAGGAAGTCGTATATCTCTGTTGTTGTTCCGAGGGTACTCCTCGGATTGCGGTTGATAGTTTTCTGTTCAATGGCAATTACAGGGCTTAGCCCGTCAATCTTGTCTACATCCGGGCGCTGCAGATTGCCGAGCATATTTCGGGCATAGGCTGAAAATGTCTCTATATAGCGTCTTTGCCCTTCTGCATATATCGTGTCGAAAGCGAGCGACGATTTGCCGCTGCCGCTCAGCCCTGTGATTACAGTGAGGGAGTTGTGCGGAATGGTAACATCTATGTTCTTGAGGTTGTGAACCCTTGCGCCGAGAACATTAAGAGACTTGTCGCCGGAAAGATTTATTGCTTTGCTGTCCATTTCGGGTTATAGACTTTCTTTGTTTGGTTGGATCGTAGTGTCGCTCCTTTTTTGGGAACAAGCACTTCGTACGTCTTGCCGGTTTTGTTAGGCAGTGATTTGGCTCTTATCCACGGATTCAGGTCGCGTAACGTCATGTAGTTGGTGCCGTGAGATTTAGCCCATACAGCCCAGTCTTCAACAGCTCCGCTGACTTTAACAGAAGAGCATTCTATGGGGTAATATAGCTGGTCGGCGCTGAGATAAAAGCCGTATTTTGCAGGATTTTCCATGATTTCCTTCATGGCAAGCAGTCTGAATATGTAGCGGGATGTCTCGTCTGGCAGGTACAGGTCATGAGCCGTTGACACACCCTGGGCTTCAAGGTCGCGGGCAATGCGGGCACTGCCCGCGTTGTAGCCTGCGGCGGCGCTTTCCCAATAGCCAAAACGGTTTTTCATGCTTCTGAGAAATTTACATGCGGCTTCTGTCGCTTTTACGGGGTGGTAGCGCTCGTCGACATACTCGTTTACCTCAAGACCATACTGTTTGGCGGCTGCCGGGATGAATTGCCACAACCCTGCCGCTTTCGCGCGGGAGTATGCGCGGGAGTTGAGGTGGCTTTCAATACATGCTATATATATAAGGTCTGCGGGCACTCCGTATTTTTGCAGCACAGGTGCTATGATCGGGAAGTAACGGTTGGCCCTCTTGATGGTAAGAAGGGTGTTGCCGTGAGTGTATGCCATGGATGTAAGTTCTCTGTCGTAGCGCTCGTACATGTCGGCTCGGTCCAGACTGATTTTTGAACCGGCAAATGTTACAGAAGCCGGAATAGTGGGGTTGACAACGACAGAAGGTGTCTGGGCTTCAGTTGGTACAGCTCCTGAGAGTATTGCCAGTATTGTGATTGTTGAAATAAAAAAACGGTTCATAGTGAGATAGATAGTGTGTGGTTGTCATCGAGAGCGGGTTCCGACTATGTTGATGTCTCCGCTCAGGTTGTATTGTTTTCCGTCTGCGCCGGTTGCTTTTATAACATAATAATAGACTCCCGGTTTTACAAGTGTTCCTTTGTATTTGCCGTCCCAGCCTTGCGAGGGGTCGCGAAGCTCTGCCATTTTCACTCCGAGACTGTTGAATATATGGCATTCAAAGCGAATCAATGATCTGTAGCTGACCTTCCACTCGTCGTTTATGCCTTCTGACGCTCCGGGAGAAAACGCATTCGGGCAGCGTAGGCGCGACTCGCCTGTAGACACTGTGTATGTGTCGCTTGTCCATTCGCATGAGCCGTAGGCGTTAGCACACACGAATCTTACATAAAAGGAGCCTGTGTCGGCAAATGTGTGTTCGAAGTCAAGGGCTCTTTCACGCAGCCTTATATTTTCAAAATCAGCGTCTTCGGCTATTTGCCATTCGGTGAATACAGCGGCATCGCTTACCGAGGCTGAAAATGTTACTGTTGACGGTGCAGACCCTCCGAGCGTCGCTTCGGTTGATGTCTGTTCGTTAGGCGTGTCGCGGGTGAGTTGCTCGGCAGATGTTATGCCTTCCACTGCAATGGGGGAGAATATGTCTGAAGTGCAGTCGATTTTTTTACCCCATGCGGTCAGGAAACGGTCGCCGGACAGTGTGAACCGGGTGGCGCACAGGGGCGGCTGTATGCTGAATGTGGTTGTAACGGAAGCCATTGTGCTGCAAATCTCTTTCTGGGAGAAGTATTGCTCGCCGGGTGTCAGTGTGTAATAGCGCAGTGCAATCTGTCGGTCTATTTCCAAGTATCTGCCGGTGATTGAATAGTATCCGATTGCGGGTGCCGAACCGGAAAAAGACAGTTCCACACTGGTGCAGTCTGCTCCGGACACAGTAAGGTTTCCGGCGGTCATTGGCGAAGCGCTGTAGTCTACAAGCCAGAAGTACAGCCTTTTGTCTCCTTCCTCAACGATGTAGCCTCCGCCGGAGGAAAATGAGTCATAGACTGAGCCGTTGCCAATGGCAACAGCGTATGCGCCGCCTCGGTAGTCATAGCTGTACCACTTTATCGGCGCGTTCTGATTGTCCGGGGTGTAAATGGCTGACAGCCCGTTCAGTGAGTATGCGACATAGATGCCTTCAAGTCCGGTGCTTTTGTCTGTGTCCAGACGGATGACCTCGTCAGACAATCCGCTGAAACGCAGTGATGCACCTGTTGCGGATGAAAATCCGAGAGCTATCAGGATGATATATGTCAGAAGACGGATATTCATAATTTGCGGATTGCAAAGTTACGAAAAAATACAGCTCGGATATGTTACAGAGTATTGCTTCCCGGTTAAATACTGTTGCGCACAGCCGGCAATCATATCGGTTCCATGTCGGCGGCAAGGCGCTGTCGCACAGCTTCGTAAATGGTTATTCCGGCGGCGACGGAAACGTTGAGCGAGCTAATATTGCCAAACATGGGAATTGACACAAAAATATCGCTTACCCGCAGTACCTCCGGCGAAATGCCTTTGTCTTCCGCACCGAGAACAAGGGCTACCGGCACCGTATAGTCGGTGAGCGTGTAGTTTATATCAGCTTTTTCAGATACTGCGATTATTTTGTAGCCGCTGTTTTTCAGTCGTTTGATTGCCGACAGGGTGCTGCTTTCCCGACAAACCGGTATGTGCAGCAGTGCTCCTGCCGATGTTTTTACAGCATCGGCGTTTACACTCACGCTGTCGTGGGTTGGTATGACTATGGCATCAACACCGGCACACTCGCATGTACGGGCTATTGCGCCGAAGTTCCTTACATCTGTCACTCCGTCAAGAACAACGACGAATGGCAGTACACCGTCTTCGTATAGTTCCGGAATCAGTCGGTCAAGCGAATAGTAAGTAACGGCAGACAGCATTGCCACCACGCCCTGATGATTTTTGCGTGTAATTTTGTTGATTCTTTCGACAGGTACTCTCTTGCTGACAATGCGGTGCTTGCGCATGAGATCAAACAGTTCTGAGGCAAGGTCGCCTGACAGGTCTTTCTTTATATATACGCGGTCAATGTCTTTGCCCGCTTCTATGGCTTCCATGACGGCGCGTATGCCAAAAATGTAATCTTCAGTCATTGTTGTTTTGTGTTGTCCGGTTATGTTTAATGTTGTTCGTCAAGCAGTACTTTAGCGGTGGCTCTGGCAGCGGGGTCGGATGCGTTGCCGCTGAGCATCAGCGCTATTTCGGCTATGCGCTCCTCGGCAGACAGTTCTACGACAGCAGTGTGAGTAGAGTCTTCGTCATCCTGCTTGAACACTTTGTAATGGCTGTTGCCGCGTGCGGCTACCTGAGGCAGGTGGGTAATTGTTATTACTTGTATGGATGAGCCCATACGCTGCATCATGGCGCCTATGCGTGCTGCCACATCGCCGCTCACTCCGGTGTCTACTTCGTCGAAAATTATAGTAGGCAGGCTCATGTGACCTGCGATAATGGCTTTCAGGCACAGCATAAGCCGGGAAATCTCACCGCCGGAGGCTATGCCGGCAACCGGCATGAGTGGCTGGTTTTTGTTGAATGCGAACATGAATTCGACATGGTCAGTTCCGGTGGCAGATATGTCAGCCGGGTTTACCGCCACTTCCATGCGCAGGTTTTTCATTCCGAGAGGTGTTGCAAGGGCGGTAAGCTCGTTTGAAAATCTTGCCGCAGCCTCTTTGCGCCGGGCTGAAATTTCGGCAGCGGATTCCTTGGCGAGGGCAAGGGCGCGCCGTGCCTCTTTTTCAAGCATTGCTATGGTTGTGTCGCTGTTGTCAAGCGCATCAAGTCGCTCGCGGAGCCGTTCTCTTATGTCAATCAGTTCCTCTACGGTGTCTACCTTGTGCTTGCTTTGCAGGCTGTATATTTCTTGCAGCCGGCTCTCTATGGCTTCGAGTTCGGCTGGGTCTGCCGCAAGGTTATTGTCAATTGCAGCAAGTGTCTCGGCAATGTCGCCCAGCTCTACTTTTACAGCTTCAAGTCGTTCAGGAATTTTATCATCCTCGTCCAGGAGTGAATCAAGAGAGTCGCAGGCGGCAATGGTTTCCTCAACGAGAGACAGGGCGTTGTGCTGTCCGTCGCCAAGAGCCTGAAGAGCATCGTATAAAGAGGACTTCAGGTCTGTGAGATTTGTCATGACATCTCTTTCGCGTTCAAGCTCTTCCTGCTCGCCCGGGTGAATGTCGAGTTCGTCAAGCTGCTCGAGCTGGAATCTGGTGAATTCCTCGTCTTCGCGGGTACGTTCTATTTTTGCTTTGGCGATTTTTAGCTTGCGGAGTGCATCACGAAACGAATTGAACAGGCTGCGATAAGTGGTCAGCGCAGATTCGTTTCCGGCGAGAGTGTCTATGACTTTCAGCTGAAATTCGGGTCTGGACAGCAGCTGGTTCTGGTGTTGCGAGTGAATGTCGATAAGCTGCACTGCAACCGCTTCGAGCTTAGCCAGAGGTACAGGCGAGTCGTTGACAAATGCACGACTTCTGCCGGCGGGCGCAATCTCGCGTCTGAGAATACACCTTGCGTCATCCCATTCAATATCATTTTCATCACAGAAATTTCGGAGAGCTGGGTATTCGCCAATGCTGAACACAGCTTCGACAACGGTTTTCCGATCTGAGTTCCTGACAGATTTCATGTCGGCTCTGGCTCCGAGCAGCAGTGACAGAGCTCCGAGCATAATTGATTTTCCGGCTCCAGTTTCGCCGGTTATGATGTTTAGCCCCGGACTGAATGTGATGTCAATGTTGTCAATCAGGGCGTAATTTGATATATGCAGGGTTTCAAGCATCGCTTAGTCGTTATGTCCTTATTCTTTTATTGATTCGAGGCGTCTTGTTTCAGTAGGATACACTGCGGCAAGTGTGTCATATACTGATTTCCGTTCATCACGGGTGCCTTGTGAGTATATGTTTGTAATCTCATCGAGCTTGGTGTCGCGGAACACAGACAATACTACGCTCATCGGAGCGGCTTTGGCAATTTTGTCAAGAGTCTGGAATGTGCCGGTAATAGCTGCCCGCCCTTTGTCGGCGCTGATACTCATTGCGTCGAGTCCCTGCCGGTGATAGGTGTACATTATGTCGCGTATCTCGCTTGCCGGACCTTCAGTGATTGCGGCAAGCAATGCGGCGCGGTTTCTTTGGTCGTCAATAGCCCGCCATCCTTTTTCACCGGTGTTGCGTGCGAGCTGCACAATCTGTGATGCAGCTTCGTACATGGTGTCGCCCCCTTTGGGTGCGAAAGTGTCCGAGTCGAGACCTATTATGAGGTATGCGTAGAAGTCGAGCAATGCGGCAAGGTCGCTTTCAACAGTTCCGGAGGTGTGAATAATGCGGCCGCCGGGAGTGTATGAGAAGGATATGTCGTTGTCTTTGAAATTGATGACCGGCGATGTATAGGAACTACCGAATACCGGGCGGTTGCTCTGTATCTGCAGGGTTCCGGACATGGTGTTGTCGTTGTACTGCGTTATCGTGAAAAATAATTTACATTCAATTTTTTCCACAGGGGCGTACTTCGCAGAAGTGAAAGCCGTGTTGTTCATATACTCGGCAATCAGCTCGCGTAGGCTTGAAAATGTTTCGGCGGAAGCGTTTGCCACCTGGTCGGAGTTTATTTCGACAGTGCAGTCCAGTTCGGCTGCCGCTGCCTTGAAATGACCGACGGAAAGCATAATCATAACCGTTAGCGAAAGCAGAACCCGTTTCATTTTATCCGGCAGATGGCGTCAAGTAACTGAGATGCGGCTTCGGCTTTCGTCATAAGTGGCAATTCTGTAGCAAAGCCGTTTTTGCAGATAAGGGTAAGTACATTGGTGTCGGTGCCGAATCCTGCTCCGGGTGTGCGCAGCGAGTTCAAGGCAATCATGTCGAGATTCTTGCGGTGCAGTTTGTCAAGAGCGTTTGATTGCTCGTTGTCTGTTTCAAGCGCAAAGCCAACAATAATCTGCCCGTCTTTCTTTTCAGAGCCGAGGGTGGCTGCTATATCAGGATTCTTGACCAGGTTTATGACCGGAATCTCGTCTTTTTCGCGTTTGATTTTTTTATCAGCCTGAACATTTGGCGCGTAGTCAGCCACAGCCGCACACATTATTGCTATGTTTGTTTGTGGAAAGGCTTCCTTACATGCGTCGAGCATCTGTCTGGCACTCTCTACATGAATAACCTTTATAGACGGATGCTGAGCCTTAAGGCTGACCGGTCCGCTGACCAAGGTGACCTCGGCGCCACGAGCCGCGGCTTCTTCGGCAATGGCATAGCCCATTTTGCCTGTCGAATAATTTCCTATGAATCTTACGGGATCGATTTTTTCATAAGTGGGCCCGGCTGTGATGAGGAGCTTTTCGCCTTTCATCGATTGCGATTTGTTGAAAAAAGCGATAAGTTCATTTACAATGACTTCCGGCTCCTGCATTCTTCCTTTGCCGCAGAGATGGCTTGCCAGCTCGCCTGAGGCGGCTTCTATTATGTGGTTGCCGTAGCTGCGCAGCAGGTTGATGTTGCGGGTAGTAGAGGGGTGAGCCATCATGTCAAGGTCCATAGCAGGCGCTACGAATACCGGCGCTTTTGCACTAAGGTAGGTGGTGACGAGCATGTTGTCGGCAACACCGTTTGCCATTTTTCCTATTGTGCAGGCAGTAGCAGGGGCAATCACCATAGCGTCCGCCCATAGTCCGAGGTCTACATGGCTGTGCCACTCACCGGTGTTGGCTGTGAAGAATTCACTGACAACCGGTTTGCCGGTTAGCGCTGACAGTGTTACCGGCGTGATGAATTCCTTTGCGGAGGGTGTCATCACAATCTGGACTTCCGCTCCTTCTTTAATCAGAAGGCGGGCGAGCATTGCCGATTTGTAGGCTGCTATGCCTCCGGTGATTCCGAGGACAATGTGTTTACCCTTAAGCATTTTTTGCCTGTTGTTTTATTCTTTCGTAAATTTTAGTGAATGCGGCTTTTGTGTTGCGGGCAAAGTCTCCGTTCATAATCCAGGTGTAGTAGCTGGGGTCTTTGCGGAGTATTTCTTCAGCTACTTTTCCTTTGTATTTTCCGAAGTTGATTATTTCCCGGCGTTGGTCGTCATACACGAGTCGACCCATGAAGTCGACAGGCTCGTTCTTGTTTGATTTCGTTGTGAACTCAGACAGGAACGCAATGCTGTTGTCGAGGTCGTCATAGGTGTCAAGCTGAGCTTTAAGTACTTCGTATGTAGCTCTTGTGTCAGCATTTGCCGAGTGTGCAGCCTCAAGGTCTTTGCCGCAGTAGTATTTGTACGCGGCAACAAGTGTGCGGGGCTCTTTTTTGTGGAAAATAGTCTGGACGTCAACAAAACGCACGTCGCTGAAATCGAACTCGATGTCTGCCCTGCTGAATTCCTGGTCAAGCATAGGCACATCAAAGCGATTGGAATTGTATCCGGCAATGTCGCAGCCTTTGAAGATTTCGGCAAGAGAACCTGCTATCTGTCTGAACTTCGGTTCGCCTGCCACATCGGCATCGGTAATACCATGTACAGCCGTGGCTTCTGCCGGAATCGGTATTTCCGGGTTGATGCGTCTTGTGCGTTCTATTTCCGAGCCGTCGGGATTTACCTTGATAAGGGATATTTCCACAATGCGGTCTTCAAGAATATTTGTTCCGGTGGTTTCGAGATCAAAAAATATAATGGGGCGTTCGAGATTCAGTTCCATAGCGCAGGTCAGTCAACGATATTCATGGGCATGAGCAGTATGAGCAGTTCCGAGTCCGGGGTGTTCTCGGCAGGAACACATACGGCGGGGTGACTTGCGTCAGACAGTTTCATGATAACATCGGTTGTCGATATGGTGGAAAATATCTCGATGAGGTATTGTGCGCCGAACCCAATCATGAACTCGTTGCCGGTATACTGGCACGGTACGGATTCTCTGCCGCTTGTGCCGTAGCTGTTGTCGCGTGCGCGGAGTGTAAGAGTGTCGGCTGCGAGCTTGAATTTTACAAGTCCGTTTCCTCCATCGCCGAAAACCCCGACACGGCGAACGGCTGTTATGAATGACAGTCTGTCGACAGTGAGCGAGAACGGGTTGTTAGTGGGTATCACACGGTTGTAGTCAGGAAATGCTCCCTTTATCAGGCGACAGTCAAGCGTGAATGAGGGGGAGTTGAACTGTACGCTTTTTTCAGAAACGGTTATCTGTATTTCATCTTCTTTGCCAAAAACGTTTTTTAGCACAGACGCGGGTTTCAGCGGCAAAATGAACGAGCATTCCGCTCCCGGCTTTATGAGTCCGTTGGTGTATTTGACGAGTTTTCGTGTGTCAGTGGCGACAAACACAACCTTGTCCGGCTTGACATCCCAGAGAATACCCATCATCTGCGGGCGCAGGTCATCGGTGCCGACTGCAAATATGGTGTTTTCAATGCCTTTCATAACCTGGTCGGTAGGCGCGGAGAATTTCAGGGTTTCGCCTTCGGCGGCTTCTCCTGTTTCGGGATACTCCATGCCGTTTATGGCTACGGTGTTGTAGAGTCCGTTGGGGTACGATATTTTGACCTCAAGATTGTCGTCGTCAATTTCAAATGTTATACCTTGGTCAGGCATTTCTTTTAGTAGCTCCACAATTCGTCTTGCATCAAGGCAAAAGGAGCCGTTGCCTTCCGCTCCTGTTACAGGCAGACGTCCCACGAGGCTGTTTTCCATATCGGACGCTTTCACTGTAAGGATGTCTCCTTCGAGTGAGAACAGGAAGTTGTTCAGAATCGTCAGGGCGTTTTTGGCATTGATGACTTTGCTGACAGCTGAAACATAGCTGTGGAGCGTCTTGCTCGGGACATTGAATTTCATATCGTCTTATATGTTTTTTTTGTTTTTCTTCTAAAATACAAAGGTAAGTAAAATCCTAAATATCTCCAAAAAACAAAACCGCCCTGCGACAATGTCAGCGCAAGGCGGTTGTTTGGAGGTTCCTAGCAGATTCGAACTGCTGTAAACGGTTTTGCAGACCGGTGCCTAACCACTCGGCCAAGGAACCATAGCTGTTGGTTTTGCGGATGCAAAGGTAGGTTATATTTTTTTATAAACCAAATGTTTTGACAAAATATTGATAAAATATGTCTTTATACAGTATGTTTTTAATGATGAGTTCATGCTGTTTTTGGATGCCAACTGTTTCTAAAGCAGGGTCATGGCGATTTTTGCGCAGGCTTCGGCATCGGCAAGCGCGTTATGGTGGTTATAGAATGGAATTCCAAGAAATTCGGCGAGGTGTGGCAGTGAAAAGGAGGAGCAAAGTGTCCAAGGAATGGTTTTGCGTGCTTTTTCAAGGGTGCATAGAAATGTAGGTTCGTGGTAGTCTATGCCGTAGCAGCCACATGTCGCCCGGATGCAGCTTTCGTCAAATTTTCTGTTATGAGCGACAAGAGGGAGGTTGCCTGAAAACAGGCGCAGGTCGCTCCACACTTTGTCGAAAGTCCGCGCGTTTTCAGTATCGGAAAAACCGATGCCGTGGACATTAAGGGTGAAATGCCGAAGATAGAATTCCGGTTCGGGTTTTACCAGCTCGTAAAATCTGTCGGATATGCACCCGTCGGTAACTTTCACGGCTGCGATGGCACATATGCTTGTGGGGTAGTTGTTTGCGGTTTCTACATCTATAGCAACAAAATTATCCATTACAGGATGTCTTTAAAATTTCAGACACGGCGGTTTTTACATCTTCCATTAGCCAACGCGGGGTTGAGGTGGCTCCGCAAATGCCTATGCTCATGCTGTTGTGAAGCCATTCCGGTTTTATGTCTTCCGGTCCGGCAATAAGGTGGGTGCGCGGATTGACACCTGTACACTCGGCGCACAGAACCTTGCCGTTGCTGCTTTTGGCTCCGCTTACAAACAGTACCACATCGTGGTCGGCAGCGAACCGGCGCAGTGATTCGGATCTGCCGCTTACCTGGCGGCAGATGGTGTCAAAATGCTCGAATAGCGCACTGTCGGCTTTGCGAGTGTTGATTTCGTCAATCATGTGGCGAAATCCCTGCGGCGATTTTGTTGTCTGTGAATAGAGGCTTATGTTGCGTGAAAAATCCACTTTGCGCAGGTCGTCGATGTTCTCAGCGACAATAGCTTTGCCTTGGGTCTGACCGACGAGACCGTTTACCTCCGCATGTCCGTTTTTGCCGTATATGACAATCTGAGTGTCGCGGTCGTTGTCAAAAGTGTGTTTGATGCGTTGCTGAAGCCGCAACACAACGGGGCATGTGGCATCTATAATCTCAATGTTGTTGCGTTTTGCGGTTTCGTAGGTTGACGGAGGCTCGCCATGCGCCCTTAGCAACACTTTGACATCGTGGAGGCTCTCAAGGTCGGCATGTGTTATGGTCACAAGCCCTCTTGAGCGCAGACGTTCTACCTCGCTGCTGTTGTGTACAATATCTCCAAGGCAGTAAAGGGTGCCGTTGCTGTCGAGCACTTCTTCCGCTTTGCGTATGGCGGTGACAACTCCGAAGCAAAATCCGGAACCGGGGTCTATTTCAATAGTTGCGCTCATCTGCTTTAGTTAACGCTTTGTGATACATGTCCAGCAACCAGGCGCTTTGTTCGGCATGGGTCATGCAGGAGTTGTCAAGCACTTCGGCATCCGGAGCTTTTCTAAGCGGGCTTTCGGCACGGGTCTCGTCTATGCGGTCTCGTTCGATTACGTTTGCCAGCACGTCTTCATATTTTGCCGGAGTGCCATTCTCTGTCAGTTCCTTGAAGCGCCTTTGCGCTCTAGTTTCAGGCGAAGCGGTGACGAACACTTTCATTTCGGCGTTTGGAAACACTGTTGTGCCTATATCTCTTCCGTCCATAACAATGCCTTTCTGAGTGCCGAAATGTTGCTGTCGGGCGGTCAGGGCTTTGCGCACGGCGTGTATCGCCGCAACCGGAGATACATGAGATGAAACTTCCAGAGAACGTATCCGGTGTTCCACGTCAATGCTGTCAAGAAGGGTGTGTTGTCCTTGCGGGGTTAGAATGAAGTCGATTTTTATTCTGTTGACGGCTTCGCTTAAAGCAGCAACATCCACAGAGCCGTCGGAACCGATCATTTCATGTTCCATGGCGAACAGTGTTACGGCGCGGTACATTGCTCCGGAGTCAATGTATCTGTAGCCTATTTTTGCGGCAAGTTCCTTTGCCATTGTACTTTTTCCAGACGATGAGTATCCGTCGATAGCAACGATTATTTTATTTTCCGGTGTCTTTGTCATATAGTTGAATCAATTACCAATCAGTTGTTCAATGCTTGCGCTGAGGCTTACCATGAATGTGAAAGCCCCGCTATGGGGTTGAGCCAGTGCTACACCCACTCCCCAGGTGTCTGTGTCAAGCCCGGCACCAAGAGAAAATCCGCTCAGCAGATTTCTTGAATAGGTGCTCATGTCGGTGCGTGTCTTGTAATTATAACCTACACCTATATAATAGCGTTCACTGGGCACTATGTCGGCGGCAAATACAAGGTGGCGCATAAGGTTTGAGCCAAACGACGATTTAAGAGCTGGTGCCGCTCCCATAGTTCCGTCTCCGGATTCATAGTAAGGCAGCTTCCATTTTGTGAGATTCCAGGCTGTTATGGAAAAGCGCACGGGAAGTCCCGGGAAAGACTGGGTCCAGCCGAGTCTTAAATCCACCGGCAGCCGGTCGTATGTCTGGTCAAACCGTTTGATTTGTCCGCCGAGGTTTACAACCACTGCGCTCAGCGACAGGTCTTTTTCTTCGTCATAGTAGTTTATTCCGAGGTCGACACCCAGGGCGAATGCCGAATAAGAGTCATAGGAACTGTATATTGCTTTTATGGCGAACCCTCCGCGCAGCAGGTCTGACAGGCTGTGCGAGTATATACCGGAGATTGCGAGGTCTTTTGGCGCGAATGAGCCTGTTTCTATTCCGGAAATATCCGTTCTTGGAATGGAGCCGTAGCCGAAATAGCGTATGGATGCAGCCCATGCGCCATACTCGCCGGCGGCATGGGAGTAGGCGGCTGACGCAAAATTGCTGTCGCCGATGTATCTCATGTAGCTTATTCCTGCCCGTGAGCTGTGTTCCGGTCCAAGCAAAGCCGGGTTCTGTTCAGTGGCAAGTACTCCGGCATCTACAGAGGATATGTTTATGCCCCCCATGCCGTATATTTTAGGGGAAGGGCTTATGTTCAGAAAGTTATATGCGGGAGAACTGTCTGCCGCAATAATCTGTGAAAAGCAGCAGCAAGTCGCTGAAATGTATGATAGTATTCGTTTCAGAGTCATGATTGTCGGTATTCACCCAATATAACGGCAAAATCATTAGCCCTATTATGCGCTATGTGAAATTTTGTAGGAGAGGAGTCTTGAAATTGTCAACAAAGATAAAACAATAATAATCATTCTCAAAATGGCTGTCGCGTTTTTGAAAATTCAGCGCGCTTGGACTACTTTTGCCGTAACTGCTACCGCCAGCATCGGTATCAGACTAAGAAAAAACACAGACACTTGATGCAACAATATTTGCTTACCTCCTCAGGCAGGATTATAATAACCATGATACTGGCATTGCTCGCCACTGGCGCGCAGGCTCAGTTTCGGCGTGTGATAACTTATCAGACAGTGGTGGGTGGAAACCGGATTGTTGACAAAGAAGCTTTTACATTTGATTCGGTGGATGAGGAACCCCATTTTCCCGGCGGAGACGGTGCCATGATGAAGTTTATAAACAGAGAACGCCGCTATCCGGCAGAGGCGTTTGACGCCGGTGTTCAAGGGCGGGTGCTGTGCAGCTTTATTGTAAATAGCGACGGCTCTATAAGCAACGCTGAGGTGCTAAGAGGTGTGGAGGATAGCCTGAACCGAGAGGCACTGCGTATAATAGGCAGGATGCCGAGGTGGGTCGCCGGAAAAATCGGAGAGTCAAAAGTGCCGGTTTATTGCATTCTTGCAATACCGTTTAGACTATAAGGCAAGCGAAGGCGTGTTACAGATTGCGCCTTGCTCTGCTTGTAATGGCAGGAATAGCCATATTTGCGATAAGAGCGCCGAATATGCTTATATAAGTGAGGTATATCAGTATTTGACCTACAGTGATTACCGGAGCCGACATCGTAGTCATAACGTACTTGATGCCGAACACTGCTGTGACAACAGCAGCTATAGCGCAAGTCCATGTTTCGATTCTTGCGGCAATGCGCTTTTGCTTGTCGGGCAGTCGGTTAAGAACTTTTTGTGTAAACCAGGGCGATACAGGCGCAGAGGGCGCGCCGGTCTGAATCAAATGTCTGAGTCTGGTTTCGGAGTTGTTATCGGTTGCTTTCATCTGTTTCAAGTATTTTTGCCATTTTTGTTCTGGACCGGGCAAGATACACTTTTACAGTACCTTGAGGTATGCCGGTAATATCTGAAATTTTCTTTATGGGTAGGTCTTCCATGTAAAACAATAGAACAAGACTTTTTTCTGTTTCATTAAGAGCCGATAGAGCTACAGATATATCATGGGCGGCTTCTGTGGAATGCTCCGGGTTCGGGGTGTTGTCCGAAATATTGGCGGCAAGCTCAAGGTCATCGCTGTAGCCGCCTTTTGAGCGTCGCCAGTCGATGAATTCTCTGTAGGCTATGGTGTAGAGCCAGGTCTTGAACCGGGAAATGCCCTTGAAAGAACGTATGGATGTGTATGCTTTCAAGAATGTTTCCTGGGCAATGTCGTCTGTCATAGCCGCATCTCCGCCGCAAAGGTTGTAGATGAAGCGGCGAAGAGCATCCTGATATTCCTCCACCAGCCTGCCGAAAGCATGGCGGTCGTCAGCCGCCACGCATCTGGCAATCAATGATATTTCCTCTAACTTACCGAGCATCAATACGCAGATTATGCGTTTTCGTCAGTGTCAGCGTTGGACTTGTTCTGTGCTTTGTTGTCTATATAGTAGCATATAATTTTGGCTACGCCTATGAGTGTGGGCAACAGACTGATTGCAAATCCTGGATTGGTGTCGGAGTTATTGATGGACAGAAAAAATACCATACCTGTTATTCCGAACGCCATCCATATCATGCCGTTAAACAGGCGGCGACGGTTTAAGGCGTCTCGTGTAGCTTTGGCTCCTGTGTAGAATACTTCCGGTAGTTTTTCTCTGTTGTTTATCGACAACTCTATAACTTTGTATTTGGCAATAAGATTCTGGTTTTTAAAATTCAGCAGCATCCATACTATGACTATCACAAATCCAAACGGTACTGTCAGCGCCACAATCCTGAGCGCCGTCATTGAAGACCGGCCGTTTACTTCTATTGAAGGGGCTACAATCAGCGGAGTGTTGGCAAGTGAATCTATTGATGGGGTTGCTGCGATTTCAGCGCGCACGACATCTGCTATCCGTTCGCGGTCGAAGTCTGAAATTTCCAGCTCTTTTTTTGAGGAAGAACTTGAGCAGGCGCTTATGCCTATTGTTGTTATCAGCGCCAGAAGAATGACTTTGAATAAAAATTTTGTTCCCATGTTGAATTCTGTTGTTGTAATCGTCTCAATTTTGGTTTTTGTGATTATTAGACGTATCAGCACATGTGTCCGGTTACAATCCTACCAGAATTTTTTTGCATCGGGGTTATATTCCCATCCTTTTTCAGCCATATAGCCAATGAAATCATCTATATCGAAATTCATGTCATCACACAATTCTTCAAGTGATGAGTAGTTGTCGCGCAGTTTCATGTTTATAAAGCTGAGCAGCATGGCTGCGTCGGCGGGCAGACTGTTGAAATTATTTTCCATTGGTGTTGTTATTATATTATTGGTGCAAAATTAGCTAACTTTGCAGAATATGCGTTGCCTTATAAAAATATCGGTAGCGGTGATAGCGTCGCTATGGTCATGCGCCCCCGCCCACAGAGTGATAAATACGGAGTTGCCACCGGAGGCGGCTGCCGAGCGGATTGTGCTTGACAATAGTCCCGAAGAGGCAGCTACTCTGCTGCTGGACTGGCTTCAGGAGGCTGATACATCGTCGCGTGCATTTGCCTGCAGGCTCGTTGCCAAGGTTCTGTATAACTATGACAGTATCGGAGCCGCCGACAGTTCGGCACGGTTTGTAACATATTTTGACGGGCAGACCTCCCGGCTGGACATTGCAAAGCAGGCTCATGTGCTGCTTGTGCTCAACACTCCCGATAAAATAGGCGCGAGTCTTGCGCGGAGTCCGAGCCGGCATCCTCTAGCGCTAAAGGTTGACAGTGTTCTTGCCGGAAACCCTGCGGCGCTTCAATCGTTCAGAGAGTCATATGAAAAATATAAATCGATATATAACAGACTGAGAAATGAAAACGATACAACAATATGCGCAGATAATTGAAAATGAGATTGCGAAACTCAATCTCGACAAATCGCCTCTCGGGCTGTATGCTCCCATAAGATACGCTCTTGAGGCAGGTGGCAAGCGCCTTCGTCCGGTTCTTGCGCTTGCGGTGGCTGATGCTATTGCCGGCAACTGTGAGGTGGCGATGAATCAGGCGCTTGCAGTTGAGATGTTCCATAACTTCACTTTGCTTCACGATGATGTCATGGACAAGGCTGATGTGCGTCGCGGTCGCCCGTCTGTGCACAAGAAGTACAATGAGAGTACGGCTATTCTAAGCGGAGACGCCATGCTGACACTCGCAACACAACTCGCCGTAAAGGATTGCGACACCTCTACACTGCGCCCGGTACTGCATATGTTCAACACTACTGCAATGGAGGTGTACGAGGGGCAGCAGTATGACATGGATTTTGAAAGCCGCAACGATGTAAGCATAGACGAGTATATGGAAATGATTCGTCTTAAGACATCTGTTTTGCTTGGCTGTGCGTGTGGTCTCGGAGCCATTATGGCGGGTGCCGTGCCGGGAGTGGTAAAAGCCATGTACGCATATGGCGAAAAACTCGGATTGTCGTTCCAGCTGAAGGATGACTGGCTGGACACCTACGGCAAGCCTGAGACGTTTGGAAAGCCCGTCGGGGGCGACATTCTGAATGAAAAGAAAACCTGGCTGCTTATAAATGCCATTTCAGAGGATTGTGACGGCATTATAGCCGGGGTGCTCGGCAAAGAGATGGCTCCCGAAAAGAAAATCGCGACGGTGAGGGAGGTCTATGACCGGCTTGGACTGTCGGAGCGTTGCCGCGCTCTTGAATTGCGCTATGCGGCAGAGGCGGTGAAGTGTCTGGATGATGCCCAGCTTTCAGCCGTGCCACGGAAATTTTTCGAAGACCTGGCTCTCAATTCTGTAAACCGAGACAAATGAAGCTGGTAGACACACATACTCACCTGTACCTTGATGAGTTTGAGCCGACACCGGGCGATGCTGTAAGGCGGGCAATTGATGCCGGGGTAATTCACATGATTTTTCCTAATGTGGGCATTGACAGTATCGAGCGCATGGCTCGTCTGCACAGCGAGTTCCCGGATGTCACATCAATGGCGATGGGGCTGCACCCGACCGAAGTGGGAGAGGATGCGGACGAGGTGTATGCCGCAGTTATGGACGCGTTTAACAGCTCTTTGACCGACTGGGTGGCTGTCGGAGAAATCGGTATGGATTTGTACTGGGATAAGACTTTTGAGGCAAAACAGATGCAGGTGTTTGACGCTCAGCTTGCATTGGCGCTCAGACATTCTTTGCCGGTTATTATCCATTGCCGCGAAGCTCTTGACCAGACTCTTGAGGCGCTTGAAGGGCGCAAAGGTGTTCGCGGTGTGTTTCACAGCTTTGGCGGCAGTGAGGCAGATGTCGAAAAAATCAGAAACAGGGCAGGGGATTTCTATTTCGGAATAAATGGCATTGTCACTTTCAAAAACTCGTCCCTCGCAAAAGTAATGCCTTCTATAACGGCAGACAGGGTGATTCTTGAAACCGATTCACCTTATCTTGCGCCGGTTCCCATGCGCGGCAAGCGCAACGAGAGTGCGTATATAGTCCATACGGCAGCTGTCGTAGCGCAGTCGTTAGGGTTAAAAACAGAAGCGCTGGCAGACAAAACATCTGCCAACGCGTTCAGTCTTTTCGACAAAATCAAAATCGGGTAATCAACCGCCGAAATTGTCGTAGTGTATGCTTTCCGGGTCCACGCCGAGGCTGTCAAGCATTGTTTCCACCGCCTTGCTCATTGGTCCGGGTCCGCACATGTAGTACTCTATGTCCTCGGGGTTCTCATGATTCTTGAGATAGGTGTTGTATATGACCTGATGGACGAATCCGGGGGTGTATTTTACGCCCGCTTCGTCTGCGGCAGGGTCGGGGCGGTCAAGGGCAAGATGAAACCTGAAGTTGGGAAACTCTTTTTCGAGCTGTAGAAAATAATCAAGATAAAACACCTCGTTAAGCGCCCGTGCGCCATAGAAATAGTTCATTATTCTGTCTGTGGTTTTCAGAGTCTTGGTCATGTGCATTATCTGCGCTCTTAGCGGAGCCATACCTGCGCCGCCCCCAATCCACATCATCTCTTTCTTGCTGTCGAATATCGGGTGGAAGTCGCCGTAAGGGCCGCTCATAACCACTTTGTCACCGGGTTTTAGCGTGAAAATGTAGCTTGAGGCGATGCCGGGCATTACATCCATAAATCCCACCTCCGGCTTCGGCTTCATCGGCGGTGTGGCAATTCTTACGGTCAGCATTATGCGATCGCCTTCGGCAGGATAATTTGCCATTGAGTAGGCTCGCACCGTAGTTTCGGTGTTTTTGCATTTGAGAGAAAACAGTCCGAATTTTTCCCATGCGGGCAGGTACTCCGGTCCTATCAGCGACTTGTCAATGTCTTTGTCATAGCTCATTTCGTAAGGCGGAATCTTGATTTGCGCGTATGAGCCGGGAATGAAGTCCATGTGCTGTCCGGGAGGAAGGGCTACAATGAACTCTTTTATGAATGTAGCGACATTTCTGTTTGAAATCACCTCACATTCCCATTCCTTTATGTCAAGCACAGAGGCGGGTACCCCTATCTTCATGTCTTCCTTTACCTTCACCTGGCAGGCAAGGCGCCAGTGGTCCTGAACCTGTTTGCGCGAAAAATGCACTGTCTCGGTAGGAAGAATGTCTCCGCCACCGTCGAAAACCTGTACCTTGCACTGCCCGCAACTGCCTTTGCCTCCGCATGCCGACGGCAGGAAAATATTCTGGTCGGCAAGTGTGCTCAACAGCGGTTTGCCGGAATCAGCCTCGACTTCGCGGTCGTTGTTTATGACGATACGCACTTTGCCGGAATGGACAAGGTAGCGCTTAGCCACAAGAAGTATAAGCACAAGAACAACTGTCACTGCGAGAAAAACGGTTACTCCGGCAATTATAGTCAGGTTGCCGGCTGCACTCAGTACCGGCATGCTGTTTATCGTTGTCATCTTTTCAGATTTTTATTCCTAAGAAACTCATGAATGCTATGCCCATAAGCGCAGTGATTATGAATGTTATTCCTGTGCCGCGCAAAGGCGCGGGTACTTTTGAATATCCGGCCACGCGTTCGCGAATGGCAGCGATGGCAACTATTGCCAGGAGCCAGCCTAATCCCCAGCCCCCGCCGGCGCATACTGCTGTCCATACACTGCCGAACTCTCTCTGCTGCATGAACAGGGAGCCTCCGAGAATAGCACAGTTTACAGCTATAAGCGGCAAAAAGATGCCGAGCGAAGAGTATAGCGCCGGGCTGAACTTTTCCACTGCCATTTCAACGAGCTGGGTCATGGATGCTATGACCGCAATGAACATTATAAGCGACAGGAAGCTCAGGTCTACGTCCGCGAATTCCGCTCCGAGCCATGAGAGCGCTCCCGCCTTCAGAACGTATGTTTCAAGAAGATAGTTAGTCGGAAGAGTAATTACTAACATGAAAGTCACCGCTACGCCAAGCCCGAATGCCGTTTTGACGTTCTTGGACACAGCCAGGAAAGAGCACATGCCGAGAAAGTAGGCGAAAATCATGTTGTCGACAAAAATCGACCTGATAAATATGTTTAAGTTTTCCATATCTGTAATTTTGCCGTTATTGTCAAGGCTCCTGCAAATCCTTGTTGCGGGCTCTCTGAACCCATATAATGCAAGCCACAATGATTAGAGCCATTGGCGGAAGTATCATAAGACCGTTGTTGACATAGCCCGCTTCATAAAAACTGTCAGGCACTACCTGATAGCCGAGTAATGTGCCGCTTCCGAGCAGCTCTCTGAAAAAGCCTACTATAACGAGAATGACGGTATAGCCAAGTCCGTTGCCAATGCCGTCAAGAAACGAAGGTAGAGGCTTGTTTGCCATTGCGAAAGCCTCAAGGCGACCCATAAGTATGCAGTTGGTTATGATAAGCCCTATGAAAACCGACAGCTGCTTGCTTACATCGTAAGCGTATGCTTTTAGCAGCTGGTCGACTATAACAACTAGACCGGCAACGACCACAAGTTGCACTATTATTCGGATGTTTGTGGGTATGGTGTTGCGTATCAGCGATATTATGACATTTGAAAACGCCAGCACCGCTATTACGGAGATTCCCATCACAATCGCCGGTTCAAGTTTGGCTGTGACAGCAAGTACGGAGCAGATGCCGAGCACCTGCACCACTACAGGATTGTTTTTCGAGAGCGGATTGAACAGAGCGCCCTTCAATGATATTTTTTCAGACATAGTCTTAATTGTTGCTTAGTTGATTAAGAAATGACTTGTAAGGCGACAGGCAGTTGTCAAGCATGGTGCCGACACCCTTGCTGGTTATGGTGCCGCCGCTCACACCGTCTACATAATCTTCATTGCCTGAGGGTTTCTGACCGGCTTTCACAACGCTTATAGGCATGAATACCCCGTTTTTGATGAGGCGTTTGCCCTCAAACTGGTTTCTGAACTCAGGCTTTACAATTTCTGCGCCGAGTCCGGGTGTCTCGCCCTGATGCGCGAAATAAGCGCCATATACAGTTGTCCCGTCCGAGTCAATGGCTATATATCCCCATATCGGACCCCACAGACCGGAGCCGTACACCGGCAGGATGTATTTTGTCGAGCCGTCATCAGGGCGGCACACAAAGACAGGAAGCTGGCGCCCGCAGTCATTCAGCTTGCTTTGGGCGGCGACATCCACATTGAATGCATCTCCCTCTACACGGTTGCCGTCGCAGTCTACTATCTCCTGTGCAATGATGTATTTTTTGAAATCGGCTGCAACCTGTCCCTTTTCAGGTACAATTCCGGCAGAGGCAAGAATCTGGCTCATTTTGTCAAGGTCCGCGTTCTCAAGTTGTCGGTCGTGCAGGCTCAGTGACGTGAATGCAAGGGCTGTGCCCACAACGGCTGCCAATACCAATATATATATTAAGGTGTATGTGTTGCTTTGCTTGTTCATGATTGTTTCTCTGCTTTTGTCTTGAGGCGGTTGACACGGCGGTTGATGTTTGTCTGAACTACACAGTAGTCGATAAGCGGAGCGAACGCGTTCATCAGAAGCACCGCGAGCATTGCGCCCTCAGGATACCCGTTGTTGTACACTCGTATTACTATTGCCATTATGCCGACGAGCAGTCCGTAGACATATTTTCCGGCACCTGTTCGCGCAGCCGTCACCGGGTCGGTAGCCATGAACACGGCGGCAAAAGCGAAGCCTCCGTAAATGAGTTGCTGCCATGGCATAAGATAAGAAGACGGGTAGGTTGGAGTAGCGAACATATTCACTACAAATCCGGCAAGCAGACCTCCCGCGAAAACAGAAAGCATTATTCTCCAGCTGGCAATGCCGGTTGTAAGCAGCAACGCTGCTCCGATTAGGATGCACAGAGTGGATGTCTCTCCGAAAGAACCGGGGATAAGTCCTAAAAACGCGTCCCAGTTGCTTACCGGGTCTCCTACAATGTTGTGTATCTGTAGGGCGCCTCCGCTGTGTGTGGCAATCTGCCCGAGAGGAGTCGCCCCGCTGATACCGTCGGCAAAGTTGACAGTGCCGCCTATTCCGCATATCGGAGATGCTGAAATGAATGCCCGGTCACCGCTCATGCTCGCCGGATAGGCGAAAAACAAAAATGCTCTTGTCACCAGCGCCACGTTGAAAATGTTGTAGCCGGTGCCGCCGAACACCTCTTTTACGAATATCACCGAAAAGGCGGTTGCCACGGCAAGCATCCACAGAGGTGTCTCTATGGGACAAATTAGCGGCACAAGTATGCCAGTGACCAGAAAACCCTCCTGAATCTCTTCCTTGCGCCACTGGGCTGCTATGAATTCTATGCCCAGCCCCACAACGTATGTCACTGCGATTTTAGGCAGTATTGCAAGAAAGCCGTAAGCCATTATCGGCAGTAAAGGGAAGGAAGCCGCCCCTGACCCCAGGAAGTTCTGATAGCCGGTATTGTACATGCCAAACAGCAGGCACGGCATAAGAGCCAGTACAACTATTATCATTATTCGTTTTGAATCAAGGCTGTCGTGGATGTGTACGCCAGACGCGGATGTAGTGCGCGGAGTGTAGAGAAATGTCTCTATGCCGTCAAATACCGAATGAAAGGAGTGTAGTCTGCCACCCTCTTCGAAGTTCGGCTTTATACGGTCCAAATATTTCCTTAACATAATTATGTCGGTAGATTCTCGTTTATTCCAATTCTTTTTTCAACCAGTCAAGCCCCTCCCTTACCATTTTCTGTATTTCTGTCTTGGAGGGGTCCACATACTCGCACAACGCCAGATCCTCCGGGGCAATCTCATAAATGCCGAGGTTTTCCATCATCTCGACATTTCTTGAACCAATGGCTTTGAGAAGGTATTCAGGCATGATGTCCATCGGCAACACCTTGTCGTATTCACCGCTTACTATCATAGCTCTCCTGCCGCCAAGCAGGCGCGCGTCCGGCGAAAATCTTTTTTTGAAGAAGCTGAACGGGAATGACCGGCTCACGCTCATTTTTTTAGGACTTACAGATGCCCAGCCCATAAACTCGTCAATATCATCGCCCTCGGCGATTACCGTGATCTGGCGGTAGGGATATCTCAGAAATCCGTCAATGCCCACCTTGATGCCGGTAAGCACATTGCCCGATATTATGCGGCGGTGTCTGTCGCCCGTTTCCATGCACTTTTCAAGCAGCGGAGCTATTGCGGCACCATCTACAGTCAGCTCGTAGCATGGATTCTTTACCTCCGGGCCGGTAACGGCAATGACAGTGCTGAAATCCCGGACTCCGGAAAGCATCAGAGCGCCTATGCGCATAACAGTCACAATGTCGAGAGTCCACACAACCTCACCTTTATTAATAGGGGCGATGTTTGCTGCCTGTATGCCGGGGTTGCCTGAGGGATGAGGTCCCGAAACAATATAGTGGACCGCCTCGTCCGGTACTGCAAACCGACACTCCTTGCGGGTGCTTACATAAACGTTGCCGGATGTCAGTTTGCTCAGGGCGCGGATGCCGGCGTTGATACGCTCCTGACCGGTTTCCGAGCCGAAATCAAGATCGGGCGCGAGAGGCGCCGAATCAAATGCGGTGACAAAGATGTCACGCGGCTCCGAATCCGCCTCCGGCACAATGTCAAAAGGACGCTGGCGCATCTCCGCCCAGAGACCGCTGTCCATGAGAATACTGCGGATACTGCCCGCATCGCTTACTCCGGTATCGAATTTTTTGGAATTATCGCAATTGTCAGATGTGATGACAACCCTTTCTATTTTTCTGCGTTCGCCGCGCACAATGGCGGTTACGGTGCCTGATATGGGAGAACACAGCTTTATCGACTCGCATTTCTTGTCATGCATCAGTGGCGCTCCCGCTGCCACCGGGTCTCCTTCTTTCACCTCAAGTTTAGGTGTGAATCCGGGGTAGTCGTCAGGAATAACCGCCGCGCATGATGCAGGCACCGCGACTGGCTCACCCTTGACCGCCTCTCCCTCTATACATAGATCCAGACCTCGTTTGAGCTTCAAAGAATTCTCCATGTTTTAGGTAGATGTAATTGA
The DNA here is from genome assembly GCA_003762715.1 of Muribaculaceae bacterium Isolate-104 (HZI). GTDB lineage: Bacteria > Bacteroidota > Bacteroidia > Bacteroidales > Muribaculaceae > Paramuribaculum. Next base: position 53,017 of record RIBJ01000036.1, on the reverse strand, counting down.
TGGATTCTGGTTTTGTAGCGTGCAAAGGTAGATATTTATTTTAATACTTCTTTACAAAAAGCGGCTAAACTTACTATCTGCGAGTGTGAAATAGCTTGGCGAAACGCCGGAAAAGTAAGATATTTGAAAATAAACCGTAAAAATTTTGTCAGTTAAAAACTAAATGATACTTTTGCATAAGTGTTTCCGCAGGAAGCCAAGCCGTAACAAGAGAAATCGATACCACGAAAACATCGAGTTCGCCATTTACCTTGGTACCAGAAGAAATTCCAAAACAATCATAATATCAACCTTAATAACAATTAGTAATTATCTCAATTATGGAAGCTCAAAAGCCCATTCAGTCTGCGGCAAAGCCCGCGGCTAAAAAAGAAGGTAGCAAAGTTGGTGGTATCAAGAATGCGTTTCTTGTAATCATCGCTTGCTTCATTGTTGCAGTTTGCCTTTTCATTTTCTGGTTCGGTCACGAATCTCACTTTGAGGAAGGTCACCCCCACGACATCTGGGGCACTATCTACATGGGTGGCGTAATCGTGCCTGTTCTTCAGACTCTCTTCCTTACTGTTATCGTGCTTTCTGTTGAGCGCTACATCGCTCTCTCAAGCGCAAAAGGTAAAGGCAACATCACAAAATTTGTCGCAGGTGTTAAGGCTTGTCTCGCTAAAAACGACATCGCCGGTGCGAAAGCTCTCTGCGCAAAACAGAAAGGCAGCGTTGCCAACGTTGTTGCTGCAGCTCTCGTTCGCTACGAGGAAATGGATCAGAACACCGTTCTTTCAAAAGAGCAGAAAATCGCTACTCTTCAGAAAGAAGTTGAAGAGGCTACCGCTATGGAAATGCCTTCTCTCCAGCAGAACCTCCCCATCGTGGCTACCATGACAACCCTCGGTACTCTCGTTGGTCTTCTCGGTACTGTAATCGGTATGATCAAATCATTCCAGGCTCTTGCCCAGAGTGGTGCTCCCGACTCAACCGAACTCTCTACCGGTATCTCAGAGGCTCTTATCAACACCGCCTTCGGTATCGCAACCGGTGCATTCGCAGTTATTTCGTATAACTACTACACCAACAAGATCGATAACCTCACATACGCTATCGACGAGATCGGCTACTCTATCGTTCAGACATTTGCAGCTACTCACTAATTCCGTATTACACCTTAAATAATATAATAACTGTAATATGGGAAAAGTAAAAATTAAAAGAAAGAGTACCCTCATCGACATGACCGCGATGAGTGACGTGACTGTTCTTTTGCTTACTTTCTTCATGTTGACGTCTACTTTCCTTCAGAAAGAACCCGTGACTGTGATTACACCGTCATCAGTTTCTGAAATCAAGGTGCCGACCGCTAACGTTGCGCAGATCCTGGTTTCTCCCGAAGGCAAAGTGTTCATTTCAGTTGCTGGCGACGCCGATGCGGAAAACAAAGACTCTTGGGGCTCGGAAGCCATCAGAGCCGAAATTCTCGTAAAGGCTGTTCAGGAGTACAACCGTCTCCACCCCAACAACAAAGTTGAACTGACAGACGCTGATGTCGCAACGTTCTCCAAAATCAATATGTTTGGAGTTCCGTTCAAGGCGCTGCCCACATTCCTGAGAATGTCTCAGACCGAGCAGGACAAAGTAATCTCTGACATGTCACGTGCTGATATCGGCATACCTATTAACGATAACAAGGATCTTACCACCCCGAATGAGTTCCAGATATGGATGCGTGCCATCTATTCAAGTGGCAACGACAATCTTCAGGCTTCTATGAAGAAAGGTGAGGGCATTGCTGTCAAAGCCGACCAGAACACTCCCTATGAGATCGTTCACCACGTTCTTGACAATCTTCAGACACTCAAGATGAACCGTTTCAGCTTGATGACTGCACTTAAAACCGAGCAAGACTAAATCATTATGGCACAGATTGAACAATCAGACAAGGGCAAAAAGAAAAAAGGCGCCCAGAAGAAGATGGCAATCCATGTGGACTTCACTCCCATGGTTGACATGAACATGCTTCTGATTACGTTCTTTATGCTTTGTACCACTATGATTAAATCACAGACCCTCCAGATTACCCTTCCCACTAACGAGAAGGTTGAACAGGAGGAGATGAGTCAGGCTAAAGAATCAGAGGCTATTACCCTGATCGTTGACACTCAGCGCAATGAAAAAGGCGATGTGAAGAAAGACGACGAAGGTAAACCCATTAACATTGTATATTACTACGAAGGCAAACCCCAGGTGGTGAAAGACGAAGCTACAGGTAATGTGACTTCCTCAAACCTGCAGAAGGAGACTTTCCTCGGCAACGAAGGGGATGTACAGCGTGGTATCCGTAAAATCCTGCATGACCGCAACAAACAGGTTCTCGCAAAAATCGATGACCTGAAAGTGAAATGGCGCGCAAAAGAATTCCACTCAAACAAGGATAAGAACGACAGTATCTTCCAGGCAAGAGCCAAGGAAATCCGCAACGACTCCACTCTCACTCGTCCTGTTGTTGTCATTAAAGCTACCCCCGAAGCATCTTGGGCAAGCTTGATTGGAGCTCTTGACGAAATGCAGATCAACCAGATCAGCCGTTACCAGATTGACAACATCAATCATGACGACTCTCTGATGATTCAGGCTTACAATCGTATGAACCCGTGATTTTTGATGATTGATTATATATTAACTTTAAAAGCTTAAGAAAAATGGCAAAAGATGTAGATCTTTCATCAAAAGAGTGGCGCGATATAGTATTCGAAGGCAAAAACAAGGAGTTTGGCGCTTACCAGCTCCGCAAAGAATCTGACGCCCGCCACAACAAGGCTATGATTGTAATAGTCATTGTTATCGCAATTCTTTTCGCTCTCGCATTCCTTGTAAACACTGTCATTAAAGCGGCTGAAGCTCGTCCTGAAGACACTATCGAGCAGAGCATGGCTGTGATGGAAGTTGCAGAGGAACCTGTGGACGAGCCTGAAGAAGAACTCCAGAGAGTTGAGGAGCAGAAAGTAGAAGAGGTTATCAAGGAAGACCTTCTTAATACTGCCAAAGCTACCGAGATTGCTATTGTCAAAGACGATGAAGTGACAGACGAACTTCAGAGCCAGGACGAACTCAAGGAAGATGACCGAGCAATCGGTAAAGTAAATGAGGATCGTGGTGTTGACGATATCATCAACGCCCAGGAGCACAAGGACGTTGTTGTTGTTGAAGAGAAAACCGAACCTGACGAGGACTATGTGTTTGATGCAGTAGAGCAGAATGCAATGTTCCCCGGTGGTGACGGCGCTCTGATCAAATGGCTCGGCGAACACACCGAATACCCTCAAGTTGCTCTTGAAAATGGCGTCCAGGGTACAGTTAGAGTTCGTTTCGTTGTGAAAAAGGACGGAACTATCGGTGATGTCAAAGTACTCAAGCCGGTTGACCCCAACCTTGACAAAGAAGCTATCCGCGTAATCAAATCTCTGCCTAAGTTTATCCCCGGCAAGATGAACGGTCACGCAGTGAACTGCTACTTCACAGCACCTGTTAGATTTAAGATTATCAGTCAGAACTAATCTTATACAACTTCAATATGTATCGGGCATCGGCGCAAGTCGGTGCCCGATTTGTTTTTTTGTGGCGGCGCTATTCAAAATTACGTCTTGTTTAACAGGTGTAAACTCAGTAACTTTGTACTCATGACCGATAAAATAATTAATATTGCGGTATTTGCATCCGGTAATGGTTCAAATGCTGAAAACATTGTCCGGAAGCTGAATGTGTCCGGGTCTCGGGTGCGGGTGTCGCTTATAGTGTCAAGCAGACCGGATGCCGGAGTAGTGTCGCGTGCGCGAAGTCTTGGTGTGTCGGTGGAGGTAATCACGAAAGCAATGTTTGCCGACGGCTCCGCAACTATGGCTGTGCTTGAGAAGTACAACACTGATGCAATAGTGCTTGCCGGCTTCTTGCTTATGGTGCCGTCGTACCTTGTCAGACGTTACAGGATAGTGAATATACACCCATCTCTTCTGCCGAAATTCGGGGGGAAGGGCATGTACGGCAGCAATGTCCACCGAGCGGTAGTGGAGGCGGGAGAATCTGAGACCGGCATTACAATTCACTATGTCACCGAAGAGTACGATAAGGGCGAAATCATATTTCAGGCATCGGCAGTTGTGTCTCCTAACGACACCCCATTGTCTGTGGAGCAGAAAGTCCATGAGCTTGAATACAAATATTTCCCAGAAGTGATAGCCCGCATTTTTGCCGGATGAATATCTGATACATTGTTTCGTTTTGCGGTTTTTTCGTCAAAATTCGTTAACTTTGCAGGTATACCCTGAATACTATTGAAAATGAGCGACGAATACATTCCTGAAGAAGAACCGGAAGAAAGCGCCGAAGCCGGAGAAGGCGGCTTTGGCTCTATGCTTGTAGATCTTACTGACGACACTGTGCGACATCAGTTGCGCGGCATGTTCCAGAGCTGGTATCTCGACTATGCGTCGTATACCATTCTTGACCGCGCCATTCCTCATGCCGATGATGGTCTGAAACCGGTTCAGCGCCGTTTGCTTCACACAATGAAAAAACTCGATGACGAACGTTTTATCAAGGTTGCGAATATAGTCGGTGCTACAATGGCATATCACCCGCATGGCGATGCATCGATATATGGCGCGCTTGTGCAGCTCGGTCAGAAGGGTCTGTTAGTGGAAACTCAGGGAAACTGGGGCAATGTACTCACGGGAGCAAGCGCGGCTGCCGGACGTTACATCGAGGCGCGTCTGAGCGAATTTGCATCGGAAGTTCTGTATAATCCCAAAGTGACCCAATGGACACCAAGCTATGACGGCAGAAGCAAGGAACCTGTTACTTTTCCCGCCAAATTTCCGTTGCTTCTCGCTCAGGGCGTGGGAGGTATAGCTGCCGGACTTTCAAGCCTTATACTGCCTCACAATTTCAACGAAATAATTGACGCGGCGATTGCCTTTCTCAAGGGCGAGGACTTCGAACTGTACCCCGATTTCGCGACGGGCGGACTCATTGATGTGAGCCGTTATAATGACGGTGCCCGCGGAGGCAGGGTCAGAGTAAGAGCGAAAATAGAAAAGGTTGACAACCGCACACTGGCAATAACGGAACTTCCGTACGGTGTTACAAGCGGCAGCCTTATTGAATCGATACTGAAAGCCAACGAAAAAGGAAAGATAAAGATACGTCAGGTCGATGACAACACGGCGGCTACCGCTCTTGTGATGGTTTATCTTCAGGCAGGTGTTTCCAGCGACAAGACTATCGATGCCTTGTACGCCTTTACCGACTGCGAGCTTGCCATTTCGCCTAACTGCTGTGTGATTTACGACAACAAGCCTCATTTTGTCGGAGTAAGCGATGTTTTGCGCCGTAATGTCAACAGAACCCGCGACATTCTCAAGGCAGAGCTTGAAATAGAGCTTGGCGAGGCTCGTGAATCGTTGCATTTCTCCACCTTGGAGCGTATATTCATTGAAGAGCGCATATATAAGGACAAGGAGTTTGAGACAAGCGAGTCTAAGCAGGCTGCGATACGCCACATTGGCAAGCGCATCGAAGCATTTGCCTCCAAACTGGTACGCCCTGTAACCGATGAAGACCTTCTCAGGCTTCTTGACATAAAGATGGCGCGCATACTGCGCTTTAACTCGGCAGCGGCAGACGAGGCGATTGTCGCCATAAACAAAAAAATAGACGAAATTAACTCCAAACTGTCGCATCTGACGGAGTACACTATAAAATGGTTCTCGAGTCTTAAGAAAAAATATGGAGCGGATTTTCCGCGCACAACCGCCATACGCAGTTTCGAGACAATAGCGGCGGCGCGGGTTGCCGAGGCAAACCAAAAGCTGTATGTGGCAAGAAAAAGCGGCTTCATAGGCACATCGTTAAAAGGAGAGGAGGAGCTGGAGTGCATAGGCAACTGTTCCGAACTTGACGACGTGATAATTTTTTACAACGACGGCAACTACAAGGTTATCAGGGTCGCTGATAAAATATTCGTCGGAACCGACTCGCCCATACTTCATGTGGCGGTGTTCAAGCCAGGTGATGAGCGCACCACATACAACGTCATATACCAGGACGGCAAGGGCGGTACATACTATATGAAACGTTTCCATGTCACAGGCGTGACCCGCGACAAGATGTATAACCTTACGCAAGGTAAACCCGGCAGTAAGATAAAATACTTCTCAGCCAACCCCAACGGAGAGGCAGAGATTGTGAAAGTAACCCTTAAGCCGAAGCCTAAACTCAAAACTTTACAGTTTGATATTGATTTTGCCGACCTCAAGCCCAAAAACAAGGGTTCGCTGGGCAATATCGTTACCCGTAACGAGGTACATTCCATAAAGCTAAAAGAGGCGGGTCAGTCAACTCTCGGCGGGCGCAAGGTATGGTTTGACCCCGATGTGCTGCGCCTGAACTATGAGGGCAGGGGTGACTATCTCGGAGAGTTCAATGCCGCCGATCAGGTGCTTGTGGTGCTGAAGAACGGGGAGTTTTACACAACTTCGTTTGACAGCACAAACCACTATGATGAAAATATAGCACGGATAGAACTGCTCAAGCCCGACAAGGTGTGGACTGCGGTTCTCTTTGATGCCTCGCAGGGATTTTACTATCTGAAACGTTTCAATTTTGAATCATCGCCCAAGCGGCAGAGTTTCATAGGAGACAACCCCAAGTCTTCGCTTACAGCGCTCAGCGATGCTCCCGGAGCCAGATTTGAAGTGGTGTTTGGCGGAGCGGACAGTGTGCGCGGCTCCATGCTTGTGGATGCCATGGATTTTGTTGGCGCGAAGTCGTTCAGGGCAAAAGGCAAGCGTCTTACCCAGTTCGCAGTGGCGTCGGTTGTGGAAACAGAGCCGAGAATCGTTGCGGAAGAGCATGTTGCTGAAGAATCCACGGCAGAAGTCCCGGCAGAAGTTCCCGACACCGGAGAGGCTGTAGAGCCGGATCGTTCCGATGATGAGGTGCGCGATGAACTCACCGGACAGCAACGCATTTTTTAAGCCCACTTATATGCAAAAGAAAATATTTCTCCTCATTGGTCTGCTTTGGAACGCACTTAGTGCGCTGTCCGGGCAGGCTGATTCCGTGCATGTGCTCCGTCCGGTGACGGTTGCATATACTCTTGAAGCCGGTTCGTCGCATATTGCCGACACTTATCTGTCACCGATAAAATATAGCGGATGGGGTGCCGGATTGCATTATGAACGCTGGCAGGCAATGAAGTTCAGCCCGGAGCGCTGGGTGATGCAGCTCCGGTTTGGAGTGCGTGCTGAGTCCACACTCAATTTCGCAGGCAACGCCCGGATGTGGTTTGGCGGAATAGACTTTTCATGGGCTATGATGCGGCGCTGGAAGGTGGCAAACGGGCTGACCCTTGGTGCCGGCGGCAAAGCCGGATTGGCTTTAGGCGCGCTTTATCTGGAGCGCAACGGCAATAATCCGGTAGCGGCAAAGGCGGCGGTTACGCTTGACGCCACCTGTTATGCCGCCTATAACATGAATGTGGGGCGGCTCCCCGTAACGTTGACCTGGCAGCCGTCAATGCCTCTTACAGGAGTGTTCTTTTCGCCGGATTACGGCGAGCTGTACTATGAAATATATCTCGGAAACCATTCGGGGCTTGTGCGCTATGCATGGCCGGGCAGTTATTTCAGGCTTGACAATTCGGTTATGGCAGATTTGCATTTCGGTGCCACATCGCTAAGGCTCGGTTACAGAGGCTGTATTGAGTCCACGAGTGCGAACAATATTGTGTCGAACCATTTCACGCATTCATTCGTATTCGGAATTTCGGGTGAATGGCTGTCCTTGAATCCGCGCAAAAAAACAAGCGGCAATCCTCGTATCATAAATGCACTTTTTTAATTTTCCGGTTCTATGAAACACCATATTGTATCACTTCTTGTCTCAGTAGCGTTTGGCTTTGCAGCTGTTCTGGGGTTTGGTGCGTGTCATGAGATAGAAGGCTATGAAAACGATCTGAAAGGCAATTTCGAGCAGCTGTGGAAAATAATGGACGAGCATTATTGCTTTTTTGAGCAGAAGGGTGTGGACTGGGATGAGATGAGAGTCAAGTACGGCTCACAGATAAACGCCCGCACCGGCACAAAAGGGCTATTTCGTATCATGGCAGCGATGCTTGACGAGCTTAAAGACGGTCATGTGAATCTGTCGGCTCCGTTTGAAACTTCGTATTACCGCAACTGGTGGAGTGATTATCCGCAAAACTACAACGAGCGTCTCGTGCAGGAAAAATACCTGCATTTCAATTATATGTCACTCGGCGCGGTTTATTACTATACCTTGCCGCAGAATGTAGGGTATATCCGTATACCTTCTTTCGAGAGCGGTCTCGGCGACGGCAACATAGACAATATACTTGCGACATTTGCAAGCGCTTCAGCGCTTATTGTGGATATACGCGACAACGGAGGCGGCAATATGAATGTGGCAGACAACTACATATCACATTTTATAGGAGAAACGGTAACAGCAGGGTTTATATCCCACAAAACCGGATCGGGACATTCCGACTTTTCAGCTCCCCGGCGAATGACAGTTGAACCCGTAGCCAAGCCACACCTGATATGGGGCAAGCCTGTTGTGGTGCTTACCAACCGCTCCACATTTTCGGCGGCGAATTATTTTGCAGCGGTAATGAAGTCTCTGCCGCATGTAACGGTAGTGGGCGCTACTACCGGGGGGGGAGCCGGGGTGCCGTTTTCTTCAGAGCTTTCATGCGGCTGGGGAGTGCGCTTTTCAGCATGTCCGGTGCTTGACCCTGCCGGAAATCTCACAGAGTTCGGAGTAGAGCCGTCTGAGGGCTGTGCGGTAGACATGAATGCGCTTGACGAATTTTCGGGCAAAGACACTATCCTGGATTTTGCTGTGGCAATGCTGACCAATCAGTGAGCCTGCCGCCTGAACCGAAACGGGTTTATAAGAAACAACACACCCCGGACGATGATGCCCGGGGTGTGTTTGTATAGGGGAGTGGAGAAAAATCAGTTGTTGATTTCGTAGGCGTAGACATTCACGAGCTTGATGTCGAAAATCAAGGTTGAGAAGGGCAGGATGCTACCTGAAGTCTCGGTGCCGTAGCCCTGAGCCCAGGGTATTACAACTCTCGCGCTGTCGCCGACAGCCATGTTGGTGAGTGCAATCTGCCACCCTGCGATAGTTTCGGTTGGACGGCAGCGGAAAATGCTGTCGCCGTTTGCCGTGTTGGTGTACGAGGAGTCAAACGGCTCGCCGTTGTACAACCACCCTTTGTACTTCACGTCGACTGTGCTTGTGACGAGCGGCACCAGATTGCCTTCTGTCTTCGAGCGGTCGTTGAAGTAGTGAATCAGCACTCCGGATGTGGGGTACCAGGAGGGTGACAGCAGGGAGTAGTAGTCGGAGCCGTCAATGTCTTTCAGCGACACTTGCTGCTCGTAGTAGCTGTTGTTGTCTTTTCTCCACTCCTCGTAGGTGTCCCAGGTGTTGCTGTCGCTGCATGAGGTAGCCGCGAGTATGGTGAAGATAAGAGAAACAGGTAATGCAAAAATCTTTTTCATGTGTTGATTGGTGAGATGTGTCAAAATTCCACCTTGGGGGCGCTTGAGGCTCCCGCTTCAGCCTGAAATTGCGGTTTGGGTTTGAAGCCGAACCACCCGGCATATATTACGGTGGGGAATTTTTTTATGGCTGTGTTGTACTGCGCGACAGCCTGGGTGTATCTGCCTCGGGCTGTGGTAACGCGGTTTTCTGTGCCTTCGAGCTGCACTTGCAGGTCGCGGAAGTTTTCGTTGGCTTTCAGGTCGGGGTATGCTTCAGACACAGCAAGGAGCGATTTCAGCGCCTGACTCAGTTCGCCCTGGGCTTTCTGAAATTTGGCGAGGTTTTCTTCGTTCAGGTCATCGGCATTGATTGTTATTGAAGTAGCCTTAGCGCGGGCTTCCGTCACCTTTTCAAGAGTCTCGCTTTCGTGGGTGGCATAGCCTTTTACGGTGTTGACGAGGTTTGGAATCAGGTCTGCCCGACGCTGATACTGGTTTTCAACTTCAGCCCATGTCTGGTCAACGGTCTGCTGCTGTTCTACAAGCGAGTTGTAGTTGCACGATGACAGTGAAGCTGCCATTGCGCCGCCGAGAATGATTGCGAAAAACTTGAGTGCTTTCATAAGATGCATATAAATTTGTTATGTATGGCTCAGTTATCAGGCGAGTTTGCGCAGGAGCGATGTCAGACTCACGCGGTCGTGAATGAGTTTGTGAAGGTCTGCCACGTTGACGCGTGTCTGCTCCATAGAGTCGCGTTCCCTCAGAGTGACGGTGCCATCCTCAAGGGTCTGGTGGTCGACGGTAATGCAGAAGGGGGTTCCGACTGCGTCCTGGCGGCGGTAGCGTTTGCCGATAGAGTCCTTTTCGTCGTAGCGGGTTGCGAAATCGAATTTCAGGTCATCCACAATCTCGCGGGCTTTTTCGGGCAGTCCGTCTTTTTTTACCAATGGCATTACCGCGCATTTTACCGGAGCGAGGGCAGCCGGCAGATGAAGCACAACACGGGTGTCGCCGCCTTCGAGTTTCTGCTCTTCGTAGCTTGAGCAGAGTACTGACAGGAACATGCGGTCCACGCCTATTGATGTTTCAATAACGTATGGGGTGTAGCTTTCGTTGAGTTCAGGGTCAAAATATTTTATGTTTTTGCCTGAGAATTTTTCGTGCTGCGACAGGTCGAAGTTTGTGCGGGAATGAATGCCTTCCACTTCTTTGAAGCCAAACGGCATTTCAAATTCAATGTCTGTTGCGGCGTTTGCGTAGTGGGCGAGCTTGTCGTGGTCGTGGTAGCGGTACTTGCTGTCGCCCAGACCGAGCGCCTTGTGCCATTTCAGGCGCCACTGTTTCCAGAATTCAAACCACTGGAGTTCTTGCCCGGGGCGAACGAAGAACTGCATTTCCATCTGTTCAAATTCTCTCATTCGGAAAATGAACTGACGTGCGACAATTTCGTTACGGAAAGCCTTGCCTATCTGGGCAATACCGAAAGGTAGACGCATTCTGCCGGTTTTCTGCACGTTTAGATAGTTGACAAATATGCCTTGTGCGGTTTCGGGACGGAGATACACTGTCATGGCACCGTCGGCTGTGCTGCCCATTTCGGTGCGGAACATCAGGTTGAACTGGCGTACTTCTGTCCAGTTTCTGGTGCCTGACACCGGGCAAGCTATCTCGCAGTCGATAATAATCTGACGCAACTCCTCGAGGTTGTTGTCGTTCATTGCGTTTGCGAAACGCTCGTGCAGTTTCTGTCTTTTCTCAACCTGCTCGGCAACTCTGGGGTTGGTCTGACGGAACAGAGCCTCGTCGAAAGACTCTCCGAAGCGTTTGCGTGCTTTCGCCACCTCTTTTTCTATCTTGTCGTCGATTTTTGCGAGTTCTTCCTCAATGAGAACATCGGCGCGGTAGCGTTTTTTAGAGTCGCGGTTGTCGATAAGGGGGTCGTTGAACGCGTCTACATGACCGGATGCTTTCCAGATTGTGGGGTGCATGAAGATAGCGGAGTCGATACCCACTATATTTTCGTGCAGCAGGGTCATGGCGTCCCACCAGTAGCGTTTGATATTATTTTTAAGCTCTACACCGTTCTGACCGTAGTCGTAAACGGCGGCGAGGCCGTCGTAAATTTCACTTGACTGAAACACAAAGCCATACTCCTTGGCATGTGAAACAATTTTTTTGAACACGTCTTCTTGCTGTGCCATTGTTGTTTAGTTAGAATTTTCAGACCACAAAGGTAGTGAAAAATCGGCAAAAACCAAGAATCCTGCCAGGACACAGATTTGAATTGGCACGGCTGCGGCTCTGCGGCGGGCGGACGGGTAGGGGTAATAAAGTGTCTGCCAGCCTTTATTGCGATTATAAATGGCTGGCAGACAATGCTGTTTATGTAAAATCGGTCAGAAGCGTCTCTAAGCCTTTTGTTCGAGCTGGTTCACATGGTCAAGGAGCCTTATGGCATCTACGTAGCGGGCTATACCCTCGGCAACCTCTTTTGCCGCCTTTACGGCGAGCACTACTGTCTGCGGACGGTGCACCACGTCGCCTCCGGCAAATACGCCCCGGCGAGTGGTCATGCCATAGGGGTGTTCGTGGGTAATGACATAGCCTTTGGCATCTACCTCAATGCCGTCGGCGGTAGATACTATTCTGTTTGCGGGGCGTGAGCCGACAGCGAGAAAAACTCTGTCGAAGGGGAGAGTCTTTTCGCCTTCCGGAGTGTTGACCACAACGTGTCTCACCTTGCCCTTGTCGTCTCCGACAAATGCTTTCGGCTCATGCTCCCACAGGAAGTTTACTCCTTCGGCGAGGGCTTCCTGGTACTCTTTCTCGCTTGCAGACATGTTGTCGGGCTTGCCGCGGTACACTACGGTGACATCAGTGCCGAAACGTATTGCCGTTCTTGCAGCGTCCATTGCAACGTTGCCGCACCCTATCACTGCCACTTTTTCGCCCTCGCGCAGTGGTATGTGGCGTTTGCTCACCGCGCCGTCGTTGTAGGCGTTGACCTGATGCAGCAGTGCAATGGACTGGTGCACTCCGTGGAGTGTCACCCCCGGCAGGTCGACTGTTTTTGGCAGAGAAGTGCCGGTGCCAATGAATATGGCGTCATAGCCCTCTTTGAATATGCTGTCAATGGTTTGGTTGTCGCGCCCTATGGTTATGCCGGTGCGGAATTCCACTCCGAGGTCTTCGATTTTCTTGATTTCGTTTCTCACCACCGAGTTTGGCAGTCTGTACTCGGGAATGCCGTAGAGAAGCACACCGCCTGCCTGCTGCTGAGCCTCGAACACCGTTACATGAAACCCTTTGCGGGCAAGCAGACCTGACACGGTAAGCCCTGCGGGTCCGGAGCCTATCACAGCCACCTTACCTCTGGTTTTCTGGGGCAGGTTTTCGCGGATAAGGTTCATTTCGGTGTCAAAGTCGGCTATGAAACTTTCGAGCTTGCCTATTTTTATAGGTTCACCTTTTTTGCCGAGCACACAGTTGCCCTGACACTGATTTTCGTGCGGACACACACGACCGCACACGGCGGGCAGAGTGCTGGTTTCGTTTATGACAGACATTGCGGCACCCATGTTGCCTTTCGACAGCTCGTGGATAAATTCAGGTATGTTGTTGCCGATAGGGCACCCTTTGACACACATGGGCACTTTGCACCTGAGGCATCGTTTGGCTTCGTTTACAGCCTGTAAGGTAGATAACCGTTCCTCAATCTGAAATGAGGCAGACACAGCATCGACTTCATTGGACAAAGTGTCAGTGGCGCTTGACGCAGGCTGTGCCGCTGTGTTATGTAATGAATCCGGCATACTTTTTGACGAATGGGGTTTCAGCCTGCAAAGTTAGCCAATGTGCGGCTTATGGCAAAATCAAATTTTTTGCGTGATGCCGATCAGACAAAAAGCGAAGGCGCGAACCGTTCATTGCGGTCCGCGCCTTGCGTTTGAGTCAGGTGGCAGGCTGTCAGCCTATTTTCACTTTGACGGATTTGCCGTCGGCAGTGCGTACAATGTAGATGCCTGCACGCAGTCCGGTGGCGTTGACGCGTCGGCCTGTTATGTCGAACACGGCGCTTCCCTCGGGTGCTATGATGCTGTTGCCTTCTACACGGACACTGTCGCTGCTGTCAGCTCCGATGCCGTCGATGCCGGTGGGTATGAGCCATACATTCACGTCGGCGGGTTCGCCGGCAATCTTACCGCTCTCCACGAGGATAGCCATTATGCGACCTCCCTCTTTCATCGAGATGGGGGTGGTGTAGACTGTGCCGTTTTCGGGAGTGACATTCTCGGTCGGGTTGATGAGGTAGTATATGGTGTACTCGCCGCTCACCTCAGTGTCGGGCTCGATAGTCACAATCATTGCAGAGCCGTCTTCAGCCTCTTTGACATCGAAGCGCACTTTTCCGCTGATTTTGTCGGCGGGCACAACCGGCTCCACGACCTCTACAAGCACATGGCTTACAGCTCCGGCAATCTTGCCCGGCTCTTTGATGCGGGCGTATACGATAGCGGTTTTGGTAACTTCAAACGCTGCTCCGGTGTAGGTGATGAAGTCATCTTCGGCAAACGAACCAATGGAGTAGTGAATCTCTGTGCCTGCGGGAACTGTGCCTGCGGGCGACAGCTCTACCATGGTCTTGCCGTCAGAGTGCGATACTTCGAAATGAACATCGCCGCTCATTTCGGCGCGGGAGAAGTTGATGTGCAGGTGGGCTCCGGGTTCTTTTCCGGGTTCTGCCGCGTAGGCGTGGAGTCTGCCGTTTTCAACAATATATATGGGGCGGACGTAGGGCGACCACACCACAGCGCTTTCGGGGGTGACATTTTCGTCGTACACAGCGTAGTATATGGTTGCGTCTTCGTTCTCAGCCTCAAGGGTGACGAGGGTCATGGGGTAGAAGCGCACATTGAGTTCGTCGCCTGAGGGTGTCACTTCAGTGCCGGTGCTGAACCCGGCGGTGACGTTGCCCGAGGCGGTGACTGCTGCGGCGCTCACGGGCCAAATCTCCAGATTGCCGTCGGTGCCGTACATTACGAATCCGGTTATGTCGTACACTCCGTTGTCGGCAAGCTCGTCGCCGGTCATTTCGCCGGCTTTGCCGATAGCTATGCCGCGGGTCTGCGCCTGGTCGTCCTGACCTTTGATGCTCCATGAAGAGCCGTTGCGTGTAACCACAGCGTGGCGCAGTGTCACAAGGCGGCGCAGGTTTGATTCGGATATTGAGTTGACCTCGTCGGGTTCGCCTAATTTTATTTCGGCAGAGCCTGAGGGTTTGTCAGAGGGTGTGAACTCGCTCTCTTCAGTGGTGTTTACCTGTATGTTGCCGTTGCTCAAGGTGTGGCGCACCACAAAGTCGGTAAGGTAGTCGCCGGGCTTGATTCCGGTCCAGCCGTCGGCGCTGAAGACGGGCAGATACTGACCGAGCACTCCGCGCACAAACATGTACTCGGGACCGACAGCCTCAACTCGCACATCGCCGTTGAAGTGATACCACTGACCGTCGTTGCCTTTGAGAATGTTGGCTATGAACTCACGCTCGGTGGCGAGGCGCTCGAATACTCTCATGGTGGTGGCGCTCGGTGAAGAGCCGGGGCGGATTGAAAACGCGCTTACAACCACCTGCTCGCGGGCGCCTACGAGGGCGAGGTCGGAGTTGGTGCCGGTGTAGTCGCCGGTAAACAGCTTGCGTGCGGGATTTTGCAGGGCGTCGCTGCCGTCGGTGGTGTACCATATCTGGTCGCCCGATTCGGCGGGTGTGAGGTCAATGGTGCCGGTGTATACATACTGCACAGCGGAGGCACCGCCGTTGTCGTCAGCGCCACGGAGAGTTACCGCCGGAGCTGCCGGAGCCTCGGTGCCTTTGAACTCGGTCATGGCGAGGGCAAACTTGCCTGCCTCGCCGTTGCGCATGGCAACGCCTGTAATCTCGAAGGGGAACACCTGTCCGTCGGCGCTGTCATCGTCGCCGAAAGCGGCTGCCCAGCCGTCGCGCACTGTAAATACGTTGAGGGTCAGTTCGGGCCATTCCGCCTCTTTGTCAGAGCCGAGTTTCAGTAGATATTTCCATTTGGAGTCAGCGTCTTTTGCGCCGGTGTTGAGGCGGCGAAGCACCTGCACGGACTTCAAGGTGTAGTAGCGCATACGGTCGGCGGAGTCGTCGAAGCCTTTGGACGCTGCTGTATAGTAGTCGGGGCTGTCGGGGTTGGTGTTGTCGACAATTATCACCTCCGGTTCAAGTTCTCCGTTGTCTACACTCTGACCGGTGTAGCGCACGGTGCGGGCAAAACCGGTGGTTTCGCTGACAAGGTTTTTGAGGCGCGACACAGCGGGCACGAGTGCAAATCCGGTAATGACATCGCCTTCGGCAAGCTCGCGTTCGGTGCCGTTGTCATCAACGAGCGAGTTGAGCCAGCCGTTGGCGTTGTGTACAAGCAGATAGTTTTCCGACTTGAACGCGCCGTCGGGGTCTGTAGCCTCGAGGTCGCGCAGATAGAGGTATTCGGGTGTTTTCTTGACAATCACGGCACTGCCGTCAAGACGGCAGTAGTGGGTGTTTGCGCCGCCAAGCTCGGAGTCAACCTCAGGCAGATCCGCCTCCTTGCTCAGATACTCTTTTTTGAAGTCGGCGATGGTACTGAATCCGGTGGCGTTGTGGCGGGTGATAGTAATAGTCACCGGCTCTGATTTCACGCCGCCGAGTTCCGACACCACGGTGAGAGTGCAGGAGTTGCCGTCAAATCTTGCCGCGTCTACGGGGATGCCTTTTTCGCGGTCGGTAGCCTCGTCGAGAGTCAGAGTGCCGGTGGTGATGCTTCCGGACACGAGCCCTTCAAATACGTAGCTGTAGGTTGTGGCGGGGTCAACACCCTCGCTTGGCATTGTGATGCGGAAGCTCGAAGATATCATGTTTACCGCGTCGGTGTCAATGCGGTTGGGGGCGAGGAGTACCGGAGCCACAGGGCATTTTGACACCTGCAGCGGCACTATGGAGTAGTTCACGCCCGAAGCACCGACTATACCCTCAACATAGTAGCGCTCGTTTTCCTCAAGCTGTGAGGGGGCGGCGACAGTGTAGGTGTCGTCGATCTTTACTCGCTGAGTCTCGCCGGTGGGGGTGGTGAGCTCGAACATATAGTTGCGGTAGAGCGCCGAAGCGAGCGCGCGCTGGTGGTTGAAGTCGGCTTCGGTAAGGTAGCCTACAGTTTGGACGCGTTTTACCAGCGGCACGGTTTTGTCGCTCGGAGTATCTGTTGTGCCTGAGTCGTCGCCATGGTGGCTGACTTTATATATTACCGACCCCGCAAGAGTCGAGTAGTTGAAACTGCCGCTTGTGTTGTTTGAAATTTCGATAGATGGGGCGGCTCCGCCGTTGTGGCGGTATATGCCCACAATGGTGTTGTCGACAGTGTAATACCGGTGTGGCGACATCAGGGTTGTGGAACCGGTACGGATAAGCTCCTGGTCGCGAGCCCACGATGCGTAAGGCTCGTTGGCTTCGTTTTTAGCTACAATTCTAATAGGGTTGTCGGCATTCGGGTTTGTCGGAGTGTAGCCGGCGGCGAAGTAGTGCAATTTAATGGCTTTGTCGCCGTCGTAAGCATACATGTCGAAAAACGCGTTGCCAACCTTGGGATTTGCGCCGGTAAACCAGCCTCTGGTGCGCAGCTTTTTGTTCAGGGTAACCAGCTTGCCGTCGTTTTCTGGTTTCATCAGCGCTTCAAGGCTTGCAAATGCGGCAACATCATGTTTTTTGAGATACAGTGTAACCGGACCGCTTATAAAGCCGTCGCGAACGGCATATACTCTCAGCCGGTCTTTGTCGTTTTCTATTGTCAAGCCTGCGCCGATGTTTAAGTTGGTGTCGTATTTGCTGGTGGTGGTTTCGTAGTTATCAATAGTCACCTCATCGACATCGTCTCTCCAGGTATATCTCAACTCGGTGCTGTTGTCTCCCTCTTCGCCGGGAAATACGAATATGGGTGGCACACTGGATGATAGATAGTTGAGTGTATATCCGTTTGAAAGAGTGGTGTTGTGCCACTGGTCAAGAGATATAATCGGTGCTGCCGGGGCTGAGGGTGTAGGAATATCCTCGCTCCATACTACTATTATTTCGCTGAAGTAAACTCCCCAGTTGGTATTTGAACCAGTGCATGTACTTTTTGTTCTATCGTTCCAGAACTGTATGGATTCAACACCATCTTCAGTCGGTGCGTCATATCTTTTCTGAAAAGCGGTAAGGGCTGCACCGTTTTTAGCCGGATCCGGATGCGAGGAGGCTCCGGAACCATACCATCCGGTTGTGATATTTGTTGGATTCCCAATCAATCCGGTACAAGGAAATAATTTGGTATTAATATTGCCTCTTGCTTTGTAGTATTCTGATGTAGTATTAGTAGTAACGCTAGTCGCGTCAAAAAATACGGAGTGTATTTTGTATTTCGGATCGCTTGTCTTGAACGTAATCATACACGACTCAGGCAGTACTAAGCCAAAACCGTTGCTTGCTCTGAATCCGTATTCTTCTGCTGCTTCATTGTACCCATATGTTCTGGTGTTATTGCACTCGATAATAATGGGAAAAATTTTATTATCAACAAGATTGTTATATTCTTCTTGTGTTATTTCAACTCCCTCAAGACTTTTGAACGTGGTAGTCGGGCGAAATTCAAGTTTATTTATATCATATTCTAATTGGGTATTACCACCTATCGTAGTTGTCTTATAACCGTTGCCATCGGTATATGTTGCCTGAAATAGACCGGTGTTCTGGCTCGCACCTGTTGTTTTAAAAAACAGCCGGTCGGTACGCATTCGCCTTTCGGCGTTTGCCTGAGGCGGCGTGAAGGCTAAAAAAGCCAAAAGAATAAGGAGTAATTTCTTCATATTAATTCCTGTTTTTTAAGTTTGAAAATTCAAATGATTGGTCTTATCGGCAAGGAAAGTCCGAGCCGTAGGGTATAGACACGACAAAGCGCATCCCCGTGCGCTACGGTGGGGATGGTCTAACAATTATTAAATAAGGTGTATGAAATGGCACAGCGAATGCAATTCGCTGTAAATGAGTTAGTTGCTGGGGGGGGGGCAGAGGGCGTGTTGGCGGCTCTCACATGAGCTCTATCCCTGTAAATCATTGCCTGATATTGTCTTATAGTGAATGAAAACAAAAGCAACCTTAGGCAGATTGCATTGCAAAGTTATTAAAAAGCTATAACAACATGCAACAAAAAACTAAAAAATATAAACAGAAAATCGGACTTGGTCTATTTTCAGCCTAGCCTGCGGTCGCATCCGGGTGCGAGAGGATGCAGACTGTGTGACGATGTTGCTACGGATTTTGCTTAATAGGAGTGTTTGCCTTAACTTTGCACCGAGTTTTACAATTAAACAAGCTCTTAAAATCAGACACAGTATCGTGGAGACACCCGACAGTAACAGGCAATCGTTTTGGCGGCGCCACCGTTTTGGCGGCGCGCTGCTCGTCAATCTGGGCTTGATAGCGCTCGTGACATGCTTTGTAATATGGCTTGCCCTTATGTGGCTTGACATCTGGACCGATCACGGTCACTACGAAACAGTGCCTCAGGTAAAGGGTCTGAGCTATGACCTCGCTGTGGGGCAGCTGCGCTCGGAGGGCTTTGATGCAGAGATAGCCGACTCGGTATATGACACCAAGACACGCCCCGGCACAGTGATAGAGCAAAACCCCAAGGAGGGTACCAAGGTCAAGGCAGGGCGAGTGGTGTACCTCACCATAACAGCCTTTGAGGTAAAAATGGTTTCGGTGCCGATGCTCACCGATGTGTCCGAGCGCCAAGCGCGTTCGGTGCTTGAGGGGGTAGGTATAAAAAATATAGTCACCGTGAAGGTGCCGTCGGAGTACCGCGACCTTGTGCTCGGAGTAAAGCGCGACAATGTGCCGCTGGCTCCCGGCGCGCGAGTGCCGGTGACCTCGGTGATAACGCTCGAGGTGGGCGAGGGCGGCGGCGAAAACGCCGATTCGGTAGCCGAGTCATTTGAAAATCCCGTGCTTTCGGATTATTTTGACTGATATGGTGGAGGAGATGCCGCTGGCTCCCGACACAGACATGCCGGAGCAGGAGGACAGCAACGGGCTGTACGAACATTTCAGGTTTGTTGCCGACAAGGGGCAGCAGCTGCTGAGGGTAGACAAGTTTCTTGTGTCGCGTCTTGAAAAATCGTCGCGCAACAGAGTGCAGCAGGCTGCCGAGGCGGGGTGTGTGCTTGTAAACGGCAAGGCAGTCAAGTCAAACTACCGTGTGAAGCCCCTTGATGTTGTGAGTGTGGTCATGGACAGACCGCGCTACGAATGCGAGATTGTGGCGGAGGATATTCCGCTCGACATAGTGTACGAGGACGACATGGTGCTGGTGGTGAACAAGCCCGCCGGGCTGGTGGTGCATCCCGGTCACGGCAACTACAGCGGCACCCTGGTCAACGCACTCGCATGGCATTTCCGTAACAGCGCGGACTATGATGTCAACGACCCCCGGCTCGGTCTGGTGCACAGAATAGACAAGGATACATCCGGGCTGCTTGTCGTTGCCAAGACCCCCGACGCGAAGACCGCTCTCGGCAGACAGTTTTTCGACAAGACAACCAAGCGCGAGTATGTGGCTGTTGTATGGGGCGCTCCCGAGCCGGAAACCGGCACGGTGACCGGAAACATTGGGCGGTCGCTGAGCGACCGGCTGTGCATGGATGTTTTTCCGCCCGACAGCGACTATGGCAAACATGCGGTGACGCACTACAGTGTCATAGAGCGTTTTGCCCATGTGTCGGCTGTGCGGTGCGTGCTCGAAACCGGACGCACCCACCAGATACGCGTGCACATGAAGCATATAGGGCATCCGCTGTTCAACGACGCGAGATATGGCGGCGACAAGGTGCTGCGAGGCACCCGCTCGGCAAACTACAACAGATTTATAGCCAATTGCTTCGAGGTGTGTCCGCGTCAGGCTCTCCACGCCCGCACCTTAGGTTTTGTGCATCCCGGCACAGGGCAGGAGATGTTTTTCAGCGTTCCGGTTCCCGCCGACATGCAGGCGCTGATGGACAAATGGCGCTCATACTCTCCCGCCAACTCTGAAATTAACCAAAAATAGCTTCAAACGGCATATTTGTTTGAATAATAATTATTAACTTTGAATCCAAGAATTCAGGCGCAACGCCGCTACACGTTGAGATAAATATGACCAACATACAAGATTTCAGTGAAATAGCTCCGTTTGACGACTCCCAGTTTTCAGAAAAAATGGCTCTTCTTGTAAAGGAGCCGGGTTTTGAGCACGCTGTGCGCTATGTTATGCCTCAGGTGGATTTTCCGGAATTTGTCAAGGAGTTGCTGAGCATACACGACAAACGCACATTTCAATCCAAGGTCATGAGGCCTTTTCTGGAGATGCTTGCAAGCAAAACCACAACCGGTATAACCGCAGGTGGAATGGAGCATGTGGATGCTGATAAATCGTACACGTTTATAACCAACCACAGAGACATAGTGCTTGACGCCTCGTTTCTGAACCTGTGTTTCCTGCGGGCGGGAATGCCTACCTCGGAAATAGCTATTGGCAACAACCTGCTGATATACGAGTGGATAACCGACCTGGTCAAGCTCAACAAAAGTTTTATAGTGAAGCGCAATCTGCGCATCACCCAGGCACTGGAGGCGGCAAAGCAGCTTTCGGCATATATCCACCACGCAATCACCTGCAAGCATGAAAGCGTGTGGATTGCACAGCGCGAGGGCAGGGCAAAGGATTCCAATGATGTTACACAGGAGAGCCTTGTAAAGATGCTTGCGCTTGACGGCGGCGCTACCGTGGCGGCAAATCTGTTGCCGATAAACCTTACTCCGGTGGCAATTTCGTATGAGTACGACCCCAATGACTATCTGAAAGCAAAAGAATTTTTGCTGAAGCGCATTGACCCGGAGTTCAAGAAATCGCCTCACGATGACCTGCTGAGCATGGAAACCGGGCTGCTGCAGCCCAAAGGGCATGTGCATTTCGAGATAGGAGCGTGTGTCAACGATGCCATAGCCCCGCTTGTAGGCAGCGATGACCGCAACGAGGTTATTAAGCAGGTGTGCCGCGCCATAGACACATCTATCCATTCCGGCTATATGATATATCCTATCAACTATATAGCTCACGACCTGCTGCACGGCGACCACCGCTTTGAAAGTGAGTATTCAGCGGCGCAGGTGGCTGATTTCGAGCAATATGTGGAGTCGCAGCTTGACAAAGTGGAGCTGCCTGATGTGTCAACCCTCGACCGCGCGTTCATGAAAGAGAGAATGCTTACAATGTACGCCAATCCGCTCAAAAACAAAATCGCGGCTAAAAAGCAGAGTGACAAGAACAAGTCTGTGTGAGCCGGCGTTATAACAAGAAACTGACAATCAGATGAGATTACCTCTTGTAGGGATGCTGCTGCTGGTAATGGTCAATCTTGCCGCCGACACCTATATATATATACAGTGTCGCCGGCGGTTCAGAAGTTTGATCCCGGCGAAATTGCAGCTTTTCAGCGCCATAGCTCTCTACCTGTTGCTTGCTGTTATTGTGTGCCTTCCGTACCGTTCGGGATCGGAAACACTTCTGACCGCAGTGATGTGGCTGCTGTTCGGCTATTTTTCGGTTTATATCCCCAAATACCTGTTTGTGGTGTTTGACCTTGTGGCGTCGGTGCCGAAGCTGTTCGGGCGCGGGCGCATGAGGTGGCTCACCCTAGCGGGCGCGTTTGCAGGATGTGTGCTGTTCATTGCAATGTGGTGGGGCGCATTGATAAGCCGTTATCGCGTAGATGTCAGGGAGGTGACTGTGGAGTGTGCCGGGCTACCTGCGGCCTTTGACGGCTATCGCATAGTCCAGTTCTCGGATTTGCATGTGGGCACATACGGCGACGACACCTCCTTTGTAGAGAAGGTGGTTGACAGAATAAATTCCCTGAACCCAGACCTGATAGTGTTTACCGGCGATATTGTGAACCGGCGCACCGATGAGATAGTGCCATTTGTGAGTGTGCTGTCCGGACTCGAAGCTCCCGACGGGGTTGTGTCGATACTCGGCAACCATGACTACGGCGATTACTCCGACTGGGAATCGCCCGAGGCAAAGGCGCGCAATATGGCAGAGATGTACAAGGCTCAGAGCGACATGGGGTGGAGGCTCCTTCTTAACGAGCACATCTTTTTGCATCGGGGCAATGACTCCGTGGCTGTCATCGGAGTCGAGAATATAGGCGACCCTCCCTTTCACAGCTACGGGTCGCTGTACAAGGCTTATCCCGACGTGAGCGACGGCAACGCCAAGATTCTGTTGTCGCACAACCCGGCTCACTGGGTAGACTCGGTGAGCGGAAACGAAGCTGTCAACATTGACCTGACACTCAGCGGTCACACCCATGCCATGCAGATAGAGGTGTGCGGTGTGTCGCCGGCGGTTTTCCGTTACCGCACTTGGGGCGGGCTGTACTCCTCCGAAAACGGCTTTGGCGGAAAACTGTATGTAAATATCGGTCTCGGCACTGTGGGAATACCGATGCGCCTCGGCGCTACCCCGGAAATCACAGTCATAACACTTACTTCCAGAAAATAACTTAAAAAACTTTTTACACGATGCCTCTTGATGCCGCACAAGTAATCAGCGATAAGTTAAATATTCCCCGCAAGCAGGTAGCCGCTGTGCTGCGCCTGTTTGCCGACGGAGCTACAATACCGTTCATAGCACGGTACCGCAAGGAAGCCACGGGGTCGCTCGACGAGGTGGCTTTGAACAGTATCCGTACAAATGCCGTGGCTCTGGACGAACTTGAAAAGCGAAAGGAATTTATAGCCGGAACTCTGTCGATGCAGGGTGTGCTCACCGAGGAGCTCGCCTTAAGGCTCGCCTCCTCGCTTGACCCGGCTGAGATTGAAGATATCTATTTGCCATACCGGCCGAGGAGGCGCACGCGCGCTACCGCCGCCCGTGAAAACGGGCTTGAACCGCTTGCAAGAATTGTGATGGCGCAGAAAACGGCAGACCCGTTGAAAGCCGCTTCGCATTATGTGGGCGGTGAGGTGGATTCGGCTGAGGATGCCATAGCCGGTGCCTCGGACATCATTGCCGAATGGGTGAGCGAAAGCGAGAAATCCCGAAACCTTGTGCGTTCAAAGTTTGCACGCTCGGCGCAGCTCACCTCCAAGGTTGTCAAAGGCAAGGAGGAAGCCGGTGACAAATACCGTTCATATTTTGACTTTTCCAAACCGTTGCGTCTTGCAAGCTCGCACAACTATCTTGCTGTGCGGCGGGGCGAGGAAGAGGGTTTTCTTAAAGTAGCCATATCGATTGACGACGACGAGATGGTGGAGAGGCTTTGTCGTATGTTTGTACGGCACGGGGCTTCGGAGAAATGCACCGATATTGTCAGGGATGCCGTGCGCGACGGTTACAAAAGGCTTTTGCGCCCCTCGATAGAGGCGGAGTCGGCACAGGCAGCCAAAGAAAAAGCCGATGCCGCAGCAATTTCGGTTTTTGCCGACAATGTGCAGCAGCTGCTTATGGCTCCGCCGCTCGGCAGAAAAAGAGTGATGGCTATAGACCCCGGATTTAAGAACGGCTGTAAGGTGGCGTGCATAGACGAGCAGGGCGCTCTTATGGCAACCGATGTGGTTTATCCGTGCGCGCCGGTAAACGATATGTATGGCGCCGCCGATGTGCTGTGTACAATGGTCGGTCGTCTCGGCATAGATGTCATAGCGGTAGGTGACGGCACGGCTTCGCGCGAAACCATGAGTTTTCTGCGCGATGTCACTTTCCCGCGAAATGTCACAACAGTGCTCGTCAGCGAAAGCGGAGCAAGCATATACTCGGCATCGGAAACCGCTCGCCGCGAGTTTCCCGATTTGGACATAACCCTGCGTGGCGCGGTGTCTATAGGCCGGCGTCTTCTTGACCCGCTTGCCGAACTGGTGAAAATTGACCCCAAGTCGATAGGGGTAGGGCAGTATCAGCATGATGTGAATCAGTCGGCGTTGAAAGATGCTTTGGACTTTACGGTGGAGCATTGTGTGAACGCTGTGGGAGTTGATGTGAATACCGCTTCGGTGGAACTGCTGTCCAAGGTGTCCGGCATAGGTCCCTCCCTCGCAGGCAATATTGTGGAGGCGAGAACTGCCAAAGGCAGGTTTGGCTGTCGTGGCGATTTGCTCGAAGTGCCGCGCATGGGCAAAAAGACTTTCGAGCAGTGTGCGCCGTTTCTTCGTATAACAGGGGGCAGCAACCCACTTGATGCCACAGGGGTGCACCCCGAACGCTATCAGCTCGTGGAGCGTATGGCGGGAGATTGCGGTGTCGAGCCCAAAGACCTCATACGCAACAAGGCAAAGCTCGAATCGCTGGACCTTGAAAGATACATTGACCGTTACACCGGAATGCCCACTCTCAATGACATAGTTGCCGAACTGCAGCGTCCCGCGCGCGACCCGCGTGTGAAAGAGGAGGAGACCCGAATATTCGACCCGGATGTGGCGGCGATTGCCGACCTGCACATCGGTCTTGAGATTGTAGGCAAGGTAAACAACATCACAGCCTTCGGAGCTTTTGTGGACATAGGGCTGAAAATAAACGGTCTCGTACACATCTCGCAGTTGTCTGAAGATTTTGTCAGCGACCCCTCCGGTCTGGTGAAAGTCGGACAGCGGGTGCGGGTAAAGGTTATTGATGTGGACGCTCAGCGCGGACGTGTGGCGCTGTCAATGAGAGGAGTGCGACAGAATGACTTGTGAGCCGCGCCGGGTGTGGATTTCAATAGGCAGCAATCATAGCCTCAAAGACAGGTTTGTGGCGGCGGCGTCAGCAGAGTTGTCTAAGGTTCTGGGTGAGTACTTGCAGTCGGAGCCGTATACAACCCCTGCGCTGAACGGCGTGGATGCCGATTACCTTAACGCAGTGGCTACCGGTTTTTTCTGCGGAAGTGCGGCAGCGTTGTCGGAGGTGTGCAAGGGGATAGAGAACAGTCTCGGACGCACACGCTGCAGGCGTGAGGGTGCGGCTCATGTGGTGGAAATAGACCTTGATCCGGTGGCATACGGCGGAGAGGTGCTGCGCCCGGCAGATTTCTCTCGTGAATATTTCAAAAGAGGCTTCAATCAGCTGCGAGAAGATTTCCTGCTGACTGATTTTTGAGCGATATGTATTCAATGCCGAGCGAAACGCATTCGTCGGCATATTTATTGTGTCGCGACGGGTGGAGGTCTCCGCTGAGAATTATGGAACGGGCTCTGACCTTGTCCGACAGAGCGGAAATAGTGCCGGTGTAACCACGGCACACCAGAACATAGTCGGCGTTGACTGCTGACTTTGCGATAATGTTTTTACCGGTGGCTATGTATAAAGTTTTCTTTCCGGCGGTCAGAACAGGGTAGTTGTAGTGCACATACTCCGTGTTGATGTCACCGGTTGCTACCCCTACGGTATCTATTCCTCTTTCAAGCATGAAATCCGAGTAAACAATTCTGGCAGACGCCGCTATGCCGGCGTGTTCGTTTGCCGGGGCGGTCGTTATTATGTCAAGTCCGGTGGCGGAGCTTACTATTATGTCGGTATGGTACGTCGATGGGGCAATGTACACTCCGTTGGGATTTGCGGCAGGGGTTGCCGCGTATACAGCAACCGAACCAAGCGCGCATACTGATGTCATTATAGCATACGCTCTTTTTCTGAGGTGGATAGCCGCAGCAAGAAGCGCTACTGCCGCAATTCCGGACAATAGTACCGGAAGTGGCAGATAAATGCCGTCGATGTGGCTTGCCGGCAGAGAGTCGCACGCGGATGCAATGCCCTGCACACCGTTATAAATAGCGTCAAGGATGTGGCACAGGGTGTCACAATGCACACCTGCGCTTTCAAGAAGAACAAGCAGCATACCTCCGCCTACAAGTGGAGTGAGAAGCGGAACGGTCAGAACATTGGCGAGAAGAAACCATACCGGCAGACGGTGGAAATACCACATGCTTGGTAGCGCGGTGGCGAGCATGGCTCCGGCGCTCATGGCGAGCAGCCCGGCTAATGAATGGTACTGCGGGTGTGCCCTTGACACCGGGTTAAGAGCGTTTCCAAATGCAAGTATCCCGGCTACAGCGGCAAAACTGAGCTGGAAGCTGACGCTGAGCAGCGCTCCGGGGTCAAATGCGAGAATCAGCAGAGCCGCCAGACAAAGAGAGTTCCACGGGCTGTGTCTGCGTTGCATTAGTCCGGCACCTATAAGCACCGTTGCCATGATTACGGCGCGGGTCACAGATGGAGACATGCCGGTTACAGCGGCAAACAACCACAAAACCGCTATCATGCACAACGGCAGCGCGCGTCGTAGCCGAGACGACAGCCTGAGCGGTAGAAACAGTAAAGAGCAGAAAGCAGCGAGTATGCCGACGTGCAGACCGCTGAGAGCCAGCACATGCGCAATGCCCGCCGAGGCAAAACTGTCGCGCACTTCTCTGTCGAGATACTCCGGATTGCCGATGACGGTGGTTACCAGAAATTCCTTTGTCGCTCCGGAAAGTCTGCTGCGCAGTATCAGTGACGAGATGTGTTCGCGCAATGATACGAATTTCATGCGCCATGCGGCAGATGTCTCGACCCGTATTATGTTTTCCGGTTTTGCGGTTGCCTGTGCCCATATGCCTTGTCTGGCAAGTATTCCGGCGGTGTTAAGCTGTCGAGGTACATGTTCAATATAGCTTCGCGGAGTGAAGTCACATTTAAAGAGCACTCTGTCGCCGGGAGTTATTACCGGCAGAAATGAAGGAACATAAACCCTAACTTTTAAAGGTGCTGTTTCATGCAGTCCGGTAGAGTCTATTCCTGTTTTTCTCACAATAGCCGTAATGCGGCGTGCGCTTTCGGTTTCATGAACCGAAAGAATATCACACTCGGCATATGTTGATTCATGAAGTTGTGAAAGCATCTCCTCTGACGGGGTGTGTATCCACATGTCGGCGGCACCGAGGCTCACCGCTGCAGCTATCGCGGCAAAATATTTTCTGCCGCTCAGAGCAAGCACAACGGCTGCTGCAAGCGGCAGAATACACATTAGAAATCCGACTCCCGAAAACATTATCGCAATACCGGTGGCGAATGCAATTGTCACCGGCAAGAGCGGTACCAGGGAGTAGGGCGCTTTCAAAAGAACCGGTTTATGCTATGGTGGCGCGCACTACAAAGAAGCTGCTTGCGCCGATGACTATCCACAATATTATAGCAAGCAGAAGCGGACGCGCACCCACAGATTTTATAGTGGAGGGAGCGAGTGAGGCACCGATAAGGAGCAATGTGAGCACAAGTCCTCTTTTGGCAAGCCATACACACCATTCGGAAACTGCCGCCGGTAAGCCGCAGTAGGTGTTGACCACCATAGCGAGTATGAATAAAAATATAAACCAGGGTATGCTTACTTTTGCGGTCTTGTCGCGGAACATCAGCATGGTTACGAACGCAAGGGGAATAATCCACAGGGCGCGAGTGAGCTTGATAAGAGTGGCGAGTTTGAGTGCGTCGGGACCATAAGTCTCTCCGGCTCCTACAACAGATGAGGTGTCATGTATTGCAATTGCCGCCCATGTGCCGAACTGAGCCTGCGACATTTCAAAGAAGTGACCGATTGGGGGAAATATGAACAGTGCAATGGCGTTGAGTATAAAAATGACACCGAGTGACACTGCCATTTCATTGCTGTTCGCCTTGAGAACCGGTCCGACTGCGGCTATGGCGCTGCCGCCGCAAATCGCGGTGCCGGACGAAATAAGATATGCCGTCTTGCGGTTGAGGTGCATCCACCAGCCGACTATTATGCCGATGACCATTACTCCGAAAACAGATGCTACGGTAAACATCATGCCTTCGCTGCCTGATTTCAGCGATTCGGTAACGCTCATACCGAATCCGAGCCCCACAACAGATACCTGTAACAGGTATTTTGAGGTTTTTTTGTTGAATGTCGGGTACGGGCAGGCAAAAATCATGGCGTATATAAGACCCAAGAACAGTGCTACAGCCGGAGTAATATACTGTTTTAGCCCTAATTTGTCAAACGGGAACAGACACAGTATTATAAGGATTATATAAACAGCCTTTGCTGTCCGGGGCATGAACACCTTTTTAGTTTTTTGCTGTGGTTCTTTCATTTTAAGGTATATGGTTGTGTTTATCGGTTCCAGATTTGCCATGCCGCGAAAGCCTGAAGAAGTAGCATTTCAAGTCCGTTCTTGGTTTCGGCGCCATGTTCAGCCGCTTTGCGCATGAAAAGAGTGGTATCAGGGTTGTACAGCAGGTCATAACACAAATGGTCTGAAGTCAGAGCGCTATAAGGAATGTCCGGGCAGGAATCCACATGCGGGTACATGCCCAGAGGTGTAGTGTTCACAATGACTTTGTGGTCTGCAACTGTCTCGGGAGTAATCTCTCCATAGGATATGACACCTGGACGGCTGGTGCGAGAAACGCTCTGCACCTCTAAGCCGAGCTGTCTGAGCCCGTAACACACAGCCTTTGCCGCGCCGCCGGTTCCGAGAACGAGCGCTTTTTTGCGTTTGTCGTTTATAAACGGAGCTATGGAATCGGTAAATCCTATGACATCGCTGTTGTAGCCTTTCAGTCTGAGATTAGTTCCGGAACCATAAAACTTTATAACGTTTACCGCCCCTATCTCGGCAGCGACAGAGTCCATTTCGTCCATATAAGGGATTACTTGTTCTTTATAAGGGATTGTGACATTTAGCCCGCACAGGTTGGGGTACTGAGCTATGGCTTCCATAAGGTCTCCAATGTCAGGCAGTTCGAAATTAAGGTATCCGGCATCTATGCCTTCCGATTCAAACATTTTGTTGAAGTAGTCCTGAGAAAACGAATGTCCGAGGGGGTAGCCGATCAGACCATATAGTTTGGCTGGCTGTTTATTCATTTTATGGTGGAATAGTTATTTGCGACGGCAAAAGTAGTAAAAACCTCCGAAACAACAAGTTTGGCGCACAGGCTTATGTAATATTTTTGCATTTTAATGCATTTTGTAGAGGTTTGGAGGTTGTTAAGTAATAAATGTGAATACTGAACGGATTTGCAACTGATATGGGGGCATTAGTTGGCTATGTCGCCAATATGTACTATCTTTGCACAACTATTAGCGAACCGGGGTTGTTGTTTTGTTAATCCTATTCATCGCATAGTAATATAACCAACCAGATAATGAAGCAATACGCACTGCTGTCTATGCTGTTATGGCTCTTTTGTGTGCCGCAGGCGCGCGGAACGGCGTCGGCAGATACTGCCCATTCGGTAGAAAGCACTCTTGGAGAGGTGACGGTGACAGCGATAAAACAGAAGGCAGACCTTACGTTACATCCGCTTGCGTCAACGATTATCAACCGCAGTCAGATTGAGCGTCTGGATATGTCCAATATCAAGGGCGCAAGCGAGGTGGCTCCTAATTTTTATATACCGCAGTATGGCAGCCGTATGACATCAAGCATATATGTGCGTGGCATAGGAGCGCGTATAGACCAGCCAGTGGTAGGGCTGAATGTTGACAATGTGCCTTTCCTGAATAAAGACAATTATGATTTTGACATGCCCGATATAGCGCGTATCGAAGTGATTCGCGGTCCGCAAAGCACGCTCTACGGACGAAACACAATGGGAGGGCTTATCAATATATATACAATATCTCCCTTGAATTACCAGGGGAGCCGTGTGATGGCTGAGACCGGCAAGGGCAATCTGTTGCGCATGGCGCTGAGTCACTACCAGCTTATAAAACCGAATCTCGGAATGGCTTTTGTCGGAGATTTTCATTATTTCGGTGGTGTGTTCACCAATGAGTATCTCGGTCACAAGGCAGACCGTGAGAAGGGTGGAAGTCTCAGGTGGAAAACCGACTGGCGTCCCGCACCACGGCTGAAAGTCGAGAATAGCGCATGGATAGCTCTGTCTCGTTCTGCCGGTTATCCGTATGCCTATGAGGGCAGTGGCGAAATCAACTATAATGACACCTGTTTTTATCGGCGAAATAGTTTTGCTGACGGACTTACAATAAAGTACACCGGTAACAACTGGTCTTTGTCGGGCATCACAAGCGTTCAGTACATAGACGACAATATGACGCTTGATCAGGACTTTCTTCCGCTTGACTATTTTACGCTGACTCAGAAAAGACATGAATGGGCGTTGACACAAGATGTAATAGCGCGAGGGCGTGCCGGAAAGTCGTACCGGTGGCTCGCAGGAGCGTTTGGATTCTATAAAAGCACGGATATGGACGCACCTGTGACATTTCGTAATCATGGCATAGAGCGTCTTATAGAAGAAAAACGTAATGCTGTCAACCCCGATTATCCTATTCGGTGGAACGACCGCAGTTTTGTGCTTGGAAGCGATTTTGACATGCCTTCATGGGGCGCGGCGGTGTACCATGAAAGCGAGTTCAAGGCGGGAAGGTGGAATCTGTCGCTCGGCATGCGTCTTGATTTTGAGCGGGTAGGGCTTCGTTACCGGAGTACAGCCAACACGGGATATACTGTGTACGATGCCACAAACCCTGATAATATAAAGGTGTATTCATACGAGCCTGTCAATATTGATGACAGAGGTCGCCTTCATAAGACATTTCTGGAATTTTTGCCCAAAGCTACGGTTTCGTATGCGTTGCCTATGCATTCGCAAAGCAATGTTTATGTGTCGGTAGGCAAAGGATATAAATCGG
The DNA here is from genome assembly GCA_003762715.1 of Muribaculaceae bacterium Isolate-104 (HZI). Lineage (GTDB taxonomy): Bacteria > Bacteroidota > Bacteroidia > Bacteroidales > Muribaculaceae > Paramuribaculum. The sequence goes on along the minus strand of RIBJ01000036.1, from coordinate 21,686 downwards.
GAGGATTCAATACTCAGATGTTCAGTGATGTGCTTCAGCAGCGGATAATGGGCATGATGGGGCTTGGAATGAAATACGACATTGACGATATTGTGGGATATGAGCCGGAAAAGAGCTGGAACTACGAGGTCGGCGGGCATATAGTTTGTGCCGGAGGCAAAGTTCTTACGGATATCGCCGTATTTTATATTGATTGCAGAAACCAGCAGGTGACCACATTTCCCGATGGAACCACAACGGGGCGTATAACCACAAATGCCGGTAAGAGCCGCAGTTATGGCGCGGAAGCGCAGGTGAGCTATGCTCCGGACAATCACTGGATGTTTAATGCTTCATATGGCTACACACATGCGACATTCAGCAGGTTTGACAACGGTATCGCTGATTTGAGCGGCAAGTTTGTGCCATATGCGCCGAGAAATACTTTTTTTGCCGGGGTGACCTATTCGTTGCCGCTGTCAAAGTTTGTTGACTGTGTGGAGTTCAATGCCAATGTGCGGGGCGTAGGTAAAATTTTCTGGGATGAAGAAAATACAAGGCAGCAGCCGTTCTATGCGTTAGCCGGAGGTTCGGTGGCTGTAAAATATAAATGGGCAAGGCTCGAGCTTTGGGGCAAAAACCTTACAGGAACGGACTATAAGGTGTTTAGCTTCAAATCTGTTGGCAATACCTTCTGTCAGAGGGGAATGCCTGTGATGTGGGGCGTGACTCTGAGAATGAATTTCGGGCAAGCCGATTGAATAAGAAAAAACTATTTGAATGAAAACTTGGTTTTAAGATAGAATATGAAAAGATATGTTATGCCTATAGCCTGCATTGCGGGATTGTGTCTGTGCTCGTGTGGCGGCAACAGTGACGAAAATCCCGATAAAGAGATTTATGAGGCGGTAAGCGCTTCGTCGTTTTCTTATGTTTCCGACAATGCGACCGGGGTTGGACTTGTGTTTGAGGGTCCGACATACAGAATCAAATACGATGAGGATGCGCTGACAGCGGAGATAAAGATGGAAAACATAAGGTTTTCCGATAAAATGTCACCTACTTCTTATGTGTTTTCAAATGTGCCGTTTTCGGTTGATTCTCGTACCGGAACTAAGATTATAGATGTTGCGAGACTGACACCGGACAGTGATAACACACCGGTGTTTACGGATGTTGAGATTTTGGCTCAGCCGTTAAAAAAGATTGATGAAGTGGAAATGGACGGTGTGACGGTAAGCTATGGGGTCAATGGCTCGGTGAGTGTGACGAATGTACCATACCGGGCTGTTTTTGAAGGAGCCACGGAGACAGTGAACAGCGCGTCCGGCTCTGCGTATGTTTCCACAGAAACCAATTATGTCGTAGACATAGATCCGCGCACAATGACCGGTGTGCTGAAAGTAAACAACGCGGCGTTTGCGGCAGAGATGCCAAAACTCGGCACAATGGAGTTTGCCGGGCTTGCGGTGACGATTGTGGATGGCGGTTATATTCTTACGAGCGATGAGCTTGTACCGTCTATCGCGGGCACGCCATATCCGCGTTATACGGTCACCAATCTCAGGATGAAGGTCGATTTGAATTCCGGGTCGGAACTGGAATTCACCTGCATGGGTGTGTTTGCCGTGGATGCGGTATTTGAAGCGGTATACACTCCTTGAAGCAGATTGCAAGAAAAGGCATAAAGTGGTTGCATTTTAAAAAGTGCAGCCACTTTTTTTGCATTGTGTGCAATCACCTTTATGTTGAAAATTATTGCCGAATGATTCAATTGTTTAAAAAAAACAGAAAAGAACCTGCCTTATAGTTGCAATATTTTGCCTATATTTGCGCAACAAAAACCGGTTTGACTTTACCGCAGTCGGCAATTTTGGCGCAATATCGGGCGTTATCTGCTGAATTGCAGGTGTTTGACCATGACAAATATATTTGACACAACAATAATATGGTATTACTGTCGATTCAAAATTCAACGCTTGCCATAGCCGCAGCCTTGACCGGCATAGGTTTGGTGGCACTGGCGTTATGGCTCGCCGGGTTAATTTCCCCGCGGTCTTTTAACCCGCAGAAAGGTGAGGCATACGAATGTGGTATTCCCACCCGTGGAGAAAGTATGGCTCAGTTCAAGGTAGGCTACTATCTGTTTGCCATCCTGTTCCTGATGTTTGATGTGGAATGTGTGTTTCTTTTCCCCTGGGCGGTTCGGGTTCGCGAACTCGGAGGCGCAGGTCTTGTCAGCATCGCAGTATTTTTCATAATCTTAGTGCTGGGTCTTGTTTATGCCTGGCGGAAAGGAGCCCTTGAATGGAAGTGACAACCAAAAGCATGCCGTATGAGGCATGGAAAGATAACGAATATATAGAGAGTCTGGTCAAGGAACTTCAGGACAACGGCACCAATGTTATTGTCGGTTCTTTTGACAAACTTATAAACTGGGGACGCTCAAATTCTATATGGCCTCTGACTTTCGCAACAAGTTGCTGCGGTATAGAATTTGTGTCGCTCGGAGCCGCCCGCTACGATATGGCGCGCTTCGGTTGGGAAGTTGCCCGTTCGTCCCCTCGTCAGGCAGACTTTATAATGGTTGCAGGAACAATCGTACACCGCATGGCGCCGGTGCTTCGACGTCTTTACGACCAGCTTGCCGAACCTAAATATGTGATTGCCTGTGGCGCTTGCGCGGTTTCCGGCGGTCCTTTCAAAAAGTCATACCATGTGGTAATGGGAGTGGACAAGATTATACCTGTTGATGTATATCTTCCGGGTTGTCCGCCCCGCCCTGAAGCGATGATTTACGCAATCATGCAGCTTTCACGAAAAATTAAAGTGGAAAAATTCTTCGGCGGTGTTAACCGTCAGGAAAGTCAGAAAGAGTTTCTGGCAAAGCACCCCATAGCTGACGTGGAGGACTGATTACCTATTTTATAATATTAACAGAATAAGAAACCAATCAACGATATGGCAGACACTCAGGAAATTATAACCGGTCTCTTCCCCAAAGCTACATTTGAGGAGGGCGATATCCTGACAGTGGTGATTGACGACTCGCAATGGCATGACCTTGCCAAAGCTCTTCGCGACACCCCCGAACTCTCCTACGACTTCCTCGTCACAATCGTGGGCATGGACTGGGTTGAGAAATTAGGTTGTATTTATTATCTCACCTCTACCAAGTACAACAAGCGTATAGCTGTTAAGATTTCGACTGCCGACAGAGAGAACCCCGCGTTGACATCTGTCGCAGACCTCTGGCATATAGCCGGAATATACGAACGCGAAGTATATGATTTCTTCGGTATTGTATTTCTCGGCAATCCGGATATGCGCCGTCTATTCCTCAGCATTGACTGGAAGGGATTTCCGCTGCGCAAGGATTATGATGCCAGTCCGGAAGTGAATCCTGTGCCGCAGGACAACGAACGGCAGTCGGATTTTACAAATGTATATTCTCGCGCAGAGGACGGCAAGATAGAATGCCGACAGGAACGGGTATTTGAGGAAAACGACTTTGTTGTCAATATAGGTCCCCAGCACCCTGCCACTCACGGAGTGCTGCGTTTCCGCACAGCTGTAGATGGAGAGACCATCAAGAAAATAGATGTGTATATGGGCTATATCCACCGAGGTGTGGAAAAAATATGCGAGAGCCTCACATATCCTCAGACACTCCATTTCATGGATCGTCTCGACTATTTCTCGGCTCATCCCTATCATCATGGACTCTGCCTCGCTATTGAAGAGGCTGCCGGCATTGAAATCAGTCGCCGTGCCAAGGTGATAAGAGTTATGATGGATGAGTTGTCGCGTATAGCATCGCATTGCCTGTTTATCGGCACATTCTGTATGGACCTCGGTGCTACCACCATGCTTTTCTATGCTCTCAGAGTTCGTGAACAGATTCTTGATATAATGGACAAGACTTGTGGAGCCAGAATGACATTCAATTACGAGTGTGTCGGTGGTGTGATGCAGGATCTTGCCCCAGATTTTGTAAACGATGTAAAGGCTCTGCTCGCAGTGATTCCCAAAAATCTTAAGGAATACGACAAGCTCTTCACCGGCAATGTGATAACTAAAAACCGAATGGAGGGAGTTGGTGTCCTGAGCCGGGAAAACGCAATTTCCTGGGGCGTTACAGGACCGAGCGGAAGAGCATCCGGATGGGCTTGCGATGTTCGCAAGACAAACCCGTACAGCATATACGGCGAACTTGAATTTGACGAGGTAGTGCGTAGCGAAGGCGATTCCATGGCTCGCTTCAAGGTGAGAATGGACGAAATTGCTCAGAGTGCCCGCATTCTTGAACAGCTTGTTGACAATATTCCCGACGGCGAATACTGTGTGAAAGTTCCGAAGGTAATCAAGTTGCCCGCCGGACATTGGTTCCGTACTGTGGAAGGCTGCCGCGGCACATTCGGGGTTTACCTTGAAAGCGACGGCACAACCAACCCGTACCGTTTGAAACTTGTCACCCCGTCGCTTCCTGCAGCTGCGGTAGTCGACAGCCTTACAAGAGGTGGCAAGATTGCCGACCTGATAACCATAGGTGGCTCGCTTGACTATATTGTGCCCGATATTGACCGTTAATAGTAACCAGGAACATAATAATTTCCGAAAAGACAAAGGTTATGTTTGATTTCTCATTGTTTACCAATTGGATTCACACGACGCTCAGCTCGCTGATGCCGGAGTGGCTAACAATCACCACCGAGTGCGTTCTTATAGGCGTAGCTCTGTTGCTCACCTATTCGCTGCTTGCGTTGTTCTATATCTATTTCGAGCGCAAGGTCTGCGCTGCTTTCCAGTGCCGTCTCGGTCCGAATCGAGTAGGACCGATGGGCTTGCTGCAAAGTTTTGCCGACATGTTCAAGATGCTGATTAAGGAGATTATATATCTTAACCACACCGACAAATTTCTTTTTGCGCTGGCTCCCTATCTTGTTATCCTTGCGTCAATGCTTGCCTTTGCTGTCCTTCCGTGGGGCAACGGTCTTCAGGTCATTGATTTCAACATCGGTATATTCTTCCTGATAGCCGTTTCTTCTATAGGTGTGCTCGGCATTCTTCTTGCCGGTTGGTCAAGTAACAACAAGTTCACCCTGATAGGCGCTCTTCGTTCCGGAGCCCAGATGGTCAGCTACGAGCTGTCAATAGGGCTGTCGGTACTTACTATGGTTTGTTTCGCAGGCTCAATGTCGGTAGGCGACATAGTAGAGGCTCAGAGCGGATTGTGGTTCATTTTCTCAGGTCATATTCCTGCGATTATAGCGTTCATAATATACCTCATTGCAGGTACTGCGGAGACAAATCGCGGTCCGTTTGACCTTCCTGAGGCAGAGAGCGAGCTCACAGCCGGCTATCACACAGAGTATTCCGGCATACATTTCGGCTTTTTCTACCTTGCCGAGTATCTGAACTTGTTTATTGTGTCCGGAGTTGCCACTCTTCTGTTCTTTGGCGGCTGGATGCCTCTGCATTTCCCCGGTTGGGACGGATTCAACGCTATAATGGATTATATACCTTCTGTAGTGTGGTTCATTGCAAAGGCTATAGCGATTTCATTCGTCATAATCTGGTTCAAGTGGACATTCCCGCGTTTGAGAATTGACCAGATGCTTGCACTTGAATGGAAGTACCTCTTGCCGATTAATCTATTCAACCTTGTGCTCATGGTACTTGTTGTAGTGTACGGCATCCATTTCTAAATCTCCTTTACTGATAAAAAAACATTTTTTGAAATATATGAGCGACAAGTTCGGAAAAATTGCCCAGGTTATCGGTCCGGTGGTCGATGTTGCTTTCGAAGGCGCTGGCAACGAGTTACCCCCGATTTATACAGCCTTGAAAGTTGACCGCCCTGATGGGAGCATACTGATTCTTGAGGTTGAGCAGCACATTGGTGAAAATACAGTGCGCTGTGTGGCGATGGAAAGTACAGACGGACTTCAGCGTGGTGTCCGTGTCGACAACCTTGAGCGCCCGATAGCGGTTCCGACCGGCGAGCAGGTAAAGGGTCGCCTTCTGAATGTGGTCGGAGAGGCTATCGACCGTCTGCCCGGGCTTGAACGTGAAAATCTGCGACCCATCCACCAGCCGGCTCCTGAGTTTGACGAGCTAACGATAGGCACAGAGATTCTGTACACCGGAATCAAGGTGATAGACCTGCTGGAACCATATAGCAAAGGTGGAAAAATCGGTCTGTTCGGCGGCGCCGGTGTGGGCAAGACCGTGCTTATCATGGAGCTCATCAACAATATCGCAAAAGGTCACAACGGATTCTCGGTATTTACCGGTGTCGGTGAACGAACCAGAGAGGGCAACGACCTGTTGCGTGAAATGATTGAGAGCGGAGTTATTAAATATGGCGAAAAGTTCCAGGAAGGAATGGAAAAAGGGGAGTGGAACCTTGAGGATGTGGACATGCAGAAGGTTCATGAGTCTCAGGCTACCCTCGTTTTCGGACAGATGAACGAGCCGCCGGGTGCTCGTCTCCGCGTAGCGCTTTCAGGACTTACAGTTGCCGAGCAATTTCGTGACCAGGATGGCGGAGGCAAGGAAATTCTGCTGTTTATCGACAATATTTTCCGTTTCACGCAGGCAGGCAGTGAGGTGTCGGCTCTTCTCGGACGTATGCCGTCTGCTGTGGGCTATCAGCCGACTCTTGCCTCTGAGATGGGTGCCCTGCAAGAGCGCATTACCTCGACAAAAAACGGTTCAATCACCTCTGTACAGGCTATTTATGTGCCTGCCGACGACTTGACTGACCCGGCTCCGGCTACAACATTCAGCTTCCTCGATGCCACAACCGTGCTGAGCCGTAAGATTGCCGAACTTGGCATTTACCCGGCAGTGGATCCTCTTGAGTCTACCTCGCGTATTCTCGACCCCAATATCATCGGAGAAGAACACTACAACACAGCACAGGCGGTGAAACAGCTTCTTCAGAAATACAATGAGCTTCAAGACATCATAGCAATTCTTGGTGTTGACGAGCTTAGCGATGAAGACAAACTTGTGGTGAGTCGCGCGCGTCGTGCGCAACGCTTCCTTTCGCAGCCATTCTTTGTAGCAGAGCAGTTTACCGGAGTACCCGGTGTAATGGTGCCCCTGAGCGAGACTATCCGCGGATTCAAGATGATTCTCAGTGGAGAAATGGACGAGTATCCCGAACAGGCATTCCTGAACGTGGGCACTATTGACGAAGCGATAGAAAAAGGCAAGAGACTGCTTGCCGAAGCTCAAGGCTAATATTAAATAAACAACATTAACATAGAAGCAACCACCATGACACTGAAGATTATCTCGGCGGAAGATATTATCTTTGAAGGCGAAGTCTCATCTGTCACTCTGCCCGGAGCGATGGGCGAGTTTACAGTATTGCGCAATCACGCCTCGCTGGTGTCTGCCCTCACGCTGGGTAAAATATCTTATGTGACAGCGGCAGGAGATACGGCCTCCGCCATTGTCGAAGGTGGTATTGTGGATGTTGATAACAATGTGGTGTCAGTATGTATCTGTTGAACGACATATTAAGAAAATTCTCAGTGTGTGTCATCATGGCAATCGCTATGGCATTGCCTGTGGCGGCTGCTGCCTCCACAAACACTGAAAATTCCGGCGCGGCGATAAATCCGAAAGAGATTATCTTCGAGCATCTCGGCGATGGATACGGCTGGGAAGTACCATTCAATCACCACATGCGCATGCCTCTTCCGGTAATTGTGTGGGGCAAAGATGGTCTGCACTGCTTCATGTCATCAAAAATTGACCACGGGCAGACATACACCGACGGCTCCGCGACGTTTAAAATTGCCGGAAAAGATAGCCCGTACAAAGGCAAGATTGTAGAGATTATTGACGGGAAAGAATATAAACCGTGGGACTTCTCAATAACAAAAAATGTGTGCGCGCTGTTTATTACCGTAATTCTCGTCATACTGAGCATAATGTCAGTGGCGCGCTGGCACAGGAGAATGGGGCATAAAGCTCCCAGAAAATTCGTGGGTGCCTTGGAATCGCTCATAACATTCATTTATGACGGTGTAATAAAGCCCACCCTTGGTGCCAAAGCACTGAAATTCGCGCCTTATCTTCTTACAGTATTTTTCTTTATACTGTATATGAATCTGCTCGGTCTCATAGTCGTGTTTCCCGGCGGCGCCAACCTTACAGGCAACATTGCTGTGACCCTTGTACTCGCGCTGATAACATTCTTCATCACTAACTTTATGGGCACCAAGCACTACTGGAAAGAAGTGCTTTGGCCTGATGTACCGATGTGGCTGAAGTTTCCTCTCCCCATTATGCCTGTTATCGAAATTTTCGGAGTGTTTACAAAACCGGCGGCGCTTACTGTCCGTCTGTTCGCAAACATGATGGGCGGACATATGATAGTGTTAGTGCTTACGCTGCTCATATTTATATTTGGAGCGATGGGTGCTGCCGTGGCCGGAGCCACCTCAGTTGTATCAGTGTGCTTCTCAGTATTCATGCTCCTTATAGACGTGCTTGTCAGCTTTATTCAGGCATATGTCTTCACCATGCTTTCAACCCTCTTCATTGCCTTTGGTCAGGAAGATGGTCATGCTCACGACAAACATGGTAACACCCCGCTTACTGAAATTGAACAAAAATAAATTTAATATACTATTTAAACAGACTTATTATGTTAGCAATGATTTTAGCAGCAATTGAAGGAACTCTCGGAGTAGGTGCATGCATCGGTGCGGCTATCGCAGCTATCGGTGCCGGACTCGGAATCGGTAAAATCGGTGCCGCAGCCATGGAAGCTATAGCGCGCCAGCCTGAAAGTGCCGGTGACATCCGAAGCAACATGATTGTGATTGCAGCCCTTGTAGAGGGTGTGGCTCTGTTCGCAGTTATCGTTTGTGTACTTTCTCTATTCCTTTAATCCAACTCGCTCAAAATGGAACTTTTCACGCCAGACTTCGGCTTGATATTTTGGATGTTCGTGGCTTTTGCCATCCTCTTCTTTGTGCTTTACAAATGGGGCTGGCCGGCAATCATGAAAGGTGTTGAAAGCCGTGCCGACCTCATTGACAAAGGGGTTGAGTACGCTCAAAACGCCAAAGAGCAGCTTGACCACGCCCGTGAGCAGGCTGACACCACACTTGCCGAAGCAAGAAAACAGCAGGCAGACATGCTGAGGGAAGCGGAACGCATGAAAACCCAGATTATCGAAGAAGCGCGTGATGCTGCCCGCAAGGAAGCCGCTAAAGTAATGGATGCCGCCAAGGTGTCCATAGCTCAGGAACGCAAAGAGGCTGAAAAGCAATTCCGTAACGAGGTGAGTGCTTTTGCTCTTGATATAGCCGCCAAGGTGGTGAGAGACGAGCTCGCTGACAAAAAACAGCAGCAGAAACTCGTTGACTCACTTATAGGCGACATGGAAAAACAAAACTGATTGTCCGGAATATGAACGAAAGTCTCATTCCAAAACGTTACGCCAAGGCTCTTTATGAGTTTGCCTCCGACTGTGGAAATGCCGGAAGTATATACACCCTCATGAAAAACCTTGACGCTTCGTTCGCATCAACTCCCGACATACAGAAGGCTCTGGATAACCCCTATGTCGGAAATGCGGACAAATCGGCTTTGCTTGCAGCAGCGGCGGCAGCCGGCTCTGATAATGCCGTCTTTGCAAGATTTCTTGCATTGTTGGGGCAGAACAAGCGCTTCCCGTTGGCACGACCCATTGCGCTTGCGTACATTGACGCATACCGCAAGGCTAACCGCATTAAAGTGGTCAAAGTGCAGTCTGCCTCCGACCTTGATGCGGATACTGAGGCAAAACTGAAAAAAATCATCGCCGCCCATATCGGTGGCGACTCTATGGAGTACACCTCAAGTGTAAATCCCGATCTTATCGGCGGTTTCACAGTGCAGACCGGGAATGAACGGCTCGATGCATCGGTGGTCAATGAATTAAAGCAATTGCGTTTGAACCTTATAAGCAAATAACGATGATAAATCCAAGCGAGATTTCAGAAGTGTTGAAGCAGCAGCTCGCCGACATTAACTCAAAAGTGTCATTTGAAGAAACCGGCACGGTACTTGAGGTCGGTGACGGTGTCGCGCATGTCTACGGACTCGACAACGTCTGTGCTAACGAACTTGTAGAGTTTGAAAATGGTGTCACAGGTGTGGCTCTCAACCTTGAAGAAAGCAATGTCGGTGTGATTTTGCTCGACAATGTCAATAAAGTCACCGAAGGCATGACTGTGAAACGCACAGGTGAAATTGCGTCTATTCCGGTAGGCGAGGGTTTGCTCGGACGTGTCATCAATGTCCTCGGTCAGCCTATTGACGGCAAAGGTCCTATTGAAGGTTCGCTTGTCCGACTCCCGCTCGAACGCAAGGCTCCGGGTGTAATTTTCCGTCAGCCCGTAAAGCAGCCGTTGCAAACCGGCATTAAAGCGGTAGACTCTATGGTTCCCATTGGTCGCGGTCAGCGAGAACTGATTATCGGAGACCGACAGATTGGCAAAACTGCCATAGCGATTGACACAATAATTAACCAGCGTTCAGAATTTGAAGCCGGCAAACCCGTTTACTGCATTTATGTAGCCATTGGTCAGAAAGCGTCTTCAGTTGCCGCTACAGTTGAAACACTCAGGCAGCATGGTGCGCTTGACTATACTGTTGTAGTTGCGGCAACTGCGGCTGACTCCGCCTCAATGCGTTATTATTCTCCATTTGCCGGCGTAGCTATCGGCGAATACTTCCGCGACACCGGCAGAGATGCGTTGATTGTTTATGACGATTTGTCAAAACAGGCGGTGGCGTACCGTGAGATTTCCCTTATTCTCAAACGCCCCTCCGGTCGTGAGGCTTACCCCGGTGATATTTTCTACCTCCATTCGCGTCTGCTTGAACGTGCGGCAAAAATCATCGACAATCAGAAAGTCGCTGAAAATATGAACGACCTTCCTGCTCCCTTGAAGTCAATTGTAAAGGGTGGAGGTTCTTTGACCGCGCTCCCTATCATCGAAACACAGGCAGGTGACGTAAGCGCATATATCCCTACAAACGTAATTTCGATTACCGACGGACAGATATTCCTTGAAACCGCATTGTTCAACCGAGGCATACGCCCGGCAATCAACGTCGGTATCTCAGTATCTCGTGTGGGTGGCAACGCTCAGATAAAATCAATGAAAAAAGTTGCCGGTACATTGAAAATCGATCAGGCACAGTTCCGTGAACTCGAATCTTTCACTAAGTTCGGTGGCGATATCGACCCCGTTACAGCGCGCGTCATAGACAAAGGTCGCAAGAACGAACGGCTCCTCATACAGCCCCAGTACCATCCTCTCGCAGTAGAGGAGCAGGTGGCTGTCATATATTGTGGAACAAAAGGATTGCTTGAAAATGTGCCCGTCGACAAGGTAGCCGAATTTGAAAAGCTTTTCCTTCAGCTGCTCCATGCGCGCCACCAGAGCGATGTCCTCGATTTGATTCGTCAGGGACAGATGACCGATGACATTGCCGGAAAACTCAATGTAGCCGCTCAGGAAATCGCTGCACGTTATAACTGATACTATACTAACGATATAAAACCATTCACCAGTCATGGCAACCCTTAGAGAGCTTAAAGGACGCATCGGGTCGGTAGCTTCGTCGCAGAAGATTACCGGCGCTATGAAGATGATTTCTTCCGCAAAGATGCACAAGGCAGAGCAGAGCCTCAGGCGTCTGCAACCTTTCCGCGGGCAGATAGAGCAGGTGATTGGAAACATACTTGGATCAGACACCCCCTTCACATCACCGCTGATGGAAGAGCGCGAAGTGAAAAAAATAACCATTTTGGTGTTCGGGTCAGACGACGGTCTGTGCGGCGCCTATAATGTGAATATTTTCAAGCTGCTCGTTACTCGGGTAAACGAACTTCGCGAAAAATTCGGTAAAAACATTGCTGTCGAAATATTGCCTATAGGCAAAAAAATGCAAAAAGCGGTTTCACGCATCGCCGCCGGAAATATCACTTTGCGCACCATCGACGGAATAGATTCCAAAACAACTGGGCTCGGAGTCAAGAAATTCGTAGACCTTCTCAGAGACGCGTTTGTTGCAGGAGACACAGACCGTGTCGACTACCTGTACATGAACTTCCGCAGTGTCAGCCGACAGCGCCCCGTATTCGGGCAGTTTCTCCCCGTAACCACTCAGGCATTCTATGCCGAAGGAGTGAGACCTTCAAACCGTCCCTACATCTTCGAACCGGATGCCGCTTCGATATTCAACGCAGCGCTGCCGATGCTGCTGCTTGCTGTCATGCAGGACATATTTACTGAAAACAGAGCCTCCGAGCAGGCTGCCCGCGTAATGGCTATGCAAAGCGCAAACGACAACGCTACAAAACTCCTCGAACAGTTGCAGCTCGAATACAACAAACTGCGACAGCAAAGCATTACCACAGAATTGCTCGACATTCTTGGCGGACAAGTGAAATAAAAATAAACCAATACGAAAAAGTAATTACAAATAATAAACTATGGGTAGTGTAAAAGACTATTTTTCATCCTTGGGTTCCGGCATTGCAAGCCTCTTGAAAGGCATGCAGGTTACAGGCAAGGAGTTCATCACCCCTAAAATTACAGAGCAGTACCCCGAAAACCGCGACACTGTAAAAGTGCCCGACCGGTTTCGCGCTGTTCTTGAACTTAAGTATGATTCAGAAGGGCGCCACAAATGTATAGCTTGCGGCATCTGCGAGAGAAACTGTCCTAACGGCACCATTTCCCTCACAACCAAGATGGTGGATACCCCTGACGGAAAGAAAAAACGCAAACTCGACACATACAGCTACGACCTCGGAAGCTGTACATTCTGTCAGCTCTGTGTAACCTCTTGCCCGCAGGATGCCCTTGAGTTTTCTAACGATTTCGAGCAGGCAGTGTTTACCCGCGAAAAGCTGGTGCGCAAGCTGAACTATCTTCCTGAAAAAGAAGAGCCGGCACCATCTCCAGAGGAACTGGCTCGCATTCAGGCAGAACGCGAGGCTAAGATTGCTGCCGCAAAAGCAGCAGCTGCCGCCAAGAAAGCAGCAGCTCAGGCAGCGGAGGCTATCGATGCAGAGCAGAGCGCTGCTGCTGATAATCTCGGTGCAGAAAAAGAAAATAATAACTAAACTTCAGATATGGAATCAGTTGGAAGTATCATCATGTATGTGGTAATCGCTCTGTCGATTATCGTTTTTTCGGTACTGACTGTGACTACCCGCAAAATCTTGCGTAGCGCAACCTATCTGCTGTTCACACTGTTTGCTACAGCCGCTCTCTATTTCAAACTCGATTACGAGTTTCTCGGCGCGGTACAGATTGCAGTGTATGCAGGTGGTATTGTAGTGCTTTTCGTATTCTCGATTTTGCTCACTTCCCATCCCGGTCACAGCAGCGAAAAGCTTGTATCCCGTAAAAAAGCACTCGGTCTCATCCTGGCGTTGGCTACTCTTGTAGTTGCCGGCTATGCGCTCGTTAGCCGTTGCTCGGTTATGTTCGCGTCGCTCCCTGAAATGGAAAATCCATCCATGCAGGTTATCGGTCGCACTCTTATGGGAACAGGCGATGCCCAGTACCTCCTGCCTTTCGAGGCTATCAGTGTGTTATTGCTCGCATGTATAATAGGTGGCGTGGTTATCGCCCGCAAAAGATAATCGACAATGGATATTTCAGTAATTTACTATTTGGTACCATCGCTCGTGATGTTCTGCTGCGGAGTCTATGGTTTCGTTACCCGCAAAAACATGATTGCGATGCTTATCTCGCTTGAGCTGATGCTCAATAGCGTAGACATCAACTTTGTGGTGTTCAACCGCTACCTGTTCCCCGGGCAGCTCGAAGGTATGTTCTTCACTCTCTTCGCTATTGCAATCGCAGCTGCCGAGACAGCTCTCGCTATTGCTATTATCATCAACATTTTCCGTGCATCGAAAAATATTGATGTAACCGATATCACTAAAATGAAATTTTAAGCGCAATGGACATCACTTTACCTCTTTTGATACTGGTCATTCCGCTGTTCATGTTCCTGCTGCTCGGTCTCACCGGCATGAAAATGAGCCACAGACTCGCGGGAACTCTCGGCACCCTTGGAATGGGCACTGTGCTGGTGCTGTCGTACATCACCGCATTCACATACTTCTTCAGCGGAGCACCCGAGTTTGTAACTCAGGCTGGCGAACGCCTCCAGTTTACTGTATTCAATGCAACATGGTTGCAGTTCACCGACTCCCTTGTAATCAGACTCGGTTTCCTGCTTGACCCGATTTCGGCGATGATGCTCGTTGTCATCCCCACGATTTCCTTTATGGTACACCTCTATAGTCTCGGCTATATGCGCGACCATCACGGAGTGTATGAGCATGGATTCCAGCGCTTTTACGCGTTCCTCTCTCTATTCAGCTTCTCAATGCTCGGTCTCGTTGTGGCTACAAACATATTCCAGATGTATATCTTCTGGGAGCTTGTGGGAGCCTCTTCGTATCTCCTGATTGGATTCTACTACAAGAAACCCTCTGCCGTATCGGCATCAAAGAAAGCGTTTATCGTAACACGATTCGCCGACCTCGGATTTCTTATCGGCATACTCGTGCTGTCTTTCTACACTGGAACTTTCGACTTCGCTTCGCTCACATCAGCTCCTGTTGACGGCATCGCCGGCGTGAGCCAGGTAAGCATCTCGACTGCAGAAAACATCCGCAACATCTTTGCCTCAAGCGCTGCGCCGATGTTCATGGGTGCATCTGTACTCACATGGGCTCTCGTGCTTATCTTCATGGGCGGTATGGGTAAATCTGCTATGATGCCCCTTCACATCTGGCTCCCTGACGCGATGGAAGGTCCTACCCCCGTCAGCGCGCTTATCCACGCCGCTACTATGGTTGTGGCAGGTGTATATCTGGTAGCGCGTCTGTTCCCCCTCTACCTCATGGAAACAGCCGCCCTCGACATAATAGTCGTTGTTGGCGCCCTTACTGCCTTCTATGCAGCCATGGTCGCTTGTACACAGGTCGACATCAAGCGTGTGCTTGCGTTCTCGACAATCTCGCAGATAGCTTTCATGATGGTATCTCTCGGCGTTGCCCGTCCTGAAATACATCATGGTGTAGGCTATATGGCAGGTATGTTCCACCTCTTCACACATGCAATGTTTAAGGCGCTGCTCTTCCTTTGCGCCGGAGCGCTCATTCACGCTATCGGCTCAAACGATTACACCGCCATGCATGGCTTGCGCAAATACATGCCTGTGACTCACATAACATTCCTTATCGGCTGTCTCGCTATCGCCGGCATAATACCCTTTGCAGGATTCTTCTCCAAAGACGAGATACTTACAGCCTGTTTCGGTAACTCGACGGTATGGTATATATGGATGTCTGTAGTAGCCGGTCTCACCGCATTCTACATGTTCCGTCTGTACTACCTTATCTTCTGGTGGAAAGAACACAAAGTGCATCATCCCGAACACGCACCCCACGACCAGCCCTGGACAATGACCCTTCCTCTTGTCATTCTTGCGGTTGTAAGCTGTGTGGCTGGATTCGTTCCCTTCGGATTCCTCGTTACTTGGAACGGCAAGCCTATGTATGAGGGCAGTGCCTCATTCCTTACAAACCTTCAGCACCTTGACTGGAGTGTGGCTGGAATTTCTCTTGCAGTAGCTATTGTGGCAATCATCATCGCTACAGTTATGTATCGCAAGGAAAACCCTCTGCCTGCAAAAATGAAAAATGCCCTTCCCGCTCTTTGGGACTGGTGTTACCACCGCTTCTACTGGGACGAACTCTACATGTTCATCACCCACAAGATTATCTTCGGTTGTGTGTCTCGTCCTATAGCTTGGTTTGACCGCCACATTATCGACGGTGCTATGGACGGTCTCGCTGCAGTGACAAACAAAGCATCCGTAGCAATAAAAGGTCTGCAGAGCGGTAAAGTGCAGATGTATGTCTGGTTCTATCTCGTAGGAGCACTCCTGCTCGGAGCTATTACAGCAATCTGCCTCATCTGATTCCTGACACAATGGTGCAATTAGAAAAAGTATAGTAATTATGTTTTCAAATATTCTGATTTATTTTGTGGTGATTCCGCTGATTATGTTGGCGGGACTCGCCCTGTGCAGAAACATCCGTCAGATACGCGCCGTTGCTGTTACCGGCTCTCTGGCTCTGACTGCTCTGTCGGTATGGCTCCTGCTTGACTACCTCGCTCTGAGGGCTGCCGGCGAAACCGCTCCAATGCTTTACACCGGCTCATGGAGCTGGTTCGGACCTCTGAACATCAACCTTTCGGTAGGTGTCGACGGCATCTCAATAGCAATGCTCATCCTCTCGTCTATAATCCTCCTCACCGGCAGCTTTGCCTCTTGGAAAATTGAGCCTCACACAAAAGACTTCTTCCTGTGGCTCATTCTCCTGTCAACCGGTGTGTTCGGATTCTTCATATCCATAGACCTCTTCACAATGTTTATGTTCTATGAAGTAGCGCTTATTCCCATGTACCTACTCATCGGAGTATGGGGCAGCGGCAACAAGAACTACTCGGCAATGAAGCTCACCCTCATGCTCATGGGCGGATCTGCCTTCCTTATGCTTGGTCTCATCGGCATTTACTATCATTCGGCTCCCGAAGGACAACCCCTTACCTGGAACCTTATTGAAATTGCGCAGAACTCATCCATAAGCAAAGACTGGCAGTACTTCCTCTTCCCCATGACTTTTGTCGGATTCGGTGTACTCGGAGCAATGTTCCCCTTCCACACATGGAGCCCCGACGGTCATGCTTCCGCTCCCACGGCAGTGTCTATGCTTCATGCAGGCGTACTTATGAAACTCGGTGGCTACGGTTGCTTCCGTGTGGCAATATACCTCATGCCTCAGGCTGCCGAAGACCTCGCATGGATATTCCTTATCCTAACAGGCATATCTGTAGTATACGGCGCATTCAGCGCATGTGTGCAGACCGACCTCAAGTACATCAACGCTTACTCATCTGTGAGCCACTGCGGTCTCGTGCTCTTTGCAATCCTGATGCTCAACACAACAGCTATGACAGGTGCCATAATGCAGATGCTCTCGCACGGTCTCATGACTGCTCTCTTCTTCGCGCTCATCGGTATGATTTACGGTAGAACCCACACCCGCGACATCCGTCTCATGGGTGGTCTTATGAAAATAATGCCTTTCCTCGCCGTATGCTACGTCATCGCTGGTATGGCATCTCTCGGTCTGCCCGGTCTTAGCGGATTTGTTGCCGAAATGACTATTTTCGTAGGCTCGTTCGAGGCAGGTATGGCTGACTACCTTGCTGGCGAAGGCTCGCTCCGTCTGGTATTCACCATCATCGCCTGCTGCTCTATCGTCATAACTGCCGTTTATATCCTCCGCGTCGTAGGCAAGCTCCTTCTCGGTCCGGTATACGACGAGCACCATCTCTCCCTCACTGATGCCACATGGTGGGAACGCACATCAACTATCGTTCTCATAATCTGCGTAGCGGCAATCGGTTGCTTCCCCAACTTCTTCGAGAGCCTGATTAAATTTACATTCAGTCCCCAAATCTTCGCCGTTATAGGCATGAACTAAAATAGACACGAAAAATGGATTATTCTCAGTTTTTAGTAATGAAGCAGGAGATTGCGCTTATTGTCGCATTCCTTCTGGTCTTCCTATGTGACACGTTCATGCCCAAGCGCTCTCAGGGCGCTATCGGCTGGATTAGCATCATAGCGTTTGCCGCAGTTACTGCGTTCGGCTTCTGCCCCTCGCTGCTTGAGGGCAACCCCGATGCGTTCAGCGGCATGTACAGTGCCGGAGTTGCAGAGGTCAACATCAAAAACATTTTGAACATCGGTGCCCTGATTGTAATGATTCAGGCACTGCGCTGGGCAAAGGAGGACATGGTTAAAATTCGTCGTGGTGAATTCTACGAGCTGTTGCTGGTAACACTCTTCGGCATGTATCTCATGATTTCTTCACGCCATTTCCTACTCTTTGTCATCGGACTTGAAACAGCATCTCTGCCTCTTGCAGCCATGGTGGCGTTTGACAAACACCGCTATGAGAGCCGCGAAGCAGCTGTCAAATACATCCTCACCGCAGTATTCTCAACCGCGATTTTCCTAATGGGTCTTTCGTTTGTATATGCGCTGAGCGGCAGTCTGTATTTCGACGGAATAGCTGCTGCCGTTACTTATGAGGGTGTAAACACACTCCTTGTAGTGGCGCTTGCGTTCGTCATCTCGGGCATAGGCTTCAAACTCTCACTTGTTCCCTTCCACCTCTGGACAGCCGACGTTTATCAGGGCGCTCCTACTCCGGTGACATCCTACCTGTCGGTAATTTCCAAAGGCGCTGCGGCGTTCGCATTTCTTGTAGTGCTGTGGAAAGCATTCGGCACAGTCTACAGCGAGGCTTGGGAATGGATGCTCTATGCACTCATCATCCTCACAATAACCATAGGCAACCTCTTTGCAATGCGTCAGCGCAACATGAAGAGATTCCTCGCATTCTCGTCAATCTCACAGGCAGGATACATCATGCTTGGCGTCATTGCCTACAACTACATGGGCATGGCTGCACTGATGTACTATGTGCTTGTCTACATCTTCTCCAACCTCGCCGCTTTCGGTGTGATAGGAGCTATTGAGAATGCTACAGGCAAAGTGTGGATGGACGACTACAAGGGTCTCTACAAGACAAACCCCCGTCTGGCGTTCACAATGATGCTTGCCATGTTCTCTCTTGCAGGCATTCCCCCCTTCGCAGGTTTCTTCAGCAAGTTCTTTATCTTCACCAGCGCAATAAACCAGGGTTCGGTAGCAATATATGTTCTCGTGCTTATAGCGCTCATAAACACAATCATTTCGCTGTACTACTACCTGCTTGTGGTAAAGGCGATGTTCATCAGTCAGGACGACTGCACCATCGCCACATTCCGCAGCGCATGCTCAGAGCGCTTCGCTCTCTGGGTTTGTGTAGCTGGAATAGTTGGTCTCGGAATTGTAAGCTGTGTCTACAACCACCTTCTTGAGGCGGTTCTGTGATAACAGACTATTGATTACAAGAATATAACTGTTGCGTCCGCCCTGATACTAAACGGGGCGGACGTTTTTTTACGAATAGTGCATACAATGAAAAAAATCATATCGATAGCCTTGACATTTGCCATGTGTGTGGCTGCTCAGGCTCGCGAGGTATTCTCGCCACAGTCCGCACTGCTTCCTGTGCCGGCAAAGGTTATACAGCTCAAAGACCGTAGCGTGGAAATATCCCGTGGTATCCGTATAACCTCGTCTCTGAAAAATGAAACAGAAATTTTCAGGAGTATTATAAAAAAGCATTTCGGGGATGTTTCCGAAAACGGCAGATACGCTGTCGAAGTCAACCTGTCTGTTGACTCCGTGTTGCCGCCTGAAGGCTACAATCTTGAAATAGCCCGCAACGCAGTTACGGTGCGGGGCGGTAGCAGTGCAGGGGTGTTCTATGCACTCATGACTCTCAACCAGATACTTTTAGGAGATGTGCCCGCTACTGCGGCAGGCACTATAGCCGCAGTCCGAGTCGAGGACGCGCCGCGTTACGCCCGCAGGGCGCTGATGCTTGACCCCGCCCGCCATTTCTTGCCGGTAGAAGATGTGAAACGCTACATCGACCGTATGTCAGAGTATAAATTCAACGAATTGCAGCTGCATCTGACCGACGACGAAGGCTGGAAAATTGAAATCAAAAGCCATCCGGAGCTTACCGAAAAAGGCAATGCCGACTCGGACAGACAGTATTATACGCAATCTGAATTGCGTGACCTTGTGAACTACGCCGCCCGCCGTCACGTCACAATCGTACCCGAACTGGATGTGCCGGGGCACACAGCGGCGCTTCTGGCGGCATATCCCGAGTTGTGCTGCACCGGAGTTGACACGGCTGCCATACAGATTGGCAAGACACACGGGCTGATGCTGTGCGCTTCAAATGAAAAGGTCTACACCTTGTACAAAGACATAATAACCGAAGTGGCTCAACTGTTTCCTGGCGAATACATTCACCTCGGCGGGGATGAATCGGTAATAGACAGCAACTGGGGCAAATGCGAGGCAGACAGCATCCTCATGTCATCTAAAGGCTACACCTCTCCGGCGCAGCTTATGAACCATTTTTTCGGTGAAATACTCGAAACCGTCCGTTCAAACGGCAAAAAAGCTGTATTATGGTGCGAACTCGACCGTATATATCCGCCGGCAAACGAATATCTCTTTGACTATCCTCAGGACGTGACACTCGTTACATGGCGCAACGGACTAACCCCCAAATGTATTGAGCTGACAGCCAAGCATGGCAATAAACTTATTATGGCTCCGGGCGAATACGCGTATCTTGACTATCCGCAGTTAAAAGGCGACCTGCCCGAATGGAACAACTGGGGTATGCCTGTGACAACATTGCGCAAAAGCTACGAATTTGACCCCTCCTACGGTCTGCCTGACAGCGACAGCAGCCACATAGTCGGAGTAATGGCAACCCTGTGGGGTGAGGCTATCGCGGATATAAACAGAGCCATGTACATGACCTATCCCAGAGCGCTCGCCATAGCCGAAGCAGCGTGGAGCGCGCCGGAGCTCCGCAACTGGAACAGTTTTAAAAAACGTATGTTGCCAAACATCTACGAAATGATGTGCAGCGGCATCTCAGTGCGAGTGCCGTTTGAAGTAATGGCAGAGTAACACCTCCGGCAATAGACAGTGAGGCTGTGTCGTAATTAAGGTTTACGGCGCAGCCTCTCTTTTTTAGTGCTTTGAGATTATGATATTTTTCAGGCAACTGATTTTTGAGGATTTTTCCAAAATATCCGATTCTCACGATGCAAAATTCGAGATATAAGCATGAACAGACCAAAATGGGGGCGTATTTCCCCCGTTTTTGGTCTGTTTCGCTATCTTTGAGCACATTTTCTTTAGGTTGAAGGCAATGGCGAAGAAGGCAAAGTCCATAGTGACCTTGTCTTTGCCGAAGTGGCGGAAGCGGCGATATGCCATGTTGAACTTCATCTGTCCAAAAACGGCTTCGGGCTCAACACATCGTCTGCCTCTGTGCTTGAGACCATCCTCCGATGTCAGCAGTTCACGGGCTTTTCGTTTATATTCGTTGAGTCGGTGGTTAACTTCGATTATACGTCGGTCGCCTTTGGCTTTGTAGCACAGACACCGCAGCGGGCAGCCTTTGCAGTTCTGTGCGCGGTAGCGGGCGCTTTCGCTGCGGTAGCCGCTTGCAGTCTTTGAGTGAACTGTGCCGATACGCGTCATGTACTGTCCCATCGGGCAGACATAATAGTCCTCTTGGGTGTTGTAGTGGAAGTTGTCGTGATGGAACGGATTTGGCTTGTAGCGAGGGCGCTGTTCGAGGTGGAAGCGGTTGTATTTGACGTAAGCCTCCATGACGGCCTCGTCCATAAAGCGGTAGTTCTCTTCCGAGCCATAGCCGGCATCGGCAACTGCGACAGAGGGCAGATGTCCGTAACGGTCAAGGAAGGAGTTGAAGAACGGTATGAGTGTAAGGGTGTCAGTGGGATTGGGGAACAGGGCGAAGTCGGTTATGAACTGGTTTTCGGCAGAGATCTGCAGGTTGTATCCGGGCTTGGTCTGGCCGTTGTTCATCGCGTCTTCTTTCATGCGCATGAAAGTGGCGTCGG
>RIBJ01000027.1 GCA_003762715.1 Muribaculaceae bacterium Isolate-104 (HZI) | reverse complement strand
AGGCATACACACCGCTTCGGGAACCACTGTCGCCACCCGGCGCGCCACCGACGCAACCATGACATTCACACTCCCCGGCAAAGGCGTATACATTGTAACCACACCCCGCGCCACCCGCAAAATCCTCGTTCAGTACCCCTGACAACCACCGCCCCCTCCACTTCTGCAACCAATGCCTCAAAAGCTCCATGCCGGGCATGTCAAGGCGTGGCTTTGAAACAATTAAGGACATTCAATCCTTAATCATCTAACACCCGCCAGATGAGGCTTATTACACCCACAAAGCAACCAATAAGAGAAGAACCTAAGAAGAAAAAATCAAACATACTCTGAAACCTCCTCCGGAATACCCGCCTGTTATATGGCAGGAGATATATTCCGGAGGACAATTTTATGTAGCGCAATTTGGACAAACAAACCGCGACTTCTGAGGCAATAAGACAATTTTCGGTTTATTATTCGTTATCATCTATGACTTTTGAGTATATTTGTCGGAAGACTTTTTAGTTTGAAAATATATTTTTGTGCGAAAAGTTGAATGTCTTCACGCAGATAAGACATGCTTGAAAAACGAAACAAGATAATGGTTATGACAAATAGAATTTTTACGATAATTGCATCCTTAATGCTTATTGCATCAGTTCCATGCACGGCAAAAGGGTCAGATTCTTCGGCTGAAACATCAACACAGGACTCGATAATAGTATCAGGTCGCTTCCGGAACATCGCAGAAAGGATGCCACGCACCGCCACGATAATCGAATGTGATCCATCCGACAAGAGTGTGAGGGAAATATGCGAACTTGACAGCAATGATTCTTTCTGCCATAAGATTCCACTGTCCTATCCTCACACATTCACCGTAAACTATAACAGACGCAACTTCATCAACGCATTTGCTGCTCCAGGCGATTCCATATATATGGATATTGATGCCTCCACCTCTCCGCTTTCAGTCTCATTCTCCGGAGACCATGCAGAAATAAATCAGCAGTATAATTCTGCATTTCAGTATATGAGCCCACTAATAAATGCGGTTCATTTGCCTGCTGATACTGTTGCATTTGAAGAATATATGCATGTCATGTGTGTCCACTAAAAATTGTGGACGGTTTATATAAGTTTAACAATTAAACAAATTTGGTTCACTTGAATCATCAAGCTCATTGATAATATTGTTGTTAGGTTTGTCAAAGAGTTCCCCAAGCGG
>RIBJ01000026.1 GCA_003762715.1 Muribaculaceae bacterium Isolate-104 (HZI) | reverse complement strand
TGGGATTCAGCAGAAAGAACAGTCTGTCGTTGTTACTGTAAGATTTTGTATGTAACTTTGTAGACATTTAATTTGTTATTTGTCACTAAGTTACAAAAACTTTTTGACATGACAAAGCCCCGGCTTGCGAAAGTCAGGGCTTTGTTTTATGTTTTTCAACAGGTTATAAAAAAGAGGCTGCGCCTATTTTGACACAGCCTCTTTTCGTGTCAAAGTGGTCTGATGCTCGAAAATGCAAACAGCAGATACTCAAGGATGTAAGCTGTGGTGTAACAAGTATGTAACTGATTTAACTTCTGTTAACTTTAAAATTCTTGTAACGGTGTAAAACGCCGTAACTTTGCAACGTCGGAAAGGAACAAAACCCCGCCCGACCGAACCTAAAACGTTAACAGAACTATTTATCGCTTCTTACTTTAAAACTTACTACTATGGCTGCTACTCCCTCATTCACCGACCGCCTCACAGCCCTTCAGGGCAACATGCTCAACTTCGCGTACATGCTCACCTCCAACCGCGATGACGCGAATGACCTTCTCCAGGACACAATGGTCAAGGCGCTCGACAACGCCGACAAGTATGTCGAGAACACCAACTTCAAGGGGTGGGTGTTCACGATAATGCGCAACATCTTTATCAACAACTACCGTCGTATAGCGCGGAGCGCAACAGTGATAGACCAGACCGAGGATCTTTATCACCTCAATCTGAGCCAGGACAGCGGCATCGACTCTCCGGAGGGTTCATATACCGCGTCGGAAATTACCGCTGCCATCAATGAGTTTCCGGAGAAATACCGTGTGCCGTTCTCGATGCATGTGGCAGGCTACAAGTATGACGAAATCGCCGAGGAGATGAATCTGCCGCTGGGCACAATCAAGAGCCGCATCTTCTTTGCCCGCCAGCAGCTCCAGACCCGTTTCGCCGACTATCGCTGATACACCTTATTATATTAGAAGCCGTAGAATTAAACAAATAAGAATACTCTTAATTGCCATACACAATAAACACACTACTACAACTCTGATTATCAGACATAAATCCGGCGGATGTCAAATCTGCCGGATTTTTTTTGTGGAAATTTTATGGTGAAAAATTTGGAGGGTAATGAAAAAGTGTCTACCTTTGCACTCGCTTTTGAGAAACGGAGTTGGTGCAGCGGCGCCGACGGGGCTTGAAAAGCCACGGCTCAAAAGAGAAAACAAAAATATTTTGC
>RIBJ01000025.1 GCA_003762715.1 Muribaculaceae bacterium Isolate-104 (HZI) | reverse complement strand
TTAACTACATGACAAAAATTTGAAAACATCGAAATCTGGGTTTCGCCAAGGTCGGTTAAGTACATCTGCAATCTCTTCAAGTCCATACTTGACCAATGATTTGGCGCGATAGCCATGGTTCATCATTCTGATTTTCTTGACATTTATATCTTTATGTTCTCCAACGAGATACGCCCATACCAAAGCCACGCAGACCATTGCTACGAGCCGCGAGATACGTTCCATATCCCGCAGATGCGTGTCCTCGATATTGAATCCGGACGATTTCATCGCCCGGAAGAGAGTCTCGATCTGCCAACGCTCCTTATACGTCTCTATGGCGTATTGAGGATGATTGAAGCATACAAGAATCTGAAGTTCCGGAACACCCCGGCTGTTTTTGAGTCTTGCGCCCGCGAGGTAAACGTATTCTCCTTTCAAAAGATAAAGTTTGTCATAGATAAGTTCTTCCCCAAGTCTTACTCTGTTGAAGAGATGCCATGCCCTTATCCTTTCTCCGGATTTCGGATTGACTATCCAGAAGTTCTGCCGGATGCGGATATAGTAACGGATTCTCATGGAATTGAGCCATCCGATCCATTCCTTTCCGATGAACTCCCGGTCAGCGACAAGACAATCCACACAGTCATATCCGAACAGTCTTCCGAACCGTTCCACAAGTTCTTTGCGTTCAGTCCATTTAGAGTTGCCTCGTTTGGGCATGAGGCTGAATATAAGAGGGAATGCTATTCCCTTATATGTAACTCCAAGCATGAGGATATTGATGTTGAAGTCACCGAACTTCCAGTTTGTCCTGTCCATGCTGAGCACCAGCTTATCCCTGACGGGGAGCAGCGAGAATATCATCCGTGCTATCAGATCGAGATTCAACGCATACTGGGAGAGAAACCTCTGGAGACGGCGCATATTGGAATCTCTTTTTGCATCCGCAGGCATGGCGGCAGCCAGCTTATGGAGACTGACGGTCTGAACCACGCAAAGTGCGTGGATGAGCAGCGCCATAAGTTTTATACGGGCAAGATTCATCGATTTTTCAAAATGCTCTTGCATAATCGGGAGGATTTGGTTAACTTTGACCGAGTCCTTGGAATTAGTAATTTTCATGTGAAAAAGCGGCTAAACTTTTCCTTTAAATTACTAATTTTCAGGGACTTTTGCAAATATAATCACCTAAAATTTAACTGTTTAACAGCATGATTTCAATTTTTGTCATGTACTAAA
>RIBJ01000024.1 GCA_003762715.1 Muribaculaceae bacterium Isolate-104 (HZI) | reverse complement strand
GGGCTGACGCATGAGATTTAACTATCCTTAAAGACTTTGTACAGATATTCAGTGCTCCACATACATTTTTTGCGTCTTCGTTTAAGGCTGAGTTTATCGTTCTGCTTTTTAAGCATTTCCAATGCATACTTGCGCATCGCTGAAAAATTGACAGCGCCATTCTTGGCGCGTACGCGGCACATATCTTCCCGAAACGTCACGTCGAGATGCCAGTGCAGTTTGTTCTCGATACCCCAGTGCGCACGAATACGCATCGCATAGTAAGAAGCCTCATCTTTCTCCACGCTGCTGAGATAGTAGATTGTTTCACGCGAGCGGGCACCGTTCTCAGTACGCTCACGCTCCATCTTTATGATACGTTTAAGACCGGGCCACTTCTCGTACATTCCCTCCTGTTCCAAAAGTGTCGTATCCATAATTGAACAGGTTCTCTTCTCAACTCTTCCGTGCCCCTTTTCCTCGGTTGTGTATACCGATATTGGAGTAGTGCTACTAAAGATACTTTCCGTCAAGCCCTTGAGTATCGGCTGATTGTCTTTAAGCGCCATCAGATAGTCGCCGCCCTGGAGCATGATCTGTTCTGCGATATTACGGTGGGTCCCCATTGCGTCGACTGAAACCAATGCCCCTGTAAGCCATAAAGAGGACAATACGGACGGCAGAACCGTAAGTTCGTTGGTCTTGCCATCCACCGGCTTTTCGGCAACGCAGATTTCTGTTTCAGATACCCACGCATTGAGGATATACAGTCCGTGGCATCCGGGACTCCTGGGATTTTCACCCCGCAGTTTCTTACCGTCAATGATGACCTGATTGCCGCACAGGGATTCGATTATGTGGCCTCGGCAGCAATCAAGACTTGCCCGGAGCTGAGCGGGATTGACAGACTCTACAACACGAAGTATCGTGTCACCACACGGGACACCGTTGCCAAGCTTCAGCAATCCGGCGGCCTTGAATTCTTCCTCTCGGTCTGTAACCATATCCGATATGTCGTCACAGTCCTCACAATCACACAACACGCCGATGAGTGCCATTCGGAGCACATCCTCGAGCTCATGTTTAACCTTGCCCAAGTCGCGCGGGTCTTTTACTTTGCTGAAAATTTCTATTTGCATACCTCTAATATATCCATCTTCAGCAATATATGCAATATCTGAAAGTTTATTTCACATAATCAGGTGAATTTTTGACTGAATTTGAGTTAAATCTCATGCGCCAGCCCTG
>RIBJ01000023.1 GCA_003762715.1 Muribaculaceae bacterium Isolate-104 (HZI) | reverse complement strand
CATTTGTGAGCGAAAGATCTTGACTTTAGAGTTGAAAGCCTCGGCTGAGGCATTGGTCGCACGACGACGGAAGTAGTTCAGGATAGTTGGGGCGTGGTTCTTGAATGTCTTGATGACAGAGCGGAAATTGTTGTTACCCAATGCCATTACCTTTTCATACCACTTGTTCATCCGCCCCATGGCTTTTGTCGGTGAGATTTTAGCATTGAAAATCCTTCGCAGCTCCATCGAAAGAGTGTAGGCACTTTTGAGAATCGGATGGTACTTGAACAGGATGTTGACGCGATGACGCTGAATGTCAGTCCATTTGTTTTGAGACATCATCAGCGTATGCTTGCTGCGCGCAAGTATCTGCCGCATGGTCTCGCCGTTGGATAATGTTACCGGCGGCGTGGACTTGTCGCGATTGTTTTCCTCAGCGATGAGCTGACGGCGTATGTCTATACGGATTTCGTCAACGGCCTCATTGTAGACCTGTTGAACATGGAAACGGTCGTTGACAACATGGGCGTTATAGAACACTTCCGCGGCGATGAGCATCATTGATGGCGAAAGATCGCAGGTCACTTCCTTGACCCTGCGTCTGACTGATTTCCCCATAGCTCCTATGAGTATGGATATAATTTCGTCACTCTTTGTTCCGGGAATGGCTGCCGCAAGTGTTCCCTTGCATCCGTGGCCGTCCTTGTTGGTCAGGAACGTCCATACCTCGCCGTTGCTCAGACACGTCTCGTCAAGGCTCATGTAAGGGCCGATATTATCGGTGTTGAAATAGAACCCACAACCAAGCTCCTGTTCGCACCAGTCGGCGTAACCGCTTATCTTATTGCGGTACAAGTCGGCAAAATGTTTGCCGTTGACGCAGTACATCTGCGCTATATGCTTAATCGACAGGGCTGTCGTCTCCACCTTCATCTTTTAAAAAAGCCACAAACTCGGAGCTGAGTCGTGTCCCTTCCTCGTTGGGAAGCTCGAGGTTGTATGAGAATATCTCGTTGGTCTGCTTGTCCCACCACTTATTCTTGCGCATATGTAGAAATACCGGGCGACCTCGCATCGGATAGTCCTGTATCGTAACGTAATCCGTATAGCCTCGCGCTACGATATGCGGATTACGATAGTCTTCATCAGATAGTTTCTTCTTTTCGTCAAGCCATATGTCATAAGACTGTTCCGTGCGCTCGAAGCGCACCATCTCAAATAGTTCGTACAGGCCCTCGGGCAGGCACATCCATATTGCATCAGAGGTTTTCATGCCACAAATTTAACAATTTCCGCTAAATCCATGCACCGCCATTTCGGCTTGACCC
>RIBJ01000022.1 GCA_003762715.1 Muribaculaceae bacterium Isolate-104 (HZI) | reverse complement strand
ACGCCTCCCTGCGAGGCAGCTGAGAAAGCGGTTCTTTGAAAGATTTGCAATACAGACAAGTAGTACAAGAGAAGCGACTTTCACCCTTCCTGATGAAGGGGCAATGAAAGTCAGGGTACAAGAAAGAAACCGTCAATCCCTCCTTTTTGTGAGGGACTTTGATGAAACGAGTAATTCTCCTTCGGCCTCGGATTCAGACAATTCTCCCACCTTATATTATATATAGGGATGTGGAAAACGATATTTTACTATGAAGAGTTTGATCCTGGCTCAGGATGAACGCTAGCTACAGGCTTAACACATGCAAGTCGAGGGGCAGCATGAACTTAGCTTGCTAAGTTTGATGGCGACCGGCGCACGGGTGAGTAACGCGTATCCAACCTTCCCATGGCTGCGGGATAGCCCGGTGAAAACCGGATTAATACCGCATGGTGTCCCTTGACGGCATCCGACAGGGACTAAAGTGTTTTTCGGCCATGGATGGGGATGCGTCCGATTAGCTTGTTGGCGGGGTAACGGCCCACCAAGGCGACGATCGGTAGGGGTTCTGAGAGGAAGGTCCCCCACACTGGAACTGAGACACGGTCCAGACTCCTACGGGAGGCAGCAGTGAGGAATATTGGTCAATGGGCGGAAGCCTGAACCAGCCAAGTAGCGTGCAGGATGACGGCCCTACGGGTTGTAAACTGCTTTTATACGGGAATAACGCGCCTTACGTGTAGGGCTTTGCATGTACCGTATGAATAAGGACCGGCTAATTCCGTGCCAGCAGCCGCGGTAATACGGAAGGTCCGGGCGTTATCCGGATTTATTGGGTTTAAAGGGAGCGTAGGCCGCATGTCAAGCGTGCTGTGAAATGTCCGGGCTCAG
>RIBJ01000021.1 GCA_003762715.1 Muribaculaceae bacterium Isolate-104 (HZI) | reverse complement strand
CATGTGTGTCCACTAAAAATTGTGGACGGTTTATATAAGTTTAACAATTAAACAAATTTGGTTCACTTGAATCATCAAGCTCATTGATAATATTGTTGTTAGGTTTGTCAAAGAGTTCCCCAAGCGGTAAAGTCTCTGTAAGAGAAACACTTACCAATTGTAGCATCTCATAGATTGGTCTTTGGGTTCTCATCTTTTTCTGCACAATGGCCATCATACAATAGGCTGTGATTGCGGAGTAAATCTGGATCCTGACGGCATTTTCGCTGGTACCCCAGAATTTTTTAATCTTGAGATGCTGCTTCAACCATTTGAAGAACAGCTCGATTTGCCATCGATTGTGGTACAGTTCAGCGACCATCACAGGACTGATATCCAACCTGTCATCCTCTGAGAAGGCGTTCGTAAAGAAGATAAACTTTCTCTTGCTTTCCTCATTCCAGTAGATGACTCTCCTGATCTTGTCCGGATACTTTCCCATGGTCAGTTGGCCATCCATATAGCCGATTGCATCAGACAAGATACCTGAACCCGGCGGAAAGCGCCTCTTCCATTTCATGGGCCTGAAGTCATTGTTCTTCTTGCCTCTGACCACGAAATAAGCTCCGATTGATTCGATTGCATATAGCCTTTTGAAGTCGTTGTATCCTCTGTCGAAGATGTAGAACGAGTTTTCCTCGTATGGAATGGCATCCATGGCTCTCATATCATTCACACGGGCTTCCGTTATGTGGAAGAATGTCGGAATCGATGTTTCAATATCATACAGAGTATGAACCTTGATACCGCCTTTCCTCTGATTCTTTCTGTACACGGCCCATTTGAATGCATTTAGGCAAAGCTCTATCGTTGTTGAATCAAACGCATAAACGTGTCCGTTCAGCTTGAAGATATCAGTTGCACGACATTCTCTGGCTTCTGCGATAACACGGTATGCAAACTCTTCAAAGATGTGGTAATCTCGGCCATTATTCGCCTTAGAGAGATTACTTTTGGTGGCATACTTTCCAAAGCCGAGATGAAAGGCTTTACGCGATAGCGCTTGCGTAGCAAGTGCAAGGTCACGAAGACTTTCACGGTTGGAAAGTTGACCGAACATCAAGACTGCGAGCTGATTCCAGCACGTAAAAAACTTGACGTACCGATTTCCGTTGTATTTATTTGATATTCTGAGGAATATATCCTTATCAAGGAAATCTAAAAGCTGAGAGAACACGAATTTTCCGTTATGCATATGCCATTCCACGTTGGTCTGGCAAAGATAATTTCAAATCGGCGCGGTCTCAAAACCTTTGTAACAACCTAACTTTCAATATTTTCAAAGAACTTTTATGATTTTTTAGTGGACACTAATG
>RIBJ01000020.1 GCA_003762715.1 Muribaculaceae bacterium Isolate-104 (HZI) | reverse complement strand
GGCATTGCGGCTGCCACAGGCTCGTATATCAACTTCATGAACTCCGGCGACTCGTTTTATGACAACCGTGTGGTTGAAGCGATTTTCAAAGACGGCTGCGACAGCGCCGACATAATCTACGGCAAGACGCGCAAAATAACCCATGACCTGCCGAGAGTGCAGGACTGTCCGCCCGTGGAGGTTTTGTCGGAATACCTGCCTTTTTCGCATCAGGCTTCTTTTTCAAGGCTTGACCTGATGCGCGAAATGAGGTTTGACACAAAATACCGCTGCGCCGCCGACTATAATTTTTTCTATAACGTGTGGCGAAACAACGGCAGTTTCCGCGAGGTACCCCACATTATTGCCAATTATGACGAGCGCGGCGGCTTTTCGATATCAAACAAGCGGCTCTGCATGAGGGAATACGCGAGAATCAACGGTACAGTCAGAAACCCGCTGTGGTATTTAAGGTACTGTTTAATATGTATGAAGCTTTGGGTTAATGAAAGGAAAAAATAATCTTCAGGAAACCCGGCAGCCGGTTTTGTCGGTGATAATACCGGTGTACAACGTTGCGGACTATATTGAAAAGTGTGCTCAATCTCTTTTCAGCCAAACCTTTGCAGACATTGAGTTCGTTTTTGTCGATGACAGGAGTCCTGACGACAGCATCGCGATTCTCAACCGCATTTTAAAAGACTATCCGAACCGCGCAGCCCGAACCAAAATAATTTCAAACAGCATAAACCTGGGGGTGGGAGCCTCGCGGCAAACCGGAGTCAGCAATGCCACAGGCAGGTACATAATTCACTGCGACCCTGACGACTGGGTTGACCCCGACTACTACGAAAAGCTGGTAGCCAAAGCCGAGAGTGACGGCTGCGACATGGTTATAAGCGACTTTGTGCTTGAATCTCCGGACAGGGTTTTGAATATGTGCCAGAACCCCGGACAGCTCGAGTACGACCATTTTTGCGACCTTATGTGCGGGCTCGGACATCCGCGTATGCACGGCTCGCTGTGGAACAAACTGATAAGACGCAGCTGCTACGACGGCTACATATTTCCGCCGGGATTGGATTACTGCGAAGATGTGCTGTTTCTGCTGAATCTCCGCGGCTCGAACATCCGGATGGGCTACATGGCAGGCTCCGCGTACCACTACAGGGTGACACCCTCTTCAATAACGAACTCTTACCGGTTTGAAAACATCGGCAGGGAAAACCGATTCATCGAAGCTGTGGAATCACTGTCGGACAAAGGCAAAATCACACCGGCACAAAGGGATTCCATCATTGCGGGAGTATTGTACGGTCATATACTTCGCGTCAAAGACATGCCAGGAGAATACTTCAAAAGCAGGTATTCAAAATATCGCAAAACCGTCAGCAGCAAC
>RIBJ01000019.1 GCA_003762715.1 Muribaculaceae bacterium Isolate-104 (HZI) | reverse complement strand
TATACTTGTATACTTGGGCAGGTCAAGATGACCGAGCGCGACACGCTTGCAGTAACAAGCAAGCGTAACTGTGTTTACCGGTTGCTGACTGTATTCCAATGTCTTCTTCTTTTCCCATGTTTCGGCATTAGAAACGCATACCGCAATCAGAAGTACGGTACACTTGATTCGTTGGTTAAGGCCAGAAAGGATGTTTTCTACCGCTTTATGGAAAATCCCGATATAGACTGGAGAAAGACTCTCTGGCATATATCGGTACAGCTGTGGAACCGAATACATCTCCGTTCTGACCATAAAGCCGATGAGGTGTGTCTGATTCTTGACGATACCGACCATGAGAAGACAGGCCGGACTATTGAAAAAATCGGGCGTGTCCATTCCCATCTGGCTCACAAAGCGGTGCTCGGATTTAAGTGTCTCTGTATGGCTGTCACCGACGGAGTGTCGCAAATGCTTCTCGACCTCGCCATCGTCGGAGAGGAAGGAAAGAAAGGGAACTACGGCATGAGCGCCAGGGAACTCAAACGGCGTCGTATCACGGAACATGACAGCGAGGCGCTTCGCAAGCGTGAGCAGGAATATGACATGTCCAAGATTGAGCTTGCAAAGCAGATGATAAAGCGGGCCATCCGTCGAGGCATAAGGTTCAGCTACGTGTTGGCAGACAGTTGGTTTACCAACAAGGAGATTGTCCAGTTCATCCATAGCCGCCATATCAAATGCCATTGGCTTGGCATGATAAAGGTCGGAGAGAACGGTAAGACAAAATACCATACCAAACACGGAGACCTTTCTGCTCCAGCACTTGTGAAACTCGGTAAAAAACTCAAATTGCAGAAGTACAGCCGCAAGCTCAAATGCTACTATATCATGTTTGATGCCACGTTCGGAGGTGTCCCTGTAAGGATATTCCTTGTACGCCGGACCCAACACGGCAAATGGAACGGATTGCTTACAACCGATACCGCAATGGATTTCTTCAAGGCCTGGCGGATATATTCCAGACGCTGGGCTCTTGAAGTGGTATTCAAGGATTGCAAGACCAACCTGGGATTCGGCAAGTGCCAGAGCACCTGCTTTGCCTCTCAGATTGCCGCTGCCACATTGTGTTGTCTGCAATATAATATCCTTTCCATCGCAAAACGCTTCAGCGATTACGAAACTATCGGCGGTCTCTTTCGGGATATTTCCAAAGAGACAGTCCAACTCTCCGTTGCACAACAGATATGGGGAATCCTTCAGGAGATTGTCTCGGCAATAGCGAGAGTCTTCGGCCTGCTGGACGAAGAAGTCTATGATGCTGTGATCAATCACTCTGACGAACTGGCTCATATCGCTAAATTTTACAATCTGAAATCAGCAAGTTGAACTTGCGAAACTTAAAT
>RIBJ01000018.1 GCA_003762715.1 Muribaculaceae bacterium Isolate-104 (HZI) | reverse complement strand
CACTCTATTGAGCAAGCTCTGCAGTGGAGTCAGAATCTTTCGGAAAATCAGATAAAGGAGCGAAGCGATGCTGTGGTGCAGTATTCCACGCTGTTCAGCATAGAGCGGTTTGGTCAAGAATTTAACCGCTTTCTTGATGACATCTGCCGCACAGCGGCTTCTAATTGAAATTTAAGGCGCGTGACATGAAGATTCTTTACGACCACCAGATGTTTGAATTACAGAAGCTGGGCGGAATTACACGCTACTTCGTAGAGCTGATGACACATCTGCCCGACTCTTATAAATTCAAAAACTCTATTGTTTTTTCAGATAACATATACCTGCGCGAGGCTGACAAACAGTTGAATAAAGGCATCCGAATACCCCGCTTCAAGGGTGCGGGCAGATTTGTGCTGCTGATAAACAGACTGAACTCTATTGCAGATTTAAGCATGGGGCGATACAACGTGTTTCACCCCACATACTACAACCCTTATTTCATCAAGCGGGTAAAAAGTCCCTACGTTGTGACTGTTCACGACATGATTCATGAAAAATTTCAGGAATCGTACCCGTCTGATGACACAACAATCCGTTATAAGGAATTGACAATCCGTAATGCCGACCATATCATTGCGATAAGCCACAATACAAAAAAAGACATAATGGAATGCTACGGCATTGACGAAAGCCGCATTTCCGTTGTCTATCATGGCTATGGCAATAATGCCGGTACAGACACTATCGCCGGTGTCCCGTCAAAATACATTCTGTTTGTAGGAGAGCGCGGCAGATACAAAAATTTCACCAGATTTCTGAAGGCATTCGCTATAGTTCATAAATCTATCCCTGACGTTCATCTGATTTGCACCGGCTCTAAATTCACTGCCGACGAGAGCAGTTTAATCAAGGCTTTGAATGTCAGTGATTTTGCACACAGCATGTTTGTGAGTGATGCCCAACTCAACTACTTGTATCAGAATGCGGCATGTTTTGTTTATCCATCTTTGTATGAAGGCTTCGGCATTCCGATCCTGGAAGCGTTTGCCGGCAAATGTCCCGTAGCGCTGAGCAATGCCAGTTGTTTTCCCGAAGTGGCGAAGGATGGCGGGCTGTATTTCGATCCTTGCGAGGAGGAAAGCATCGCGGAGTCATTGTTGCTTATCCTTACTGACACAAAACTTCGGGATAGGCTCATAGAAAAAGGAACAGAAGTACTTAAAAACTACTCCTGGAGCAAAATGGCTCTTGAAACAATGGCTATTTACAAACAATTGGTCTGACAAGCCGTCAATAATGCATTATAATATGTCTGACGAGACACTTAAAATATCGGTTGTAACGGTTTGCTACAACTCTGCGGCGACCCTGGAGAAGACAATACTGTCGGTGCTCAACCAGAGCTACCCGCATATTGAATACATCGTTATCGACGGCGG
>RIBJ01000035.1 GCA_003762715.1 Muribaculaceae bacterium Isolate-104 (HZI) | reverse complement strand
CCGCTTGGGGAACTCTTTGACAAACCTAACAACAATATTATCAATGAGCTTGATGATTCAAGTGAACCAAATTTGTTTAATTGTTAAACTTATATAAACCGTCCACAATTTTTAGTGGACACACATGTACGTCACTACCAAAACATGAACTGTTCATGTCATCGTTGACGATGCAAAATTGGCAATAATCTGACTGACAACCCAATAGAATTATCGGGCGGGGACGGAATCATCCCAGCCTCAGGAAAATAAAAATGAAAGTGGAAACTGCGAGGTAACTGTTATTTCAGATATTGAGCCTTAAAAGTTGCCCATTTGGGGTTTATATTATTATATATGCGAATTTTTCGCTTTACCATTGGGTCACTATCAGTGATATAACCACCTTGATTATCCTTGTTTGGCTCTATTAATTGTGCCTCCTTGGTATAGGTAGAAAAAGGCAAATTTAGATACTCTGAAAGTGTGATGAGTCCTTCTTTAAGACTAAAATTATTGCGCTCGATAATCGGACATTCAGCGATAAACCTGTAAAGTAGAATAGAACGCTTATGTGCGTCGGTCTCATGCCCAAGATTCCACTCCGAGGATAGATTTAATAGTTTTGTTTTCAATCTACGCAAGTTCCCATTATCATGGACTTTTAATAGCGTTCCGAGAGCCAAATCCATTTCATTGGAATTGACTATCATCTTCAATTGCATCTCGATATAGGTATTCCGATTAAGTGATAATCCCCACCCCTTCAGAATACAGTTAACAATCTCAACCTTGGGCTTGGTAGAAATAACCGATAATATAGCCTTAGCTACTTGCTCCTTTGTGTATAGAGGTCTAATCTCGTCCAGATATGCCAAAGCCAATTCTCGCTCATCTTTATCCTTATGCGCTGGGTATGTAATGTCACCAGTCTTCAAAAGGCTAATAACATTCTCCGACAGTATTTCATTCCCATAAAAGCTGTTCTCAGTGTAGTTCTCACCCCATTCCGATATTTCATATTCCCATCCCTCATTATAGCCCAACTCTTCACATATCTCCGTTTTACGCTTTTCTATGATATCACTATACGATTTCTCAAACTCCTCATCCGTCATGTAGATATACACAAAGTCCACCTTGTCATATACTGGATGGAGATATTCTAATCTCACTGTATAGCGGAGCTGAGGATGGGGGTAAGTGTCGAGATTGAGGGGCATGGTAATAATGGTTTAAGGTTTGCGGAATACAAGGAAATATGAGTGCATCTTTCGGGCGCAACGCTGCTTATACGACTGTTTGAGTAATTTAGTCATAGCTATCAAAAGGAACTGGTCAAGCAACTTAAATCCGAGTTGTCGGGCTTGCTCTATAACGTATAATGCTACCCATTCTTGTTTTCCCTTGTACCAGTAATCTTGCGTTTTCATTACTAACACCCCGTTAGATTTCAAGAGTCGGTATGCAAGTGAAATCATCTGCTTATTAGTGCCGTATAACTCTTCATTGCTGTCAAAATATGAGAATCTTTTTAGCATCATGCTCTGAATGGTTTTCGATTCTGCATATTCATCCACTATGAACGGCAAATCAATAATAATACTGTTGAACGAGTCATCGGGAAGCAACTCCGTTTCTTCCAATGGTTTTACTGTTTCATCAACAGGATACTTGTCGAAAAGATGTACGGGGCGAGGGATGCCAAACTTATAAAAACCGCCCACGGATGTAGTTAAATCGCAGTCAAAAGTGGGAGCATTGTCGCAATAGAGCCTCAGAATTCCCGACAATATAGCCGTTTGGTCTTTGTCTACAGTCTTTATAGAAGCGGTTAGTTTTGAAAGATTCACCTTTGAAATCTTAGCCGTATTGGGCTTTACTGGAACGCTCTCCATTGCCATGTACTTCTTAACCGTATTTAGCGACATATTAAGAGCCTTGGCGACCTCAGAAGGCTTTGCTTCCTTATGGGATTGTACATAGACCTTAACGGTATTATATCGCTTCACTTGTTCATCATATCTGCGGTCGATACCTTGCTCATTGATATACTTGCGAATAGCCGCCTCGGTCACACCGCAGCGGTCAGCATTTTGTTTAATGCTGAGACTTGGGTTGTAATTTATTCGGGACTTCGTTGGCATTATCAAAATTTCCTACGGCAAAGGTAACAATTTTTGACGAAATATCGCATTGCTCGCTTGCTGCCTCAAAAAAATTTCGTAAATTTGTGGCGTTAATGGCTTAACAGCCATTAACAAGACATAATGGAAAGTGTTTTAGCTTTCTCTGACTAACGAATCACCACCTCGTAAGACAAAGCAGAGAAGAGTCGAAGACGCTGTTCCTCAGTCGTGCATATCCATCATTTTGCGATATACAGCAGACTGAGTGAGCTGCTGTAATCGTAAATCTTCTTTGTCCGCTTGTGGTGAGCGCGTTAGTGAGATTAAACGCTAAGGTGGCTCACTCTTTTTATTGTGTCTTCTGAACTAACGAATCACCACCAACCGCCCGACAGAGCCACCAAGGGTAACGAACTTTTCTGCAATGAAAAAGTATCTTTCAATCCTTTTCGTGGCTCTATTTGCCACAATGTCTTTCGCTCTTACATCATGCGGCGATGACAACGACGAACCCGATGGAGGCAACGGCAAAGCCTCACTCACAATCAACGGTCAAGGTTACAAGGAACACTCCACAGCTGGAGCAAATTCCACTGTCACTGACTATGGCACAAGTCTCGGAATTAAGATTGAGTCCGAACTTTATCCTGCTAACTCTGAGGAAACCGATTTCTTCCCTCGCGCCCATATTTCACTTGAAGCCAATTCCGTAGCTCTTGCCAAGGGTACTATCCTCACCCTTAACGACGGCTATGTGGAAATGGTGACAGATGTAATGGAAGGCGATAAGTACGACGAAATCAAGAGCGGAAAAGTAACGGTTTCAGAAGTGAAAGGTGCAACCGTCACTCTCAATTTTGATAATCTGAAACTTGCCGATGATGACAACAAGACCGTAACCATCAACGGCACTCTCGTCTGCGATTACACTAAAATCTAACTATGGCTATGACGCAGACCAAATGTCCAGACTGCGGAGCAATCGTTGGGGCAGACAGAAATGTCTGTCCCGAATGCGGTTGCCCCATTATCCATGAATCCACTCCTCCAACCGCACCCTCTACGCCAGCGACCGAAGAGACGCACACAGTATCACGCCTCACCAATAGCCCCATACAACCTACACCCATGCCCATACCACTCTTTCAAGCTGACTGGGCGCAGTATTTCTACGAGTGTGGTGTGATAGGATGGGAAGCATTCAAAAAATATGCTTGCTTTACTGGACGCGCATCTCGCAGGGAATTTTGGTCGTTCAACCTTATCTGTTGGCTTGTGGGTGGATTTACTGGCGGATTGGCAGCGTTTATATTGCTTCTGCCAATGATAGGTGTAGGCATTCGCCGTATGCACGATATAGGCAAGTGCGGTTGGTGGTGCATCTGCCCGATAGCTTGTATATTCCTTTTTCTCAAACGCTCGGATGAAGGAGTTAACCAGTACGGTTCTCCCAATCCCGCAATAAATCTACTTTAAGTCATGGCTCTGATTCAATGCCCCAAATGCGGTCAACAGATATCCGACCGCGCACAGAAATGTCCCCATTGCGGATATGTGATTAACACAAGCGACCGTGAGACCTCGGATATAAAGCCTACCAAAAGCAAGAAATCAATATGGGCTTGGTGTGTCGGAATACTAATCCTTATTGGTGTAGGAGTTGGTGTATTCTTGTATAGCTCCTCCAAAACAGATAAAGCGATTGATTCTGAGCAAACAGAAATCGCTCAACAGACCGAAGATGTAAAAATCACTCCTGAATTTTCTGAAAAGGTCAGCAAATATCTCAAAGTTGGGGAGTTTTCAGATGGGAGAGCCGCTGTAATGACCGACGAATATAAATGGGGCTATATTGATGTAAAAGGTGATTTAGTTGTCCCTGCAATCTACACCGCTTATCCATTCGGACATAAGTTTAGCGAGGGGCTTGCGTTGGTTGAGACTGAACAGAAAAAAGCATACATCGACACAAACGGCAAAGAAGTCATAACATTGTCAAAAGACGATATCGCCTCCCATTTTGTTAATGGTCGAGCCGTTGTATATTCAGCACATCTAAATGATGACTGGACATATACACTCAGTGACAAATTCCGTGTATATAATGTAAAGGGCGAAATCATCTCCGAAGTTCCAATTCCCGATGAGCATTATTTAATTCAACCAAGTGTAGGTGAGGATGAAGCCGTCTCAGTTGGGTTGACCGACAAAGGAATCATCATACCAATCAGCAACGGCAAAAACCGTCTGTATGATTTCCAAGGGAATTATTTGGAAGAAATAGAGACCGAGATTAACAATGTTGTTGACCCATCCAAGTATGATTACATCGTATTTGAAGAAACCAACGACAACGGAACGTATTTCACTTTGTTTGGAATCAAAGACAAGCAAGGGAATATCATTGTACCCGCAAAAGAGTGGTCTTTTCCTACCTCCAAATTCGATTCAAAAACCCAAAAATCATACATCAATCCTTCTCATGGTGTTTTCTTAGTCAAACTTCAAGAGTATCCATCACATCTCAAGAATATTGATAACAGTAGGATAGAAGAGGAATCGGATGAAGCAGATTATTACGGATATGTAAATTTGAACGGTGAAAATACATTTTCCGAAGAGCGTTGGGAGAGACAGCGCATTCAAACATATAACATCCTCAATAATATTACAATCCACCTTGGAGACTAATCATCATGGCACTGACAACTTGTAAGGAATGTGGCGGTAAGATGTCCGACCGAGCTACCGAATGCCCCCATTGTGGCTGTCCGAGAGAGTTTCAAGGAGAAATCCAACCCAAAGACAATTCTTCGACTCAATCCCAAGAACCTCTATCAGAACAAATACAACCGAACCCAAAGAAGACTCACAAAGGTTTGTGGATTTCCATTGCGGCAATATTGGTCATCGCTCTCTGCGCTGGTGCGTTTCTCCTATTTGGAGGAACATCGACATTAAAAATCACGCCCGAATTAACGAAAGCTCTCCAGAGATACGACCAAATAGATGCGTTCTCAGAAGGAATGGCTGCTGTTCGTCGGGACGGCAAATGGGGATATATAAACCTCAAAGGTGAGGAGGTTATTCCATGTCAGTTTTCAGATGCTTTTCCTCCAGGGCAATTCTCGGAAGGGTTAGCTTGCGTTGTCGATGACCGTAGCGAAGAAGACAACAAGTTATGGAATAAGCGTGTGGGGTTCATCAACAAAAAGGGCGAATTTGTCATTACTGGCGACTACTTCACTGAAGCTCCTACACTGGGGACAGTATGGGAGGACGAAAACCATAAGCTTCCATCTTTCAAGGATGGGAAATGCGCAGTATGGAACACCGCTGTTTTTTCACTCGAAGGAGATGGCACTGAAAGCGGCTGGAGCAAGGAATATGAAGCCAATAAAATAGTGCTGATTGACAGTAATGGTAAAATAAGTGAATCAACTGATTCCACGGCTTATCAACTGACAAACTATCATCCGTATGTTATTCCGACTCCCTATAAGGGCGTACTTACACCGACTGAGACGAAGGTCGCATTTGACGATTACGCCGTCAATATCGCTCGTGATACCGTGGAATGTGATAATGGTGCGAAAGTGGTAACATGGCAAATAATTGACCCCATCGGTATGTACGGTGGAGCTTATGAAAAAACGTGCCAATATTATATCGACCAGTATGGAAATTCCACTCTTACACCCGAGCAAGAGAAATCCATGGAACAGCATCTCAATGGTTTGATGGCTTCACTACTGGAAAAGCACAATGAACAGTTGAGACGTGAAGCAGAAGAACAAGAGCGTCTACGGAGTGTGGGACCCGATTGGCTACAAGGGATTTGGGAATATACGCTGAACACAGGTGACAAGATGTATGTCAAAATTGACAATGGTACTATGACTGTTGATTTGAATAACGGATATCTGAGACAAGAATGTTCGTATGTATGCAATGGGGATATAATTGATGGAGGCGATAAAGCTCCAAAATTCCGCATTGATAGTGAAAAGGAAATTCTAACGACCTTCGATGGAAATCCTATGACCAAAACAATTTTCTTCCCGTTACCAGCTGATAGCAACCACTCTCAATCATCTTACAACACTTCATCCCGTACCACAAGCAATAAAGAGG
Source organism: Muribaculaceae bacterium Isolate-104 (HZI) (assembly GCA_003762715.1). Lineage (GTDB taxonomy): Bacteria > Bacteroidota > Bacteroidia > Bacteroidales > Muribaculaceae > Paramuribaculum. The sequence goes on along the minus strand of RIBJ01000035.1, from coordinate 107,507 downwards.
AGAGATATAAGAAACGTCTAAGAGAGTTGACAGATGAACATAATAAATTGTTGTCAGAAATGAGAACTTATCGTAGTCGAGGGCAACTTGACCCGATGAATGCGATGTGGTATAAACAGCGTATGTTGTCAATAAAGGACGAACAGATAGATTTGGCAAGACAACTTGGTGATGATTATTTGGTACATCAATACCAAACAAAGCAAGAACAGCTTGAACTAATCTTCCGCAGCCTTGGAATGGGGCTATAATTCAAAAAGAGGAGGCTTCGGTCTCCTCTTTTTGTTATTATATCTATCATTTATTACTACTATCATCTTATCAAATTTTAACGCTCAAAACTTGACAAGGGGTAGTTTAATGTTGTAACTTTGTAGTCTGAAGAGGGAGAATCCCTCAGTGTCAAGAGTCAGCCTTGAGGCTGCACCAACCGAGACTCACATGACAGTCCACGGTGGTAGGAGAAATCCAGACACGATAGTAAGAAACTATAAAATAAAGAGTTATGAGCAATCCAACTTTTCTTTCGACTTCATCTTCCGTTTCTGAACTCTTCGCGTCCTTGGGTCGTGAGGAGCGACTGGTCGCGTCTGAACTACCCGTATGGTGCTTCAAGAAAGTTACTGATATCGTCGAGGGCATTGAGATGAGGCTGTCCAACATGGCAGGGGGATATCCGTTTGAGTTTGCTGGGGTCAACTGGGCATCCTCAGAACAGCTTTACCTTTGCGGTGAGTTTACAGATGAGGCTATTCAGCGAGAACTTCTCTCTGTAACAAGCGGTTATGCTGCCAAGCGTTTCATCAAGGCGAAGTATAAGAAACAAGTCCGCGAGGATTTTCCGCTATTCCGCTTGCAGTGGATGCTGTTTGTCGTTTGGCAGAAGTGCCTTGGTAATGCCGATTTCCGAGCCAAGTTGCTCTCCCTCCCCGAAGGAGTGATACTGGTCGAGGAAACTACTCTCGACACTGGCGGCACAGCTCAGATTTGGGGCTGCAAGAATCCTGAGCTGATAGCACATCGAAAGGAACTCACAGACCGCATCAAGCGATGGAGCGGTGCTAACCTTTCCAATAAAGCACTTGACCTCAAAATCAACATCGAGACCAACAAAGTCCGTAATATAGGTGAGTTTGTCGGGCAGAACAACATAGGCAAAATCCTTATGATTTGCCGTCGCTGTCTGATTGAAGGTGTTGAGCCGCCTATCGACCGCGCTCTTCTCAGCTTATCCAATATCACCATATTGGGGAATCATCTAACATTCTAATCAACAAAACCATTCGCTTATGAACAGCCATGAGTGCGCCCTTGCTGTGTGCTTGCATCCCGACATGAAGCAGATTGTTGCTGATTCAATAGCCCGCTTTATCGAGGCAGATGCGAGAATCCGCAGCCCCATCTATATCGAGGTTACTATTCTCCTTGACGAATACAATCAAGTTACAGAGATGAGAGCAGGTTGGAGAATGGAGAGGGATGATTCCAATAAACCGCGAGAGCGAATGACTTTCAGTCGCGCCTTGGGTCTCAAAGGGACACTTTGCAGATATTCCCATCAAAACGGCATCAAGCTGAGTCCATTCTACATGAGCGAGATTGTAGACACATTCCGCTTCTTCATTTCCCAAATACCCAACATCAGTGAATACATCACAATCAAACCATATCAAACACCACCAAATTACATCCCTATGAAGTTAGTTGTTAGCCTCAGACACGATAGCGAGGAGGGGAAGAAATGCCTCTCTGAATTCATTACTGACTGCCTCGGTCAGTCAGACAACGACTGGTTCGCCCTCCGACTCAACATCACAATCGACGGACGTAGCAAAGCCGTACAGAGCCTCTACGTCGGAACTGGTTGGCAAACTCCACCATGGGCTGAAATGAGAGACCGAGGGCCCAGCTTCTCAGAGAAGGAACGCTTTCAATGGTTCTTCATCAACTGGTTCAAAGAAGCGGGTATATCAACCAATCCCACCACATCTGAAGAAGTGGTACGTTTCTTTGAGGTAATGCTTAAGGCTTGCCCAAAGTTGAGTGAATATTTCACCATCATAGAGAAATAATCCGCGCTCACCACAAACGACGGAGATTGGGTTGCGTGTCCTCTTCAGCGCAGCCCAATTAACTTACCCAAACGACACATTATAATATGGAGCATATTCACAACTATCTCATGCTATCCGTTGAAGCCGAATCAGAGAAAGAGGTCGCAATTGCAAACTGGTTAAGCCATGCTCACTACGTTTATGCGATAGACCACGAGAGAAACGCTATACTTGTCTTCAACATCCCCAACTGGCTAATCTCGCATATAAGCGAGAAGTTCAGCATTTCAGAGTGGCGATTTGAAGAGAGTCCGAATCCCCCGAGATACTACATCAAACTATTCCGATATGTTGACTGGTTCCTATTTGAAAATATCGGGGCATACCGTTGGTTTGCACAGAGGCAGGATTACCGAGCCTTCTCCACCATTTCCGAAAGATATGCAATACTGGACGCAGCATATTACCATGACGGCTATTCATCATGGCGAGTGCGCTACTACCTTTCGCGTCGGCTAATGGGAATGGATGCGAAGAATCCTCGACATTGTTTCTTCTACGATGATGACAATGAAGACTTAGCCCTCATCCGTAAAGCTGTTATTCCTCCATTGGTGGAAGCCGAGAAGAAGCTGGAAGTTCCATCGACATTCCGTTATCCGATTGACCTTGAGGTTTGGCTCGACAGAGACAGACTTTATATCGGCTGGTTTGTGAACGACCTCTATGTTTACACCTTCCGTGGTCTTTTTGAAAAACTCAGTATCGTAACCAATGAAATGAATCCTTGGTTTGAGAATAACGGCTATCATCGCAATACTCGCAACCAATCCGAAATTGACCGCTTCCTCGCCCGACTGCGACAGAATAACTTAAAAGAATAAAGTGGTACACTTAGAGGGTGTAACAGATGCCCTCAACAAGATTAAAATGGCACACCTCAACAGTTGGCACAGTCCACGGAAAATTCCAGTAAAATTTAGAGAAAGCGACACCCATCGGAATGCCGCCTATACCCAGGGAGGGAGGATGGAAGGGGTGACGGGGGTTACAGTGCTTCACCACAGAATGTTATGCGATAAGACAAGGAGAAAACGCACTCCCAGGTCATTTTGCCGCGTACAGAGGAAGCCTCAAAATTTGCACCCCTTTGATATGGTGAATGTTACTAAAAATGCGTACCTTTGCAGACGCAAGCCCATTGAAACGGCAGTGAGAGAATAAAATCCCAGCAATCAGCATGGAATTTCACGCTTAACTCGCTGTCCTCCAGTGCGCCTGCAAAAGTCAAAATAACCCCGTAATTCATCCCTGATGAGACAAGACAAGAAGATAACTCCCGATATATCAAGCCTCTCCCTTTTCAAACACTCAATCGAGTGGGAATAAAGCCCTACGGTTCAACACCATAACCACAAAACACAGAAATATGCAAGGAAAATCCTTGCATATTTCTTTTTTATATCCTAACTTTGCAACGCAAAAGCCCAGGTGGCGGAATGGTAGACGCGCTCGTTTCAGGTGCGAGTGCTGCGAGGCGTGCAGGTTCGAGTCCTGTTCTGGGCACCACAAAAGCGACTTAACAAAGTGTAAACCACCAAGTTAAGTCGCTTCTTTTTATTTTTACGTGCATATTACGTGCAAAAGGTCTGCACGCAGCCTGGATATTAGTTCACTCTTCTTCGTAATAGTAAGAGTAGTCGATGCCTTTCATGAACATTTCGCGGTCGTTGATTTTGTCGGTCAAGGCCCCTTTAAGCAACGCTTTGATATGTGTGGAATCGACGACGCTCTCGCGCATTGCTGTCAGATATTCGTTCTTGTCAATCCGGCTCCAGTCAACGCATCGTTTGAGCGAGCGACGGAGCATCAGGTCAAGCCATATGCGTGTGCTGCGCCCATTGCCCTCCATAAACGGATGAACCACGTTCATCTCCACATACTTGTCGGCGATTTCATCGAGAGTGGTTTCCGGCATACGTTCAATCGTCGGAATGATGGTCGGGAAGTGTAGGCAGTTGGCAAACGTGAATCCGCCCTTCGATATATTCTTATTCCTTATCTGTCCGGCAAACTCATATAAGCCTCCAAACAGATAGGCGTGAATCTGTTGCAGACATTTTATGCTGCCTGGCTCAAGGGAATTGAGCAAGCCACTTTCAAACAAGGTATAAGCCTTCTTGCGGCTCTGCCCATCAATGGTATTGTCGCTGTAAGTGAACCAATCAAGAAACTTACTCGCCCGGTTGTTGGGGTAATGCTTGGCAAGAAGAATAACGCCATCGCTATTCAGTACATCGGCTATACGCTGTTTGCCATCCGGGGCCTCGAATTTGAACCCGTGAGTGGGACTCACGAGTTGAACGCCCTCTTGTTTCAATTTACGTTTAAGCCACCGCCAATAGTTGCCGGCCTTCGTATAGTCCGGCTCATCATTGATGGCGCGCACAACGTCAGTAGCCGAAAACCACCAGCAGCTATTCTCGTCATCCCAGACCGCCCTCACCTCGCGGTCATTGAAAAACCTTATCGACTTCTTACCCATTGTTTGTATTCAGTTTTATAGACCGTAATTCTTTTGCGAGTGAAGGGCGGAAGCGATACTCCTGCAGTAAGAATTCGACAATCTCCTTTTGAGTTTCCGCATATCCGAATTCAGACAGGGATTCCAGGTCTGCTCTGAAATATGAGTACTTGGAAGAATTGACTTTTTTCTTTGGGGGGAAACGGTCGGCAGCGTATGCACGGACTGTACGGATTAGGATCGCCTGCATTTCTTCAAAATGAGTTTGACGCAATGATCCGGCGTACTTTAACGGAGTCCGATAATCAGTCGAATCCTTTGCCGTTGCTTCCGACACGAGACGGAATAGCCAGTCAAACTCACCTTCCTCTATGAGGAATGGGGCGATTTCATCAATGACATTATAACCGGTTGCCTTTGAGAGCAGATTATGGTAGAATGCGTTCCATTTGTCCCCGTCAACAAGTTCCTTGAGTTGATGATAGAATTTTGCTTTATCGTTGTAGCTGTTATAGAACAGGCGTTTGAGATTATCTATACGTTCTTCCAATGTGCCATGTTCCACAAGAAGTTGCTGTTTAAGTTCAAGCCAGTTCGGAGTCTTTGGCGAATAGAAGTAAGAGCCATTGTCCTTGATTGCCTGCGCCCTGTCGAGCAGGAGGATAGCCTCAAGCCAGTTGTCGGCATCAAGCAACTCATTATAATATTTCAGGCAGACTTCAGGATACTGTATCTCATCCTCCATATATTGGCGAGCTTCATCTGCAAGACCCATTGAACGGATAAAATCAATTTTACGGCACACCCACGTCCCCGCCTCATCACCCAGATTCTCGTCAATCAGAGCATCGTATATTCCACACGTAACTTCATCGTTGTCGCGTCTGAGTGCGATAAATTCAAGAATAAAATCGTATGGCGAACCAATGTAGTCGTCTATCACATCCTTCTTTTTAGCAGCTTTAACGAGTTTTTCTAAAGAATTCAGAATATCGTGGCTGACATCCTCGCGAATCATAAGAAGTCCGACAATGTTTCCCAATACATCCATTATATCCTGAATACTGCCGGAAAAATCATCGCCATACCAATCATCGCCGTAAAAATCCTCATCAGTCACCTGCATACCGACCTCTTTGACTATTACGTCACACAGGTCATATAGCTTCTCGGTAGACAGCGAGTCTGCGTTTTCGCTCCATGGCTTTATCAAGTCATTATAGACATTGCTCCAGTCAGTCGCTTCTCTCACTTCATGGCGCGAGAAGAACTCTTTTGTCTCGCGGTTTACGGCCTGACTGAGTTTGCGGGCGAAATCCACATTTTCTACCGAAGGGCAGAGGCAATTTCGGACATAATCCTTGAAATCAGAATGTTTGTTGGCCCATCCTGAAACAATATCGCGCAAATCGTCTTCGTTCGCATGGGCAATCAATTGCGATATATCTTTAGATGTATTCATTTTTCTTTTGTTTATTTCTTGGAGCGGAGTCGCTTTTGTTCGGCTTCAAAGGCTTCGAGGAAGTGGATTTCGACCGGGGATAGTTGATACTGGGTACGTTCGCGGAATTTGTCGTATTCCTCATTGGCTTTCAGCTTGGCAACTTCGGCTGAGACGCTGCCGGCATGGTTCAGCAATTCCTTACCCGACAGCTTCAGGAAATCGTCGAGCTTCTGAATCCAGTCTTTCATATACATCGGTACATGGCTCTTGGCCTGAAGTTCGGCAAAGTCTAGATACAGGTTGACAATTCGGTTGAGCATATCGACCTCTTCCTCCGAGAGATAATTCTTCGCAATCTCAGCCTCATGTTTGGTTGGCATTGCTCCTCGCCATGTTGTCAAACCCATGAAATCCTTTTGGCATTGGCGCGGTCATAGATAACCTCTGCAGCAGTATGTCCGTGGGCGGCAAAGTGCATTTTGTTCTGAACAGTCTTGAAGAACTGTTGAGTAATGGATGTGCGAGGGTCATAATCAATGCTGAGGGCGTAAATCTCCAGCACCTTGCGATAGAACACCTTCTCAGAACTGCGGATGTCTCGGATGCGAGTTAACAACTCATCGAAATAGTTCCCTTGTCCGGCATTTTTGAGTAAATCGTCATTAAGCGCAAATCCTTTGATCATATACTCCTTCAGCACCCGGGTAGCCCACTGGCGGAACTGAACGCCTCGATGCGAGTTGACACGATACCCCACGCTGATAATCATGTCAAGATTATAAATGGGAATCTTACGCTCAACCTGTCGTTTCCCTTCCGTTTGAACTTGTGCAAAAAATGCACAAGTTGAATCTGCGGACAGCTCACCTTCATCGTAGATTCTTTTGATATGACGTTGTATCGTTGAACGGTCACGCTGAAACAGCTCCGCCATCTGGTCGGCAGTAAGCCACACAGTCTCGTTAGAGAGCCGAACCTCAATCTTCGTCTCACCGCCCTGCGTCTGAAATAATATTATCTGTCCGTTATCCATATTTATGACTAAAAGGCTAGTTAATATTTCTTATCGCAGAAAAGTAATGATAATATTATCATAGAGGTTTTCCGTAAATAGCTTTGTGGTAATCTTCATTTCCTTTTTCATAGTCGTGTTGAGCTTTTAAAGAATCTATCTGTCGTTGGGCCCAAGAACGCACCGTGCCCTTGGAGTGTGATAGAAGTGGCTCAAACAGAGGAATTCTAGAAGCATACATTGCAGATATCTCGTTTCCACAAAACGAGAAAGTGCCCATGTTTGAGCTAAATGCATCAAGCATATCTTTCTCGTCACCAAAATGGTCACACAGCCATAGGAAAAAGTCGCTGAGACCTGAAACCTTACCCTCTTCTGAATAATTATAGACAGGGCACATTTGAGCCAGATTGACAGCAAGTGATGGTGAAGAAGATAAACATATCTCCTTAATTCGATCTTCACTACATTGAAACAGAGGCCCTGCTCCAGATCCAAATCCAGAACCAAGATTCATTCGCATTGCATGATAGAACAACACTCTTTCATCTTCCGCAGCCAAATCATTCAAAATAATAGGAAGTAATACATCTTCATATTTTGGAAGCAACGAAAAATAAATATGATCAAAAGGCTTATTGATCAAATATGTTGTACTAGTTGTCTTTACTATTAATCGGTGTACGCTTACTGCAAATTCAGGGCGATTATGTTGTTGTAGCAAATCCCCCATGAGATCAACAATATCTCTATTTAAAGCACTGGTAGAGTCTGAAAATTCGTATTTAAGCAGTAGATTTTCCAACTTTCCTAATGTATTCTCATCAATATCATGTATACGAAATCTTACTCTATTAATTAAATAGGGATACACGACCTCAACTGTGTCAATATTATCGTCTAACATTTGGCTAGCAAAATCTACAATATCATTAAATGTGCCATGTGACATACTATATCCTAGATAATTATTTACACAATAATTATCATAACCTTCATTAATATATCCTAGCTTAATGTGAGAATATTGACTTTCATATCTGTTTTCAATTATACCCGACAGAGATGCTGCTAGCTGAAACCTACCTTCCGCATGCCATTTATCTCTTAACAATATCAAAGATGCTCCATCTGGAATTTGTGCTAATAAAGATAATATTAACCTACTATCAGCATCAATTGGTAATTTTTGTACAGCATCTGAAAGACCATTAATGAGTTGATCAGCTTTTACTTTATCCTGTAATATTGGGTTTATGGCACGGATTAACCAAAACCAATCAGACGAATTGTCGCCACAAATATCAACGAATTCCTGAGTTGCATAGATAGAATTATTGATGAATTCAAGGGCAAAGGGCTCCATTTCTAGCATAAAAGCATCTGCTTCTTCTTCAAAGCTCTTGTGTTCAATTCTTCCATTATGAATATCCTGAATATGCGCTTTCAGTTTGCCAAAGAACGATTTGGGTTCCAATTTGTCCATCCAATATTTCAGAGGCGTTTTAATCTTCTCATCAGTCATATTTTTCCAGTAATAAATATGACTAAGAGACTCTCTCATAGAGGGCCAGTCAATTTTTTTTTGTTCAGAAATAAATCCAATTATGTCAAACAACAAATCCGACTCATAAGAAATAAGACCCATTGCATGATTTGAAATCATTTCAGCTGCTTTGTCAAGGAATGCTCCATCTTCCTGTACGATTTCTTTTAATAATTCTATAGCCCTAGTCCAATATACATGAATTTCTTCAGGTGTTGGTTCATAGTCTTTCGGGAGTTGTGAACTCGGAGAAATTTTGGAAAATCCATGAGAATGCAAAGCATTATTTATGGCTGATAAAACAAGATTACCATTCTCTTTAAGATTCTCTCTAAGATAAAGAATTACCGAAAATCGTTCCTCTAAACTTGCCGATGTCCCAGAAAGGAATACATGAAATAACTGATTAAAATCTCCATTTGAATTATTGCCAAAATCCTCATTTTCCGCATTTGCTAATTTGGCTAAAGCGAGCGCACTACTCTTAAACGCATCCGAGAAGCTGACGGTACGTTCAAGAGTATAAATCAAATTTCGGCGAGTTTCATACTTAATATTCTCTTTAATCCAATCGGTTGTGTTTCTTTTTAGTAAAGAGAATATATTTGATGAGACGTCTTGTGGATTCACTGTACCCATAGAGAGGAGGAGCCGTGAACCCACTTCTGTGAATGCAACCCTCTCATCATGAAAAGACCCGTTATCAAGATTATTAAGTTTCGCAAATAGTTGACGAGCAAACGCAGAATCTGTCATTTCCTGAAATCTTCTTGACATAGCCCTAGTTAAACGTCGTCTTAAAGATTCTTCTTCTGAATTTAAAACATTAAAAACATCAGGTATACTTTCACCATTCTTTTCCAACCATTTTTCCGTTAGCCATTCTGCTAATGGTCGAGGTCTAATGCGAATGCATGGCCCATCTTCTTCAATAAGTTGACGCGATAAAAAATCCCTTACCGTATCATCAAGTGTGCATTTAGACGTTTCTTTATCAAGTGAAAGATGATTAATTACAGGTGTATTACGAATCCAGTCATATTCGTCTGAGTAATTATCCTTATAACCCAATGGCTCAAATAAAGATATGGCTTCCATTGATTTTGATGTAAACTTCTCTATGGATTTACCACCCTCCAACAGTGCAGAAAGAATGTCGTCAATTTTTTCGATTTTTAAATTCTGATTCTTCTTGTAACCTTCAATCATTAGCAGAGCCATATATGGAATGCCTCCACTACGCTCTTTAATGGCTTCTTTTATTTCAGGCCTATCTTTTAATGATTCTTCATTATCAATCATTGTCTTTACGACAGATGCAGTATCTTCATAATTTAATTCTAAGACTGAAGCTGATATTCTCTTTTCATCAGGTGTTAAGACATTATATACTGTTATCAAGCGAATATTTTTCCCGTTTTCATCAATAAGTTTCTGTATATGCCTCGCTATTTCTTTCTCACAATTGTCCACTATTAGTGTAATAGGTCTATCAAGTTCAACAAACGCAGAAATCGAGTTGGCACAACTGCTGGATTTAGAATAAAACACATTATCTTGTCCATTGAAAGTTTCTGCAATAATTCTTGTTTTCCCCATCCCTGATAGAGCCATTAATCGTAGTGTTTTTTGTGTTTGATCCACAAGTTGTGACTTAATTCTATCAATGGCAGGGCATGATATAAATTCAGAAGACATTAGACGAGGAGATGCTTTAACAAATTCTTTAACCGGAATAAACGGATAAATTTTACTCTTGAATATTTCAAGACGACGTTCGTTCTCTTGCTCCTCATTTTGTTTTGAAATCAAACTTATTTGTTGCTGGGTCAATATGGGTCGAAATAAAATACCGTTTTCGCCATACATTCTATCTAGTGAAAAATCAGTATATTCTGCTTGTAAATATCTAATTATTTTACAACCAATAGTTTTATCATAATCAATTATTTGAAATGCATTTTTAAAATGATTGTCTTTCTCATATATATTATTAGAGAGTGTACCGGCAGCATTAATTGCCCATACAACATTCCCTTGATCGCTTAGTAATGGTTGTACATCACCACGATGAGTATGACCCGTAAAAAAAAGATCATACTTATTACCTAATATATTTGTAACATCCTTCCTTTCAAATTCCTTAAGATGGTCTACTGGATAATGAGTTACAGCTATTTTCAAATCTAATTGCTTATGATTTATGGGATTCTCAATTAATTGATTAATTCCCATGACGATTTTGTTTGCATCATCAACACCACACCGCCAAATAGTATTAACAGAAGTAAAACCAATATTTAATCCATCAATAGTTAATATTATCTGAGAATTGAAGTCCGAATGAGTATATTCAATGTCTTCACAATCTTCATAGTATTTCTTTTCAAACTCTTTAAATGATGCAGCTCGGCTTGTAACGTGAGACGTTTTCCCTTCAATTAAGCTAATTACATCTTTATTGCTATTAGCTCTTAGTTCGATACCATCTTCAGCGAATTCATCGATTTTGCTTCTATCGATATCATGATTCCCGGGAGTAAATATTACTCTTGACAAAGGAAGCCCTAATGATGAAGTTATACGAGTTAGTATCTTTTCTTTGAATACATTTAATCCATTCAGAATATCATGCTGAAAGCCTTCTCCTCCTTTTTCAAGGAAGTCTCCGGAGAATATTATCACGTCAATAACCTTCTCATTGTTTATTTCTAATAATGCCTTTAACATGAAATCTAATACATGTTCAGCCTGTTGAAGTTTATTCCCATTTAAATGGAAATCAGAAAAATGCAATATCCTAAGAGACTTACCCATATTAATAATTCATCAACTTGATTAAAATACTTATTTTATATTTCGTATTCGTCAAAAAAAGCAAATTGGGGATACTATAGTGAGATAATTGAAGAAAGTTTATCAAGATGATTCTTGACGTGTACGCTCAGTTTATCTATGAACTTTTCCATAAAATTATAATCTGGGGTTCCGTCAGGATAAGAAGGCAAAAGAATAGTATTCTTTTGAATAGCGCGATATGAAATTGAGTCTGTCCACTTATAGCTCTTGGATAAAGATGCTTTTAAGGCTGTGATTAGGAATAAATATACATTTTCTTTTCGATATTTTGTCTCAATGAGATATAATGCTAAGTTATGACTGTCATTAGAAACAAAATCATTTTCCTGATAGGAAAAAACTAGAGTTTTGCCTCCAATGAGTATGCAATTACCTTTATCAAGTAATATGGGATCAACATTTACATAAGTTGAAACGCCATTGTTAACAGATGATGCTGTAACATATGGATATACACCACTATCAGGCATAATGTCTCGACTAAGCACACAATTTGTATTCTTTACAAGAAAGATATCAGTAATTTTATATGTGCTCCAACAAGTAGTATCAATTCTTTTCATAGTTAGATTCTTTTGGAATAGTAAGCATAAATTTATCTACTTCTTCAAAAGCATGAGAGTGATATAAAATCTTATTAGCAATTCCCTCCTTAAAATCTTTAGATAGAATCTCTCGCTTAAATAATTCATAGTCCATAAGAACAGCTACGAAATCCTCCTCAAATAGTTCATACGGTGGTTTAGGCATTTGATAACTCAAATGTTCAGTGGGCATTACCCACTGAATTGAATCATCACCTGATTGGCGTCGAATTACTTCTACCCAGTAATTTTCAATATCTTGCCAGCGATTCCGTATATCTTGACGTCCTTGATTTTTTACAGTCTCTAATCCATCCTCGGATATATAGCAAGCGAATATTGCCTTATCTTTATGTGGTTTGCCAGCAGTAAAGATAAATATTGAAGTGGTTACCCCTTCATTAAAAGTCTTTTCAGGTAGCTTTATGATTTTCTCCAATGAGTGCTTTTTTAGAAGCTTCTTTCCTCCGTGCTTTTCAAGTTTCTTGTCAGGAAGGATAAACGCACACTTCGTTCCGGCTGGTACACTATCCAGAACATTTGTAACAATCTTCATGCACCCATATTTTTCTTCAAAAGGTGGGTTCATTAAAATTTTTGTAATTCCAATAGACTCAATCCACTTTTTTGCCTCTTCACTGCGAGTGTCTAATTGTCTAAGATTAGTTTTGCCATCCTTATGAATAAGCATATTTGCACAGGCCAGAGCAAATATCTCACGATCAAATTCTATTCCGTATAACTGAGACTTTTGAATTTCTTTCGCTTTGTGAGTATTAACACCTCCAGCTTCTTTAATCATATTACACATGGACTTTACTAGAAAGGCACCACTACCACAAGCAAAATCACCTACCATGTCGTTCTTGTCAACTTCAACAAGTCGATACATTAACGACGTAATATGGTCGGGGGTAAAGACTTGTCCATGTTCCGATTTCTTCTTATAACGATTGAATTCGTTAAAGAAGATACCCATTACATCTTCTCCATTCCAAAAATCAGAATTAATGTTATCAGAGATTTGAGATACCCAATCTATAAAGTTGTCAATAGCTTCTTGGTTCTCTGTGGAATTCATCTTTATTTCAGAATAGACATCAAGTAAAATGTCAATTTTCTGATTTTGTTTACGTTCTTCCTCAAGGGATTTAGCAAGAGTTGAATGAATCGAAGTATGGAAAGTCTGATAGTTCATTCCTGCAACAAGTGAAGCACCATATCTTTTTGCGACAAGAGCGCAGGCGGTAAATATCATTCTGTGATATAAATTCTTGATGCCAAAGTCAACATGTAGGCTATCATTTATACGCTTGGTCAAAAGGTATATCATCCCTTTATTGATACGATCTTGTGAGAATAATCCAAGATAATATTCTTTATTTTGTAGTTCAGATTCTCCCTCACGACGTAATCCATTTAAGAATACCATGATGTCATCACCATTGTATAATATACCTACTACATTCTTGTATTTTGTCCGTGCTATTCTACAATTTTTCAGGAGCTCATCTATGTGTGCTTGTTTTAGGGGTGTTGATGTACTTTTAGTTTCAAGTATAATTGCTGGCAGAAATGGTTTTGACGGAAGATACCACCCATCAGGACGATCTTTAACCCCTGAAAAGCCTAAGTTATTGAATGAAGTAATCTGTCCAACACCAGACTTGGCATCGGAACTATCTGTAAAACCTAGTATCTGACCTGCTTGGTCTCTAACTTTGTCTTCAGTCATATACAAAAAAACTCCGGCGACAGTTATCTGAGGGCTGGCCGTGCCTGCAACGACTGCTTGGGAGTTTCGGAATTTGGTTGGTTTGGCGGCATCTCTGCCTGTTGGTTTAAACCGTTTCGGCCATATTCAGATTTTTATGGTTGCTATTTATGCAAAGTTACAAAGAATTTTTGAGATGACAATCGGTTATATCGTAAAACATAACCGATTGCCATGAAAGTGATTGCTATTTTCTCGGCGCAATCCGATGCGAACGGAGGAAGGCGTCGAGGTCGGCGCGGTTGACGTAGATTTTGCGACCGATTTGGGAGAAGGGGATGAGGCGTTGGTCGCGGTAATTCTGCCACGTCTTGGGGGATATGCCGAGGAGCTTGCGGGCGGCTTCGGATTCTATCCATTCGCTGCTGGAGTCATCGGCGTTGCGCCGGGTGATGAGGTCGATGATTTGCTCTAGCGTGGCATGGAGGTTGCGCCATTCTTCTTCCGGCACTACGAACAGCAATGTCGAAGGGGTGATATTTTGCGGGGTGCTTTGCATTAGGGCGTGAAGTTTTTGATTCCATCTACAAAGAAGATAGAATCCGGTTGAAAATTCAGTTGTCTAATCGCTTGACCGCTCACTCAACTGAATATGCAACTGCCTGACCACTCAATCAGTCGATCGCACAGGCGATTGACTGATTGGTTGATGTGCTGACTAATCAGGACTTCAACCAATCAACCGGTCAATCGCGCAACTGCGCAGTCAGTCGATTGGGTGGGCGATTGATTGGACAGGTGCATAATCAGTTGGGTGAAATGTCGATTGAATTGCCGTGGGACCACATGGGCGGCCGCAATCGACGGTCATAGGGGCGGTAACATTTACCATCCACGCATAGGCATGAGCCTATCGCGCTGAAAATCAATACTGACTTGACGGGGATCCAGTTGATTGACTGATTAGTCAACCAGTCAATCACCGTCGGGTGTCATAGTATTATTAAGAGACCTCTCGTATTATTGACCCGACTTAGGAGCCTCCCGTCGGAGGCGTTTCGTGTCGTTGACGTTGCAAAGTAAGGGATAATTTGTCATTCTTACCAAACATTTTTGGCCGGATATAGCATAAGGTTGTACATGTATATAGCTATAAACAATAGATATAGCACCAACCGGTATCGTTCCATCCGAAATATTTGTCCTCAACATCCGCACGGTCTTCAGACAGACTGCCACAGAGGCAAGCCATTCTGTTTCCTTATTGTAGAGTGTGCTCATTGGAGCACAGCAAGGTGTCCAAACAGTTACCGTTTGGATTTCGGGTAACTCTGCCGTTACCACGAAATGACCTTGCCGTGCCGGGGCTTGGGACCGCTCCGAAGTCGCAGTCCCCATGTTTTCTTATAGTTTCACAGCCTCAAAGCATCCATTAAGGCATTCGCCAAATCAGATGAGACCATCCGTATAACATTGGTGTCAGCAAGAGAAAGACCGATGAGGTTGACGCTGCCGTACCACCCTATACATTGGTCTATGATGGCGCATTGCATCTTGCATTCCGGACGGTGAATGATGTTGAAGCCCATCGCCTGAAGTTCGGTTTCTCGATGGCCTGTTTCAGAGATGGCGATTGTGACACTTATACCGCGTAGTGTGGTGGCGGCGAGCAGGTCGATGATTCGTGGTGTCTTATTCCAGCGCAAACGCATTGTCGAAATTACGATACTTTGTTTCGCTGATGCAAGATCGTCATGGAATGGTTTTTCAAAATCCGACGCATCGAAGATGGTCTCAGTTGTAGGTTCGGCAAACAGCCCTTCGTTAGCGACAGCGATGGAATAGCCTACCGCTTTGTAACCTTGAAGACGCTTACGATACATCGAGTCACAGACCGGAACGCGCAGGTCGATGTAGTCGTAGATACGGGTTTCGTTTTTACCGGGATAGTTGCGATGCAGTCGTCCGGTGTATTGTGCAATAAGTCCTTTCCATGACACAGGGAGGGCAAGCATCAGAGTGTCAAGCCGCGGAAGGTCGAAACCTTCTCCGACGTATTTGCCGGTGGCGACAATAATCAATAGTTCGTTTGCCGGAATATCGTTCAGTCGAGACATCACCTCTCGCTTGGCTTTTGCTGAATCATTGCCTACGAGTCGTATGACATTCGGACAGATCTTACGACATTGTTCGGTAAGGATATCAACGTGAGCCGTTCGAGCAGTCAAAATTATCGGAGTGCGTCCTTCGGCGAGGTTGGCAGCGACATCATCCAGTATGAGCTTATTTCGCGATTCGTTTTCGGTTAGCTCATCGAGAATCTGAGCGTAGTTGCTGCCATCGGCATTGAGATTGCGATGAGAAGTAAAACGCGGGATAAGAAGTCGCCGGAATGATTGTTTAGACAACTGTGCTTTTGCATCAGACGTATAACGGATTTCACCGCATTGCATAAAGATGATTGGTTGATGACCATCCTTGCGTATTGGCGTAGCAGTAAGGCCATAGACATAACGGGCGTTCACCTCACGAAGAACGCGCTCAAAGTTGAACGCCGGGGCATGATGGCACTCATCGACTATCACCATACCATACTCGCGCACAAACGGTTTTACCTCATTGTCGTTGATGCACGATTGCAGTAGAGCAATGTCAATTTTGCCATTGAGTGTGTTCTCAGTAGATGACAATGCTCCGAATTGTTGGAATTTCTTACGCCGACCACGACCTTTATGTTGTTCCTCCGGTCGAAAATCTGTTATTAGGTATTCCGATAGACGTTTTCGCCATTGTTCGAGCAGAGCTTTAGTGTGTACCAGTATCAGGGTGTTGACTTTCTTCCGTGCTATCATAGCAGCGGCGGTAACGGTTTTGCCAAAGGCTGTTGTGGCATACAGAGTTCCACAACGATGCCGAGCAAGTTCCTCAATAGCTTGTTCTTGCTCAGAATACAACTGACCGTTGAATTCGACTGCAATAGGCAATCCCGGATTTGCCTTATCCTGAATCTCAACATCCACATTATTTTCTCTGAGGAAATCTATGGCAGACTCTTCACAACCTCTTGGCACAATGAGATAATCGTCAGTTATCTCCGAGCATGATACTATGCGTGGAAGATTATAGACATGCAGTCGCATTCCGAGTTTCGCATAAAATTCCGGATTTTTGAACGCCGCCAGACGCTTGAGATAATAGATGGCTTTGGCTGATAATTCTTTAGTAGGGATATAAATTCCTGATGAGCGCACTATGGCGATACGTTTAGGAAAATCAGCCTTAGACATAGGTCTGGGCAACGGTCGTTCCCATGGAGCGGATTCGCTGGATTTTGACAATTCGCCAAGCGGCTCCCTGTCATGTCTCGGCACTAACATCTCAATCTCTGCGGCTGTCATCTTCTTCATTCTTTGCAGATATGCCCATTGGTCAGAGAATGGTATGAAGTCATCATCAACAAACACGCTATTGCCGTCTTTACGTGCCCTCCCTTGTAGCGGCAAAGCCACGAGGTTGCCGAATCCACCCGTAGGCATAAAGTCTTGGTTCGGAAAGAATCGGTCGTATGATTTGAAAGACATTCTTCCCTCCCGTTCCATCGCCTCTGTGAGAATTGCATTGCCCAATCGCCGTGCCGTTTGAGCTTTTATATGTTCGTCAAACAGAATCCAAACATGAGCACCATTGCCGGAGCGAGATCGCTCGATATAAGCCGGAACACCCCAGTCACGGCAAACATTGACGTATGCCAACACATCCTTCTGATAGCCATGTTCACAGCTTTTGTCATCAAAGTCACAGCAAAGAAACCGGCAACTGTTATCTGGCAAAATAGCATAAACGCCGACTACATCACGTCCATTTGAGTCTTTCCCTTCAAGATGCCGATAAATGTCATTGTAGCCCAACGTCTGAAATTCGCGGTTGGGACATTCCGCACATTTATACTTTTTCTTGTCGCAATACTCCCGATTCCATTCCCGAGCGCATACCGGCTGGTAACCGCTTTTACCTAACGAGGAGCTAAACCATCTACGGGCAAACACATCCTCACGTCCTTGAAACAAACTGCGAAAGAGTGCCACCTTCTTCTCCAAGGATAGCGTTGATACTACTGACGAGGTTGGCTCTTCTACAACGATTCCATGCTTCGCCAACAATGACCTAAGTCGGGCATTCTCAACCCGCAATTTTTCCAGTTCGTTATACTCAGATTCATTCATAAGAAAATCCTTTGAATGCAAGGGCTATATTTGCCTGAAATTGTCCTAATCGCACATAATCTACACAGAATCAGAGGGCTATAGTTTATCAATTAACCATCGTTAACGAAATAATCGACACTCAACTCAAATGTTTAAGCGATTGCTTAACGCCTCCATCAGTATATGATATTCTTTCTTATAGCGTTCAATACGTGCATAATCTTTCTCAGTCGGCTTCAGAATACGTTTGATATCCATATTGCCCTCTAAATCATGTAGTTTGACTTTCAAAGCAAGAAAATTCCTTGAGATACGGTTGATGTATTCCTCTCTTGAAGATGCGGTATGATGGTTGAGAAGGGTCAAAGCTTTTTTTATTTCATCGCGCTCCTCAGTGGTCATGACGTGTGTTACTGAGCAGGGATACACAGCTATATCTTCCATCCAATCCTCCCACCAATCTTCCTCATACCAATGCTCTTTTGGATTGTCAACCACCCTCGATATTTCCTGATCGAGCAAATTCATCACATCCTCTACCATCACGTTGCAATCCTCTGGTGCGTCATGCAGAAAGCCCACCACTTTTTCTTTCCAATCGAATCCTGCATCGGCAACTTTTAAAAGGTGAGATTCAAAATAATTATTACCCCCTTTGTCAACCTGTCCTTTGTGTAGCTTTTGAGCCACCAATCCGGCGGCATATATGATTTTTGTCATATAGCCCATGTCATTTTCCAGGCTGTCAAGACGTTCTTTAGCTTCCGTTGGATCAAATGTAGCGATAAAATCATAATATTGACGCATAAGCATCTCGGTATCCGACATCGGATCCATGAAATCAAAAAGAGTATCCATATACTCGTCCATATAGTTCAGATCTCTTTCCTGAAGAGCAATAAATCCGGCAAGCATAGTTTTGACTTGTCGAAAACGGGCATTATTCATCTCCACTATAGGACGAAACGCCTCTATCAATTCTTGTGAGAGTAATGGATCTTCCATAAGTGTATTTTTGTCAATTATCATATTTATTCAATGACTTCCCATGTGCCGGACTTTAAATCTCCAACACGTTTGATACGGTTTTCCGATTTCAACACATCAATGATTCTAAATATTGTTCTTCGTGTAACATTTAATTCCTTAGCGATTTGAGTCACACTAACCCGCTTATTTTTTCTCATCAATTCAATAACCACCTCTTTACGGATATCAGTATCATTGATGACATTATTGGTGACATCATTAGTGACATTGGTGGTGACATCATTGGTGACATCATTGGTGACATCATTAGTGACATTGGTGCCACTTTCTGCTGTATTTACTATGACAGTAGGCTTTTTTTCTATGACATCGGTGCCATTTTCTATGACATCGGCGTTTTGGACAACCACTTTGAATGTGGTATAATAACCGAGAAGGAACTCTGCCGGATTACTCTTGTTTTCTTCAAGAAGTGTCGAAACGGTATTCACACCGCTGCCGAAACGGTTGACATAACCGAGATTCAGCATTATCTCGGCTATGTTGGGATTGCGATAGTCTGTTTCGTTGGGAAAGTTATCCAAGTTCACCTTGCCATATAAGTTGCCCGGATTGTCAATCTCTATGCGGTCGCTATACTCGTAGAATTTTATCGGGGAGTTGTTGCCGTTATAGGCGCGGTGCATCACGGCATTCATGGCGAGCTCACGAATCGCCTCCCACGGATAGTTGATGCGTGGCTCTTCGCGCAATACGCTGACAAATTCGGGGCGCTTGTTCTCGATTGAATACTTGATGAAATATTCCAGTTCCTTCAACATCGAAATAAGATTGCCCTTGAAGCGGTTTTCTTTCAAAACCTTTGTGGCTCTTGTCGTACCTGCAAACTTCACATACTGGATATATGCGCCGGGTATAAAGTATTGCGGATCATGTCCCAACAATAGGATTCCGGCGTATGTCGGGCAATTAAACCGTGTATCGAAAAGGCGTAACGATGCCATCTGCTGAACAACTGTACGCTTGTCCTTTGCCAATGTTGCAGGAGACACAGCTTTAGGCAGATACTCATTCTTAAACAGTTCGACATCAATGTTGTCAATCGTAGCTTCGCGGCACGGACGACTATCGAAAGAAGAGCTGTGTATCTGTCCCTTTTCGGTCAGGATCCGTTCCTCCTTCGTGTTCGCTTCCGCTTTCCTCGCTCCGATTCTAATCCAGATTACACCTTTATATCTGACCGGGGTGTCTACGCTTGGCTGAACTTCAATAACCGCAACTTCGCCTTCAGGAAACGTCTCTTTGTAGACCATCATCGCAGGTGGTGGGAGAAGCGTTCCGGAATTACGGAGTCCTGCGTATGAGCGCAACTGCTCATCGGTGAAAGTCTGCCCGTCGAGAATACCATTGTCATCAGCACCAATAAGAAAATATCCCGGCTTCTTCGTGTTGCGGATGTCATTGGCAAACGAGCAGATTGCCTCCGACATTTTCTTGGTGTTATCGGTGGATAACGTGCGCTCCACGCGCTCATTCTCTATGTCGCCTAAAAGCGACCGGATTTCATCTTTTGTCAGAGGCATATTCTAAATATATTTATGTTACAAAGTTAGTGATAATTCGCGGATTACACAATCTGTCAAAGCTGCTGGGACAATTACATCTTATCTGTTGATTGCTGAAATTACAGCCATGATTTGTTCCGGGGTATGTATCTGTATATGTCTTTTGATTCGTGTGATTGACCCAGAAATTTATTGCATATTGAGGGCTTTTGCGAAACTTTCGCTAAATTTGCAGTTATGTAGCGCCCTATTTCTCAGGACTCCGAGCTAACTTACGCTGAAACCTTGCAACCTTAAAAGCCCTGAAGCCGAGAAATTGAATGCTCAGGCAG
Source organism: Muribaculaceae bacterium Isolate-104 (HZI) (assembly GCA_003762715.1). Lineage (GTDB taxonomy): Bacteria > Bacteroidota > Bacteroidia > Bacteroidales > Muribaculaceae > Paramuribaculum. The sequence continues at coordinate 86,678 of RIBJ01000035.1, read as the reverse complement.
AAATTGAGCGTGCTAAAGGAGCGGCTGAGGCTATCCGAATTGAAAACGGAAGCATCACACCAACTTACATTCAGTATCTTTGGGTGCGCCAGCAATCTGACCTCAGCAACAAGACTGTGATATACGTGCCGACAGAGACCAATCTGCCGATACTCGAATCCACTCGTGCATTAACCCTCCCACAAGAGTAACAAATATTATATAAACCCAATATGTCACAAAAACATCATTACACAGGCTTGACCGATGCGGAAGTGTTGGAGAGCCGCAAAAAGAACGGTGTCAACTTATTGACACCTCCGGAAAAGGATTCGCTTCTGAAACGATTCTTTGAAAAGTTCGGCGACCCGCTGATTATAATACTTCTTATTGCAGGTGCCTTGTCAATAGGCATTTCCTGCTATGAGTATTTCAGTCTCGGTCAGGGTGCCGGGGTATTCTTCGAGCCAATCGGTATCTTCATCGCTATTCTCCTTGCTACCGGTCTCGCATTCATTTTCGAGCTGAAAGCCGACAAGGAGTTCGCACTGCTAAATCAGGTGAACGATGACGAGCCTGTGCAGGTAATCCGCAACGGTAACGCCATGCAGATAGCCAAAAAGGATGTTGTTGTCGGCGACATCGTTATCCTTAACACCGGCGAGGAAGTCCCCGCCGATGGTGAACTGCTTGAAGCCGTAATGCTCAATATCGACGAGTCAACCCTGACCGGTGAGCCTATCTGCCATAAGACAACCGACCCTGCCGAGTTTGACAAGGATGCCACTTTCCCGAGCAACCACGCCATGCGTGGCACCAAGATTATGGAAGGTCACGGAGTGATGCGAGTGCTTGCGGTAGGTGACGAGACCGAAAACGGCAAGGTGTTTGAAGCCGCACAGATTGACGACAGCGTCAAGACTCCGCTCAACGAGCAGCTTGACGGTCTCGGCGACCTTATCACCAAAATCTCTTACGGATTTGCCGCTGCTATCATCATCGGTCGTATCGTGATGTATTTCATCAACGTGCCTGAATTTGAGTGGGTATCGTTCCTTGCCTACTTCCTCCAGACCCTGATGGTGGCTGTTACCCTTGTGGTAGTTGCCGTGCCTGAAGGTCTGCCTATGGCAGTTACCCTTTCTCTCGCGTACTCTATGCGTCGTATGCTCAAGACCAACAACCTTGTGCGCAAGATGCACGCCTGCGAGACAATGGGTGCCACAACCGTTATCTGTACCGACAAGACCGGCACACTGACACAGAACCAGATGCAGGTGGCTGATGAGAAATTCTTCGGTAATCCTTCCGATGATGTGCTCATCGAGGGTATCGCAGTCAACTCTACCGCGCAGCTTGACCTTTCGGGCGACAAGGTTCAGGTACTCGGCAATCCGACCGAAGGCGCTCTGCTCCTATGGCTCCATAAGAGAGGTGTCAACTATCTCGACGTTAAAGATAAGGCTCAGCGCATTGAGGAACTTCCCTTCTCAACCGAGCGCAAATATATGGCTACGGTGGTTAAGTCCGCTACAGGCAAGACAATCCTCTATGTCAAAGGTGCTCCCGAAATCATCTTCGGTATGTGTAAGAACACCGCCGGAGTGACCAAACAGGAAGTCGATGCCCAACTCCTCGCTTATCAGAATCAGGCTATGCGAACTCTCGGTTTCGCATATCAGGAACTCAGTGACGGCGACAAGACAATCGAAAACAACAAGGTCGTAGCCGAAAATCTGACATTCCTCGGTATTGTGGCAATCTCTGACCCTGTGCGCGCTGATGTGCCGGATGCTGTGCGCGAGGTGATTGATGCCGGCATCAAGGTCAAGATTGTAACCGGCGACACACCCGGAACCGCCAAAGAAATCGGTCGCCAGATTGGTCTTTGGAATGACGCTACCGACAGTGACCGCAACATAATCACAGGTACTGATTTTGCCGAACTCACAGACACGCAGCTCAAAGAGCGTGTGGGCGATATGAAGATTATAGCCCGTGCGCGTCCTATGGATAAAAAACGTCTCGTAGAGGCACTTCAGGCAAACAACGAGGTTGTTGCCGTAACCGGAGACGGAACAAATGACGCTCCCGCGCTGAAGACCGCACATGTCGGTCTTTCGATGGGCGACGGTACATCGGTTGCCAAAGAAGCATCTGACATCACTATCATCGACAACTCATTCTCTTCAATCGGTCGCGCTGTTATGTGGGGTCGTTCACTCTTCCAGAATATCCAGCGTTTCATCCTGTTCCAGATGACCGTGAACGTGGCAGCCTGCTTCATCGTTCTTTTCGGTGCCTTCATGGGAATGCAGTCGCCTCTGACCGTCACCCAGATGCTTTGGGTGAACCTTATCATGGACACATTCGCGGCTATGGCACTTGCATCGCTGCCCCCGTCGCAGTCTGTGATGAAAGAGAAACCCCGCTCGCGTGAGGCATTCATCATCAACCGCCCGATGTGGAAATCAATCATCGGTGTAGGAGGTGTGTTCTTCCTTCTTCTTCTCGGACTTCTTTACTACTTCGAGCATACCGACATTACCTGCCTCACTCAGGTCGGCAAGGTAGCAATGGGAGCCAATACCGGACTTAGCGGCTATGAGCTGTCACTCTTCTTCACAATCTTTGTGTTCCTCCAGTTCTGGAACATGTTCAACGCCCGTGCCTTTGCCTCCGGACGCTCGGCATTCCACTTCAAAGGTTGTGGTGGTTTCGGACTGATTGCTCTTGTAATTCTGCTCGGTCAGGTGCTGATTGTCAGCGTAGGCGGCGACTTCTTCAATGTAGAACCGCTCAAATTCATCGACTGGGTAATCATCATCGGCAGCACATCTCTTGTGCTCTGGATTGGCGAACTTATCCGTCTGTTCAAAAAATAACTTAAGTAAACACAATGACGGGGCGGGCATTCAATTCGTAATACCTGCTCCGTCATTATTTTTGTTTTTGGCAGTAATCTCCAAGGACGTCATGCCGGTGGCGCAGCCCGCATCGCTATGACACCTGCCTGTCAAAACGACAAGGTTGGGTATTGTAAAATCCAGCAGGAAAACCAGTAATATGCCTGAATACAAAAAAGCCGCCTGGCTTAGGGGCGGCTTACTTGGAGAGTCTGAACAGTTTGAATTATTCTATATAGTCCACATTTTATCAAGTACCTTAGTTTCATACACTTTGGCGCCATGATGTCCGATGCGAAGTCCATAAAAGCGGGTGCCGAGAGTTTTCTCCTTGTTTATTTTCTCCATAGTAGAGGACTGGGGTAGGGAAAACTCGAAGTCTGAGACAATAAGGACATCAGCCATCTCGTATGTGCCTTTTTGCAGAACGCGGATTGCCTCGGCAAGCATCTGTTCGCCATTGGTGCCTCCACTAAAACTATGCTCCAGAAAGTTATTGATCTTACTCCAATTGCGGGGTTTGGCGAGGTCTATGGATTTTGATCTTACAGAGAAGCAAATCAGATAACATGGTCGTTTCTGTTTCTTTGCAATACGCAGCAACTGTTTGAGCAACGAGAAAGCGATTTTTTGAGGTTTTCCCGACATTGAACCGCTTGTGTCAATGCTTACTATAATGGGACCTTTAGTCAGTCGCGGGTCTTTACGGTGTTCCTCAATCTTTTTCGGTTTGTCTTTGCCTGGACTTGCAAACTGCTGAAGTTCTTTGGTAGCATATCGTTTGAAGAAGATGTCTTCGGGCATGGATAGCTCCACCGGGAGAACTCGCTCCAGGTTGTCGCCTGATTCCACTCTGTCAATCTCTTCGACAGAACTGTTTTTAGCCACTGTGGTTGGCAAGAAACGATATACAACTGTGTCTTTTTCTTCTTTCGATGAGTCCTTGTCGCGTCCAATCATATCTACAATCTCTTTAAGTTGCGGATAACGGTGGACATAATTCTCTACTTTCTTTTTATCCTCATAATCTTTTGTTCCGGCATCGCGACACTGTTGTTCAAACCGCATTTTAGCACGATTCAACATCTGACGCTCTTTTTGGTCGAGTTTTGACTTGCAGGCATTTTCCCAATCACTTGTCAATGCCGAAAAAACAGCATCTTTGTCGTCGGTATTGAACTGCGCCGTGTATCCGGGGAGATTAACTTCATATTTAGTATAACTTGCTTCAATGGTGTTACACACATCCTGCCACATCATGCGTTTTTTTTCAATGGGAGCTTCTTTGAAGCCGGCAATCATGGCAAGTTCTTTCATTGCCTCAATCTGCAATGCCCTAAACTGTTCCAGCAAAGCCGCGAAGAATGAGATAATGTACTCTTTCAGCAACTCAACCCATGTTTCATCTGAGTTGACAGTCTGAGGGTTATTGTCTATGACATCCTGCATATATACTGCCAGGCAATCATCGGGTTGCATGGAGGGAGGCATCTTTCCACATTCCATATAGAAGTCAAAAGCCTCACTGTATTCCTCCAGCTTGGCGTCAACGTCGGTATAGTCAATCATTTTAACATCATAACTACGTTATTGAGTTTTACCTCAATGGTTTTTATCTGCTCACTGACATCCTTCAGCATCTTGTTGACCAGTGCAAGGTCATTGGGTGAAAGGAAGATATTATCACAATCGGTCCAGTTTGATGCAACCGACTTCTCCCATTCTTCAACACAGGTTTTGAATAAGTCCTGAATCAAAGGGATGCGCTGATATATCGGCAAATTATCAAATGACACCTGCGAAGCCTGTTGCCGGTCACCTTTGAGGCGAAAAGCATAGGGGGTTCCATCTATGATTACACCATTGGGGCATTTCTGAAGTCGCACTTTTTTTAAATTTGCGACATTATTAGCTGTCGAGTCAAACGGCTTGCTGGGGATTAAAGCGTGTATAACATTCTTTTTCTTTTTTGTCTCAAAGAACATAATACCGTCTCGCGGATTGCTGTTCAACGATGTATAGTCCCATTTTGAGAAGTATACCTCGCCACCCGGATAGTTTTCCACAAGGTAATAGAAGTAATCATATTCAGCAAAATTATTATGTTCTATATTTAAACCGAACGGACTTGGTTGAGGGCGTTGGCTTTGCGTAGTCATTGCCTGACGTATCAGTTTGTCTATCTTATTCAACTGCCTGACGGTAATGTCGGAGATACTTGAAGTGATGGCATTGATAATGTTAGGAATGCATTCCACCTCGTTCCAGAAACTATGCACGAGCAACAGATAGTCAGACAGGTTTATATCTCTGCGCCCGTTCAGGTACGCCGAGGTCTGCATCAGCCTGAACGCTTTTCGCCAGCGGCGGTCTGAGATGTAATACCGTAACTTGTTGCCGTCCTCTTTCTCCAGAGCGGCAAGACTCTTCCGGATGTTTTTTATAGCATCGACTACCGAATCATGAATGCCAACGGATTTTGATTCGTTTTGCCATGAGGAATACAATTCATTGGTAATGTATAGAGACTCCGACAATTCCGACAGCTCCACCCCGGAGCCCTTTATCATTTTGAAGAAAGAGGAATCACTCTCTATGCAGTTTGAGACCATTCGCACAAGGAAGCGGTCCCACAACGCTTCGAGCCCCTCGTCCTTTGCCGGGAGTTCATTAGAGGCAGCTATAAGCACTTTCATCGGCGTGTGCATTATCTGCCCGCCATTATGAAAGATATGTTCGTTTATTACGGTCAGAAGTGTGTTCTGAATCGAAGGTCCCGCTTTCCATATCTCATCAAGAAACACAACATCCGCCTCCGGCAGATATCCGGCGGTCAGTCGCTCATAACGGTCATCGTTTTTCAAGCGAGAGATTGATATGGGTCCGAATATTTCATCAGGAGTAGAGAAGCGCGACATCAGGTAATCAAATGACTTGCCACCTTTAAATACCATTTTCAATCGACTTGCCACCATGCTTTTGGCTGTTCCGGGAGGACCGAGAAGGAACATATTTTCTCCAGCCACAGCACACAGTAGTGCCACGGCAATAATCTGTTCCTTTTCATAGACGCCTTGCGACATCCAATTGACAAGCTGACGAATGTGCTCTTTCGGAGTTGATGAGAATAGTGATTTAGTTCTAACTTTCTTTGCCATAAAAAACGGGACCAATTATGCTTGCCGCAACGGCGAAGCCCTCGCGAGTGAGCCGAGAGCGCAAGTCGGCGCAGCCGGTGCGCGTTGGCATAGCCACTCGGACTCACCGCAAAATTAGCTCCGTCATGTCGCAGATTAAGATACAAGTTATCTTTTTTTATATTTTGGTCAACAAAATCATCGGATGCGGTCATTAACTCTTTCAGCGCAGGTAACATATACTTGTGTTGGAGAGCAAATCCGATAACAACACCGATATTCGCCTTAATCAACGTTGAATGAGGCTGTCCGACAAAGCACGCAATGTCGCCTAATATTCCGGGGAGTATGGCAAATTTGAGCAGTGCCAACTGCTTCTGAATTGTTTTATCTATTATCCAACTCCTTTCCGGCGGCTATTATAGTGGCTTTTATCTCGTCATCTTTTATGTTCTCATCGGGATATACAGCCCACATAGCGTCAATACTTGCCGGCAGTTCTTTAAGGAAATCAGTCAATGCCTTCATTTCTTGCATTGCCAATGGTTGCTTTTTCTCTTTGCTGAAATACAGTAAAATCGAAATCCGTTCTATTTTATTGAGCAAGGATGATGTCAATGCACTTTTAATCGAGCCTATAGCTGATGCCATTCGTCCGTTTCCAAAACCTACCGCAGATTTGATTAAGAAATGTTTTGTGTCGGAAAGGCAGGTATACAAATCATAATAGTCGTAACTTATTATGCCACTGTCGACTATTGGCTGCAGGATTGCTTTTACCAAGTCAGGATATTCAACGGCAGAGGCATCCGTCAGCACACTGTCATAACAATCCAAATCGGCATTGTCAAGCAAGCCAAGAGTCAGCACTCCAGCATCGTGGAATGCTTTGGCAATGCTGTTGGCTTGGGGCGCTCCGTCTTTCGCCACAATTATTACCAATTTATCCTCTTCTGTCGGGACACATTCAAAGGGTGGGTTCAAGACTGTGGCGGACACACAATCATATCCACACAAGTTTACCGCCTCAATTATTTCTTTTGTTGCCTCCCCGATGCCAATTACACGGAAACTGGTGGGAAGATTCATAAGACAATCTCTGTCTATTAATTCTGCATCTGTCATATTTTGTATTTTTGGTTATGCCGCAAAGGTAGAACAGAAGTGTATCAGAATTTGTGACACCTGATTTTTTATAAAAGTTTAAGGGCAATGGCGGCGCAGGCTTCGGCATCGCAAAGGGCGTGATGGTGGTTTTCCATGTCATAGCCACAGGCGGCTGCCGAGAGATGAAGCTGATGGCTCGGTATGTCAAGACAGCGGCGCGAGGCGGCAAGTGTGCAATAGAACTCATAGTCGGGATAATCCATGCCATACTCATCAAACACCCCCTTCAGGCAACTTTCATCAAAGGGTCGGTTGTGGGCAACAAGAGGCAGGTCCTTGATTTTGTCAGCCACCTGCGCCCACACCTGCGGAAATGTCGGCTGCCCGTCGGTGTCGCACCGCGTTAGTCCGTGAACTTCAGTAGTCCAATAGGTATAATAATTGGGAGTCGGCTGAATCAGACTATAGAATTTGTCAACAATCTCACCACCCCGCACAATAACAACTCCGACGCTGCACACACTGGAGCGCCGCCCGTTGGCTGTCTCAAAGTCTATTGCTGCGAAGTCTTGCATTGTCTTTTCGTTTCAAACCGGTTATAAATCTCTTGCATCTCAGGTGTAAGATAGCTCAGTGCGGTGCGTGTCATGCTTTCGGGAACGGGATACTGAGCTTCTGCCAAAGAGCCGACAATAGCTCCGACGGTATCCGAATCGCCGCCATAAGCCACAGCAAGTCTGACAGCATCTTCAAAGTCTGTTGCACGGGAAGCAAGATATAACGCAAGAGGAACACACCCATGGCAGGTTACATCGAAGAAACCTTCAGGGGGCAAGTTGTTGAAAATTTCATCTCCATAAAATTCTTTAGCGACATTCTCGAATATTTCTGAAGATTTGTCTTTTGACGTTCTCATGCGAAAAATTGCGACAGCAATGGCGATTGCCCCTTTTATGCCTTCAGGATGGTTGTGTGTAATCTCTGCTGATTTTTCAGCTTCAATCCGCACTTTTTCTTCCGAGTCAAAAAGCCATGCCACAGGCGATACCCGCATTGCAGAGCCATTGCCAAAGCTATTGTACGGATATGGGTCGGGGCGCATCACCCAGTTTAGGAAGTAGCTGCCGTATTCACCTTTGGGATGAGGATATTTGCGACACCAACGGCGCATTGATGTTTGGTAATCAATGTTATTCAGAATGGCATCGGCCACGGCAATAGTGCAGATTGTGTCGTCAGTGAAATCGCTTTCTTCTCCAAACATTCTGAAATTGTAGTCTGACGTATTGTCAAATTCGTAATCTGACCCCGCAATATCTCCTATTATAGTTCCAATCATTGTCAGTCGTTCTTATAGAGTTCATTCATTTCTGAAATCCAGCCTTTCATCTCTTTGCGGAGTGATGCGGGGCTTATAACTTCTATCATCGCGCCGACATGGAGCAACTTCATGATAAAATCATAAGTCGGAGAAAGATACAGCTCAAAATCGGCATATTCGCCATTGTCCTCTATAAGTCGCTGGCTGCGATGAAGCGGAAGAGATTTCAGGTAATGTTTATGATCCTCGTTGGCTCGAATCACTATTCTTTCGGGCTTGACATCGTAGCCGATGACTATGCCGAATTTGGTTGCGAAAAACTCTTCGGAGTCAAAACCCTTAGGCAACTTGAACAGGGTGTCCGTCAGCTCTACGCTCTCCAGACGGTCAAGTCCGTAAATCTTTATTTCACCACGGTTGTTGAGCCCGAGCACATACCAGCGGTTCTCAAACAGTTTTACACAATATGGCTCAATCGGAAAGGTATAGCCATGCTCTTTCTTGAACGGACGGTAAGTGATATTCACGACCCGGTTTTCTTTCATCGCTTCCAGGATTGTGGTCAGGTGGTCGCGCCCGGAAGGAATCTCATCAACCAGTATCCTACCCTTCAAAGACAGATTTTCGCCAATGACATTGCCGACGGCAAACGAGTCGAGCATCCACTTTTTGAGCTTGTCCTCGTCTATATCCTCAGGATTTGAGATATAATACAGATAGCCGCCAACCTTCTGGCAGTCAATCATAATGCCAAACTGTTCAAAGATAGCGTCACGCCAGCGGTTGAATGTGGCACGGTGTAGCTCGCGTCCGTCACTTAAATCTTTATTGCGCGACCAGCGGTCGGAAAGATCTTTATGAGAAATCTTTCCTGCACGGCGGATTGTTTCAATCAGCCAAGTGTATTTTTGCAGTTGGTTCATATCTGTTTGAGTTTTCTTTGCCAAGGCAATAATTCATCGCAAAGTTAATTAAATACTGTAGCATTTTGTGATACACCTCTCAATAAAATGAAAAATCCAGCCAAGCGGAGTAAAACAGAGTTGACCGATGCAAGGTATTGCTCTTTGCGGCTCATACGAAGAGCCTATGCACCATGCCCTTATGCACTTTGCCGAGCCGAGCTCTGTGCAGGCGTCCCGCCGGCTCAAAGGGTCATGACATTTCGATGCTGATAAAATCAGCGAAAAGCATCGCCGCCAAATCAATTCACTCCTGTTGGCTGGATTATATCAATTCTAAATCAACTCCGTTGACCACCCAAGGGCTTGAATTTTGAGGTCAAGTTCTCTTAAACGAGCTGCACTTTGGTCATGAATTTTGCGAAATTCATTGGCGTTGACCGTTCTCACGTATTTTACCTCCATTCTGCCATAGCGGTCCTCCCTTTCTGTGAGATGTTTAAGACCTTCGTACAAAGTCTTTGTGCGCATTGCCAATGTATCGCGCTCCGCAAGCAGCGAGGTCAGATTACGCCCCTCGATGACGGCGGTAGTATTGGTCATATTGATACGATAGATAAGCTTCTGTAGCTCATCAAGTGTCTGGTCCAATTCCACGATTACCCGGTCTACGTCTTCCGTCGGCTCATCGCCCTCCTGAATCTTGATACAATCCTTTAGGCGAGAGCGGAGTTGCTGCGACCTCTCGATAAGAGCCGCCCTGCGGCTCAATGCTTCTGCGAGTTTCATACTATTTCTTTTATGTTACTGGTTGCAAAATTAAGCTGTAACTGTCTCAAATATCGATACAGCATTCTAAATCCATGCTTCCATAGAGTTTTTCAGGTACACCAACAGTGCAATTGTATAGTTTTCATTTTGATGCTTTGAAGTTAAAGATTGGACGGATGATTGAGTCGATATTAACTGTATCGCCTATATTGTCAATGATTTCCTCTGCCGGTTTATAGACCATTGGCGACTCGTCACGGGTGAAATCGTTGACCGACTCCGAATAGATACCCTTCATGGATGCCTCGAAGTCTTCCATCGTGATTTTCTCGTATGCCTGAGTACGGCTCAATACTCGCCCCGCTCCGTGAGGTGCAGAGCAGTTCCAGTCCGGGTTGCCCTTGCCAGTGCAGAGCAATGAACCGTCGCGCATATTCAGAGGGATAATGCACCGCTCACCCTCGGCAGCGGAGATAGAGCCTTTGCGGATGATGTTGTCATCGCTTATGTAATTATGGACGGATTCAAATTCTTCTTTCACCTCCACGCCGGGGAAAAATCGCATAAGAAGGAGAGAGATAAGTTTGCGGTTGAGCACAGCCCAGCGCTGGCAGAGTCGCATGTCGTGGAGATACTGCTCACGCCCTTCGCCCTCGACATAGCAAAGAGCGGCGGGAAGACGTGGTTCCGCGTCCTTATGCTCCTTGCGCTTCTTCTTGATAACATTTTGCAATTCAGCGCGACGACCTGCTGCCTTATACTCCTCTATGGTGCGTTTGATTGATTCTTCAAACTCGTCGGCTCCGTCGGTAAGATGCTTCACCGCCTTTGCCTGATAGATGTCGGCAACCTGCTTGCCGAGATTGCGCGAACCGGTATGTATTACAAGGTAAACATTGCCCTCATCGTCCTTGTCAAGCTCGATGAAATGGTTGCCGCCGCCAAGCGATCCGATTGCCTTGTTGATACGTGCGGTGTCCTTGATTTCGCGATAGCAGTAAAGTTCGGTCACAAGTTGCTTTGCCTCACGGTATATCTCCATTTCCTCGCCGACAAGCGGTTTGAAACCGAAACGGTCCTCGCGCACAATCATCCCCGAAGGCACATTGCCACGGATATGCTCGTGAAATGCGTGATAATCAATTCCTGAAAGCTTGCCGAGCTTGAGAATGCGCATACCGCAACCTATGTCTACGCCCACAATATTGGGAATTACCTTGTCTCCGAGATTGCCTGTGAACCCTATAACACAGCCAGCCCCGGCGTGAACGTCGGGCATGATGCGTATCTTCTTGTCGGAAAACACGTCGATTGAAAGCAGTTCCTTGATTTGCGCCAAGGCGTTCTTCTCAATGTTGTCCGTAAAAATCTTTACGTCATATCCTTCTATCTTCTTCATATTCTATTGTTTTTAATATTTCGATGCAAAAGTAGAATACTGCTGCGCAACCATTTTGCGCACCAAAAATATAAATCACGAAGTTATGTGATGAGCGCAAAATTACACCGGTGGTGGCGCACTTTGCGATACAGATAAAATAAATACTTCCTGTTGCAAGAAATGAGTCACGACAATCGTAATTTTGCAAAAAAGAAATTATGAAAATACTCCACCTTTCCGACACTCACAACTGCCATCATCGGCTCCGGGATTTACCCGAGGCTGACGTGATAGTTCATTCCGGCGACTTCTGCATGGTCGGCACCGAGCATGAAGCCATTGATTTCCTCAACTGGTTTTGTGACTTGCCATACCGGCACAAAATCTTTATCTGCGGCAACCATGACGACTGCCTCTATGATGCAAATGTCGACGGACTTCCGGACAATGTGCATCAACTTTCCAACTCCGGAATTGAGATTGACGGCGTGAAGTTTTATGGTGTTCCGATGTTTCTGGAAGATTGCATAACCGAACGCCAGAGCCGAAACTATGCTAAAATCCCCGGTGACACCGATGTTTTGATAACCCATTGTCCGGCTTACGGCATCCTTGACTTTGATGATAATATCAACTATGGCTCTGAGGAGATTCTTACAAAGATGTCCGACCTTCATCTCAAAGCTCATCTCTTCGGTCACATACATGCCCAACACGGAGTCATGGAACAAAACGGCACCATATTTTCAAATGGCGCGATTATGAACGCCGATTACTCCGTTTTAAACATTCCTAACCTGATTTTACTTTGAGCGCAATTAATCTTCCAGTGGTTTCTCTGCTGACTGGAAGCGGCGCAGCTGTTTATGAATGGCAGCTGCCGCCGGCCTCTTTCAGAAAAAAGAAAAATCCCGCAACTACCGCAAGTGCAGTGAGTACGGGATTTTTCAGTGCTCGAAGCGGGACTCGAACCCGCACAGCCGCAATGGCCAAGGGATTTTAAGTCCCTCGTGTCTACCATTCCACCATTCGAGCAGCCTGGACACTCGTCGGAGTGTTTTTGCGGTGCAAATTTAGGGTTAAGTTTCGGATTGTGCAAGTTGTATGTTGCGCCCGCAATGATATTCTGCCTATTTTTTGCTTAACTTTGCGACAAAATATCGGTTTTTATGAAGACAGGAGCTTTTTTTTCTGATTTGGGCGCCAGCCTGAAGAGTATTGTCAAGATTGCAGCCGTGAGCCGCAGATGTGGCGGCATGCCTGAGGCAAAGCCGGGCAGCAGACTGATTGTCATGGGAAACGGGCCTTCATTGTCTGCCGTTATAGAAAACGATATGGATGTTCTGACGGGCAACACTACCATGGCGGTGAATTTTGCCGCAAATGCTCCGGTTTTCAACACTATCCGCCCCCGGTTCTATATTCTTGCCGACCCGCTGTTTTTCAATGGCGGAGATCATGAAAATGTCAGGAATCTGTGGCAGGCGCTCAGCTCGGTTGACTGGGGCATGACCCTTTTCATTCCCGCAGAGTATCGAAATAAAACGCCCCGTCTGAGTAACTCGGTGTCGGTGTGCTGCTATAACTTTGTGGGCATAGAGGGGTTCAGCTGGCTGAGACATGCGGCATATTCGGCCCGGAGAGGCATGCCCCGACCCAGAAATGTACTCATACCCGCTATAATGACCGGTATATGGATGGGGTTCGGAGAAATATACATAACCGGAGCCGACCATTCATGGACCAAAACTCTGGAAGTTGACGATGACAACACTGTGGTCAGCGTACAGCCCCATTTTTACAGCGACAGTTCGTCAGAACACAGCCGTGTAAAATCGCTGTACAAAAGTATTCGTCTTCACGAAATAATGTACAGTTTTTATGTGGCGTTCAAATCATACTTTGAGGTGGAGCGGTTCGCCAACAGAGTCGGGGTTAAGATATACAACTCCACTAAAGGCAGCTTTATAGACGCTTTTGAACGCAAAAGCCTGCCGTCAACGCAACATAATGACTGACAGAGTCCTGCCCGAGGACACTCCCATTGCCCTGGCACTGAAATAGTTGTCACAGTCGCACAGCGAACATGTCGGAGGCAGCGATATGTTGCGGCTGTTGACACCCGCATCTTCAAGTGTAGCCGCTACCACCCGGTACAAATCCACATGCGCAACATGATTAATGCGGCTTACCGCTCCATATCTTTCAAACTTTTGCGCAACTTCATCGCCTACTTCAAAGCATTTCGGACAGATGCTCGGTCCCATTGACGCTACAATTCTATCAGGGCGCGCTCCGAGAGAACACATGGCATCTACAGTTGCCGCCACAATTCGCTTTTCAGCACCACGCCACCCACTGTGCGCCGCGCCTATCACACCAGCCTCGACGTCCGCCATTACTACCGGCACACAATCTGCGGTATGGATACAGAGCGCCGTCTGCCTCATACATGTCACCAAAGCGTCTGTATCTTCAAGGCTCACACTGTGCCGGTATATAATCTTTACATTTGCCGAGTGGGTCTGCCGGGGCATTATGAGTGCTCCGGCATCTATACCCAGCAATTGCGCCACCTCGCTGCGACAGCTTTCAACATGCTCCGCGGCATCGCCCGTATACGAACAAGTGTTGAACCCGTCGTAAGGGTCCGACACATCTGTGGCGGAACGCATTGTGGAAAACGCTACAACACCCGGAATATCCAACAAATCAATTGCCTTCACTGTCAAGGGTATCAACACCGTATTCCCAATCTTCGTCCCAATCCTCATCTTCGGGATAAAATTCGTCTTCGTCCTCCGGCACAGGTTCGTTTTCAAAAATAAACTCGTCCTCTTCCTGAACGCGGTGGCGCGGATCAAGCGGACGGTGCGTTATGGCAGGAGTAGCTATCCGGTTGTTTTCATCCGTTATAGCTCCCCAGAGCATATCCTTCAGCTCTGTAAGCCCATCGCCCGTTACCGCCGAGATAAACACATGAGGTACATCCTCCGGAAGTGTCGCCTCTATCGCCAACTTAAGTTCATCGTCAAGCATATCGCTTTTCGACACCGCAAGAAGGCGCTGCTTGTCTTCCAGCTGGGGGTTGAACCGCTTCAGCTCTTCAAGCAGTATCTCATACTCTTTTGCAATATCCTCCGAATCGGCAGGCGCCATAAAGAGCAGCACAGCGTTGCGTTCTATATGCCTTAGAAACCTTAGACCAAGTCCCCTGCCCTCGCTGGCTCCTTCTATAATGCCGGGAATGTCTGCCATAACAAACGAACGGTTGTTGCGGTACGACACAATGCCGAGCTGCGGCTCCATGGTAGTGAACGGATAATCGGCAATTTTGGGTTTGGCGGCACTCAGCGAAGACAGCAAAGTCGACTTTCCCGCATTGGGAAATCCCACAAGACCTACATCGGCAAGCAGTTTCAGCTCAAGCACCACCGCTTTCTCTATTGAGGGTTCTCCCGGCTGTGCGTAGCGCGGGGTGCGGTTTGTGGCGCTCTTGAAATGCCAGTTGCCCAGTCCGCCGCGTCCGCCGCGGAGCAGTTTCACTTCTTCACCGTCAGAAGTCACCTCACAGAGGTAGTCTCCGGTCTCCGCATCAAACACCACAGTGCCGCACGGCACATCGACAATCACATCCTCGCCGTCTTTCCCCGACGAACGGTTTTCCGAACCGCTCTGCCCGTTTCCGGCAAAAATATGACGCCGGTATTTGAGCGGCAAAAGAGTCCACATGTGAGAGTTGCCACGCAGTATTATGTGACCGCCTCGACCGCCGTCTCCGCCGTCAGGACCGCCCTTGGGCACATACTTCGCTCTATGGAAATGACGGGAACCTGCGCCGCCTTTTCCGCTGCGGCACAATATCTTGACGTAATCTATAAAATTAGTATCAGCCATAATCTGTTGCTCTTTTTTTTTCATTTTATCACTCTGCCTCGGCAAAGTGCTTTATATTCTTCTAACAAATTCAAAGGGTCATATGCTCACGGTGAGACATCAGTTCACACGCATGTTTATAATCCGCGTGCGTGCCTATATCAATCCACACACCGGATATCGGGAAGTAGACAACCTTCCTGCCCTGCCCTATAGCCTGCTCGATGAGGTCCGTAGCGTCTGTGCGCTCATTTTTTGGCAATGCCGCAAGCAAATCGTTTGAAATAATGTATATACCGGCATTGGCATAATAACTGTACGAAGGCTTTTCTTCGATTCCGGCTACACGCACACCGTCGGTTGACAGTATGGCATAAGGCACTGAAAGATTATACGGAATCGCGGCTATCGTAATGTCCGCCTCCTCCGACACATGCCGCATATACATCTCCTCAAAAGATATGGATGTCAGCAAGTCCGAGTTCATCACTATTGTCGCCCCTCCGCAAGCATGTTCTATCAGAGAAGCGGCACCTATTGTACCCAGCGGATAATCCTCGCGTATACATGTCACATCGTCACTGCCGGCGAAATGATTTTCTATTGTCTCGGCAAGATAATTTACCGTGACTGTTATTTTTTTTACGCCATGCGCCCTTAGCGAATCTATGTTGTAGTCTATTATTGATTTTCCGCCCACTCTGAGCAGAGGTTTCGGAGTGGTGAGAGTCAGCGGGCGCAGACGCTCTCCTTTGCCGCCTGCCATTACAATCGCGTCAAGAGGCAACAGCGATTTTGTTTTAGCGGAGTCTATAAGGTCTACAAGAATGCCGTTGGTGTCGATACGAGGCAACAGAGATATGCCCTGCCTGCGGCAGTCGCGCAGGCGAACAATATCGTCTTTGTCCCCGCGAAGATACGAGAATCTTTTATTCATCGCCTCGCTGACAAGAGATTCCGGCTGCAATCCGGAAATCAGCCCGCGGCGGATATCGCCGTCGGTTAGAGTTCCAAGCAGCTTGCCGCCGCTATCGGTAACCATCAGCGTCATCGCCTCTCCCGAAAGAGCGTTCAGCATCTTTAATGCGTCAACCAATGAGGCATCGCTATTTATTATATGGCGTTTCATCTCAGGGGTATTATATCGTAAAATTTTTTATTACGCAATTTATCCAAGGACACTGTTGCTATAGCCTCCACCGAACGGGCAAGAGTGTCGGGCTTGCAATAAGGGTTCAATTTGAGCGCCGCCTTGGTTCTGAAAGAGTCAGTCAACGCCTCTGCTATCGCCTCTGCTATCGCCTGTTTCGAAGCATCGCAGTGAATTACAGACGGGGCGGCGAGGCGACCGCGTTGCCTGATGCCGACATCCACGGTAGGAATTCCTGCCGAGGGAACTTCTATTATGCCGCTTGACGAATTTCCTATAACCAGATCAGCACAAGCGAGAGTACTGAAATAGCGCACCCTCCCCAATGAGGGTATCGCTACCGCACGACTGCCGTTTGCCGCCGCGTACTCCTCTATCATTGCTATCAACGGGGTTCCTTGCGCATCGTTGTTCGGATATGTAATGATACATTTCATTTCCGGGAAAAGATCTATCGCATCAAGTACCTGGCGAAACTGCTGCGTGGGTGTTGACGAATCATCGGCTGTCGCAGGATGAAATGTCACCACTGCGGTGGGATAGCCGAATTCAAACCCCAGCTCCTTCTCAAGAGCCGCCTTTCCGGTCAGAGGTATATTGAAACAGTTCCACACCCCGATAGACCCGGTATTCACCACTCTGTCCGGAGCCTCGCCCATAGCTATGACTCGCCGCGCATACTCTTCGGCAGACACCAGATGCAGCGATGACAGCTTGGTGATAGCATGACGTATTGAATCATCTATAGCCCCCTCGCTGATTTCCCCGCCGGAGATATGGACTATAGGAATTCTGAGGATAGCGGCAGCAGAAGCCGCAGCGAGCATTTCTGTTCTGTCGCCGAGAATCACCACCATATCCGGCGACACAGACACGAGAGCATCTGTCATACCGCCCATACATACAGCTGTAGCCTTCGCAATATCCGCCGGGGCATTTCCGGTATCCGGCATGGCGACTGATGCCGCCGGACTAAAGCCGTCTGCCTCTATCTCACTCACAGTATGCCCGTATCTGGAGTCAAGGTGCATGTTGGTGGCTATGACCTCCACTTCCACACCCGGATATTCTCTGAGACCGGTTGCTATAGAACTCAGAAGCCCCCAGTCGGCACGAGTGCCGGTTATTATGCACACACGCCTGCTCATATTGCAGTCCAGCCTCCGTCGGCAGCTATTATCTGCCCGGTTATATACTTTGCCCCGTCGCTCACAAGAAACAGACACAAAGGCGCTATGTCATCGGGATTACCCATACGCTTCATAGGGCAGCGGTGATTATAATTTCTCACAAACTCCTCACGCTGATTGTCCCATATGCCTCCGGGACACACACAATTCACCCGTATGCCGTATTTTCCGAGATACGAGGCAAGATAGCGTGTGAAATTTATTATACCGCCTTTGATTGCACAATACTCTGCCGGAGATGACCCTCCATAATCCTCATATATTGTAAAATCATTGCCTACAATTCCGTATATACTGCCGAAATTGACTATCGAGCCGCTTTTCTGGCGCTCCATGACAAGAGCCACTTTCTGATTTATGTAGAAAACGCTGTTAAGCTGAAGCTCGACATTTTTCTGCCAGTGCTCAAACGGAGTTTCTTCGAAATAATAGCGCCCCCAGTCCTTGGTGCGCGGATATGAGGCATTTATAAGCCCGTCTATTCTGCCGTAGCGTTCAACCGTGTTTTCTATCAGTTCATCTATGGAGCTGTTGGAAGACAAATCAAGCGGCAGTCTGACTCCGCGGCCAAGACTCTCCGCAGCCTTATAGACAATGTCTGCGGCTACCACTATTGCGTCGCGGTCAAGCAGCTCTTTAACAATCTCCCTACCAATCAACCCGTTAGCGCCGGTCACTATAATTATTTTATCAGTCAAATCTTTCATAATCAGTACTAATCGCCAATATGTCACAGGCTTCCAGCGCATCGTTCGAACACTCATAACGGCGCTCTGCGACAAGATTCATAAAATACCTCATCTGCAACAGATATGTATCTGCAACAGATGTGTTCCCTTTAAAAACAATATTTCCGTCGGAATCGGTTATTTTGTCGGTCGGAATGTCAAGAGTCCATGTGGTATCTTCAAATACTATTTCACAACACCGCTTGTAGTCACGGCGATAATAGTCCAGAATAACCGAAGCACAGAATGTTGGGTATATCAGAGTAAAATTAGCATAGTCAGCCGCATCGATTCCAAGAGTAGAGACATTGCGCACTATACCTCTTGATGCCACCGGCAATCCGAATATCGAACACACATAATCTATATCGTGTATGAGATCCAGATGCACTCCACCGCCAAGGTCACGCCGCGCACTGTATGTCTGCCTCCAATCCGACACTCCCTTGCGCCACTCCGGCAGATACGACCCGCAGTACACATTCACCTCATTCACACGGCGACTGTCATTTTCCGAAATGTAACGCCGCAGAAATTCTATTGAATCAAGAAACCGCAGATTGCACGCTACGCAGTTAGGCACTCTGGCGCTTTTCAAATCTACTGCGAGCTGCCGGTACGAAACAGAATCAAACACCGGCTTTTCTATAAGCATTGGCAGCCTCAGAGGCAGCAGAGACTTCACTGCAGCGGCATGGCATGATGTCGGATTGGATATTATTGCAAAATCAATACCTGATGCCGCCACTTCGTCTATGGAATACAGATTCCTTACGCCATTGACCTCCTTGCCGTTCCTGCCGGAGCGCAACGCGTATATGTGCGCATCCGCATCGAGCTGTCTGACAGCATCAATGTGACGCGTGGCAATAGATCCGAGTCCTATGACAAGAACATTCATGACCGCAGATTGATTTTTCCGGTGTCTACGAGGTATGAAAGGTAGTCGAAATCAGCCGGTTCGTCAAGATCAAAACAAATGTGATTCATCACATACACTTTTGAGTGCGGAGTAACCGCCCTTGGATTGTCGCACAGAAGGGCCGCCCTGCGATAGGCATAAACAGACGCGTTCATGTCGTAGACCTTTGGCGCAGACTGGCGCGTTTTATAAATGCCTCCGAGCACCACCTTGCAATACCCGTCTTCCTTTACCTCCACCATGTTGAAGTAGGGATTGCGCGATGCCGGGCTGACACTGAAACTCGTCAAAACATCCGGATTGTCATACAGCAGGCTGCAACAAGCCTGTATGTCGTCAAGCGTGCGTATGGGCGAAGTCACATCCAGATCCACAACGATGTCGTACTCGCATCTGTCACGCCGCTCGGCAAATTCCAGCGCGTGGCGTATCGCATCAGGTTTTCCGCAGGTGTCATCTGCAAGGAAATCCGGACGCACATAGTCTGTCGGCAGCCCGTACTCCGCCCCGACCTTCAGGATTTCGTCAGAGTCAGTGCTGAGTATTATCTTGCCGCCACATAAGCTGGCAAAGGCTATGGCAGTCTGTGCCGTATAGGCAATCAACGGCACACCTCCTACAGCCTTTATGTTCTTGCCGGGAATGCCTTTTGACCCGCCCCTGGCACATATTGTAATCAGTATGTTATGTTTCATATATTTATTATGAGCCAACCGGTATACACAATATAGCTTATAAGCAATACGGCTCCCTCCACTCTTGTTATGAGATTGACCTTGAAGAATCTTGCAAAAGCCCAGAACAAAAACGACACACCTGTCATTGTCAGCAAATCCACATTGCCTATTGACCCGAACGCAAGCGGATGTATTGCATCGGCGGCGCCGAGTACCAGAAATACATTGAATATATTGCTGCCTATGACATTGCCCAGAGCCAGTTCCGGCTTCCCCTTTAGCGCCGCCGTTATGGAAACCGCAAGCTCCGGCAGTGAAGTGCCCGCCGCGACAATCGTCAGGGCTATGACTGCTTCACTTATCCCTAACTTTCTTGCTACACCGGAAGCGCCGTCAACAAAAATTTCACCGCCTCCGATAAGCGCCGCAAGCCCTGCCACTATGAATACCACAGCTTTCGCCGTTTTCATGACCGGTACCTGCTCTTGCTCGTCGGACACGTCGGCATTACTTTCCTTGGATTTCCTGACAGTATACCTCATGAAGTATATGAAGCAACCGAGCATGAATATGCCCTGGAAGCGGGTCATTACCATAGCGCTGCCGCCTCGAAGTAAAGAAAGATTTCCTAATACGAGAACAAACAAAGCCGAAATGAATACCACCGGTATTTCATTGTTTATCACACTGCGGTCCACCTTCATTGGACGTATAAGCGACACTATGCCTATTATAGCACATATATTGAATATATTGCTGCCCACTACGTTGCCTATCGCCATCTCGCCGGAGCCTTTTATCGCCGATATGACACTTATTGCAAGCTCCGGGGCTGATGTGCCGAACGCAACCACTGTCAGACCTACCACGAGTTCGGAAATACCCATGCGGCGCGCGATGGCGCCCGACCCGTCTGTAAGCATATTGGCGCCTACCAGTATGAGAACAAGACCGCCTGCCAAGAAAAGAATATCTGCTAACATACGGCAAAATTACCGAATGACTCGGACAATCACAAATTTACACAACCATAATACCCGCTCAGCTGCTACAAACATACTCCTGACGACGGGTACGATTACTTTTTTCTGCATAAAAACGCATGTGTGCATACTTTTTTGTGTTTCATTAACTACCACGTGTTGGCGGGTTTTGCCAAAAGGGCTAACTTTGCGGGAAATAGTCAGGCATTTCACAGCCTGTTGCAATACCGTAGAAGAAACTTTCAAATAATACTCCATGAATTTGTACAAAATCCTCCTGACAGGATTGGCAGCGACAGTAATTGCCACTGCACCGACCTATGCTCAGTTCGACCTGTCATCGCAGAGAAAAGAGGTTCAGAATTACCTCAAAGTGCCCGGACACAAAGTTGACCACAAAGGCATCATCATCAACCCGACTCCACACAAAATAACAGTCGACTCCTCCAAAACGGTCAGCTTCCGGAATGGGTTCAGCGCCAAAGCCAGACTCATGCAGGAACTTGGCAGCGACTTCACCACATTGCAGATTCCCACCTCCGACCGAGGACTGAAACTATCTGCCGAGTACGGCGAAAAAGTCGCCGCAAAAGCCGGTGTTAAAAATGTCAAGGGGGCTTATTCTCTTAACATCAACAAAAACGGTGTCAGCATAAAGGCATTTGACCGCAGTGGTGTGTTTTACGCGCTACAGACGCTCAGGCAGCTCATCGACAGCCCGGTGTCCAAAGACAGCTCACTGCCTTTTGTCAGCATCAACGACTACCCCGACCTGCCCTACCGCGGCGTGGTAGAAGGATTCTATGGCAATCCCTGGAGCCATGAGGTGCGCCTGTCACTCATTGATTTCTACGGCAGGAACAAAATGACCGACTACATCTACGGCCCCAAAGACGACCCCTACCACAGCTCCCCTTACTGGCGACTCCCCTATCCGGAAGACCAGGCGAAAAACATCCACGAACTGGTAGAGGCCTGCAAACGCAATCATGTCAATTTTATCTGGGCAATACATCCGGGACAGGATATTCGCTGGGACAAGGCAGACTATGACAGCCTTGTAAACAAACTGGACATGATGTACGACCTCGGCGTGCGTTCTTTTGCCCTGTTCTTCGATGATATCAGCGGCAAAGGCACCGATTCCAACATGCAGACAAAACTCGTCAACGACCTGACCCGTGATTTTGTCGAGAAGAAAGGCGATGTCACCAACCTTATGATTTGCCCCACCGATTACTCACAGCTTTGGGCAAACCCCAAACCGACAGGACAGCTTGCGGTTTACGGCAACAACCTTAAGCCTAATGTGGAGGTGTTCTGGACCGGTGCCGTCGTGTGCAGCGACCTCACTCCCGAAACGCTTGAATTTGTAAACTCACGCATCAAACGTCCCGCCCTTTTCTGGTGGAACTTCCCTGTCACAGACTACTGCCGCAACTACATTCTCCAGGGTCCGGTCTACGGTCTTGACACATCTCTCACAGCTGCCGATGTAGCCGGTATAGAAAGCAACCCGATGGAACACGGCGAAGCAAGCAAACTCGCCCTTTACGGTGTTGCCGACTACGCTTGGAATATAGCGGACTACAACCCTATAGACAACTGGGAACGCGGACTTGAAAACATTGCTCCCGAAGCGGCTGACGCTTACCGTCTCTTCGCAATTCACTCGGCAGACACCCAGACAGGTTACCGCCGAGACGAATCCTGGGGAACAACGACATTCCCGTTCAACGACTATACCCCTGAACAGTTCAACGCGCTACGCGAAGAGTTTGGAAAAATTAAACAGGTGCCTGCTCAAATGGAGGCTGTTTCAAACAAAGGGCTGCTTAACGAGCTTCGCCCCTGGCTGGTGGAATTCGGCAAACTCGGCGAACGTGGCGAACGCACCCTTGACCTGATAAAGGTATACGAAAGCGGCAACACCGCACAATTCTGGAACGATTATGTTGCAAACCTCATGAGCAACGGAGACCGCGCAGCCTATGACGCCCATAAAATCGGCACCATGAAGCTACAGCCTTTCTATGAGAATGCCATGGACGGAATGCTCTACGAGTTCTACAAAGGCATAGCAGGCAAACTGCCGAGCATATACACCCCTGTCGGAAGCTACCGGAATCTGTCATCCACACAGTCCAAACTGATGCTCGACAACGACACAACCACTTTCTACACCTCCGGCACCGCACAAAAAGCCGGTCACTGGGTAGGTCTTGACCTCGGTCAGCCCACAGCAGTAAACAGCATCAGCATCTATCAGGGACGCAATTCTGTTGACGATGTCGACTATTTTGACGCCGCAGTTCTTGAAGCATCATTGGACGGCAAAGACTGGAAACAGCTCACCGATTCACTTTCAGGAGTATATGTGATTGACTGGAACGGAGAGCCTATCGAAGCCCGCTATGTCCGTCTTCGCAAGTTGCAAAGCAAAAAATCAAACTGGGCGGCATTCCGCAAATTCCGGGTTAATCCGGTTACAGCCCAAAACGTCGGTCTGGAAATTATTGCCGACAACATTGACTCCGCATTACTCGCTTTTGACAACAACCCGCTGACAACATACGCTCTTGACGGCAAGCTCGAATTCGAACGTAAAGGCGATGCCAATTCTGTTGTACTCCTGCTTGACTCGCCTGCTGAAAACATAGTTGTAGAACAATATGATTCAGCCGGCAAACTGGTAGAGAGCCGCAAAATTGACAGCGCTTACTCAAACGTGACATTTGTACCCGAGGCACGAAAAGTTGCGCTAAAGGGCAAAACCAACGTATTTGAAATTCTACAAAAATAAAGCTGTAAGCTATCAGCTCAATAAATTTTAAGTTACACTCCGGAATGGACATCGCGCTTCATTCCGGAGTTTTTTTATCCGGAAACCTTCCGATTTCATACACCCTTGCGCGCCTCCGCACGCTGTGAATAGCCACAAATTGCCAATATTTAGTTAAATCATAATTTTTTACTTAATATTAATTGCGTAGCCATATTAAAAATTATACTTTTGTTAAAAAGCATTACCTAACATAATTACCATTCATTACCATGACTCTATTTTCCTGTCTGGGTTTCGCCCACAGAAATCCGCTCATGTCTACCCGTCTGTTTCGACGTATCCTGTCATTGTTCTTCTCAATTTGTGTACCATTCTTACTTCCAGCACAAAACAGTTCGGGTTATTCATCAATAAGCGAATTGAAAAGCAGCGCCGCCAATAAAGATAATATTTTTCTAAATACCAATCTTAAACTCATAGGCAAAGGATTACATTGCTACATTACCGACGGCAATGACTTTATTATAGTTGAATCCGGATCTCCTTTGTTTTCAAAGTCTCCGGGCTATACCTTCAACGGGCTTAAAGGCATTTATAATTCTTCAAAGAAACATGAGATAACTTCCGGCGTGCCCGGCGAGGAGGTTAATGCCGAAATAGCAGTCCCCGAACCGACAGACATATCCGAGTCCACGAGCGACCTGAATATCAATATGCACTATGTCGCCATTACCGCGACTTATCAGAAAACCAATAGTGTGATAACAAATGCCGCCGGCAAAAAGTATCGTATGGATATTTCAACCGGCAACTTGACAAACAACAAAAAATACCGATTTACAGGCTTTGTGAATTATGATGAATACGATAATATATATTACATAGACATATTGGGATACGAGGATATGAACCCGGTATTAATTCTGGTGACATCAGATCCGAATGATGGCGGCAAAGCATGGATTGGCGACGACCGGAATGAGAATCAGAAAAGTTTTGAAAAAAACTCCCGGACAACCATACATGCCGCCCCGGCTCCCGGATTTCGTTTTTTAGAATGGACTTTCGGTGACAATCAAACGTTTTTCAGCAACGACAAGGATGCCGATATAACCGTAACTTCACAAGGCACATACACCGCCCGTTTCGTCGAAGCCACTGAACCTGAATTATTCACCCTTGAAGTAAATAGCTCCGCCGGCGGCTCTGCTATGATTGAAGGGGATGTCAACATGTTTGAAGCCGGTACAGAAGTCACAGTGCGGGCTGTCGCCGAACCCGGCTATGTATTTGACGGCTGGTTTGACAACTCTACAGACAGGCTTGAATCAAAATCAGAGACATACACTTTTAACATAACCGCAAATACATCTGTCTACGCGAAATTTTCCGCCATTCAAGCATCTGAAACTTACACTTTAAGCCTTACAGCCGGCTCAGGAGGCTCCGTCGCAATTGCCGGACACAATGAGCTTTGTATTACTGTCAATACTCCCGCCTCCGTATCACTTTCAGCCACTCCCGACAACGGCTACTCTTTCTCAGGCTGGTTTGAAAATGAAACTCTCATCTCCGAAGACAACCCTTACTCTTTTACTGTCAACAGCAATACGGCATTAGTGGGTCGTTTTTCAAAATCAGTTTCGCCCACGGCATCGGGAACCCTACAGGAACTTTTGGACGGCAGGCTTGACGAGAGCGGAGAAATATCACTGACAGGCACTTATCAGATAGCGCTATGGGACAGGCTTGGCAATCAGATATACTTAACAGACGGCACAAATGTTTTCAAATGCTGGTTTCAGAAACTGACTAATTTCAGTCAGGGAGATATAATCAGCGGTCTTTCGTTTAACATACTGGATATCAAGGGCGGAAAATATGGCACTGTTCTGGCAGGCGCAGCCCTGCCAGAAATCATAGACAACAAGCCGGTCAACATTCAAATGTCGGACATCGGGCTGTCTGACATGTACAGCCCGACAAGTATGTACAAATGCCTGAGGCTGACGGATGTTTTTCTTCAAATAACAAAAAATGACGTAGGCGATGATTTCTACCGGCTCGGCGACAACGCGTACACAAGCGGTACTTTCACAAAACCGGTGTACATATACGCTCCCGCAGAGGTGCTTGGAGACATCAAGCCTTCATCATACGATTATACCGTCGGCAAACGTACATACTGCACGGTAACCGGCTTTCTCGAATATTTCAGCGATCGCGATGAGCCTGCTCTGATTGCCACTTCAATAGAACCGGTTGACGAGGTCGCCGACTCATATACTCTGTCTGTATCAGCAGAAGGTTCGGGTAGCGTATGGATTGGCGAAAACAAGTCCAACACCACAGGACGATTCACGCATGACACTCAAGCCACAGTCCATGCCGATGCTGATGAGGGTTGGGGTTTCTTAGGATGGGTCAGCAACGGAGTCTCGGTGTCTACTGCCGCCGACTACACATTAAATATTACCGGGGACACATCACTGAAAGCCATTTTTGTTGAGAATGAAAAACCGGAAACACCGCAAACCCGGACAATAACCATATCCTCCTCAAACCCGTCAAAAGGCTCGGTGCGTGCAAGGGATTTTGATTCCGACATAATTGAAACTGGCTCTGATGTCACTATAATCGCAGAACCGACAAGCGACAATGACTATTTTGTCCACTGGATTTCGAACGGTGAAACATTTACAGAGAATCCGTTCACATATACAGGGGCTGAATCAGCCTCGTTTACTGCTGTATTCTCAAGCAGATACTCTGTATCTTTCACATCTCCGTCAAACGGGGTCATTTCGGTAATTCGTGCCGACAACGGCTCCACGTTGCTTTCGGGAAGTACGGTCGAAGAGGGCATTGAGATAATAATTCTTTTCAAAGCCAACGCAGGCTACCGTGTAAACACTTTGTACATAAATGACATTGCAGTGCACCATGAATCCACTAAATTTCGCACCACTGTAACCAAGCCCATTACCATAAAAGGTACTCTTGACTCAAATACCTCCGGCACGCGACAGATTTCAGTTGTGTCTTCCGACATAGAAAAAGGCATTGTATATATCAACACACCGGGTACAACATCCGTGCAGGCATCTACTGACGACCTCACAATATTGCACGCCGAGCCAGCCATTGACTGCGTATTTTCCGGGTGGGAGCTCGGCAATTCTTCTGCGAGAATACCGGGAGCGGTGTATACCGTGCCGGCTGCACTGAATGACTGTCACTACACAGGAGTGTTTGACTATAGAATCCAGACTCCCCGCACTGTCACAGTAAAATCTTCCGACCCGACTAAAGGAAGCGTGTCAATAAAAGACTGTAATACATTGAGCATAACATCTCAGCGGTATGTATCGGTTGAAGCATCCCCGGCTTCCACATACGACAAATTTGTCTGCTGGACTGATGCCAACGGCGTGGAGTTGAGCCGACAGCCTTTGTTTGTATATTCGGGAGAAGCCGATATTGAACTTACCGCAAATTTCAAATCATCATACCCGATATACTATAGCGCGGAAGGCAACGGAAACCTGTCGGTTGTTTCAGATTCCGATTCCAAAGAAATAGTACCCGGAGAGTCTTTGCCTGACGGGGCAACCTTAATCATAAATGCCGTAGCGGATGAACACCATGAACTGACCGCACTAAACGTAAACGGCTCGGAAACAGACCTGAGCCTATTGCCCATACGGATAAACATATCCGACAGGCTTGACATCCGCGCCGTATTCGCGCCGGTACACTATTCTATTGTTGTCAAACAGGCTGTACACGGCAATCTTGAGGTGTATCGGGAATTGGATTCGTTCGGACGCGGCTCAGGAACTCCTTTCGGCAGCAACGACAGAGCGCCCTACTCGACAACGCTTTATATTTTCGCCACTCCCGATTCGGAATACACTCTAACAGCCGTGAAAGTCAATGATAAGGTTATGCTTCCGGAGAAGGGCGAAAGCTATATCAAGCACACTCTCGACAGTCATATATGTATAGAGCCGGTATTCACCGCAACAAGCTCTATTGCCGCCGAACGCATTGACAGCAATGAAATAGAGGCGGTTTACGATTTGCACGGACGCTACCTTGGCACTTCCGTTCCTGCCGCCAAAGGTATATACATTGTCAGGATTAACGGAAAAACTCTCAAGATTGCACGCATGTAAAAACACCTATGGGCTGAAAACAAAACCGGCTGTGACTCGTCATTGAAGTCACAGCCGGTTTTAATATAGATTGTTGTTACTCTGAAATCAAAGAGTGTCCGGTCATTTCCGCGGGCTGTTCAAGACCCATTATATTCAAAATGGTGGGAGCCACATCTGCAAGTTTACCGTCTTCCACCTTCGCACTTTTGTTTTCTGTGACATACACACAAGGCACGGGGTTCAGAGAATGCGCTGTGTTGGGAGTACCGTCGGGGTTGACCGCGTTGTCGGCATTGCCATGGTCGGCTATTATTATAACCTCATAATCGGCAGCTTTGGCAGCCTCTACGGTGCGTTCAACACAAGTGTCTACTGCTTTCACCGCTTTTTCAATCGCTTCGTATACTCCGGTATGACCTACCATGTCGCCGTTGGCGTAATTGACTACGATAAAATCAAATTCCTGCGATTTTATTGCCTCGACAAGTTTGTCACACACTTCAAAAGCGCTCATTTCAGGCTTGAGGTCATAAGTAGCCACTTTGGGCGAAGCCACAAGGATGCGCTCCTCTCCTTCAAAGGGTGCTTCACGACCGCCGTTGAAGAAAAATGTCACATGAGCGTATTTTTCTGTCTCGGCTATGTGCAGCTGCTTTTTATTCAGAGACGAAAGGTATTCGCCAAGTGTATTGCCCACATTTTCCTTGTCAAACAAAATGTGTACGCCGGTAAACGATGCATCGTACGGAGTCATGCAATAATACTGCAAATCTGGAATTGTCTTCATGCCTGCTTCGGGGATGTCGTGCTGAGTGAGAGCGACTGTAAGCTCTTTTGCACGGTCGTTGCGGTAATTGAAGAAAATAACCGCGTCACCTTCTTTAATGGTGCCGTCTACAGTAGAATTGTTTATGGGCTTTACAAATTCGTCTGTAATATCCTCGTCGTACGACTCCTGCATAGCCTTTACCATGTCTGTCGCCTGCTTGCCCTCTCCGTGTACAAGAAGGTCGTAAGCGACTTTCACACGCTCCCAACGTTTGTCTCGGTCCATGGCATAGTATCGACCCACAATTGAAGCGATAGTGCCGGCGCTTTTACTGCAATGCTCCGAAAGCTGCTCTATGAAACCTTTGCCGCTGCGGGGGTCTGTGTCACGACCGTCCATGAAGCAATGGATAAACACTTTCTCCAGTCCGTACGCTTTTGCAATATCACAAAGTGCAAACAGGTGATCAAGAGAAGAATGCACTCCTCCATCAGAGGTCAGCCCCATGAAATGGATAGCCTTGCCGTTGTCACGGGCATACGAGAAGGCGCTTTTCACTTCGGGGTTATCCATAATGCTGCCGTCCTTGCATGCTTTGTTTATCTTGACCAGATCCTGATAGACCACTCTGCCGGCTCCTATATTGAGGTGTCCTACCTCGCTGTTTCCCATCTGACCGTCGGGCAAGCCCACATTTTCGCCACTCGCCTGAAGCTGCGAGTTGGGGTAGTTTTTAATCAGATAATCCCAGTAAGGTGTAGGTGTAGAGTAAATGACGTCGCTTTTTGAATGGTTGCCTATGCCCCATCCATCAAGAATCATTAGTAACGCTTTCTTAGCCATTATATTATATGTTAGTTAGTTTCTGAGCCACAAAATTACTCACTTTTTTTCGTTTGGTAATCCACCGATTAAAATTATTGGGTGTCACAAATAATAATATTTGCCAAAACTATTAAATAAGATAGCCTAATGTGTGTCATTCCGACATTTCAAACTCAAGGACTCCACCTTTGACAATGTCACGATGTGTAATGTACGGCAAATCATAGGGTTTGCCGTTGAGTTTTACCGAGGCAATGTGACACCGTTTTTCCGAAGCGCCTTTTGCCACTATGACAAATGTGCCGCCGGGGACCTCCACCTCCGCTTTTTCATAGCGCGGCGACCCAAACCAATAACGTCCACCCGCCGGCTCTACCTGATAGAATCCAAGAAAGGAAAGAACAAACCAGGCTGACATCTGCCCGGCATCCTCATTGCCGCACAATCCGTCGGTTCCGGTGGTGTACATTTCGTCAAGTATGCGACGAACAAGTTCAGATGTGCGTCTTGGATGACCCAGCATCGTATATAAATAAGGTGTATGGTGTCCCGGTTCGTTGCCGTGGGCATACTGTCCTATAAGCCCTGTTATGTCAGGTGACGCGTCTCCGGTAAGAACCGACGGTGCCATAAACAACGAATCGAGCTTTTCGAGCATTGACTCGCGGCTGCCGAAACAAGCCTCGAGACCGGCGACATCGTGAGGCGCAAGCCATGTGTACTGCCATGCGTTGCCTTCGCAATAATCGTCCATGCGGTGTGTTGTGGAAAACGGGTCAAAAGGAGTTCTCCATCCGCCGTCGCTGTATCTTCCTCTGATAAAGCCGGTAGCCGGGTCAAAATAATTGCGGTAGGAATGGCTGCGACTTATAAAATCGGTTGCCGTAACGCTGTCACCGAGAGCCAAAGCCGCATTAGCCACCGCGGCATCGGCAATTGCGTATTCCATATCATATGCCACCGCCTCATTAAACATATCGCACGGTATATATCCGTAACGCTGTCTCAGCCCTCCGCCTCTCGCAGTGTCGTTTGCAGTGATGACCATAGCTTTCAAAGCCCTGCCTCCGTCTATGCCGGGCAACTCCTTTACTACCGCATCCGCAACCGCGATAATGCCGGGGTTGCCGACCATGCAGTCTGTTTCATTGCGCCACAGATGCCATACAGGCAATCGACCCTGGGTGTCAAATATAGCAAGCATGTCGTTAATCATTTCCACGCTTCTTTCCGGCTCAATGATTGACAGAAGAGGCATCTCCGCCCTATATGTATCCCAAAGAGAATAGGTTGTGTATGCGGGAGTTGCGCCGACATCGTATAGTTCTGCCGGGCAAATCATGGTGTGAAATAGCGCTGTATAAAATTTGACAAGTTCAGCACTGTCAGATGATTCAATTCGGATTTTAGCAAGGCTTCTGTTCCATGCCATGTCTGCCGATTCAGCTACCGAATCAAAATTCCAGCCGGGAATCTCTGCCTCAAGATTTGCCTTTGCAGCCTCTTCTGATGTGGGAGACAAAGCTACTTTGACCAGTATAGCCCGCTCCTTGCCGGGCGGAAAATCCAAACGGCAGAACATACTGTCGCGACCATGAAAACTTATTGAATCAAACGGCTCCGAGAACCGCGCTGCAAAATAGACTTTCTGATCGGCAGCCCAGCCAGACGAGAAGCGGTGTCCGCTGACCATATCCGAGCCATCGGCTTTGATATATGTAGACACCGGTCTGTCCCAACAGCCGCCGTTCTGCAAATCAAACACAATCGCCGCCGAGTCTGTAGCCGGAAATGTGTAACGGTGAAATCCGACTCTTGAAGTCGCTGTCAACTCCGCGTTTATCCCATACCGTTCAAGCGGCACACTGTAGTAGCCCGGACGCACTACCTGCTTTGACCGGACTCCGTAGCTCCAAAGCCCTGACAACGAATCATTCTGATTGCCACGGGCATACTTTACGCTGCCTATGACCGGCATAACGGTTATGTCAAACAAATCGCCGATTCCGGTACCGCTAAGGTGTGTATGAGAAAACCCGATTATCGTGCTGTCGCGTTCATGGTAACCTGAAGTCCAGTCCCAAGCCTGAGGTATAGAAGTTGGACCGAGCTGCACCATGCCGAACGGCACGCTCGCGCCGACAAACACATGCCCATGCCCTCCGCTGCCAATAAGCGGATTGACAAATCGAGTAAACGAAGAATCCGTCTCCTGCCTCGGCGACACGCATGACATAGCCGCTATTGCAGCCACTACAACCGGAAGCGTTTTCATTTCAGGGCTATTTTTGTAAAGTTGAAGTCAGTTCAAAAGAGAGTCTGCCGCCATTAATAAGTTCATCATGCGAAATCCTGTATTTTTTCAAGGGTTTTCCGCCGAGTGTCATTGACCTGATATAGATGTCGTCCGGAGACTTGCGCCGGGCATCAATCGACAGTGTTTTTCCATTGCCAAGGTCAATCTCCACCTCGTCAAACACCGGTGAAGTCAGAGTGTAGTATGGCTCTCCGGGACAATCGGGGTACAACCCCATCATAGAGAACAATGCCCACGCAGACATTGTGCCGGTGTCGTCATTTCCGGGAATGCCGTCGGGTTTGGTTGTGAAGTACTTTTCGAGAAGCCGGTTAACCTCGCGCTGAGTGCGCCACTCCTCGCCTTTGAACCTGCTGAACAGGTAGGGATACGCAATATCGGGCTCGTTAGCGGGGTCGTAAAGCCCTGTATCAAACACCATCTGCAATTTGTCTACGAATTTCTTTTTGCCGCCCATAAGTTTAGCCAGCCCTTCGACATCGTGCGGAACAAAGAATGTGTAGTTCCACGCACTGCCTTCATGAAAGCCTGGAACCTCCTCGAAGTTTTCACCCTGCCGCGGATTAAAAGGGGTCAGGAATTTACCGTCGGCATATTTGGGCCTCAGCGTGCCGCTCTCTTTTGAATAATAATTTTTGTAGCCGGCAGCCCTCGACTGCAGCTGATTTGCAAATTCCTCATCGCCTTTTTGTCTTGCGAGCCATGCCAACGCCGCATCTGCCACATAGTATTCCAACGCATGACTGACAGAGTTGTCACCGCTCATGTCTGCCGCATAAGCTCCGAGGGGTACATAGCCCAATTCGAGGTACGGGTCGATGTCCGGACGCATGGGGTTGAATGCGCCGGGGGTAGTGGCGCTCCGCTTCATGGCTATGTAGGCGGAATCTATGTCAAAATCGGTAATACCTTTTCTGTATGTGTCTATTATTACAGGAATGGCAGGGTCGCCCTCCATAGTAAAGGTTTCTCGTCCGTAAAGCTCCCATTTCGGCAGCCAGCCCCATTCTTTGGACATATCTACCATTGAACGCACCATATCAAGTTGCCTTTCAGGATACACAAGCGTAAGCAGCTGGTGAACATTACGGTATGTGTCCCATAAAGAGAACACCGTATAACGGTCATAGTCTTTTTTCCCGTCGCCGAAAGATTCCATCAACGGATACTCTCCATTGACATCGCTCACTACATTAGGATGAATCAGAGCATGATATAATGCGGTGTAGAATACTTTTTTCTGTTCTTCGGTACCGCCTTTTACACGGATGCGTCCGAGGTCTGCATTCCATTTGTCATGAGCGGCGGCGCGTATGTCATCAAAAGACAAAGACATCTGCTCCTTGTCAAGATTTTCTCTTGCGTTAGCAATTGACACAAAGCTGACTCCGAGACGCACCTCTACCTGCTCGCCTGGAGCAAGCGAGTCGTAAGTAAAGAAATAGCCTATATCATCACCTGAGAGCTCGCGCCCGTAGCGGGTGTATATTTTATAAGTGCCGTTGTCTTTATCCCAGTTCTTTTCGGGACCTTCCATTACCGGCTGCATTTTCCAGTAGCCGCATACGTCAGGCTTGCGGCTGACTCTCATGACGAAATAAATAGGAAATACCGCCTGAGCATTGTAGCAGAAAGTGCCAAGGAGTTTAGAACCTTCTATTTCAGTGTCGCTCACTCTCCGCACTGTCGCTCCGCTCTCGTTGGTGAGACCTTCGCCCAGATTGATGAGAATGTTGCCTTTACCTCTGGGGAATGTATAGCGCTCAGCTGAAGTGCGCTTAGTTGCCGTGACTTCAGTCAGGATGTCATATTTTGTAAGTTTGTTGGAATAATATCCCGGCATAGCCTGTTCAGAGGCATAAGCCGACCCGTAGTCATGATAGTCAGGGGCAATGTTTCCGGTGGTGGCCATTGTCAGCAGAGAGCCGAGTTCCGGACAGCCCACACCGCTCAATGCAACATGGGCGTAGCCTGTGAAAAACTTATTATTGATTTCATAAGGAGTGCTCCACCAACGGGAGTCCTTGTCAAAACGGTTTTCCTTGGAGCCCATTACATTGAACGGAACCACCTGCATCATGCCGTTGGGCACAAGGGCACCGGGATTGGTGGTGCCATAATTAGTTGTTCCGACAAACGGATTGACAAAGGAAGTGTAGTCTTCACGCTGACCGGCAAAAGCGGTTGCCGCACAAGCAATCGCGAAAACGGACAATGTTCTAAAGAGATTCATTTGTATCTGGTATTGATTTTTTTTGGCAATATGATGCAAAAATAATAAAGATAGCGAGATTATGCAAATGGCGCTGGCAGTTGCCATTTCATTATCCCTACGCTGATGACCTATGTTTACGAAATCATTTCATACTAATAATCAGGCTCTATCATCACATTAACGAAAATAGCCCGAAAAGATTGACAGCTCATCAACATATATTTTGACAAAAATGAGTAATTTTGCAGCCAAATTCAGAGCAGACGCTCTAATCCCAACGATATCTAACTGAAATTATGGATTTTAACTGGCTATTAAAAATTATCGGCCCCGGAAACGAGACTTTGGCGAGCACCATTGCCCTATACTCGTTTGTGATTGCCGCAGGTGTGTTCCTGGGCAAGCTAAAAATCGCCGGAGTAAGCCTTGGAGTAACTTTCGTGCTTTTTGTAGGCATACTCATGGGTCACTTCGGCTACATTGTAAACGGCGAGGTGCTACATTTTATCCGTGAGTTCGGACTTATCCTCTTTATTTTCTCGATAGGTCTACAGGTTGGTCCCGGCTTCTTTTCTTCCTTCAAGAAAGGCGGCATGAGGCTTAACGGACTTGCGGTGCTCGGCATAGCGCTGAACGTTGCCATCGTTCTTTGTATCTACTACTTCGGCGGAGAGAGCAATATTGCCGCTCTTGTAGGAATAATGAGCGGAGCTGTAACAAACACTCCCGGCCTTGCCGCCGCACAGCAGGCAGCCGGCAACGCCGATGCAATCAACACTATGTCAATGGGCTACGCCGCTGCATATCCGTTGGGTGTTTGCGGCATAATCGGTGCAATGTTCCTTATCAAGGGACTCTTCCGGGTAAAGACTCCTGCAGAAATAAAGGATCTTGAGGAACAGAACGAAAACAGCCAGCTCAAACCGGATATCATATCTGTAGAAGTAACCAATCCTCTTATTGACGGCAAAAGCCTTCGCCAGATTCACGACATCATCCAGTGCGATTTTGTTATATCACGACTGATAGGCAAGGACGGCAATGTAATCATTCCGGTGTCCAGCACACAGGTTCACATGGGCGACAAGCTGTATGTTGTCATATCCACCCAGGATATCGAGCGCTTCGAAACCGTGATAGGCCCGCAGATTGACATGGACTGGGAAGCGGTTCACGGAGAGGTTGTAAGCCGCCGAATACTGATAACCAAAAGCGAATACAACGGTGTTGCGTTAGGTTCGCTCCGCCTACACGCTGCCTACAAGGTAAACGCCACCCGAGTAAACCGTTCGGGAGTGGACCTGCTTGCAGCTCCGGGGCTAAGACTTCAGATGGGTGACCGCATCACTGTTGTGGGTGACCTGAACGACATCTCCCGCCTTGCCGACAAACTTGGCAACTCGATGAAACGACTCAACGAACCCAACATGATAACAATCTTCATCGGTATTCTTTTCGGTATCATCGTGGGGTCTATCAATGTTGGCTTCGGCATGAAGCTGGGTCTTGCAGGAGGTCCGCTCGTTGTTGCGATTCTTCTGAGCCGCTTCGGCTACAAATTCAAACTTGTCACCTACACATCGTCCAGCGCCTCGCTGCTCATGCGCGAATTGGGCATCTGCCTGTTCCTCGCGTCGGTAGGCATAGCTTCAGGAGCAGGATTTGCAGAAACAGTGTTCAACACTTCCGGCATGTGGTGGGTGATATGGGGATTCATTATAACATTTGTGCCTCTGGTAATTGTTGGCTGCATTGCAAGAGGAGTTTATAAAATCAACTTCCTCACCATAATGGGTCTGTTTTCCGGCGGCTATACCGACCCCCCGGCACTGGCATACGCAAACGGCAGCACCGGCAGCGACGCACCGGCAGTAGCATACTCAACCGTCTACCCGCTGACCATGTTTTTGCGAGTAGTAGCGGCACAGGGCATAGTGCTGTGCCTTATGTAAGACACGTTTCCCTATATATAACAGCAAGCAGGCGAGCCGATACCGGACTCGCCTGCTGTCTATTCGTGCAATAACATTCCTATACGAAGCGGTCAATCATATCCTTCAGTTCCGAATATGTTTTTTCTCCGCCGTATGACCACACCGGCTGCCCGTCTTTAAACAGAACCCAACCGGGACACACGGGTATTCTATACTTTGTTTTCATAGCCGGATCCGCAGACAGGTCGACCTCATGTATTACCGCGATACCCTTTGTACTGTCTTTAAGTCTATCAACTACTGGCGCCATTGCCTGACAACGAGGGCATCCGGGGGTATAAAACATAATCAGCACCGGTTGGGAACCGGCTGTAAGCTGTTCTATAGTCTTCATAGCCATTCCTCCAATTATTCATCGGATTTGTCGGGTATATGCTCACGCAGCTTTTCTTCAAGCATATCTGCCTGATGAAGCCCATAACCGCGCCACACAGCCTCACCGTCCTTAAAAAGAATCAAGGTAGGCACTGATCTGATGCCATATTGCTGAGACAATTCCTGATTCTGATCGACATCAACTTTAAGGATGTTGACAGAATCGCCTAACTTGTTTTTAACCTCTTCAAGAATTGGACCTTGGAGTTTGCACGGACCGCACCACGTTGCGAAAAAATCCACAAGTGTCGGCTTTGAATCCTTGATAATGTCGTTAAAGTCTGCCATAATAATATCTGTGTATGTTAAAAGTTGAAATATGTTTAATTGCATGGGTATTGCAGTCTGCTTATAAAACAAATATCTCTACTTCAAAGTTTATGCAGGCATAACGCATAGTCAACCACTTAACTAACGCAAGACTCTTCGTTTACTATCAGCGGCAATGCCGTTGTTGCGCCAAATTGATTCTGCACAAACATGCTTAACAAATATACGGGCAGGGCATTTTGCCGATATTCCTTTTTTATTTAATTTTGCGACAACAAAAAAACTCTACCTACTCATGTCGCGATTTGACCTAAGAGGAATGGGGGTGGCTCTTGTCACTCCATTTAAAAAAGATAAGTCTATTGATTTTGACGCCCTTGCCAAGCTGCTTGATTATCAGATAAAAAGCGGAGCCGATTATCTGGTAGCCCTTGGCACTACCGCAGAAACCGCCACACTAAGCTCCAAAGAGAAAGATGAGCTTAAACGGTTCATAGCTGAACGGGTTGCCGGACGGGTTCCTCTTGTCATAGGTTGCGGAGGCAACAATACCGCTGCCGTTATCGAGGAGCTTAAAACGCTTAATACTGACGATTTCGGTGCGGTGCTCAGCGTTGTGCCCTATTACAACAAGCCATCTCAGGAAGGCATTTACCAACATTACAGCGCAATAGCCAAGTCATCGCCGTTGCCTATAATACTGTACAATGTGCCGGGACGTACTGGCGTGAACATGTCTGCCGAAACTACGTTGAGACTTGCTGCCGAGCATCCCAACATT
The DNA here is from genome assembly GCA_003762715.1 of Muribaculaceae bacterium Isolate-104 (HZI). Classification (GTDB taxonomy): domain Bacteria; phylum Bacteroidota; class Bacteroidia; order Bacteroidales; family Muribaculaceae; genus Paramuribaculum. The sequence continues at coordinate 49,157 of RIBJ01000035.1, read as the reverse complement.
ATCGGAGTAAAAGAAGCAAGCGGCAACATCAGCCAAATGGATGAGATTATAAAGAAGAAACATCCTGATTTTCTTGTCATTTCAGGCGATGACGGCATTACATTTCCATTGATAACCCTTGGCGCCGCCGGAGTTATTTCAGTAATAGGCAACGCTTTCCCAAAAGAATTTTCGAAGATGGTGCGACTGGCGCTGAACGGTGACTACGATGCAGCCCGCAATATACACCATAAGTTTACCGACCTTTTCAGCCTGCTGTTCATTGACGGCAACCCGGCGGGAGTAAAATGTCTGCTGCACGCCATGGGATTTATCGAAAACGAACTGAGGCTGCCGCTGGTGCCGACAAGAATCACTACATACGAAAAAATACGTCAGGTTTTGGATTCACTAAATTAAAGTTGTATCTTTGCAGCGAAAAACGGCAATTGCCGAAAACAACGGTCCGGTAGCTCAGCTGGATAGAGCATCTGCCTTCTAAGCAGACGGTCATGCGTTCGAGTCGCATCCGGATCACTTCAAACGGCTGTGTTGTAACTGGAGTTTACAACACAGCCGTTTTTACAGGGTTGATAATCTACCCTACCACATGTCGTCATCGGCAAAATCCATATTAGACAGATTTGCATGCATGTGAATGTCAAAATCCGGGCAATCATCAAAATCAGTCAAATCTTCAAGCTCTTCAAGTTCGTCAAGACGATCTTGTAACATATCAATTTCCTCCTGTATATAATCGTAATGCTCTGACATCACATCACAGTTGTCAAGCCGGCTTTCAAGTTCGTCAATGCGGGTTTGCAGCTCGTCCACGTCACAATCCGCAACATCCGCGTATAAATCCCGTTCTATCATCCTGTCATATTCCGCTATTTTTCTCCGAGAAGCCTCCACTTCCCTATTCAATTGCGCCAGGCGGTTTTCATACTCTAAATCGCGGCTCTGCACATTAAGTGGCGCCGATACTCTCGGCTTGCCCGAAAACCAGTTGCAAACCATATTGAACAAGACGAATCCGCCTATAAAATTCCAAAATGACATATCTATAATGTTTTTACAGGTTTAATTTCTGGCGCAATTTATAAACTAAATAATATACCAGCGCACCGACCGGCAATGCAACACAGAAAAAGAATGTAAGGAAGCCGGGACAGGTACAGATAACGATAAACAGCACCAATGCCGACAATATAATCACACCAATCATATGCATCGGTTATATATTGTTATATATCAGCTCCGTCTTTAAGCGCTTGACCAAGCCACGCGAACACACAAAGAATAACTATGATAAAAGTCATATCTATTATTTTTAACAGGTTTCAAGGAGAGTCACCATGACTAACATTTGCAAAATTAACCGCCACATGAGCAAAACTGCCGCACATGCAGGTTAAATTTTCACAACAGATGAATTTTTCTTTATAATTGCCCGCCGGTTGTTGCTGTCATACTCTCGGAAACTCTGTCTCGGCAAAAAAAAATTAACAGGCAATTCCGATGACATTTCATGTATTTTGTGTAAGTTTGCGTTACTTATTAATTTCTAACCGAATAAAATACCCAAGCACAATGAGACTGATTATTGAGCCAGACTACGACAAAGTGTCACAATGGGCAGCCAATTACGTTGCAGCCCGAATCAACGAGGCAAACCCCACCGCCGAGCATCCGTTTGTACTCGGTTGCCCCACAGGCAGCTCACCTTTAGGAATGTACCGCAATCTGGTCAAGCTGTGCAAAGAGGGTAAAGTCAGCTTCAAGAATGTGGTTACTTTCAACATGGACGAGTACTGTGGAATACCCCGCGACCATGAACAGAGCTACTACACATTCATGTGGACAAACTTTTTCAGCCATATCGACATACCCCGTGAAAATGTAAACATCCTCAACGGAAACGCCGAAGATCCGGAAGCCGAATGCGCACGGTATGAGGAAAAAATAAAGAGCTACGGCGGAATTGACCTTTTCCTTGGCGGCGTAGGACCGGACGGACATATAGCATTCAACGAACCGGGGTCGTCGCTCACTTCACGCACAAGAATGAAGACTCTTACCCGCGACACCATCATTGCCAACTCGCGCTTTTTTGACAATAATGTCGACCTGGTACCCAAGACCGCTCTGACTGTAGGTGTAGGCACTATTATGTCAGCAAAAAGTGTGCTGCTGATTGTCAACGGACACAACAAAAGCCGTGCCCTTCACCACGGCGTGGAAGGCGGCATAAGCCAGATGTGGACCATCTCCGCCCTTCAGATGCATCAGAAAGCCCTCATTGTTGCAGATGAAGCCGCATGCGAAGAGCTCAAAGTCGGCACATACCGTTATTACAAAGATATCGAACAGGCAAATCTCGATCCTGCCACACAGCTTTAACAAGGCTACGCATAATAACAAAAACAGCTCCTTTGCGGATATCCGAAAGGAGCTGTTTTTGTTGTTATAACTTATTGTACTATTCCTTACGCTTATAAAAACGCACCCAGTCGATGAGCATCTCAACGGGGAGCTGCGCAGGGTCAACCTCCCCTACCCAATTGCCGCCAAGCTGCATATCTATCAGAAGATAGAAGTCTCCGTCAAACGGGAACTGCTCGGGCAAATCGGTTTCGATACGAGGATATGTAAATGTATGTTTGTCATTTATGTAAAAGCTCAGCGAATCGGGATATATCTCCACTGCGTAGACATTGTAATCGTCCGGATTTATGGCACCGGTAGATCCGTGGGGCGGATTTGATTCATGACCAAGCTCATAAGTGTAATATGAGTGTACAGTCTGGTATGCAATGGAATCGTGGCTCAGACGCTCCATTATATCAATTTCACCCCCATGAGGCCATGAAGCGTCGGGACGTTTCGGGTCGGGCAGCATCCAGATAGCAGGCCATGCGCCTTTTGCGCCCTGCAGCTTGGCACACACTTCCATTCGGCCGTTGCCAAACGCAACTTTGTCTTTGGTGTACACTCCACCTGTGAGATAAGGCACAGAATCGCCATCGCCTTCATAGGCGGCTATACCTTTAAGCACCAGGTTACCGTCGCGCATCTCATAGCAAGTGTCTGCCTTGGTCATGTAATTGTTCCAGTCGACATTGCCTCTGTCAATCCGGCTCCACACTTCAGGATTCACGTCTGTTGAGTCAAAAGTTTCTTCCCATACAAGCTGCCAGCCATTGTCAGCGGCTTTGGGGGTACACATCGAGAGCGCCGCGCCGCTTAAAAGCATCGCACCCACGAGTCCTACATTTTTTAATTTCATAACTATAATTTTACGTTAGTTCTGTTCTTTTTATTTTGCAAATATAGTACTACTTTTGCAATTATGAACGAGCTACCCGAAATTCTACACATAGTAGTGGCAGCCGGCTCCGGCAGCCGCTTCGGCTCTGACCTGCCCAAACAGTTCTGCCGGCTTGGCGACCGTCCCGTTGTGATGCATGCAATTGAAACACTGCGGGCTCATGGACGCGGCCGCGTGGTTCTGGTAATCAGTCAGACCATGCAAGACACATGGTATACCCTATGCGCAGAATACAATTTCGAAAGCCCTGAGCTCACATACGGAGGAGCTACCAGATGGCAGTCTGTCAGAAATGCCGTTGAACATTTCGGGTCAACCGCCGACATTATAACTATACATGACGGCGCACGCCCTCTTTTATCCGGGCAACTTATACGCCGGCTGACAGATGCCGTGCAATCGGGGTGCAAAGCCGTTGTTCCGGCAATACCCGTTACCGATTCGCTGAGAGTTACAAGCAAAGACGGCAGCAACCATGCGATTGACCGCAGCAGTACCGTAGCAGTACAGACTCCTCAGGCATTTGACGGCGCTCTGCTGAGACATGCTTACCTCCAGCCGGAATCCGCCTCTTTTACTGACGATGCATCTGTTGTTGAAAGCATCGGCGGCAAAATAGACATCGTAGACGGCGAGACATCCAATATAAAAATCACCCACCCTTTAGACATTGCCGTCGCCGAACTGTTTATTAAAACCTCATTCTGACACATGGAGCGGCTGCGCTGCACAGACATAAAATTTCTGAAAGGAGTCGGTCCCAAAAGAGCCGAGCTGCTCAACAAACAGCTCGGCATAAAAAATTGCGCCGATTTGCTGCGGCATTACCCCTCGCACTACGCAGACCGGTCCAAGACATACCGCATTGCCGATTTTTCCGGCGACATGCCGTCTGTCCAGGTCAAAGGCATGTTCGTATCTTTTGCCACTCACGGAGAAGGTGCAAGAATGAGGCTTGTCGGGCTGTTTTCCGATGGGTCAAAAGCCATGGAAGTCGTTTGGTTCAACCGCATAAAATCAATCCGCGACTCATATCTCCCCGGCACAGAGTACATCCTGTTTGGCAAGCCTACGGAATTCAACGGCAGGTGGAGCATGGTGCACCCGGAAATAGACCGCTCCGACACCCCTGACATATCTACCGGAATGCGCGGTATATATCCGCTTACAGAAACATTACGCAACCGTGGCATTACCTCCCGTACCATATATAATATGGTGTACGCCCTTTTGCCGCGTTGCCGCGACATTCACGACCCGCTTCCGCAGGAGCTGAGAAACAGACTGCAGCTTATGTCTCTTGGAGACGCCCTTCGCTGCATACACACCCCCGCTAACACCGACGAACTGCAAAAAGCACGCTTCAGACTCAAATTTGAAGAGTTGTTTTACCTGCAGCTTAACATACTGCGCTACTGCCGCGCCCGCTCCAAAACCATTGCCGGTTTTCGATTTGCAAAAATCGGAGATTACTTCAACAGATTCTATAAGGAATGCCTGCCGTTTGAGCTGACCGGAGCACAAAAGAGGGTGATACGCGAAATACGCCAGGATGTCGGCTCTGGAAAACAAATGAACCGACTTCTACAGGGCGATGTCGGCTCCGGAAAAACTTTGGTTGCGCTTCTTTGCATGCTCATGGCTCTTGACAACGGCACACAGGCTTGCCTGATGGCTCCTACCGAAATTCTTGCCGCACAGCATTTTGAAACACTGTCTTCACTCGCCGCAAAAATCGGGGTGAACATAAAACTGCTCACGGGTTCCACTACCAAAAAGGAACGCGACTCAATACATGACGCGCTACGGTCAGGAACGCTTCACATACTCATTGGAACCCATGCCGTAATCGAAGACTCCGTTCAGTTCAAAAACCTCGGCTTCGTTGTCATTGATGAACAACATCGGTTCGGAGTAGCGCAGAGAGCCAGACTATGGAAAAAAAATGTCATTGCCCCACACATTCTGGTCATGACCGCGACACCCATTCCCCGCACCCTTGCCATGACTGTTTACGGCGACCTTGATGTATCCGTTATCGACGAGCTGCCTCCGGGGCGCAAACCGGTAAAAACCGTACTCCGCTATGAGGACAAAAGAATGGAAGTGTACCGGGCTATCGGAGCGCAGCTTAAAGAAGGAAGACAAGCCTACATTGTCTATCCTTTGATAAGCGATAACGAAAAAACCGATTTGAAAAGCCTTGAGGAGGGCTACGAACACATCAGGCAGATGTTTCCAAGCTACCGCGTAGCATATGTGCACGGTCGCATGAAACCGGCTGAAAAAGAGGCGCAGATGAACCTTTTTGCCAGCGGTCAGGCTCGCATACTTGTAGCGACAACAGTTATTGAAGTCGGGGTAAATGTTCCCAACGCATCAGTAATGCTCATTGAAAATGCCGAACGTTTTGGGCTGTCTCAGCTTCATCAGTTGCGCGGCAGAGTGGGTCGCGGCGCCGACCAAAGCTATTGCATACTCATGACCAAGCTAAAAATAGCCAAAGAAACACGCAAACGCCTTGAAGTCATGACCTCCACCACAGACGGGTTTGTTGTTGCCGAGGCCGACCTGCGTATGCGCGGACCGGGAGACATCGAAGGCACAATGCAAAGCGGCATAGCTGTAGAGCTACACATCGCGTCTTTGGCAACAGACGGTCAGATTGTGCAACTCGCCCGAAACTGCGCCAATTCCATTCTTGACAACGACCCGACTCTTGCATCTCCAGACCTTTATGGCATAAGAAAAGAAATGGCTCTGTTATTTGACAAATCACACGACTGGAGTCGAATAAGTTAAAATACGCCCCGCTCCATTACAATAATTCACACATTTTAAGGCGCTTATTCTATAGAAATTCTCTTTAACTATTGTTTCACAAATTTTCACACGCCTACGTAACCGCCTTGTATTTTGTTCATTAACCGCCATTCGCACTAATATGTTCCACGATTTCAATCTTTTAAAATAAATAACATTTGCCCATACCCGAAAAAATATATAACTTTGGACATCTTTCTTACAGAAAGCCCTCTTTAACCTAAAATCGAATGGAGAAAACATTGGTGATTTTCAAGCCAAGTGCTATTCAGCGCGGCTTGGTTGGCAACATACTGACCCGCTTTCAGCAAAAAGGCTTGGCAATCGCAGGCATGAAGATGATTCAGCTTGACGAGAAGATTTTGCGCGAGCACTACTCTCACCTTGTCGAGAAAGACTTCTTCCCCCTCATTCTTGATTCCATGATGGCATCGCCGGTAATTGTGTTATGCCTCTCCGGCAAGGACGCAATAAATGTCGTGCGCCTCATGATAGGAGCCACAAACGGCCGCGAAGCACTCCCCGGCACAATTCGGGGTGACTTCTCCTTAAGCAATCAGGAAAACATTGTCCACGCCTCCTGCAAAGAGGATGCCGACAAGGAAATAGCCCGTTTCTTCTCTCCAAGTGAGATTTTTGACTGGACACCGGCAAACACTCCGTTCGTTTATTCACCCCTTGAATCAAACTAATTCTCTCTTAAGAATATAATGCAATTTCTCTCTAAAACATTAACGGCGATAACATGTGCGGTTCTTTTATGCTCGGCATCAGCATTCGCACAATACAAACTGCCGCAATCTCACGACAAACAGCACTCAGAGCTGCTCGCCTCGCAGAAGCCTATGGCAGCCGACATAAAAGTGTCCAACGTGCTGCGCTACATGAGCGAGCTCCAGAAAACAGCCTTACCCGATGAAGAAGAGGTTTTTGGAGACTACTGGGCAAGCTCCGGAGTAAACCCCTACGCCGGAGTCACGATTCCCGAAACTAAAGACATTGATGTAAGCGGCTATGTCCACCCAATCTCAGGACGTGTCACATCCGCGTTCGGCTATCGCCCCAGATTCGGCAGAATACATCGCGGCATAGACCTCAGCCTGAAAATTGGTGACACGGTGCGCGTTGCTTTTGACGGCAAGATACGCCTCACAAAATTCGAACGCAGGGGATATGGCTACTATGTTGTGGTTCGCCACACAAACGGCATGGAAACCGTATATGGTCACCTTTCAAAATTTCTCGTAAAGCCGAATCAGATTGTAAAAGCCGGAGACCCCATCGCACTCGGCGGCAACACCGGGCGAAGCACAGGTCCACACCTGCATTTCGAAACCCGCTACCTTGGTCTTGCAATAAACCCCACAGAGCTCATTGACTTTGAAAACGGAGTGACAATCAAGGACACATACTCGTTTAACAAGCAACAAGTTGAAAAAAGCAATGTACGCAAAACCGCGAAAAAGCGCTACGCGTCACGCAGAAAATCAACCGCGTCACGCAGAAAAACCGCTTCCAAGAAATAACAGCGCAATAATCGGCTGAAACATTGAGCGCCGCTGTTGCGGCGCTCAAGTTATATATTGCAACATATATTCAACAGTATTATTTCAATATTCTTCGGATATTTGACAGTAATTGCTATCTTCGCAAAAGAATACGCCTGCGCACCGAAAAAAAATTGCCACCGCATCCTACTTTTTTCGAACTCAGGTGTTATAAAAGCATACTAACCCATTTAACCGAATATAAATGAAACCACTTAACATTGTACTTGCTGTTATCAGCGGAGCTGTTGCCGGAGCCGCTGTAGGACTACTCTTCGCCCCCGAAAAAGGAGAAAAAACCCGTGACGAAATAATCAAATTTCTCAAAGAGAAAGGCATCAAGCTCAAAAAGAGCAAAATAGAAGAGCTTGCCGATGAAATAGCAGAACAAATCAAAGGCTAAGTCCAGTTTTTCCCAACAAATAGATATATAATTATTTTCAACTACCGCAACCTATGAGCAACCTAAGCCTATTATACGCATTCGTTGGCGGCGCAATTGTCGGCGCCGGAGCAGCCGTTCTTCTCGCACCCGAAAAAGGAGCGACCACCCGTAGAAAAATAAAAGAACTCCTTCAGAAAAAAGGCATTCTCTGCAGCGACAACGAAATTGACGCACTTGTGGAGCAACTCACCACTGAAATTGACGAATAACCCAAACACACATATATATTATATAAGCGCCACTGCGGATAGGTATCTACTCCGCAGCGCACTTATATATGCCGTACTTGTAGCTGAAACCGTACCTCCTGATTGAATTTACATGACTGAAAACCAACAACCATATTCCAACATGCGCAGGCAACTGACAGACTACGCAAAGCTTTATGTCAGATATGCCCGACTGACACTTGCAGAGAAGGTGACCGTATTCTTGACTGCAGCAGCTGTTGCCATAGCAGCATTCGTATTTACAGTCATTTTTATATTCTACATGTCGCTGGCACTCGCGTGGTGGATTTCGCCATACATAGGCATTGCCTGGGCTTACGCCTTAATCAGCTTCGCGTACCTTCTATTGATTGCGGTTTTGCTTATTTTCCGCAAACCACTTATCATGAATCCAATTTCAAGATTCATTTCCCGACTCATACTCTCCTGATAAATAATCCGAGCAATGACAAAGAAAATAAAAGCAACAGAACAGAGCCCGGAATGGAAAGGCTATGACATTGACGAACTACGCTACCTGCAGGCATACGCTCAGGCTCGCCTTGAAATAGAAAAAGAACGCATGCTCGCCTCTGCACAATCTTTGTACAGCGGAACAGCTATCAAGAAAAGCGGCATAATGGGACGGATACTTGGCAGCCTTACTTACATGGATTATGCGTTTCTTGCATTCAAGATTTGCAGGAAAGCCTACTCTATTTTCCATCGGCACTAAAACTTAAAGTCCTAAACACCATTCATTTCACCACATAGATACTGCACTATGAACGATTACTTGGAAGTGCGTTACAATGTTTCGCCCTGCAACGAAGTGATTACCGACATTATAGCCGCGATTCTTGCAGACCGGGGCTATGAATCATTTGTACCTGACTCCGACGGAATCACCGCCTACATAAAAAAGGAGCTGTTCAACCCCGAATACACAGATGTCTCCGACCTGCTGCCGATGCAGGCAGACATTTCCACCACAACAACCCTTGTAGAGGGGCGCGATTGGAACGCCGAATGGGAAAAGAATTACTTCAAACCAATTGTCATAGGCAACCAGTGTGTGATACACAGCTCTTTTCATAAAGACATTCCGAAATGCCGCCTTGACATTGTAATAGATCCCAAAATGGCTTTCGGCACCGGTCATCACGCTACAACATCACAAATGGCAGAGAGCATAATGGCATCTGACATGAAAGGAAAAAAGGTCATTGACATGGGCACAGGGACCGGCATACTCGCCTTAATCGCCGCAATGGAAGGCGCATCCGAAGTTATAGGTGTCGAGATAGACCCGGCAGCTCACGCCAATGCACTTGAGAATGCCGCACTCAACTCACACCCGGAAATCGACATACGCCTCGGCGATATATCCCGTATCTCTGACATTTCAGACGCTGACATACTGCTCGCCAACATCAACCGCAACATCATAACCGGCGACCTGAAAAACTATGCTTCCGCACTCAAGCCGGGCGGAAACATGTTTCTCAGCGGTTTTTACACCGACGACATACCGGTAATCATTGCCGAAGCGACAAAACATGGACTAACCATGGTTCATTCAAGAGAAAAAGACGACTGGGCGTGCATCAAACTCACAAAAACCGCTATTTCATGAAACTGATAATAAAAACCGTCATTACCATTGTTCTTGCTGCGACAGCACATAACATTCACGCCCAGACCGACCCGGTAAAACTACCCGCGGGATTCGCATGGGGCGCAGACCTCGGCGGAGCCATAGACCTTACAGGCAACGATATGTCCTCCATTAATCTTGACGCACGGTTCGGATATCGCCGCGGCATTGTCAACTTCTTTGGAATTGGAGCGGGAATAAACATGATGGTAAGCAAGAGCAACAGAGTTTTTCCCGTATATGCCCTTTTTCAAAGCAACTTCCGCATAAAGCCATCGCTTTGCTTCTTCGACTGCCGCATCGGATGCGCTTTTGCTAATCTTGCCGATAATCAGAATCAGACCCCATTATACGCATCACCCGGCATTGGCGTAAACCTCGCGAAAGGCAAAAATTTCAGCTCCCACATCATTTTAAGCTATCAATACCTCGGGCTAAAAAGCTATACGGATTCGGAAACAACCCATAACCTCAACGGCATACACATGGCAGCCGTGAGGTTGGGAGTTTCATTTTAATTTCCGAATGTAAGTGTGGTAAAATAACGGCTGCCACTGCCATAGGTATTCATTGCAAAGAATTCCAACTGTATATAACTGCCGTCTGAAGCAAACCATGTAGCCTGCATTCCGTTGCCCGGCAACACCGAGCGCAACGGCACCCCATACTGCCTGCTGAGTTGCGAATAAATCGAGTTATATCGGCTGCGGTTATAGCCCGGAGTCGAATAAAAAAGCTGAGTGCGGGCAACATAGCCATCCACATAACTCACAACCCCTTCCGGCCAGAGATAGCCGAACTCGCGGATATTATTAAGATAAAGCAAATTGTCATCATAACCGTCAATGCTATATCCGGCAGTGCGCAATTGCTGTAGCGACTGATTGACAACCATTCCAAACGACAGCCCGAACAAAGCTCTTACAAAAGGAACCCGACGAGTCGGACGCCAGGCATGAGGTGCAACAGGACGATGCCACGGACGCACTACCGGTCTTGAAGGACGCATCGGCGGGCGTGAAACAGGGCGTGAAGGAGCTACAGGACGATTTGGGCGATGTTGATGTGACGGCTTTTTATAACCGCCATTATGGTGATTGCCGTTATGATTATTGCCATTATGGTGATTGCTGTTATGCCCCGGGGGAGGAGCCTGCGGTTTAGACGGAGCTACCGGTGCTGACGGGTGTTTTGCAGGAGCCTTGCCCGAATTTGGTCTGCACCCGGGACGTGAATAGTCTTTCGCTTTTTTTTCCTCTTTATTCTTATCCCTGCCTGCGGAGTTTCCTGAATGACGATTTCCGTTCACCTTGCGTTCGTTACGCTGTTCTCTACGGGAATCATGCCGCTGCGCGTACATATCGGGAGCTGACGAAAATAAAACAATCAGACTCAGAGTCATTATACCAATTCTGTTTCTCATAAGGTCAAGTTTACTTACGTTTGAATATATGACGTTTAAAATGGCAAACAGTTTACACCTATCAACCATATTTTAAAACTTATTGTCATTGACCACAAAAGTATACAAAAAAATTTGCAATTCGTAACATCAAGAATTATCTTTGCAAAAGATTCCCTTGACAGGGACAGTTATACAATATAAATATCTGACTACCCATGAAACCGTTAGAAAGAATTTTAGCCGAAAAACTACTGAAAATCAGCGCAATCAAACTTCAGCCCGAACTACCATTCACATGGGCGTCCGGCTGGAATTCACCTATATATACCGACAACCGCAAAACTCTTTCCTATCCTGAGGTACGCAGCTTCATCAAAGTGGAGATGTGTCGCCTTATAATGGAAAGCTTCCCTGCCCCCGATGCCATAGCCGGCGTAGCGACCGGAGCCATAGCCATGGGAGCGCTTGTTGCCGACACCCTCGGACTACCCTATGTATATGTACGCTCCACACCCAAAGACCACGGACTTGAAAACCTTATCGAAGGCAACCTCAAGCCGGGTCAGAAAGTTGTGGTCATAGAGGATCTCATATCAACCGGCGGCAGCAGCCTCAAGGCTGTAGAAGCCATAAGAGCTGCCGGATGTGAAGTAGTGGGAATGGCTGCAATATTCACATACGGATTCCCGATTGCAATACAGCGCTTTAAAGATGCCAACGTAAACCTCCTCACACTAAGCAACTACAACGCAATGCTTGAGGCTGCTCTTGAAACAGAGTATATCCGCGAGGAAGACATCGACACCTTGAAAGAATGGCGCAAAGACCCTGCCAACTGGACAGCCCGCAGATAACCGCACTCTCTGTAAAAACGCATATCACCGTTCATGGCAACTTATAAAAGCAAACAGGTTACTATCAGCCACCCGATAGAAGAAGTCTACGAAAGAATCAGTAACATCGGCGCCTACCAGCAGAAGCTGGATTCATTGCCTGCCGAAGTTAAAGACAAACTCGGCGATGTGAGGTTTGAGCCGGATGCTATTGTCATAACAGCAGCCCCGGTAGGAGAAATACGCTTTGCTGTAAAAGAGCGTATAAAACCTTCCTCTGTAAAACTGTCTGCCGAGCAATCACCTGTACCTCTGACTCTTTCTGTAAACCTCACCCCCGACAGCGACAGCTCTACCAATGCCGTCAGCCAGATTGATGTCGAGATTCCCGCTATGTTAAAGCCCATGGTGGGAGGAAAAATGCAGGAAGCGGCTGACAAATTCGGAGAGCTGATTACAACATTCTTTGCATGAAAGCAGCATTGGCAGCAGCCTTGATTGTAGCAACGCTATCAAGTGCATGCAGCTCCGTGGATGACGAACGCATCCCATCCGCATCGGTTCGCATAGAATTTGCCACTATTGGCGAATGGCAAGCGTATGGTGTAGCAGGCGCACTGGACTACAGGCGTTTCATTAAATCCGAAAAACAACCGGAAGGATTTGCATACACCGCCGCCGAAGCTACAGGCTTCGGCGGAGTTCTTTTAGTATGCAGCTTCGACAATAACCCGCTTGCCTATGATCTCAGCTGCCCCGTGGAAATAAATAAAAACACCCGTGTATATATTGACACCGAATTTAATATAGCACGATGCCCTGTATGCCAAAGCACATTTGACGTTTATCGCACCGGAGCGCCTCTTTCGGGCATTGCGGCAGACAAGGGCTACGCGCTGACACGGTACCGCGTAGCTCCGGGGTCAGGCTCGCTGTCGTACATGTTGATTTCGCATTGATACTCCTACCGCAAAACAGCGCTAATTATCAGCCCATTATAATCACATCCTTATTTTTTACGCCAAAAAGCATTGCTATTAAAAAAAATAGTTATAACTTTGCAGCGCAAAAGCTCCAAATGGTGAGCATAGTTCAGTTGGTTAGAACGTCGGATTGTGGTTCCGAAGGTCGTGGGTTCGAATCCCACTGTTCACCCCACCAAATCGTGTTTCCGGTTTTCCGCGAAGCACGATTTTTTTTCAATCATACAATTAAGTTACAAGAGCATTACTTTTCAGTATCGCATTTGTTCCCTATTACGCACAATAGTACATTTGCACACATGAAAAAGAAATTGTCAATATTGTTTTCGGCTTTCGCCATAATATTAGCAACAGCATATATCGGTATAACCTTACTGTCATCACAAAACAGCCTCACCGCAGAACGCACAGAAGGTTCACTCGGACTTCTGCCCCTGCGAGGCAACCCTTTGGAAATAGAGGTAATTCCCGGACTCCGTTTTAAAATTGACACAGGAAGCGACATAAGTACAATCACAGAAGAGAATCTTGCCCTGCTTGATTCTCTCGGCTACCATTACAAAGAATCATTTTATCCCGTATTTGGCAGAGACGGAAACGGGAGTACGATGATGGAAACAAAACGCTACACCGTGTCAATGCCCCTGCTTAAGTATGATTTTGTAGAAGACAGCACCGGCAGACGCACCGCCATAGGTCATTGGAAATCCGCCAACACCCTGTCAAACATAGACTTCGCTCCGTCACGCACAGGACAAAGTGTATTAGGCATAGATTTCCTGCAAAAGTTCAAAGTGGAATACCAGTACAACAATCGCGCTATAGCTCTGTATTTCAACACTCCGGACGGATACACCAAATGCGTGTCTCTCGAACCGTCAAAGAATATTTTCACAGCCATATGGCTTGGCAAAAGGTATTTTTCAGAATTTTCCGTCAACGGCAAGACCAACTCCTTCTTCCTTGACACAGGCATCAGAAACGCCCGCATCAAACTGCCCGCCGATGAGACCTCGCGCCCCATACAACGGCTGCATCAAGAAACCGTCACTTCCGCGCTTGGCTCATTCAACGTCTTCGTTGACAACCATGCCGACATAGAAATGGGCGACAGACTTGTAAACGGACTGGCACATTATTACGACAGTCTTGAAGAACCTTATGCATTCAACCCGCTGAACCTGTTTCTACAGGATGTATTGATTGATTTTGACAACTGCAGCCTGTCTCTGCGCCCTATCTACAACAAACTGACATCTGCCCCCGGACTCGTATCGGAAGTCATAACTGAAGATTGACACCGTCGGATATATTCTATCAGATAATTTGCCATTGAACTTGGCTTTGCTTATATTTGCATAGCAATTATCACTATATTTGTAATGAGTTCAAGCAAGCCGACGAAGAAAAGCAGTCATCCACTGGGCTGGGTGCCCACAGTATATTTTGCCATGGGTTTACCATTCGTGGTACTGAACATGGTGGCTGCCGTAATGTTCAAGAATCTTGAGATACCAAATGCCAGCATCGCTTTCTGGACATCGCTGATTATGTGGCCGTGGACCATTAAATTCCTATGGAGTCCATTCCTTGAAATCTTCAAGACAAAAAAATTTTTCGTTGTCAGCACACAAATCATAAGCGGGGCGCTGTTCGGGCTTGCCGCACTTGTCCTTAATATCCCCGACTGCTTCGCGGTACTCATAGCCATATTCGCGGCTGTCGCATTCAGTGGAGCCACACATGACATTGCGGCAGACGGCGTGTACATGTCTGAACTGAGCAGCAAACACCAGTCTCAGTATATCGGCTGGCAAGGAGCCTTCTACAATCTTGCAAAACTTGTTGCCACAGGAGGGCTTGTAGGTCTTGCCGGAATACTCGCCAGACACTTCAGCGGCAGCGACACCCCGACCCGTTCGCACTACCTGGACGCATGGATGATAGTGCTTGGTGCTATAGGGCTGTTGCTATTGCTTTTAGGCACATACCACAGCTGGGCTGTGCCTTCAAAGGCTGCGTCTGCTACAAGCAATGCCGCTTCAATGCGCCAAGGCATCGGCAAACTGCGTGAAGTCATTGCCGACTTTTTCACAAAACGTTATATTTGGTATTACATAGCTTTCATTATCCTTTACCGTCTTGGAGAGGGATTTGTAATGAAAATTGTACCGCTGTTTCTGATGAGCGACCGCGCAAGCGGAGGGCTGGAGCTGTCCAATGAAGAGATTGGTCTGTACTATGGGTCATTCGGCTCTGCCGCTTTTCTCATAGGCTCACTGCTCGCCGGCTATTTCATAGCGCACAGAGGATTGAAGAAGAGCCTGTTCTCACTGTGCTGCATTTTCAACATTCCGTTTGTTGCATACGCGATGCTCGCATGGTTCCAGCCGGAGCAGATATGGATTACCGCCGGAGCTATCGCCGTGGAGTATTTCGGCTACGGGTTCGGGTTTGTAGGGCTGACTCTTTTCATGATGCAGCAGGTAGCCCCGGGCAAACACCAGATGGCTCATTACGCCTTCGCTTCCGGCATAATGAACTTTTCGGTTATGCTGACAGGCGCTGTCAGCGGGTACATCAGCGATGCCCTTGGCTACAACTGGTTTTTCACCGCAGTAATGGTTGCTACGGTCCCCGCTTTTATAATGACATGGTTCATCCCATTCTCTCATAAAGAATGTACCGAAGAAAAAACAGACAACCAAAATACAACCAACGACCATGAACAAGAAACTGAAAATAATGACTCCGCCCCTGCCGGATATGCCGTGGGAGGAGAAACCGTCAGGGAGTAAAGAAATATTGTGGCGTTACAGCAACAACCCTGTAATACGCCGCGACCTGCTGTCTACATCAAACAGCATATTCAACTCGGCAGTAGTACCGTTTGCAGACAACGGCTCAAAACGTTTCGCCGGAGTGTTCAGATGCGACGACACAAACCGCCGCATGAGACTGCACGCAGGCTTTTCGCCCGACGGCTTCAACTGGAACATCAATGAAGAAGACATAGGGCTCACCGGAGCAAACCCGGACATCTCAGACTGGGAGTATGGCTACGACCCGCGTGTCACAAAAATTGATGACAAATATTGGGTTACATGGTGCAACGGCTACCACGGTCCCACAATAGGTGTTGCCTGGACAACAGACTTCGAGACTTTTCACCAGCTTGAAAATGCGTTTTTGCCGTACAACCGCAACGGAGTTCTGTTCCCCCGGAAAATAAACGGCAGGTACGCCATGTTGTCAAGACCGAGCGACACGGGCCACACCGCGTTCGGCGACATTTTCTATAGCGAAAGTCCTGACATGGAATTCTGGGGGCACCACAGGCATGTCATGTCACCGGCAGCGTTTGAACAGAGCGCGTGGCAGTGCATGAAAATAGGAGCCGGACCGGTTCCTATCGAAACATCCGAGGGTTGGCTGCTGATATATCATGGAGTGCTACGCTCTTGCAACGGCTATGTATACGCTTTCGGCTCTGCGCTCCTTGACCTTGAACAGCCTTGGAAAGTAATTGCCAGAAGCGGTCCATACCTTATTTCGCCAAAAGAAATATACGAACTGACCGGAGATGTGCCCAACGTCACATTCCCTTGCGCGGCTCTCGCCGACTCCGACACAGGCAGACTTGCCGTGTACTACGGGTGTGCGGACACCGTCACCGGGCTGGCATTCGGCTATATACCGGAGATTGTTGAATGGACGAAAGCAAACAGCATTATCTGACCAGTCCGATGCTCCTGAACAGCTTAGCATACACCTCTGCTTTCTTTGCCACGGCAAGAGGATAAGCCCGGCTTGTAGAAGGCATCCGCCACAAAGAAAGCCTTCTGTTCTCAAAAACTGCCTCGACAGAGGCTCCGGAGGGAGGTGGCACAGAACCCACAAGTTCGGAAAGAACAGTTGCAGCCTTTTCTCCAGTAGCGGCAATCGTATGACATTCCGGCATCATGCCGAGCAAGGCTCTTAAATTTACTGTCTCTACAATCTCAAGATACTTGTCTGAAGCATTATCTCGCAGGCGCCTTACACGGGCGCCTGTGTCACATAATGCAATGCCTCTTTCCGTAAGAAAATTCTTAATATCGTCCAGCCTGAAACTTCCGGACACTGCGTTCCAGAACCTGTCAGGATTATCAAAGAACACAATACCCATTACTCTCCAGAAATCATTGATACGGTTCGGATAATAAAAATCCATGCTCCACCTCGAAGGCTTGGGTGGAAATGTGCCTAAGAAAAGCACCTTTGTATGTGGCGGCACAAACGGCTGCCACGGATGACTCTCTATTGCAATATTCTTGTCGTCTTCCATATCGGGTCTTATCGGGTTTGTGAATCTAACGTTTGACGCAAAAGATATGTTTTGCAGCTCATGTCAGAAAACTAAATTGTGCTATCGGGTGTTAAAATTGCAACAAATTTTTAAAACATCCATCATGAAGTCTGCTATTTCTGCTGTATTTGCATTTTTATTTGCATTTTGGGGCTCTGCCAACGCCCAAAGCCTTGTCGATGACCACATCGACTCTTTGCTGAAAAGCAATAAATTCATTTATATAGACGGCAAGCCTGAAAACTCCCAGAAAGCTGCGGAATTGGACTCCATACGTCGTACTATTTCCGTATTTTATTACGACCAGTTCCGCAACTTCTCCGACCCTGACGCGCCATACTTCATGTTTCTGAGCAAAGAGGCATCCTTGGCAATGGGTATAGGAGGAGCCGTCAGAATGAGAGCATACTACGACTGGGGCGGAGCAATGCCGTCTCCGGGATTCGCGTCCTACCTCATCCCTATGACTCCCGACCCCGCCTCTATGAGGCACTTTGACACCTCGCCGAGCGGCACATGCCTATATTTCAGAGTATTAGGCATCAATAGCAAAATAGGCACATACCAACTATATCTCGAAGCTAATTTCAACGGCTACAATCGCCGTGACTTCGCATTGAAAAAGGCGTATGCGATTATCAACGACTTCACGGTCGGTTACGCCACCTCTACATTCTCCGACCCCGCAGCAGAGCCTCCGACTGTCGACGCTCAGGGTCCAAACAACAAAATGTCTACAACCGCCGTTCTTGTGCGCTACATGCCGGTAATCAAAGACCGATGGGTGCTCGCGGTTTCCGGCGAAACTCCTGCACACGCAATTTCTGTTGATGGAACAAACACCAAGAAAGTAGACTCGTGGATGCCTGACTGGGCTGCGTTCGCGCAATACCAATGGGCTCGCGGACAGCATGTAAGACTCAGCGGCATAATACGCACCCTTTCCTATCGCGACCTCATAAACTCGCAAAACCACAACATAACCGGCTGGGGCGTAATGGCAAGTTCTGTGTCTCACCCCCTGACACCGCTTACCCTATACTTGTCGGCAAGCTATGGAAAAGGCTATGGAGGCTGCGGTGGCGACCTTCTATGCGGAAACTACGACCTCGTTGGAGACCCTGCGCGACCCGGAACACTTTATGCCCCAGCATCCTTCGGACTTGGAGCCGGAGTTCAATACAATTTCAGACACAACCTGTTTGTATCAGCAAATATCAGCCAAACCCGCTATCTGCCTCAACACACAGTAGCCGGCGACGAATACAAATATGGAGTAGCCTCCGCCGTCAATGTTTTCTGGAACCCGACCCCGAGAGTACAGTTCGGTGCAGAAATCGACTTCGGATGGCGCAATAACTTCAACGGAGAGCGTCGCTACGGCAAGCGCGCAGGCGCTCTTTGCATGTTCACATTCTGACAGCGACAGCCGGCGTGCCCCAAAATGTCAGGTCAACAAGCTGCTATATGTAAGTTTATTACTACTTTTGCAGCATGGAATGGATTCAGACCGTATTTATAACACACTCACCGCTACAGGCGGTAGTGGTATTGTCGGTAATAATCGCTGTAGGGCTCGGACTTGGCAAAATCCACATCTGTGGAGTGAGTCTGGGTGTTACATGGGTATTTTTTGCCGGCATTATTGCCGGACATTTCGGTCTCGGCATTGACCCGGCAATGCTGTCTTACGCCGAGAGTTTCGGTCTTGTACTGTTTGTTTACGAGCTCGGTCTGAAAGTCGGCCCCGGATTTTTCAGCTCGTTCCGCACTGGCGGCATAAAACTCAACTTTCTCGGACTCGCCGTTGTGCTGTTGGGTACACTTATGGCAATCGGCTTCTCATTGGGGCTTGACATATCCATGTCAGATATGGTAGGCATAATTGCCGGCGCAACCACAAACACCCCCTCGCTCGGTGCAGCGCAGCAAACACTCCAGCAGCTCGGACAGAGCGCAAGCGGAGCCGCTCTTAGCTGTGCCGTAACCTATCCGCTCGGAGTTATAGGCGTTATACTCGCAATAATCGTTGTAAGAGCCCTTGCGGTGAAGCCAAACGACATACCCTCCGGAGACTCAGACAATGACATAGGACACACATACATAGCCGCATTCCAGATTCACAACCCCGCCGTGTTCGGAAAAACCGTACGCGAGGTTGCCGCGCTTATACAACCGAAATTTGTCATATCGCGCCTTTGGCGAAACGGGCAGGTGAGCATACCATGCTCCGAAACGCCTCTGCTTGAAGGAGACCGGCTGCTTGTGGTTGCCACTGAAAAAGATGTGCCCGCGCTCACAGTGCTTTTCGGAGAGCAGGAGCATACCGACTGGAACGCCGACGACATTGACTGGAACGCAATAGACTCCACCTTGATATCACGTCACATAGTAGTTTCCCGACCGGAAATCAACGGCAAGAAACTCGGAGCCCTAAAGCTGCGCAACAGCTACGGCATAAACATTTCAAGAGTTCTGCGCAGCGGAGTAAAACTGCTCGCAACCCCCGACCTGGTGCTGCAGCTCGGCGACCGGCTCACTGTTGTGGGAGAAGCCAAGGCAATAGACAACGTGGAGAAAGTACTCGGCAATACCGCCAACGTGCTGCGCGACCCCAACCTTGCTGCCATATTCATCGGCATTGTTCTCGGACTTCTTCTCGGCTCCGTGCCTATTTTTGTGCCGGGAGTAGGCACCCCTGTACGGCTCGGACTTGCCGGAGGTCCAATTGTGGCAGGCATATTAATCGGGGCGTTCGGACCCAGATTCCGCCTTGTAACATACACCACCCGAAGCGCAAACCTTATGCTCCGTGGCATCGGTCTGTCTCTCTACCTCGCATGCCTCGGGCTTGATGCCGGCGCCCATTTCCTTGACACGATACTGAAAGCGGACGGACTCACCTGGATAGCTGTCGGATTTGTAATAACAATAGTACCGTCTCTGATTATGATTTACGCAGCCATGCGCTGGAGCAGGCTCGATTTCGGCAGCGCGTGCGGAACAGTGTGCGGCGCAATGGCAAACCCTATGGCGCTTACCTATGCAAGCGACACAATACCGGGCGACAACGCCGCCGTTTGCTACGCCACCGCCTATCCCCTGGCAATGTTCCTGCGGGTCGTCATAGCCCAGCTTCTGGTACTGTTATTTGTTTAACGCATAAAAATGTCATCCATGGAAAGCAACGACAAGAAACAAAACACGGTAATTACCATAGGCAGACAATTCGGCAGCGGCGGCAGAGAACTCGGCCGCACACTCGCCGATGCCTTCGGATTCAGATATTATGACAAGGAGCTGTTGAGCGAAGCCGCGAAACGCGCCGGCATGAGTCCGGAATTTTTTGAGCGCAACGACGAGCGTGCACCCTCGTTCATCAACGGCATATTCTCTTTTTCACTCGGACTTGCTCCTTCAAACATTTACGCCGGCTCTACAGCAATAAGCGACGACAGCCTTTACCGTGCCCAAAGCGATTTCATACACTCGCTTGCCGACGAAAGTCCTTGCGTTATTGTGGGACGCAGCGCCGATTATGTGCTGCGCGACCATCCCCGCACAATAAACCTGTTTGTCCACGCTCCGATGGAAGCCAGGATAGACCGCATAATCAAACGCCAGCCCGAGCTGTCGAGAGAGAAAGCACGCGCAAAAGCCGAAAAAATCAACCGGCTGCGTGCCAATTACTACAACTTCTACACCGACAAAACCTGGGGAGCCGCTGAAAGCTACGACCTTACACTGGACACCTCCCTGCTGTCAATGTCTGACATTACTGAAATTGTGCGTGAGTATATGACACGCAGATTCAGAGATTGAAAATTTTTACATAACTTTGTACTATATTTTTATTAACCCAATACCCAAGTAACCGAAATGATTACACAGGAACAGCTAAAAGAGACTTTTGAACGCAAGCTCGCGTTGAGGAGGTATCTTTGACATCGACAGCAAGAAAATAGAGGTCGAAGAAGAAGAACTGCGCACACATGTGCCCGATTTCTGGGAACACCCGAAAGAAGCGCAGGCTCAGATGAAAAAAATCAAGGACATTCAGGCATGGGTTGACGGCTATGCTGAAGTAGAGGACGCTGTCGACGAACTCCAGATTGCATGGGAATTTGTCAAAGACGGCGAAATGGAAGAAGTCGAAATAGACGCCATGTACGCCGCTGCCATAGACAAAATCGAGCGCCTGGAACTGCGCAACATGCTGCGCAGGGAAGAAGACAAGCTCGGTGTTGTACTCAAAATAAACAGCGGAGCAGGCGGCACAGAAAGCCAGGACTGGGCTTCGATGCTTATGCGCATGTATCTGCGCTGGTGCGAGGCTCACGGCTACAAGACATCCATTGCAAACCTGCTCGAAGGCGACGAAGCTGGCATCAAAAGCTGCACCATAAATGTCGAAGGCGACTTCGCTTACGGATACCTCAAAAGCGAAAACGGTGTACACAGACTTGTCCGCGTATCGCCGTATAACGCTCAAGGCAAGCGCATGACATCCTTCGCATCCGTATTTGTCACCCCGCTTGTCGACGACACTATTGAAGTGAGAGTCGACCCCGCGCTACTTTCATGGGACACATTCCGAAGCGGCGGAGCAGGCGGTCAGAACGTAAATAAAGTAGAATCAGGCGTGCGCCTGCGCTACCAGTTCACCGACCCTTACACCGGCGAAAAAGAAGAGATTCTCATTGAAAACACAGAAACCCGCGACCAGCCAAAAAACAAAGAGAACGCCATGAGGCAACTCCGCTCGATTCTCTACGACAAGGAACTGCAGCACCGATTGCAGGAACAGGCTAAGGTTGAAGCCGGGAAAATGAAAATCGAATGGGGCTCCCAGATTAGGAGCTATGTATTTGACGACCGCAGAGTCAAGGATCACCGCACCGGACACCAGACATCAGATGTAGGAGGAGTAATGGACGGAGACCTCGACGGCTTCATCAAGGCATACCTGATGGAGTTTGCCGGCTCGGAAAACAATGACTGACATCCAATTGACAATCTACCATAAATGATACTATACCGCATATACCAGATTGTCATAATGCTGCCGCTCATGCTGGTGGCAACAACCCTCACAGCCCTGACCGTAATTGTCTGCTCCTTCTTAGGAGCAGGCAAATGGGCGGGCTACTACCCCCCTGCCTTGTGGAGCAAAGTCATGTGCTGGCTCGCATGGGTAAGAGTCACAGTAAAAGGAAGGGAAAACATCTGTTCGGAAACATCGTACGTTTTTGTGGCAAACCATCAGGGAGCCTATGACATATTCACCGTTTACGGATGGCTCAACCACAACTTCAGGTGGATGATGAAAAAAGAACTCCGGAAAATACCTCTGGTCGGCTACGCATGTGAAAAAGCGAAACAGGTTTATGTTGACAACTCATCGCCTGCACGCCTGCGCAAAACCATGCAAGACGCCGAATCGCTCCTTGCCGGAGGCATGAGCGTTGTAGTTTTTCCGGAAGGAGCCCGAACATGGGACGGACACATGAGACGGTTCAAAAAAGGAGCATACATGCTCGCTGTTGAATTCAATATGCCCGTAGTGCCGCTTACCATTGACGGAGCTTTCAGCGTACTGCCCCGGTTCAAAAAGCTGCCGCGCCCCGGACACATTACCCTGACCATACACCCGCCGGTAAACCCGCCGGCAGAAGGTCATGACACCGAAGCCCTTATGGAGCGCACCCGCGCGGCTATAGCCTCAGCCCTTCCGGGCGAAAACTCCTGAACCCCTTTGCCGCCACATTTGTTTTAGAGTATGTTTGGATTTCACTTCTGCACACTCAAAGATATTTCCGTAGAGGTTTGCGTGAGTTGAGGAGGGAGCGATGCGGACATCGTGACCGATGAAACTCGACGGAAATCACTGAAAAGACCTTTGAGGGGATAGAAAGAAATTCAGAAATGTATATTCGTGTTAAATTCAAACATACTCTTACCGTATACCACGTGTGCTGACATGACAGCGCCTTGACATTTTGGCAGAATAATGTCACAAATACACCTTTGGCACGGAATATGCTTGTAACAAATGCAGTAAATATTATCGACTAACCAATAAACACCAACAGAATTATGAATATCAAACCATTGGCAGACAGAGTACTCATCCAGCCCTGCGCCGCTGAAGAGGTTACCATGGCAGGAATCATCATACCTGATTCCGCAAAAGAAAAACCGCTGAAAGGCGTTGTGCTTGCAGCCGGAAAAGGAACCAAGGACGAAGAGATGACTGTTAAGGAAGGCGACAAAGTTCTTTATGGCAAATACGCCGGAACAGAAATCGAATTTGACGGCGAGAAATACCTCATCATGCGTCAAAGCGACATTCTCGCAATCATTGCCGAGTAAAACTGATACATAATTAATATAAAAACAGAAACCACCATGGCTAAAGAAATAAAATTTGAAATCAAAGCCCGCGAAGAGCTTAAAAAAGGCGTTGACGCACTTGCCGACGCTGTGAAAGTGACACTCGGTCCCAAAGGACGCAATGTCATTATAGAAAAAAAATTCGGTGCACCCCACATCACCAAGGACGGTGTAAGTGTTGCTCGCGAAGTTGAACTCGAAGACCCGTTCCAGAATATGGGCGCACAGCTTGTCAAGGAAGTAGCATCCAAGACAGGTGACGATGCCGGCGACGGCACAACTACCGCCACCGTGCTCGCTCAGGCAATCATAAACGTAGGATTGAAAAACGTTGCCGCCGGTGCCAACCCCATGGACATCAAGCGCGGTATCGACAAAGCCGTGGCAACAGTTGTCGAAGGCATCAAAGGCATGGCTCAGGAAGTAGGCGACGACTTCAAGAAAATTGAAGACGTAGCCCGTGTGAGCGCCAATAACGACGAAGCCATAGGTCGACTCATCGCCGAGGCTATGAAGAAAGTAAAAAAAGAGGGAGTTATCACAGTAGACGAGGCAAAAGGCACCGAAACCACTGTCGACATTGTGGAAGGCATGCAGTTTGACCGCGGCTACATCTCACCCTATTTCGTCACAAATCCTGAAAAAATGGAGTGCGAGATGGACACCCCCTACATCCTCATTTTCGACAAAAAGATATCAAACCTCAAGGACATGCTCCCGATTCTGGAAGCGACAGCCCAGAGCGGACGTCCCCTGCTTATTGTTGCAGAAGATGTCGACCAGGAAGCATTGGCAACACTTGTGGTCAACCGTCTGCGCGGCTCCCTCAAGATTTGTGCGGTAAAAGCCCCCGGATTCGGCGACCGCCGCAAAGAAATGCTTGAAGACATCGCCGTACTCACAGGAGGCGTGGTTATTTCTGAAGAAAAAGGCATGAAACTTGAAAGCGCTACTCTCGACTACCTCGGACGCGCTGAAAAAGTGACCGTTAACAAAGAAAACACCACAATCGTCAACGGCGCCGGCAACAAAGAAGCAATCGCCGCCCGTGTAGCTCAGATAAAAACACAGATTGAACAGACCACAAGCGATTACGACCGCGAAAAACTTCAGGAACGCCTCGCCAAACTCGCCGGCGGAGTAGCCGTACTCCACATCGGCGCACCCAGCGAAGTGGAAATGAAAGAAAAGAAAGACCGCGTGGACGATGCCCTAAGCGCAACACGCGCCGCCATTGCCGAAGGCATAGTTCCCGGAGGTGGTGTGGCTTACATCCGCTGCGTTGAGAAACTCGAAGGTCTCAAAGGTGACAACGATGACGAAACCACCGGCATCCTCATTGTAAAACGCGCAATTGAAGAACCCCTGCGCCAGATTGTAGCCAATGCAGGCGTTGAAGGAGCAGTTGTTGTGCAGAAAGTAAAAGAAGGTACCGCTGACTTCGGCTACAACGCCCGTACCGACTCTTACGAAAACCTCCTTGCAGCAGGCGTCATCGACCCCGCCAAAGTTACCCGCGTGGCTCTTGAAAACGCTGCTTCAATCGCCGGAATGTTCCTCACCACAGAGTGCGTCATCGCAGAGAAAAAAGAGGAAAACCCCGCTCCCGCAATGCCCGCTCCCGGCATGGGTGGCATGGGCGGTATGATGTAATGACATCACGCCTCAGCTAAACATATCACAGTCGCGCCGCAGACCACAACCAGTCTGCGGTGCGATTTTTTTAGTACCTTTGCAAATGATATGAAACACGCCCCCCACACTACCGACAACGACAAACTCAACAGACTTGAAACAGGCAGCATAGCCCGGCTGCTGTGGAGCTACAGCATCCCCGCTGTGGTAGGCATGCTTGTTGTGTCGCTGTACAACGTAGTCGACCGCATATTCATCGGTCAAGGGGTAGGTACAGAAGCCATTGCCGGACTTGCCGTGACATTTCCGGTTATGAATGTAAGCACAGCCCTCGGCGTTCTCATCGGAGCAGGGGCATCGGCGAGAGTGTCTATAATGCTCGGAGCCAAAGACATCGCCGGAGCAGAAAAAGTGATTGGCAACGCCTTGGTAATGATAATCATAAACGCTGTGATATACCTCAGCGTATTCGCAATATTCATTGACGCGATACTATGCGCCTTCGGAGCCAGCGCCGCTTCGCTGCCCTACGCAAAAGACCTCATGCTGTACCTTCTCCCCGGCATGCTCATAATGAATGTCACATTCAGCTTCAACAACATCATGCGGGCAAGCGGATACCCCGTCAAAGCAATGGTGTCCATGTTTATAGGAGCCGGAGTCAACATCATTCTCGACCCCATATTCATCTTTGCGCTCGACATGGGCATAAAAGGAGCCGCCATAGCCACAGACATATCCATGACAGTCTCTGCAATATTTGTACTCGGACACTTCTGCCGGAGCTCCAGCACCCTGTGCTTCAAAAAAGGCATATACGCCCTGCGCAAACACATAATTATAAGTATAATCGCCATAGGCGCCGCCCCGTCCGTAGTCAACATCGCCGGAAGCGCAATAAACATAATCGTAAACCGTTCTCTCATACACTATGGCAGCGACAACGCCGTTGCAGCAGCCGGAATATTCACTACATACACCTCGCTGCTTGTAATGATTGTCATAGGAATCTGCCAGGGGCTCCAGCCGATAATCGGCTACAATTACGGAGCCGGCAGAACAGACAGACTCCGACATGCGTTTTGGCTTGCTGTAGGATGGAGCTCCGCGATATGCACCGCAGGATGCGCGTTCGGACTCGCCTGCCCTCAGCTCATAGCCCGCGCGTTTACCACCGATGCCTCACTGATAAGCCAGACCTCGCGCGCATTCTCATTCGCCCTGCTCGCATTCTGGGCTGTCGGCTTTCAGGTAGTGGCGACAACATTTTTCCAATCCATCGGCAACGCCGCAAAATCCATATTCCTGAGCCTCATCAGGCTGGTAATTTTTCTGATACCGCTGCTGCTTGTGCTTCCACGCTACTTCGGGCTTGACGGAGTATGGTACTCGTTCCCCGTCAGCGACCTCCTTGCCACTATTGTCACCCTGTTCATGATTGTTTGGCAATTACGCAAAATTTCCCGCACTTCGCCGGCCTGCAGCTGATTTTGTCCGCTTCCTAAACAAAAAAGCGGCATAATAATAGAAAAAAACTCTTTTTTTTGGAAATTTGTAGAAATTGAGTTACATTCGTGACCTAATCCAAACCACTTTACATACCATTGAAAATAATACCTTAACAATAATATAACATGAGCTACCTGAAATTTGATAAAAACCTCATGATTAATCTGGAGCAGTCCCTCATGAAGGAAATGCTCAGAACTAATCAGAGCGGTGCTTATCATTGTACCTCGGTGGTAGATTGCAACACCCGTAAACAACATGGACTGCTGGTGATTCCTATCCCCGAAATGGACAATTCCTCACATGTGCTCCTGTCATCAATGGACGTTACCGTGATTCAGCACGGAGCGCCCTTCAACTTAGGGTTACACCGCTACAGCGGAGGTGTTTACAGCCCGGCAGGACACAAGTACATCCGTGAATTCGACTGCGAGAGCGTGCCTCGAACAACATACCGTGTCGGAGGAGTCATCCTGACCAAAGAAAAAATTTTCATATCCCATGAAAACCGTCTGCTGATTCGCTACACACTTGTCGAGGCCCACAGCCCCACAACCCTGCGGTTCAAACCGATGCTCGCATTCCGTGAAGCAAACCAGCTTTGCGTGGAAAACACAGCCCTCAACACCGAATGTCCCGAAGTGCCTAACGGCGTCTCGGCAAGGCTCTACGACGGCTACCCCACCCTATTCATGCAATTCAGCCGCAAACCGGAATGGAACTATGACCCGCACTGGTACAAAGGATTCGAATACCTGAAAGACCTTGAGCGCGGAGTGCCATACACAGAAGACCTCTGGGTGCCCGGCACATTCGAAATACCTATAAAAAAAGGAGAATCCATCATATTCTCCGCCGGAGTAAGCGAAGTGTCTCCCCGCTCGCTGAGCAAAATGTACGAAACCGAAATAGCTTCGCGCACATGCCGCACCAGCTTCTTCAATTGCCTTAAAAACGCAGCCAAGCAATGCTACCTCAAAGACAAAGAAGAAGAATTTCTCATCAGCGGCTACCCCTGGGGAAAAGTACTCGCTAGAAACACATTCATGGCTCTTCCCGGAGCCACAATAGCCATTAACCACCGCGATGACTATGAAGCAATAATGGAAACCGGCAGAGCCGCACTTGTCCACTTCATGAACACCGGTGAACTTTCGCAACGGATACAGGGAATCGACTTGCCTGACATCCCGCTGTGGTGCATGTGGGCTTTGCAACAGTATGCAAAAGCGTACGGCAACGACGATGCCAGAAAACACTACTTGCCGTTTATACGCGAAATACTGTCGTATATACTGGAAAACCGTCACCCCAACCTCAGAGTCGAAGAAAACGGCATGGTATTCACAATGGGCGCCGCATATCCCGTGTCGTGGATGAATGCCGCCAGATATGGCAGACCGCTCATCCCCCGCTCCGGCTACCTTGTTGAATTCAACGCATTGTGGTACAACGCACTCATGTTTGCCGCAAATTTAACCGAAGGGTTAGAAGAATACGCTGCCGAACGCCAGCTATGGGTTGACACCGCAGAAAAATTGAAACCCGCGTTTATAGACACATTCCTGAACGACTACGGCTACCTTTACGACTACGTCAACGGCACATACGCCGACCCCTCCGTGCGCCCCAACATGGCGGTGGCAATAGGGCTTGACTATTCACCGCTCGACCGCAGACAGCGCAAAGGAGTGCTTGATGTTGTAACACGCGAGCTCCTTACACCCAAAGGACTGCGCACACTCTCTCCCAAGAGCTTCGGCTACCGTCCCCACTACCTCGGCTCGCCGGACGAACGCGAAATGGCACTCCACAACGGTCCAGCAAGACCTTGGCTGTTCGGATTCTACGCCGATGCCTACCTGCGCGTGTTCGGCATGAGCGGAGTAAGCTACATCGACCGCATGCTCATCGGCTACGAAGACGAAATGACACAAGGCTGCATCGGCTCGCTGTCGCAGCTCTACGACGGCAACCCGCCCTTCAGCGGACGCGGAGCCATAAGCCATATAACCAATGTGGCGGAAATACTCCGTACCCTCACCACTCTCAAAAAATTCAACATGTAATCCCCGCACTCCATGAAAGCTCTAATGTTTGGGTGGGAATTTCCACCTCATATCCTCGGCGGACTCGGCACCGCCAGCTACGGACTCACAAAAGGTATGTGGGAGTGTGGCGACATGGACATAACATTCGTCATCCCCAAACCCTTCGGCGACGAGGACAAAAGTTTTGCAAGAATAATCGGCACCTCTCAGGTACCCGTAGCCTGGCGCGATGTCAACCGTGAATACGTCGTACAGCGCATAGGCTCGGTTATGAGTCCGGAACTGTACTATCAGTTGCGCGACCATATCTACGCCGACTTCAACTACATGCACACCAATGACCTCGGATGCCTTGAATTCTCCGGACGCTACCCCGACAACCTGCTTGAAGAAATCAACAACTATTCAATATGCGCCGGCGTGATAGCCCGCACCCTTGATTTCGACATAATCCACTCCCACGACTGGCTCACATACCCTGCCGGCATACACGCCAAGCAGGTTACAGGCAAACCCCTCGTAATCCACGTGCACGCCACCGACTTCGACCGCTCTCGCGGCAATGTCAATCCCACCGTATTCGGCATAGAGAAGGACGGCATGAACCACGCCGACCATATCATGACCGTCAGCAACCTTACTCGACAGACCGTTATTGAAAAATACGGCATCGACCCTGCCAAAGTAACCACGGTACACAATGCCGTGACACCGCTGAGCGAAGACCTGCTCAACCTCGAAGTAACCAAACCCAAAGAAAAAATCGTCACGTTCCTTGGACGAATAACAATGCAGAAAGGTCCCGAATACTTCGTGGAAGCCGCCGCCAAAGTGCTGAAAAACAATCACAACGTGCGTTTTGTAATGGCTGGCAGCGGAGACATGATGGACAAAATGATACTCCTTGCAGCCGAAAGAGGCATTGCCGACCGGTTTCATTTTCCCGGCTTCCAGAAAGGCAAGCAGGTATATGAAATGCTAAAGGCAAGCGATGTCTACATAATGCCCTCCGTGTCAGAGCCTTTCGGAATTTCGCCCCTTGAAGCCATGCAGATAGGCGTACCCTCGATAATATCCAAACAGAGCGGATGCGCTGAAATCCTTGACAACGTCATAAAGACAGACTACTGGGATATTGACGCAATGGCAGATGCCATCAACTCAATCATCACCTACCCCGCGATGTACAGCCAGCTGCGCGAGGACGGGCTTGACGAGGTAAACCGCATCACCTGGGACAAAGCCGGAGCAAAAGTTATAGACATCTACCGCAAGGTCATTGACAGCTACAGACACTGACCGCAAAACAACACGAAGTCAAACATCAAAAAACATTCACCAGACTGACATCATGAAAGCAATTTGTTTTTATTTTCAGATTCACCAGCCGTTCAGGCTCAAAAGATACAGATTCTTCGACATAGGCAACGACCATTACTACTATGACGACTTTGCCAATGACGACATAATCACAAGAATAGCCCACCACAGCTACATACCGGCAGCCGAAAGCCTGCTGAGAATGATTGAGCAGAGCAACGGCGCATTCCGTTGCGCCCTGTCTATCACCGGAGTGGCACTCGAACAGTGCGAACACTATGTGCCGGAATTCATCGACCTTCTGAAAAAACTGGCAGACACCGGCAAAGTGGAATTCCTTGCCGAAACATACGCCCACTCGCTTGCATCGCTTGCAGAGCCGGAAGAATTTGCCGCACAGGTTAAAGCCCACGACGACAAAATTTTTGAGCTGTTCGGAGTTCGCCCGAAAGTATTCCGCAACACCGAGTTGATATACTGCGACGACCTTGCCCCGCAAATCGCCGCCATGGGCTACAAAGGAGTAATTACCGAAGGCGCCAAACACATACTCGGCTGGAAATCGCCCAACTATGTGTACTCCGCCGCAAGCGCTCCCAAACTCAAGATGCTGCTGAAGAACTCTAAGCTGAGCGATGACATTTCATTCCGTTTCAGCAACTCCGAGTGGGACGCATACCCCCTGACCGCCGACAAATACATCGATTGGATTGCAAACACTCCCGACGACGAACAGATTGTGAACCTGTTCATGAACCTTGAGACATTCGGCGAGCTGCAAAACCGCGACACAGGCATATTCCAGTTCCTTGAAGCTCTGCCCCGCTTCGCCAAAGAACGCGGCATTGACTTCTGGACACCCAGCGAGGCGATAAGCAAACTGAAACCCGTCGGTGAACTGTCTGTCATGCACCCCATATCTTGGGCAGACGAAGCCCGCGACACATCGGCATGGCTCGGAAACAAACTTCAAAACGAGGCATTCAGCAAACTGTACTCGGTGGCAGAACGTGTGAGACTTTGCGATGACAGACGCCTCAAACAGGACTGGTACTACCTTCAGGCATCGGATCACCTGTTCTACATGGCTACCAAACACATGAACGACGGAGCCGTACACTCTCACTTCAGCCCCTACGAAACCCCGTTCCAGGCGTTCACAAACTACATGAATGTACTGTCGGACTTCATTGTTCGCGTTGAAGAACAATACCCGCTGTCTATAGAAAACGAAGAGCTGAACTCCCTGCTCAAAACAATACGCAACCAGGCCGCTGAAATCGAGACACTCAATAAAGAAGTAGCCTCGATGCGTCAGAACCTCGAGCACTACAACGAAGAGCATGCTCTACGCGAAAAGGCACCGGCTCCCGCTGAGAAAAGCACAAAAGCTGCAGCAAAGAAAACCACAGCTAAAAAATCGGCAGCAAAGAAAACCGCAAAGAAGGCGGAATAACTCAGTCAGCTTAAGATACCCCCCAATACCAGAACCGCGACATGTTTGTTGCGGTTCTGTTTTTTACCCCGCAAAAACCGCAAAAACTGCATGAAACTGTATGAAGATTCTTCATACATTCTACTTTTATTCCTATATTTGCATTTACATACACCATAGACATCAACACATCTACTATAGCCCCATTGAAAAAGATAGCGACATGCCTGCTTGCGATTTTGTTTGCTGCACAGATAGTCTCTTTTGCCGCCTACCCGACAAAAACCGACAGCCTATACACTCTGCTGCACAATGCCACATCTCCCGCCGACAGCCTGAGAATACTGTACAACATACACGACCTCAACACTAAGGATGAAAACAAGCACCTCAACGCAACCCTTTACGAAGTAGCCAGACGGGCAGGCAATACACGCGCACAGCTTGACATACTGCGGATAATAGGCAACGACTATCTTGGCAACGACTCCGCACAGACCCTTGTGCTGAATGAGGCTATGTCCCTGCCGCATAGCGACGAGCAGAAAGAAACGGTCACATTTCTCAGACTCCTCATTGTATCCACTCGCGCACTGTTCACCGACTCTGATGATAAACAGAAATGGATGCTTGAAGCGCTTGACAGATATTCAACCCGCACCAACAGAACCGACCGGCTTGAAAACCTCGAACAGCTGTACACCGTGTGCATTTACCTCGGTTCTACTATACAGAGCGACCTGCTCGAAAAATACCTTGAGGAAAGCGAGGATATGATAAACGCCCTGCCGTTCGGGCTGTACGCCCTGCGCAACATGTACTACGCGCACACCGCTTTGATTCACACAACCGGCGGACAATTTGAAAAAGCGGTAAATGCCGACCGACACCTGCTTACCATCATGGATCAGATGGAGAAAGAGTACAGAGCCAACGGAAGAGAATTCAAGAACTATAACCGAAACAGATACATCTGTTACCGCAGAATGCTTTGCAACTACCCTGCGCTGTCGCCTGAAGAGGTAGAGGAATACTTCAACCGGATAAACGCCCTTGCCGAGGAAAGCGACGAGATACGGGAAGACATTGAAAGCACCTCACTGCCGGAAATATACTACCGCATGGCACGCAAGGAATACGACAAGGCATTGCCGGCCCTCGCCAGAGTCACCAACATGGATATTCCCGGTTCTGCTGCTTTAAAACCAAGACTATACAAAATGCTTATAGAAGCGGCGCAGGCTACCGGCGACAAAAACCTGTTGCTTGAAAGCCTCATTGCCTATACAACCATACAGTCAGATTATATAAAAAGCAAATCGGCGGAACGCTACCGCGAGCTACAGATAATATATGATGTCGACAGACTGAACCGGCAAAAAAACGAAATTGCGACAGAGAGCCACAAGTCAAAGATAAAATTACAAAGCTCGATAATATTTATATCGGCAATTTCGTTTACTGTGCTTTTTATACTGTGCATGATTCTGCTGAGACTGTACCGTCGGGCAAAAAAGCTCAGCAAAGGACTTGCGGAAAGCAACATGAACCTGAAAAAAGAACGCGATGTGCTGAAACGGACCCAAAACGAACTGATTACAGCCCGCGATGCAGCAAACAGAGCGGCTAAACTCAAAACAGCATTCATTGACAACATGAGCTGCCAGATGCAAGAGCCTATCAGTGCCATAGCCGGTTACACGCAGCTTATTGTCGACAGTCTTGACGACAAAGACCGCCTGAGACTTGAGAAATACTCCAACCTTGTAATGCTGAACACCGAACTGGTACTCACAATGTTGTACGATGTGCTGACCATGTCTGACCTGAACAAAAAGAAACTCGCCATTGCCAAAAGTTATATATCAGTAAAGACACTCTGCGATGTAGCCATGAACAGCGTAGCATCCAAACTACAACCGGGAGTACACATGGTGTATGCGAAAGAGAATCAGGAGGACATTGAAATATACACCGACCCGCAACGAGTACAGCAGGTGCTTGTAAACCTGCTTCAGAACGCAGTCAAGTTCACTATGACCGGACAGATAACGCTCGACTGGGAACTTGATGCCGACAAATCGCACATAACATTCTCTGTCACAGACACCGGATGTGGAATTCCGGCAGACAAAAGCGAGATAATATTTGACCGTTTTGAAAGACTCAACAGCTACAAAGAGGGTGTAGGTCTCGGACTGCCAATCAGTCGCACCGTAGCCTCACTGCTCAAAGGAGAGGTTGTTCTTGACTCCGGTTATACCGACGGCGCACGGTTTCTGTTTACAATACCTTGCGTAGACAGCTCCAGATAACACCGCCGTCAACAATCCGGTACAACTGGTTTCCTAAGATCCAACAGATGTGCTATTATTTGTTTGGCTTTGATTGCAGAATATAGTGTTTAATCACTGTGTCATCATCATTATCCGCCTCAGCCACATATAGATGCGCATCATCCTCACTTACTGCAAATGCCTGTATAGGGTGCTCGAACAGCATCTTGTATTGCGGCTTTCCGTTGTGATCAAACACATGTATCTCGGTGCTCATCCCGGTAGGATTGTCAAGACATTTCTGCACTGAATAAGAAGCGTAGAAATGATCAGGAGTTGCATAGACATGTGAATAGCCAATCCTCGATTCATCGGAAGGAACCGGAAACTTGCCTTCATCCCGATATGTAGTGTAAACCATGTCAAAATTAGCATAACGCGCTGTATGACTTATCCTGCCATTCTTGACAGCGAAGAAATCGATGCCGCCATCATATGCCACAGTCCTTGCAAATGTAGTGTCAGCAGGGGAATAAGCCAACTTGCCGGTGCATGCAAGATAATGGGTAGCGTCGCTGATTCCATCCGGCTTGGGAGGAAAATAGGATAGACTGTCAAGAATACTACCCTCACTGTCAAGCATGACATAAGCATTGGAGCTATTCAAAGGGAGCGCTAACATTGATGAATCGGGCAGCATGAAAGCATCGTCTTGAAAACGCATATCACGGACAATACCGGTTGCGTCCAGCTTTCCATCCCTGCATACAACCTCGTCAATAACGCCTCCACGCGAATCATAAACGTATATCTTACCATTAATGGAACGGATTGAGCTTACTTCGAGCACATCGTCACCACCTTGACCGATGGACATTCCGGAGTCAAGAAGCTTGCCTGAAACGTCGTAAACATGCAACAGTTCATTTTGATCTTGCCCCGCAATCCATAACAGCGAATCGCACAGCACCATATAATCAACCGGATCACAATTACTTACCAAAACATTCCCGTCTTGCAATGTCACTGATTCAGAAAAATCGACTTCGCCGTTATCCTTATCATTGGATTGACATGATGCCAATGTAAGAACAATGGCAAGAAATGTATAATTAAATGACTTCATTTTTCTGCAACTTAATAAGGGCACGCAAAGTGTTATTCTTTGCATGCCCTAAAAATTAATTACCTGGATATTGATTCTTGCGTCTATCCACAAGTTGTCCGTTTCCATCAAACACATAGCATGTGGCATCTCTCATGGGCATACATCCAACTACGGTGATTTCGCCATTTGCGAGAGCCTCAGCATTTTCAAGCAGGAGGTCAGAAAGACCTTCAGAAGGAGTTGTGGTGGTATTGCCGAAATAGGCTCCCACACTCATCAGTGCTGCGATTGCAGCAGTAACAAACATTTTTTTGTTCATAACAGATTGTGTTTTATTGTGCGTTTCTGAGGCGAGATTACTCTAATGAGTCGACCTCAGAAGCCAATGCAAATTTATAGTTTTTTTAAAATTATTTTGCAATTCTATAAAAAATTAAGGTAGCCGCATCTAAAACATGCGCCAGAAGCTCAACCGGCAGTATATGTGTCGTGCGTCAGGCTAATATTAATTAAGGGTCCGTATCACAGTGGAGACATAATGGGTGGCGGGCAAAGGCTTTTTTGGCTTTGCCGTTACTTATTCGTACCTTTACAGCCACTAAGGATACAACGTCAGAATGAAACCGAATTGTCTAAGCGAGTCTTCGCTATCTCTAATAAACAGCCTAAAAAGCCAAGTCTTGGTACTCGACGGTGCAATGGGCACCATTATTCAGCGCCTTGACATGAACGATGCCGACTTCCGTCTGGAGGGAGTCACACCTGAACGCACTGATTTGCGCGGATGCAACGATGTGCTGGTGCTGACCGCTCCCGAAAAAATAAAAAGCATTCATTGCGAGTATCTCAAAGCCGGCGCCCGCATCATAGAGACCGACACGTTCAACGCCAATTCGATTTCACTGGCAGATTATGGACTGAGTCACCTTGTGCGTGAAATCAACAGCGCGGCTGTGGCTGTTGCCAAGGAAGCCATAAAAGAGTGTGGTGTAACCGCATGGGTAGCCGGAAGCGTCGGTCCGGGGAGTCATTCTCTGTCACTCGCCACCGATATTGAAGCAGGCACTCCGGTGACATGGGACACCATCGAGTCGGCAGCCTATGAACAAATCAGCGCCCTAATCGGCGCAGGCATAGATGTTTTGCTGCTTGAAACATGTTTCGACGCGCTCAATACAAAAGCGACGATACACGCCGCCTTGAGAGCGATGGATGACCTATGCCGCAAAGTGCCAGTAATGATTTCCGCCACTTTGACACAAAGCGGCAGAACCCTCAGCGGTCAGACTCTCGAGGCATTTATTGCCACAATCAGCCATGCAAACCCGCTTTCGGTCGGTCTGAACTGCGGATTCGGAGCCGAAGACCTTGCCCCGTACATAGAGATTCTTGACAAAGCGCCTTTCGCTGTAAGCCTTCACCCAAACGCAGGATTGCCTGACACTCTCGGCAACTACACGGAAACCCCTGAAAAAATGGCGGAGACACTGCGCCCTTTGCTCAAAGAAGGCAAACTCAACATTGTGGGAGGATGCTGCGGCACCACCCCCGCCCATATAGCTGCCATTGCGGCTGCCGCCGCAGACGCATCGCCGCGCACAATTCCTGAAAAGGAAATGAAAATGGTTCTCGCGGGGCTGGAGACACTAACCCCCGGAGCATTTGTCAAAATCGGTGAAAGATGCAATGTGGCGGGGAGCCGCAAATTTCTCCGCCTGATAAAAGAAGGCGCGGATGCCGAAGCCATTGGCATTGCCGCCACCCAGGTCAGAGCGGGAGCCGACATTGTCGACATAAACATGGATGACCCTATGCTTGACGCAGGAGCAAAAATGAATTCCTTCGTTACGCTTACAGGAGCCGAACCCGACATAGCCAAAGTGCCTCTGATGATTGACACCAGCGACTGGAGTGTGGCGGTAGAGGCTCTCAAACGCGTGCAGGGCAAACCGGTGGTCAACTCCATAAGCCTCAAAGAGGGTGCCGACACCATGCTTGCCAAAGCCAGAACGCTGCGACGCATGGGTGCGGCTGTCGTTGTTATGGCGTTTGACGAACAGGGGCAGGCAGACACATTTGAACGGAAAACAGAAGTGTGTGGCAGAGCTTATTCGCTGCTCACCGAAGATGGATTTCCTCCAGAAGATATTATTTTCGACCCCAACATATTGGCTGTAGCCACCGGTATAGAGGAGCACAACGATTATGCCAAAGACTTCATACGCGCCGCCGGCTGGATTCGGGCAAACCTACCTGGAGCCCATGTAAGCGGCGGTCTGAGCAATCTGTCTTTTTCTTTCCGCGGCAACAACTATGTGCGCGAAGCCATGCACGCACTGTTTTTACGCCATGCGGTAGCCGAGGGCATGGACATGGCTATCGTGAACCCGTCCACCCTGCTTGACCCCGACACTATACCGGAGGAACTCGCGAATGCCATAGACGATGTTCTTCTCAACCGGCACGGCAATGCCACCAACCGGCTTATCGAGACAGCCCACCGCATAAAAGAAGCCGAGGCGGCTTCAAAACCGTCGGACAAACCTTGCGACGAAAAGAACAACGACAAGACGCCTGATACCGGTGAACAGATTGAAGAAATGGTAGTCAGGGGGCATTCGGACGGCATTGAAAAACTGCTTGACACTTACCTGAACGAAACTGGGAGCGCATTTGCGGTTGTGGACGGTCCGCTTATGAACGGCATGAACCGCGTAGGTGACCTGTTCGGCGCCGGGAAAATGTTTTTGCCACAGGTGGTGCGCAGCGCCAAGGTAATGAAGCACGCCGTCGCCCACCTCACTCCGGCAATAGAAGCCGAAAGGAGCTCCGGAGGGAGCGCGAGCGCAGGCAGACTCGTCATAGCGACAGTGAAAGGCGATGTACACGACATAGGCAAAAATATAGTGGGGGTGATAATGAACTGCAACGGCTATGAGGTCACCGACCTCGGTGTCATGGTGCCTCCCGAACAGATTCTTGACACCGCCGAAGAGTGCGGAGCCGACTTCATCGGTCTGAGCGGCCTCATAACCCCGTCTCTTGAAGAGATGCGCACGGTCGCCAGCATGATGGAGGAGCGCGCCATGACTATACCGCTGCTTGTAGGGGGAGCCGCCGCATCAGACATACACACCGCTGTCAAGATAGCGCCGCTGTACAGCGGACCCGTCATCTACACCCGCGATGCCGCCGCGCTGCCGGGGATAGTGCAGAAATTCGCAGCCGAAAGCAGCCGCGCAGAGGCGTTCGCGCAACTCCTCGAATTGCAGAAACAAAAACGCGACAGCTACGCCGATGCCTGCGCTGCCATGCCGCTCGACCGGGCGCGGGCACTCCGACACATCTTCGACAACTCAAAAAAAGCATGTGCGCCACGTCATCCCGGCGAACACACTTTCGATATACCTGTAGCCGAAGTCAGAACTCTCATAAACTGGCGAGCATTTTTCTCGGCATGGAAACTTGAGGCTTCATTCGCATCCGTAGCCGAAACCGGCGGATGTGACCACTGCCGCGACCAATGGCTTGCCTCAACACCGCAGGAACACCGCACAAAGGCTCTCGAAGCGCTGAGACTGTTCAGCGACGCAGACAAGTTTATAGGGCAACTGTGCAAGCACGGAGCCACAGTCAAAGGCAAAATTGTGTTTGCAGAAGCCAAATCATCGGGTGACGACATAATACTCAACGCCAACGGAACAACCATAACGATACCCACCCTGAGGCAGCAGAAAGCCAGTCAGGACAACAGGGAGACCCTTGCCCTCGCCGACTTTGTGTCTGATAAAGGCGATGACCACGCGGCTCTTTTCGCAGTAACTACAGCCGGCAGCGTCGACGCGGAAGTCAAGCGCCTGGGCGACACCGGCGACAGTTATATGGCGCTTGTGGGTCAGAGCGTAGCCGACCGTCTGGCAGAGGCCGCCACCGAATGGCTTCACCGGGAAGTGCGTGTGAATCTGTGGGGATACTCGGCAGAAGCATCCGATGCCAACCCCGACAACCTTCTGCGCCATTATTATCCGGGCACACGCCCTGCCATAGGCTACCCTTCCCTGCCCGACCAGTCACTGATATTCGAGACCGACCGGCTGCTTGACTATGAAAGCTGCGGCATAACTGTGACAGAAAACGGCGCCATGATTCCGGCGGCATCCACAACCGGCATCATGATAGGCTACAGCGGTTCGCGTTATTTTCTTGTAGGAGCAATCGACGATAGTCAGAAAAAAGATTACGCCCGCCGCCGTGGAATGGCAACGGACGCAATCAAAAAGTTTTTGCTGTAACCTGTATCAGTGCTGATACAGGTAGCGTTTGATAGAGCGTTTGGGAGTTTTTTCAAACTCCTCACTCTTTATTTCAATTCTCGCCACCTGCGAATACGCCGGGAGTTCTTTATTCAGCTGCACAAGATTTTCCGCCATAATGCGTTCCACATCGGCAGTTGTCAGATTGCGGTTCATGACATTGTCCATATCGGGGTACACCAGAGCAAAAAGTTTTCCGGAGTCCTCCAGTATTATGGACTCTCCCACATACGGCATATTATTCAGCTTCTGCTCAATTTCTTCTGGATATATGTTTTGCCCAGAGGGTCCGAGAATCATATTTTTGTCGCGCCCGCGCAGATATATGAAATTGTCGGAGTCAACGCAACCTATGTCACCGGTGCTCATCCACCCGTCTTCGCCGAACGCCTCTGCCGTAGCCTCGCTGTTTTTGAAATAGCCTTTCATAACATTGGCACCGCGCACCCAGATTATGCCGGGTACATTTTCGGGGTCGGGCGAGTCTACCTTAATTTCCATTCTGTCCACAAGCCTGCCGCAAGAGCCGGGGCGCGACTCCTCATGCGGGGCATATGATATGAGCGGGGCGCATTCGGTCATGCCGTAGCCGACTGTAAACGGAAATCCGATACGGCGCAGGAATGTCTCCACCTCTTTGTTCAGCGCCGCGCCACCGATTACTATCTCCTGCAGGTTGCCGCCGAATGTATCTGTAAGTCTGTCCTTGATTTTTCCAAGCAGACGGTCATCCACAAACGGCACATGAAGCAGAAATTTCATATAGGGTTTCTCGAGCAGCGGGAACACCTTTGTGCGTATGATTTTTTCCAAAATCAACGGCACCGCGACAATCAGCTTGGGGTGTACTGTGGCAAAAGCCTCCATGATTATTCTCGGCGAGGGAATGCGTGTGAGGAAAGTGACATGGCACCCCTTTACAAACGGGTGCAGCATCTCAACCACAAGACCGTACATGTGTGCCAGCGGCAACATGCTTACAATTCCGTCGCCGGGACTGAGAAAATCGAGATGGTCAATAGTGTACTCGATGTTGCTCCACAGGTTGCCGAATGTAACCATAACGCCTTTCGAAAAACCGGTGCTGCCCGATGTGTAGTTTATCAGCGCTACATCATCGGGTTTTGTCACACACACCTCAACGTCGTCAACCGTGAAGCGCTCCGGATAAGCCTCGCCGAAGAACAGGTTCAGATTGGCTCTCGCCTCGTTGAGGGGCTCACTGCGCGACATCAGCAATGAGAAATCGCTGATAAGCAACACCCCCTCAAGGGCGGGCATCACCGAAGCGTCAAGATTTTCCCAAGTACCGGCATCGGCAAACAGGAGCCTCGCCTCGCTGTGGTTTACAAGATGGTGTATATTGTCGGGTTTGAATTCATGAAGCACCGGCACTGCAATAGCACCGTAGGTTATTGTGCCGATGAAAGCCATTGCCCATTGTGCCGAATTTCTGCCGCACAGAGCTATTTTATCTCCGGGCTTCACCCCGACATTTCTGAACAATATGTGTAGTTTGGTAATCTTTCTCGCAACATCCTTGTACTGGAATGAGGCTCCGTTGTAGTCGGTCAGAGCGAGGAGCTCCCAGTTGTCGCGCAGCGACTGTAGGATGTAGGCGTTTAGGCTGTCCTGATGATGCATAAACTGTTTGTGAGTGATTTATTTGATGCAAATATACGAAGAATGTTAGCGCCGAGAGAGCAAAAGTGCTTATATTTGCACTAAATCATTAACACATCAGACTAATGAAAAGATCACTTTTAACTTTTTTTTGCGCCGGAGCTCTCGCAATATCCTGCGCAACAGCTTCAACGGCAGACAAATACACCGTCACCCTGCCTCTTACCGAGGATGAGGACGGACTCACCGCCTACATCATCAGCTTTGACACCGGCGAAAAAATAGACTCCACTGTAGTTGCCGACGGCAAGGCTGTGTTTGCCGGAGAGGTAGCTACCCCCACTTTCGCCAGAATAATTCTTGACGGCAACCGCGCCGGAATGCTTGTTCTCGAGCCCGGCACCATAAGCGCCAACGCAACAAGCCGCCTCGCGTCGGGCACCCCCACCAACGATGCCATGACACAGCTTTTCGAAAAGCAGAGCGCTCTTGAAGAACAGTTTCGCGCTCTTGGCGACAGCGCCACACAGCAGCAGAAAGAGGAAATCGTAGCGCAGTACAAGCAGCTCGGCGCCGATGCCCTTGCCCAGAACATCAACAACCCCCTCGGCTACTATCTGTTTTTGCAGGAATGCTACAACTTGGATCTTGACACATTCAACGCGCAGCTTGCCGCACACCCCCAGTTTGCAGACTACAAACGCGTGCAGACCCTGCGCCAGGGTCTCATCAACAAGTCCGAGACCTCGGTAGGCAAAAAATTCAAGGATTTCGAGATAACCTACAACGGCGAGACAAAGCGCCTGAGCGACTATGTAGGCAAAGGCAAATACACCCTTGTAGACTTCTGGGCAAGCTGGTGCGGTCCCTGCATCAGAGAAACAGCGGTAATCAAGGACCTTTACAACAAGTACTCCGACAAAATGGATTTTCTCGGAGTAGCCGTGTGGGACGAACCTGAAAACACGCTCAAGGCAGTAGAGAAACACGCCCTGCCGTGGGAGCAGATTCTCAACACCCGGAATATCGCCACCGACATCTACGGCATTCCCGCCATTCCCTGCATCATTCTGTTTGACCCCGAAGGCAACATTGTGAGCCGCGACAAACAGGACGCCGAGCTTGTTGCCGATGTAGACGCCGCAATGGCAAAATAACCAGCCACACCTTATTATATTATATATAGGACATCCGGACGGAGCCATGCGCTTTATGCGCATGGCTCCGCTGCTTTACAGTTTGTTAAAGTTTTGGTTATATGGCAGTACTGCTAATCTTTTTGCTGCGCCGGAGTGTTATAATTCTGCTTCCAGACCATTTACAATCGTCTTCAAGTAGCATTACTATCTATAACCTAACTCTAAAACTCCAGTACTATGCTCGACCAAGGCTTAGACCCCTATTTCCGCAAAGGAGACGCCAAAACCGATGTTTTTGGATCAGACGCAATGCTTCAGGCATCGCCGGTAGAAAAAATTCCCGCAGGTTCCACCACCCCTGAAATCGCTTACCAGATGGTCAAAGGCGAGACATTCGCCCAGACCCAGCCGCGACTCAACCTCGCCACATTCGTAACCACCTATATGGACGAGTATGCCACCAAGCTGATGAACGAGGCCATCGACATCAACTACATTGACGAGACCGAGTACCCGCGCATCGCCGTGATGTGCCAGAAGTGTATAAACATACTGGCAAACCTGTGGAATACCCCCGAAACCAACAAATGGAAGGCTGGCGCCCTCGGCATCGGCTCGTCCGAAGCGTGTATGCTCGGCGGACTCGCTGCCCTGAAACGCTGGAAAGAGCGCCGTAAGAAAGCCGGAAAACCGTATGACAAACCCAATCTCGTGATGTCTACCGCCTACCAGGTGGTGTGGGAGAAATTCTGCAACTTCTGGGATGTGGAGATGCGTCTTGTGCCCCTGAGCGCCGAGCATCCCACCCTTGATGTAGACGCCGCCATAAAGATGTGCGACGAAAACACTATCTGCGTAGTGCCTATCCAGGGTGTGACCTGGACCGGTCTCAACGATGACGTTGAAGCCCTTGACGCCGCGCTTGACAAATACAACGCCGAGACAGGCAACGAGGTGTGCATCCATATCGACGCTGCATCAGGCGGTTTCATACTGCCGTTCCTCGACCCCGACAAGAAATGGGACTTCCGTCTGAAATGGGTTCTCTCTATCAGCACATCCGGTCATAAGTTCGGACTTGTATATCCCGGTCTTGGCTGGGTTGTGTGGAAAGACAAGAAGTATCTGCCCGCCGACATGGCGTTT
Source organism: Muribaculaceae bacterium Isolate-104 (HZI) (assembly GCA_003762715.1). GTDB lineage: Bacteria > Bacteroidota > Bacteroidia > Bacteroidales > Muribaculaceae > Paramuribaculum. Next base: position 5,649 of record RIBJ01000035.1, on the reverse strand, counting down.
ACCGTCAACTACCTCGGCGCCGAGGTAACCCAGGTGGGTCTGAACTACTCGCGCCCCGCCGCTCAGATTCTGGGACAGTACTACCAGTTCATACGCATGGGATTCGAAGGCTACAAAAACGTGCAGTTCAACTCCCTGTCCGTAGCCCAGTACCTTGACGACCAGGTGAGCGCAATGCCGGCGTTCGAGCCTTACGCTCCCGGCAAGCTGCCCAACCCGATTTTCGTATGGCGCATGAAAGCCGATTTCCAGAAAACAGCCAAATGGACACTTTACGACCTTCAGGACAAACTCGCACAGAAGGGCTGGATGGTACCTGCCTACACCATGCCCGCGAGCATAGAGACAATGGTTGTGATGCGTGTGCTTTGCAAACAGGGATTCAGCCGCGACATGGCAGACCAGCTGATTGCCGACATAGAATTTGCCGTCAACGAACTAAACGCCCTGCAGTACCCCACTACCACGCGAATAGCCATGGAGAAGAACATACCTCTTGTGTCCAGGACTTTCAACCACACAGGTAAATAATTATTCAGACTTAGGCATAATTATTCATAAGTTTGACTAACTTAGCACCCGAAAAACCGGCAGGCAGCTTCTGCTACATGCAGCGGTTGTCTGCCGGTATTTTTTACAAACACCATAACCTACACTCATGGACATCACTCTCACCAAGGATCAGATTCACCAGGCGGCGCAGCAGGCTTACGGCTACGCTTCAAATGTGACAGGAGGCGCCAACGCCAACTACATACCGTATCTCGCAAACATAGACTCCGGACTGTTCGGGCTGAGCGTGATGCTGCCCGACGGCACGGCGTTCAACTACGGCGACACATCCTACCGGTTCGGCATAGAATCGGTGTCGAAAGTGCCTACCGCAATCCTCGCCATGAAACAGAGTTCGCCTGAGGGAGTACTCGAAAAGATAGGTGCCGACGCCACAGGTCTGCCTTTCAACTCCATCTTCGCCATTTTGCTTGAAAACCACTCGCCGTCCACTCCACTTGTCAACGCCGGCGCCATTTCGGCATGCTCGATGATTGAACCCAAAGGCGACAGCGATGCCAAATGGAAAGCGATAACCGACAACATAACCGACCTTTGCGGCAGCGCCCCGGTGCTAATTGACGAGCTGTACAAAAGCGAGTCAGACACCAACTTCAACAACCGTGCCATCACATGGCTGCTCAAAAACTACGAGCGCGTGTACGACGACCCGCAGATGAGCCTCGACCTCTACACCCGCCAGTGCTCGCTCGGCATCACCTGCGAACAGCTCGCGGTAATGGCTGCCACCATAGCCGCCCACGGGGTCAATCCACTCACCCGCAAACAGGTGTTTGACAAATCCATAGCCCCTAAGATAACATCGCTCATAGCTACCGTAGGCTTCTATCAGAGCACCGGCAACTGGCTCTACACCAGCGGCATACCGGCAAAAAGCGGAGTTGGCGGCGGTGTGCTCGGAGTACTGCCGGGAGTGTTTGGCATAGCAGCTTTCGCCCCACCGCTCGACGAGGCGGGCAACTCTGTCAAGGCACAGGCGGCTGTGAAGAAATTCATGTCGCTGCTCGGGCTCGGAATCATGAACGGCGATTTTGTCACAATCACCGACTGACACACGACACCGCGCACTTTTCACATCAACTATAACACACACAGGGCAGCTGCGGCACCGATTACGGTGCCGTAAAGCCGCCGACACACTAAAACACACATACTATTATGGCTACCAAATTATCAGGTACTGCGGCGACAAAGGTAAAGTCTGCCGCCAAGCTGGGTGTATTCACCCTGATGATAATGAACATCGTTGCCGTTGTTTCGCTACGAGGGCTGCCCGCCGAGGCAGAATACGGCATGAGTTCGGCATTCTACTATCTGTTCGCCGCGCTGGTGTTTCTCATTCCGGTGTCGCTTGTCGCCGCCGAGCTCGCGGCAATGTTTCCGTTCCAGCAAGGCGGCATGTTCCGCTGGATAGGCGAGGCATTCGGCACCCGACTGGGCTTTCTTGGCATATGGCTCCAGTGGGTAGAGAGCACAATATGGTTTCCTACCGTGCTGACCTTCGGCGCCGTGTCGCTCGCCTTCATAGGCATGGACCACGCCGCCGACTCGCATCTTGCCGCCGACAAGTACTACACCATAGCCGTAGTACTCGGCATCTACTGGCTTGCCACCCTCATTTCAATGAAGGGTCTCGGCTGGGTTGGCAAGGTGTCTAAAATCGGGGGTATGATAGGCACCATCATTCCCGCCGGAGTGCTTGTGGTGTTCGGCGTGATATACCTTTGCATGGGCGGTCACAGCGAAATGAACTTCCACAGCAGCTTTATTCCCGACCTCACCAACTTTGACAACGTTGTTCTCGCCGCGTCGATATTTCTGTTCTACGCCGGCATGGAGATGAGCGGCGTGCATGTGCGCGACATATCCAACCCCGCCCGAAACTACCCCAAGGCCGTGTTTGGCGGCGCTCTTGCCACTGTGCTCATTTTTGTACTCGGCACCTACGCCCTCGGCATCATCATACCGGCAAAGGACATCAACCTTGTGCAGAGCCTGCTTGTGGGCTTTGACAACTACTGCAAGGCGTTTCACATAGAGTGGTTCACCCCCGTCATTGCCATTGCCCTCGCTTTCGGAGTGCTCGCCGGAGTGCTCACATGGGTTGCCGGTCCCTCCAAGGGTGTGTTTGCAGTTGGCAAAGCCGGCTACCTGCCCCCCTTCTTCCAGAAAGCCAACAGCAACGGCGTGCAGAAAAACATTTTGCTCGTGCAGGGACTCGCGGTAACACTGCTGTCGCTCCTCTTTGTGGTGATGCCCTCGGTGCAGAGCTTCTACCAGATTCTGTCGCAGCTCACAGTGCTGCTCTACCTCATTGCCTACCTGCTCATGTTTGCCGCCGCGATATACCTGCGCTACTCCATGAAAAAGGCAGCGCGTCCGTTCCGCATCGGCGCGCGCGGCAACTGGCTCATGTGGATTGTAGGCGGTGTGGGATTCGCGGGGTCGCTCCTCGCCTTTGTGCTCAGCTTCTTCCCGCCGAGCCAGATTTCGATGGGCAGCACAACAGTGTGGTACTCGGTGCTTTTCGGCGGTGTCGCGCTGTTTGTCATACTGCCGTTCATAATCTACGCCTGCCGCAAGCCCGACTGGGTTGACAAAGACTCGGACTTTGTGCCGTTCCACTGGCAAAAAGACCCCGAGTCGCAGAAACTTCTCGCCGAGGCTCAGGCTCAGTACGAGGCTCAGGAGGCACAAAAAGCCGCCAGTCAGCGGTAACAACCGCACATCATAAACCGCATCTGCCGGAGACGGGAGCGCTTGGCTCTTATGCTCCGGCAGATGTTTTTTTGCGCCGGGGGCGCATTTTTTGTTAAAAAGTTTGGATTGGTAGACAAACTACTATAATTTTGCGACATTCTATATATAAAATGTGATGTGTACAGGATTGCTTAACAGGAGGTACAGGAATACCCCCCCCCGAAACAAACGGTTAATTTTCAGCATATTACGCCAAGGCGGCGTAACTTCACGCACACACCACAACCACTCCCTTATCTTTGACTATCTGCATTTATGCCGGCGCGAATAGCGTTGCGGCACAGACTCGCTTATTCTTATTTTAATTAATTTATACAGGTTTATTTATGAAAAAGATTTTGCTATTTCTAATGGCATTACTGATGTTTGCCCCACCCGGTGCAAACGCAAAGACACAAACAGTAACGTTTATTCCAAATCCGACAGATGACGCCTCGGCAACTGCCTACAAGTACTGGACTTATGATGCGACAGGCAAGTATGACTCGGAAGGTATTGATGCTCCTTATAAGAATCCAAATCCTACTAATGTAGGGTTGGTGGAAGCTGGAGACATAAGAGTACGCTTTGTACATTCCTCAACTCCAGACGCATCATTAAATTTTATCACATTATTTAAAGCTCGCTGGACATTCTATATTGGAGGATATGATTTCTACATAGAGGTAAAAGACCCTGCCGCTTATAAGATAAAGAAAATTATATTTTATCACGATGAGTCCGCTAATGACAAATCGGGATATAGCAATAAGAATCTATCTCTAAAAGAATCAAACAATAATATCGTATATAATGAGACTGAGAACACTTCTTCATACGAAATAACGGAAGGAACAGAATCTATTGGCATCCATATAAAAGACAAAAACGAAGGAGCTTTGTCTGCAGCGACTGGAACTAAAGTTTCTAATTCGTCAAGTCCAAATACCGTATCTCTTGCCATTTTCAAAAAAATAACTGTCATATACGAAGGATTGCCAAAGCCTTTGGTTAATACCTCTCTTTCAAACGGTTCCAACACATTAGAGGATGGTTCTTCTTATGAATATGACAACACTGCGAAACTGCGTTTCAAAAATAGAATGAACACGGATCTTGACGGTACCACAATATATTATACCATAGTGCCCACCGGCACCGAAGTGACTGAGTTTCCTGTCGGAGACGCAGCCACTGCTGCAGGAATAAAGAGTGTGCCAATCTCCACCGATTTTACTGTCAGCGAGAGCGGAGACATGTATTATTGGACATACAAACCATCAGACGGTAGAAAATCAGAGTACTCTAAAGTCACTCTGATACGCAACAACAGGGTAACTTTCTTTGACTACAAAGGTAATATTGACGGAACTCTGACAATATACTCCGACAAAAATCCGCGAGGCGAGGCATATGTCACTCCAACCTCTTCTTCCAATTCATACATGAATGTAAAGCGCATTGTCTATGTGCCTGCCGCGCCAAACAACAATGACGCTATTATAGTAGATGTAACCGAAGGAACGTTTAGCATCAACCAGATATGGGCATTTGTTACCAAAGGCACTTCATTTACCATACGCAGCCAAAACAGCAGCAAATTCAAAAATGAAATATTCAACTGTAACGACAATTTCATTGGCAGCTATAAGGATATAGATAATTTCGTACCACGCTGTGACAATATTATAGAGAAAGATGTATTATTACCAACGAGAGATCCATCCTCTACAGATAAGAAGGCTGTATTCAAAAATGGTTTTGAATCAACTCGTTCCTTTACAAATTCTGGAACAGTAGTCAGAGGCTTCGGTCAGATTACCCTCGTCTGGAATCCGTCATCCGAGACCAAGGCTCCGGCTGCGCCCCGTGTATCTCTGGCTCCCGGAGGTGCAGGCTCCTATGAAGGTGGTGTGTACAAAATGGTAGACCGCCTTGACCTCAAAATAGAGAGCGACGGTCCGACATATCGCAGGTTCACATCTCTTGAAGACTCCGATCCTGACTGCGGCTTTGCTTTCGGGCAGTCGCTATATGAAGTCGGAGCCACATATACAATTAACAAGACAGACCTTGCAAACAACAATTACACAAATGCCAAACTGTTGTTGCAGTCAGGTGTGTTCACCGAAAGTACCAAAACCACTAAAAGTAATTCCACACAAGTTTACATACAGCTTATCGACGCTACTTCGTTTTCGGCGCTGGCTGATATTATCAAGCCCGAAAACACCGGCAAGGATATTCTCGTGACAAACGGATGCGAGCTGTGGGTGACAGGAGTGTACCGCACCCGGATTGAGGGCGGCGCGCTCGACACTTACTACGCTTATGTGA
>RIBJ01000017.1 GCA_003762715.1 Muribaculaceae bacterium Isolate-104 (HZI) | reverse complement strand
GGCGCATGGTAAAAAACCTGTGTTTAGGCATAAAGATTACATAGTCTGAAAATGAAAAATTTAGTGTCGTTCACGCCGTGCAATTTAGCTCGGAATGCTTTAATTTTAGAGTTCATGGATTCGGCAGCGGCATTTGTGGAGCGATTGTCAAAGAAGTTTATTATCTCATCGGAGTGCTCGTAAAAAGTAGCTGCAATTGTGTTGAAAGACTTGAAGCCGGAGTCGGCAACACGGTTGTACCATCGGGCAAGGCTGAGTCTTGCACTATCAGCTGTTGAGTTTTTGTTGGAAAATATTGCTCTGAGATGCTGCGACAGCCAATAAGCCTCTTTGAGATCCGGATAGAGCGCGAACATCAGGTCAATGCGTTCTCTTTGTGAGGCAGTCCAGTTCTCGGGCGACTTAAACAGGGCATAGCGTCCGCGGGCAAGCAGCTCCTTGAGGGTGTCTCCGTTTGAGAGGCGCTCGGGAAGATACTTCCTTCCTGACAACTTTGCCCGTTCACGCGCCTCAGTGTCGGCATTTATAGCATCCCAGCGATGATTTATCCGTATCTCCTGGACGGCTTCAAGTGCCAGTTTCTGAACATGGAAACGGTCAATGACACGCTTTGCACGCGGGAAAGCATAGCGGCATATGCGGTGCATGCTGTCTGCCAGATCAAGCGTTATCTCTGTCACTTTATTGCGCAGACGGATGTCAATCTGCCTTAATGCATGCAATACCATATCTGAATCTGTCCCAAGCACCAGGGCTACGATAGAGCGCTTACGACCGTGCGCATCCTTGTTAGTGACTATCGTGTACAGCTCTCCATTACTCAGCGAAGTCTCGTCAATACTCAGACGGCTGCCTATATTCTCAGGGAAGACGCGCCATTGCTCTGCATGAAGCCCCTCTGCGCTGTCTTTCCACTGCCAATAACCGCTCAGATGGCGTTTGTACTGACGCTCAAACAGATCGCCGTCTATATCGAAAAACCATTCAAGAGAGCGGCCCGTAATCGGGTATCTGTCCAAGCATACCTTTTAAAAAAGCCGCAAACTCTTTAGAGAAGCGGGTGCCTTCAGCAACTATGTCCCAGCGCTTTGACACGCTTTTGCCGGTCTCCACTTCCAACCATCGGCGTCGCTTTACATGGAATGTCATCTTCCGTCCCCTGACAGGATAGTCCCTGACTGCGCTTTCTTCATAAAAGCCATTGGGACGGAGCTGACCCGGAGCATATCCCTCCACTCCTTTGTCACGCTCCTCCAATGTCACATCAAGTGTCTCTTTGGTTTTCTCTACCTTGACAACTTCAAAGTATTCAATCATTTCTTCCGGAAGTAGACATTCCGCCAACTCTATGTAAGGATTCTTCTCCATCGCACTCTTTTTTGCAAATGTAAGAAGTTATATCTAAACACTGACTAAACACAGGTTTTTTACCATGCGCC
>RIBJ01000080.1 GCA_003762715.1 Muribaculaceae bacterium Isolate-104 (HZI) | reverse complement strand
CACGGCTCTTTCATTTAAACTAAAATAAAGAGCACATCCTCCCTTAACCGCTTCAGTCCGGAGCGGGTAATTTTTCTATGTCTGTATGTCAAAAGGTTATCCTGTTATCAAAATCTTGTTTTTTTTCAGTTTTGGCTTAAAAATCGCATCAGCCTGGTAAAGCTCATAGAGACATGTCTCATCAGTTCGGCTATGCCTTTATTTTTGTCCGATCGTTTTTTGCGGAGTCCTTTCCATATTGAGAACACCGAGTAGACTATTCTTTGTATGGTGTCGAGGTTTCGGGCGGCTCTTATCGACTTGCGTTTTATATTGTCCTGCTGAAGATTGTAGTCCAGGCCCCAGTGCATGCTTTCTATCGACCAGTGGTTGCGCACAATGGTGCCGGGCTTCGGAGTGTCTGCCGGCATGCTGCTGACGTACAAACGTTTTTCCGAGGTGTGTATCCCTGTTGACTTTTTGACTGTGGATGACTCATACTCAATGACGGTCATGTTTCCGCCCCATTTCTCTTTGTCGGCGATGATGTCCAGTCCGTCATATATGCGGTAGGTTCTCGTCTCTATTCTGCCGTGTGCCAGTTCGGGGCCTTCGGTGTAGGAATATACCGGTGTGTGCGCCACAAGCCTGTCCTCAATGCCGTATCGCAATGACGGCTGGTTGGCTTTGAGTTCTATCAGAAAGTCACCCCCTTTCTTTCTGATTTTATCGATTATATCCTTCTGCATGGACATGGCGTCGGCTGTCACTATCTTTCCGGCTATGTCGAGTTTGTCGATAAGCCGCGGAACTGCCTTTATCTCATTGCTTTTCGCCTGGCAGGCCTCTGTAGCCAGAATTATGCCGGTGTTGAACGAGTACGCCGACACTATATCAGGATTGCGCCCGTTCTCCAGGACTGTGCCACGCTCGGCCTTGCCGTCTATGCATATTATTTCCTTGCCACACCCTTTTTTGAGCAGCTCTTTGTGAAATGCCCCGGCAAAATCCTGCATCCTGTCGGCCATAGCATGATCGTTAATGCCGGTTTCAGCACGGCACAGTGTTGATTCTGACGGCACGCCGTTCCTGAGAATGCCCAGCCTGTGGAATTTATTGAGATGGAGACGTCCGAATTCAATTATATCGGCACGCCCGACACATCCACACTCTCTGGCTAATATCATCAGTATGATGATGTCGGCGAGCCGATGTTGTATATTGCCCTTGTCGGACCTGCGGAAATCGGGGACTGAACGGGCGAAATTCATCAATCTGTTCAGGATACTGCCGTTGAATTCAGATTTATTTACTAATTTTGAAGTCCGATTGGGCGCATTTACGCCGGTCGAACGCACTTGGTCAAGTGGCTTATTTTTATTCATAACTAATTGATTTACTACTATAAAGTTACGAAAAATTGGTCACTTGACCAATTTTTATACCACTTATTTTATTGAAAATCAGAGAAATGAATGCGAAAATCACCCTTTCCCATTCAGACTTCCCCCGCTATAAAATAACAGGCTTTTCGGAAGCACAAGACTTTTTTAAATGAAAGAGCCGTG
>RIBJ01000079.1 GCA_003762715.1 Muribaculaceae bacterium Isolate-104 (HZI) | reverse complement strand
TCGGCACATGACGACGGAAAACAAAAAAACATTATTGAACAACAATTATTGCTGGATTTGGAGCATTCTGCCAAAAAACAGCACAGCAGAATGTTATATCTGTGCCTTGGGGGCTTTGCTATATTGTCACTGTTGATTGTTTGTATAATATTTTACAGGCGTAAGGTTGGAGCTTGTAGAGCGGAAATAGAATCTAAAAAAAATGATATGTTGTCATACGAGGCAGATAATACGTTATATAAGGTTGAGCTTGATAAATATAAAAAAGAACTTGAAGACAGCAATATGAAAATATCAGCTTTGGAACAGAAAGACCAAAAGTCAAGGGTGAAAATCGCATCACTTATAGATGAATCGAACGCAATACCAGGTAGGATTATTGATGAATTGGGTATTGGAGGTGTAATCTATGGTATGATAGAGCGGGTGAGAATATATCTCAATACACCGATAATGATATGCGTAAACTTATAGATGTCTTTTCGATAATTGATGGAAATACATTTTCTGAATGGCAAAAAAGCTATAATCCACTTACGGTAAGACAATATCTTCATCTTATTTTATACAAGTTTAGGTATACTGACTCTAAGATTGCAGACATGCTTGGTATCAGTGAATCTTCGGTAAGGTCAACTCGGTCAAGGATTAAAAAGAATAAGAAATAATTGTTTCTTTGTTGCAATACACAGTTATTTTTATTGCTTCTTCATTGATTATTAACACTTTATACTTTACCTATTGCAACAACATCATTGTTGGTGCTTGTATTGTTCATTTATTTTGCTTACCTTTGCACATCGAAAAACAGAATAACTAAAACAAAATAACCCATTTATCATATCTATGAATAGAACAAAAATAATATTTGTGTTTATATTGATGCTGTCATCAGCAATTTCAGGATTTGCAGAAGACAACAAAGGCAAACATTTCGATATTAAGCAATTGCCAGTGTTGCAAGACAAAATACGTATGCCTTCTTTGAAAAACAGTGCAATCTTTGCTGTCTATGATGCAGGCAGCGAAAGCCTGTCCCTTTCTTTCAATGAAGCGTTCGGGCTTTCTTCTGTTTCCATCACCTGCAATGGTGTGGAGGTGATGTCAGAGCAATGCACCATTGAAGAGGGAGGCTGTCTCGTGTTTTCATTGGCGGACAATGCTTCGGGTGATTATGTTGTAAGCGTGACATCCGCTTCGGGTGTCATGTATATTGGGGAATTTGTAAAATAAAGTCTGATATGCTGCGAGTCTCTTCATACATCATATTTGTGGATTTGGACGATGACAGTGTTATGCTGCTGCATGGGTATGCCGGCTCAATAGACATTGTACCTCGTTCCGTTGCCGATTTGTTGAGAAGCAGGGAGTCTGTCTCTTGTTCCGATTTCGATTCCGAACTTTTTGAAGGGCTTGCAAACAGGCGATACCTTACCAAACTGTCGCAAGAGGAGGAAAACGACTATTTCCGTCGTATGGCTGTTGCCTTGCACAAGAAGGATATGCTGCTTTACGCCTCCTACACTTTTGTAGTCACCTACGACTGCAATTTCAGATGTCCTTATTGTTTTGAGCGCGAACTTGTGAAAGGAACGCACAAGAGACATGCCATGACAAAGGAGATGGTGGACAAAGCGTTTTCCGCAATCATGGAGATACAGAAAAGCAAGCAGCGCGAAAGCAAGCATATCACGCTGTTTGGCGGTGAGCCGCTGCTGAAGGAAAATCTGGAGTTGGTGGAATATATAGTGGCGAAGGGCGCGGAAGCCGGCTTCACGTTCAGCGCCATAACCAACGGGTATGACCTTGACGCATTTGTCCACCTGTTAGCACCGGACAGGATAAGGTCCTTGCAGATAACAATAGACGGCACAGAGGACATGCACAACCAAAAGCGGTTGCATAAGGATGATGTTCCGACATTCAAGAAGATTGTTGACAATATCGGCATGGCTATCGACAAGGATATTGCAATCACAATACGTTTCAACACCGACAGGAACAATTTCTCGCAACTTAAGGAGCTGAAAGCTTATTTCGATGAGCTTGGGTACACAAAGCATAAGAAGTTCGCAATAGATTCGGCACGTCTTGAGAACT
>RIBJ01000078.1 GCA_003762715.1 Muribaculaceae bacterium Isolate-104 (HZI) | reverse complement strand
AATGATGAACCATGGCTATCGCGCCAAATCATTGGTCAAGTATGGACTTGAAGAGATTGCAGATGTACTTAACCGACCTTGGCGAAACCCAGATTTCGATGTTTTCAAATTTTTGTCATGTAGTTAAGTTTTAATGTTTATCCGACCGCAAAGTTACGGCGCCGCAAAGGCGGATTCATGCGAATTTGCACCTTTGTAAAAATTTTTATAGTTAGAGCCTGTTTGGTATTAAAGAATATTATCAGTAGCTTTGCAGCATACCAAATCTAACACTTAAAGCCATGACAAAACTAAATGCCACTATCATAATCACCCTGTTTTCGGTTATTGCAGTTTCATGCTCCGGCAACTATGAAAAGGAGAAAGCTGTACTGTCCTCTCTGTTCGGCATGGAGATAATTATTCCTGACAGCCTTGTGTGCTTAATCCAAAAAACAGAAATAGATTATGACATGAGAGATGCCGACTTCAAAATAATAACCTATATAGATTCTGCCGACTGTACCACATGCCGTATGAAGTTACCCGAATGGGACAAAACTATCAACAGTTTTATATCTAATGAGAACGTGGATGTGGCGTTTCTGATGATTGTAACTCCCAGGAAACATGATAATGATGATGTCAGGGATATACTGCGCCGCCTATTTTTCAATCATCCCGTTGCGATTGATTCAGAAGGCATTTTTATTAAATCCAATAATCTGCCTAAGGAAACAGCATACCATACAATGCTTCTCGATTCGGAAAACAGGATTGTTGCGGTAGGTAATCCTGCGTCGAATCCAAAGATAAGAAACGTGTATTCTCGCATTATCAATGGGGAAGAGAATGGCAATATACCGCATTTATGTGAGCGATCGGCAGATGCGTTCGGAATAATTGGCAAAGGAGACACCATCGTCAGACATTTTTCGCTGCATAATAATACAGGGTGCACTCTTTCCATACAGGAAATAGTGCCGTCATGTAGCTGTATAAGCGCTGTAATATCTCCCGATGTCGTCAGCCCTGACAGCACTGCTACTGTCACTGTGACTCTTGTAGCGGACTCGGTACCCGGATACATGCGTCGGCATATAGACATATTCTATGAGGAGAAAGAAAATCCTGAGCGTATTACGCTTCATGGGTACATAAATAATTAATTTTAAACAATTTATTATGAACAAAAAAAATTTATTACCGGTCGCTATTGCAGCTCTGATGGGTGTGGCTTATCTTGCAAAGCCTGCTACTGCCCAAACCGAAGGTTTCTCTGACATTCAGCTCGCCAATGTTGAGGCGCTTGCCGATGTAGAGGGTATCGTCACAATAGAATTTCATGTCGGCTGTTATGCCGGGGACAAAGGATGTAACCTGTCAACTGGAGTGTATTATGACGGGTTTACTGGTGTTTATGCGGATGGCACCACTGACTGACATTGATTGCAAAGTATCCCGCTGATTCGGAATAGAACGGTACCGGCGGGATACTGTTTTTACTTGTTTAATGAATATCTATATCATGAATATTAAAGCCTTTTTACCTGCTGCACTGCTGGTAGCTTTCTTCTTTTCCTGTGGAGAAAAAGATTCGGTAAACATTTCGCAGAAGAGAAATAATATAATCAACATCAGCGGAATGATTGAGGAGTTTCCGGTTGAGGAAGTTCTGATTCACGATGGAGCAGCCGTTATCTGTAGCGACAGGTATCTGTATATTAAGGACTATAGATCCACCGGCAAAATAACATCGGTGTTTTCAATCCCCGACGGAAGATATATAGGACAGTTCATGGATTTTGGTGCCGGTCCGAATGAGATTGCTTCAGTGGGAAGTATTAATCTTGTCACATCCGAAGATGACGGCAGGGAAAAAGCTATTGTTGTTGACTTTGGAAATTATCGAACTTCTGTTTATGATGTTGACAGTGCTTTAATAGATTCTACATATACACCCCGACGAATAAATGCCTTAGATAAGACATACCTCCCGTCGCATTATGTGTATGTCAATGACACTCTCGGCTTCACTCGAAAAATAACAATCCGCCCCGGATCCACCCGCTTCGGGCAGGCTCTTGGCAAATACAACCTACTCACAGGCGAAATTGCAGATTTTGCTCCGGAAGAGCACATCGAAAAGAACCAATCCTTGTTTGACGTGTCAAAAGAGACCCAAAGAGTGGTAGAGGTTGGAGCAAATGTCGATATAGTCGTAATTTATGACTATGAGGGCAATGTACTGAGACGCATAAAGGGTCCAAACTACAAACCGGTAGCCGAGGGATGGAAATCTTATTTTTCAAAAGTTAAAATAGCGGGACCGTATATACTCGGAGTCTATTCCGGTGGTGACTGGAACACCGAAGGCAATGGCAAACGGATTGAGGTGCTGGATATTGACGGCAACTATATAGCCACTCTTGATACCGGCAGGGAGATTATGGACATGTATTATCACAAACCGTCAGGCATATTGTGGTTCAGCTTTCTTAATGACGACATGCAGTTTGGAACGCTGAACCTTGAAGAGGCGTTGAAACAGGCTGAGAACAAGAAGATAAAGACAGAAAGCGCTGCCGGTAATGAAGATGCTGACAATTCAGGCACAGACAGTCTTGGAGATGTGCCGCCTTTTATTTTCCTGTCAAAAAACCTGCAGGATACTCTGACTCGATTCGACATAGGCGTGGTAAGGATTCCTAAAGAAAGATCGGAAACCGTTTTTCCGGATACTGTTGCCAGTATAACAATTGCTTCCGGTAACTTTAATGATTTACCCGGGAAGGTGGACAAAATCTTGTTTGAGCCGACGACTATAACTCCTTCGTTTCTAAACAGCAGAATCGACATTCCTTTTATGCTGAACGGTATGATAACTCTGGTCAGAATCGGGTTTACCAAAGATGCTC
>RIBJ01000077.1 GCA_003762715.1 Muribaculaceae bacterium Isolate-104 (HZI) | reverse complement strand
AATGATGAACCATGGCTATCGCGCCAAATCATTGGTCAAGTATGGACTTGAAGAGATTGCAGATGTACTTAACCGACCTTGGCGAAACCCAGATTTCGATGTTTTCAAATTTTTGTCATGTAGTTAAATAGGCAAGGCTAAAAAACAATGGCGTAGAAAGTTGTGGCTTTGGGGAAATGTCGGGTTGAACCTCGGGATACTATGTCTGTTCAAGTACTTTAATTTTTTTGTGTCCAATCTTCAGGCAATACTTTCTCCTTTCGGGATAGTACTTGACTCGGTAACGGTTAATTTGATATTGCCTGTTGGTATATCGTTCTATACTTTTCAGGCTTTAAGCTATTCTATAGATGTGTATCGTGACAAGATAAAGCCTACCAGAGATATAGCCGCATTTTTCGCATTTATAAGTTTTTTTCCGCAGTTGGTTGCCGGACCAATTGAGCGGGCTACCAATTTATTGCCTCAATTCTTGAACCCTCGTCGATTTGATTATTCACAAGCAGTGGACGGGTGTCGGCAAATACTTTGGGGCTTTTTTAAAAAGATGGTGGTTGCGGACAATTGTGCTAAAGCCGTAAATATTATATTTGCAGATTACCAGTCAATGGGGGCTGTTAACCTATGGTTGGGAGCAATATTGTTTACATTTCAGATTTATGGCGATTTCTCAGGCTACTCCGATATTGCTATTGGAACAGCTAAGCTTTTCAACATAAAACTGATGCGCAACTTTAATGCGCCATATTTCGCACGTGATATAGCTGAATTTTGGAGAAGATGGCACATTTCTTTGACAACATGGTTTCGTGATTACATCTACATTCCATTAGGGGGCAGCAGAGTGTCAAAAATCAAAATTATCAGAAATACATTTGTTATATTTCTTGTCAGTGGTTTGTGGCATGGAGCGGAGTGGACATTCGTAGCTTGGGGCGGATACCACGCAGCTCTTTTTATGCCGCTTATTCTTACCGGCAACAATCGTAAATACACAAATGAAATTGCCGAATGCCGGACGCTTCCGACTATGCGGGAAGCTGCTTATATGGGCGCGACATTTCTGCTTGTGGCAGTGGGCTGGGTGATTTTCAGAGCTGATAATATGTCTGTTGCGTGGCAATACTTAAATAGAATGTTTACCGCGTGGGGTGTCAGAGACACTATGCTTTATGGTAAGAGTTGTTTCGTATGGATTGCTTTGCTGTTGAGTGTTGAATGGGTTGAACGTCATCGGCAACATGCGTTTTCCATAGCAGGAAATGGATTGCTACGTTATCGAGTTGTGCGGTGGATTGTCTATGTGGTGCTTGCATTGATTTGTTTGGGATTCTGTGGCATTTCCGGAGATTTCATATATTTTCAGTTTTAATGATCAGAGTTATGAAACGATTTGTTGTAAATATTCTGTTGTTTTTTACTATCATATGTGTGTGTTTATTGGGGCTGGCATTTTTAGTGCCACCTGCCAAGACGCACTATATGTACGAATTGTGCTTGAAAAATGAAAGATTGGATACTCTTGCAAGTCCAAGACTGATACTTGTAGGCGGTAGTAATGTAGCTTATGGAATGGAAAGTGGTTTACTTCAGGATTCTTTGCGTATGAATGTGCAAAATATGGGATTGCACGCCGGCATGGGATTGCGTCTGATATTGTCTGAATTAAGTAAACGGCTACGTTCCGAAGATGTAGTGGTATTGATGCCGGAGTATCAGCACTTCTTCAAAGATGCTGCGTATGGAAATGAAGAAGCTTTACCTTATGCGGTGATGTATATGGGCGTATCTTTACTGGACGAAATGAATTTGCCCCAGTACCAGAGCCTTATAACCGGTTTGCCTAAGGCATCCATAGGAAATATTAAAACTCTTTTAAGTCCGCTGACTCGAGATGATGTATATACTGCGCTTGCGTTTAATAAATACGGAGACGTGGATGCTCATTATGGTAAGCCGGGTAAGTTTGTGGAGCCTGAGATTATTGAAGGAGCGATAAACTACAGATATATGGAAGAGTTGGCTTCATTGATGTCTGACTTAAAGGCTAAAGGCATAAGAGTGTATATTTTTCCGCCGGTTATGATAAGCAGTGCATACGAAATCAATAAAAAGCGGATAAATGAGCTGGAAAACGAAATGAAGTCCAAGGGTATTGGGTTTGAAATATCTCCTACCGAAACGTTGCAGCCTGATTCTTTGGCTTATGACAGCAATTATCATATGTCATATCCGGCTGTTCATGCCAATACAGTGCGTCTTATGCATTGTCTGAAAGAATTAGGTATCGAACCATAGCACATGACATTTTTGAGTCGGTTTAGCCGCCTCGTTTTTAACATTAGTCCAGAAGTCGTGCAGCAGGTTGACATATCCATATCGAAGAATGTTGATGCGTTGTACATTCCTGCTTTTCATCATCGGAATCGGCAACGACTCGATTTTGACAAGGCCATCGATGAATACAGCTGCAAAGGCAATCATCAAAAGAGTGAGCATGTTTTCAAAACGTTTTACTCCAAGATGGGTTTCCTCCATGTTGAGTCCGGCGGACTTCAGAGCCCGGAATGCGGTCTCGAGAGTCCAACGCTTGCGATAGAGCGCCTCCGTATAGTCGCCCTCCAATGGAGATGCGAGGATTATAAGCGCCTCCTTCCCATTTCTGCCCGTGCGGCGTGTGGCATAGATCCGTATCCTCGTGTTCCTGCGCATCAGCCAGACGTCATGCAATACGACGGATTCACCGAGTTTCAGCGATGAGAGCACTACGCGGAGCTTTCGCCCCTTTTTATGACCTTTTTTTCTCATAAACAGATTCTCCCGCAGTCTCAGTCAATAGCGTATGTGGTTTATCTGAAGCCATTTGATGAAATTTGATATCCTTATGTTTTATTGACAGTTGGCGAAGGCAAGCGATGCAAGACATTTTAACTTGAAATTGACTCGCAATGGGCGTATATGCTTGTTTATATGTGCCTTGAGACGAATGCCTAAAAATGTCATGTGCTATGCTTATAAAAGTAATTCTCATCATACAATGATAATAATTTGTTTCATGTGTGTCCACTAAAAATTGTGGACGGTTTATATAAGTTTAACAATTAAACAAATTTGGTTCACTTGAATCATCAAGCTCATTGATAATATTGTTGTTAGGTTTGTCAAAGAGTTCCCCAAGCGG
>RIBJ01000076.1 GCA_003762715.1 Muribaculaceae bacterium Isolate-104 (HZI) | reverse complement strand
CCGCTTGGGGAACTCTTTGACAAACCTAACAACAATATTATCAATGAGCTTGATGATTCAAGTGAACCAAATTTGTTTAATTGTTAAACTTATATAAACCGTCCACAATTTTTAGTGGACACACATGAGATAATCTTGTTAAACGGATGAATGAAGATGATATGAAATAATCCTCTGTATTTCAATAAATAGAAGTACCATGTTCACCCCAACATGGTACTTTATTTTTGTATCGAAATGTACGTTGAAAAATGGCATTTTTTCAGAGATTTCACACTGATTTCACCCTAAAATAGCTTGAAAAAAAGTAATACCATGATAGATATAACCATGACTTTCAGGTTGTTTCTTCTCCCGAACTTTGCGGCAAATCAATAAGTTACAATATGGAGATTATAACATTTGAGTCAAAAGCCTATAAGGAACTTGACAACAAGATTACCGCCATAGCAGACTACATTTTCAATCACTTGGACGAAAACAAGACTGATGAAGATGAAATTTGGGTGGATAGTTACGAAGTCTGCACGTTCCTGAAAATCAGTGACCGTACTTTACAACGCCTACGGGCGGCAGGAATGATTTCTTACTCTGACATCAAGGGGCATTACTTTTACAAGATTAAGGAAGTAAAGCGAATGTTGGAAGAGCGCCTGATTAAGCGTGATAAGGAGTGTATAAATGAACTGATAACCAATCATCAGAAATATGTTAAGGAAAGAAGAAATTCTAAGCAGAACAAATAACGGGCTGCTTGTTTTCAAACATTACTTACCCGGTGACTGGCGTATTGGCAGGCACTTTCTTAATCCTCTTTATCAGGATAAGAAAGCATCCTGTAATATCTACTTCGACCGCCATAGCGGTATGTACAAGATGAAAGACTTCGGCAACGACAATTATAGCGGCGATTGTTTCTTCTTCGTGGGACAGTTAAAGGGGCTGGACTGTAACCGAGCGGCTGACTTCGTGGAGATACTGGAGATTATCGACCGGGATTTGGGCTTGGGGCTGGCTTCCGGCACTCCGCTTCCCGTTCCTCCGGCAACCGTCCGCCGGGTAGTGCCGGACAAACCCGAAGAAACACCCGAAAAACCTGTCAAGCCCTACCAGTTTCGGGAGCAGAAGTTTCCGCTTGCCGAACTGGTATATTGGCAACAGTACGGTATCACACCCGAACTGCTGGAGCGTTACAAGGTCTGTTCGCTCCGGGAGTACCACAGCGAAACGGCAGAGGGTAAACCGTACACCTACACTTCATCGGTGGCAGAACCCATGTACGGCTACAAAGGCAAACAATACATCAAGTTGTACCGCCCGCTCTCCACACCCCGCTTCCTCTATGGTGGCAGCTTCGGCGAAAACTATTGTTTCGGGCTGGAGCAACTGCCCGCCAAAGGTGACACACTCTTTATCACGGGCGGCGAAAAAGATGTGCTTTCGCTGACGGCACACGGTTTTAATGCTATCTGCTTCAATAGCGAAACGGTGACTATCCCGCCTACGCTGGTTTATCGGCTAACATTCCGTTTCAAACACATCATCCTACTTTTCGATATGGATAAAACGGGCAAGGAAAGTTCACGCAAGCAGGAAAAACTGTTGGAAGAATTTGGCGTGAAACGCCTGCTGCTCCCACTTCCGGGAACGAAAGAGGAAAAGGACATTTCCGACTACTTCAAAGCCGGGAACACCCGTGAAGATTTCCTGAAACTGTTTATCGAATTTTTAGACAACCTGTATAGCGACACATTGATTATGCTAAAATCATGCGAGATAGATTTCAACAACCCGCCTGCCAAAGCGCAAGAGATTATTTCGGCGGGTGATGTTCCATTAGGAACACAAGGCAACCTGTTCGGTATCACTGGGGGCGAGGGAACGGGAAAGAGCAATTATGTAGCCGCAATCGTGGCGGGCTGCATCTGTCCGGTTGGTGCAGAAGTAGATACGCTGGGCGTACAGATAACCACTATCGGCAGGCACAAGGCGGTCTTGCTCTATGACACCGAACAGTCGGAAGTGCAACTGTTCAAGAATGTAAGTAACCTGCTGGCACGAGCCAAACAGCCGGATAAACCCGATGAACTGAAAGCATTCTGCCTGACGGGTATGTCACGCAAGGAACGCTTGAACGCCATTGTGCAGAGCATGGATAAGTTCTACTACCAGTACGGCGGCATCCAGTTGGTCGTCATTGACGGTATTGCAGACCTTGTTAAGAGTGCCAACGATGAAGCGGAAAGCGTGGCGGTGATAGATGAACTTTATCGGTTGGCGGGCATTTACAACACCTGTATTCTTTGTGTGCTGCACTTCGTTCCGAACGGCTTGAAGCTGCGGGGACATTTGGGTAGCGAGTTGCAGCGCAAGGCGGCTACAATCCTTTCGATAGAGAAAGACGATGAACCCGCCCAGTCGGTGGTAAAAGCCCTGAAAGTAAGGGACGGAAGCCCACTGGACGTTCCTCTGATGCTCTTTGCATGGGACAAGAAAGCCGGGATGCACGTTTACAAGGGTGAGAAACCCCGTGAGGAAAAAGAGAAGCGCAAGGAAAAGGAACTGGTAGGCGTTGCCCGTGACATTTTCGGGCGACAGACACATATCACTTATATAGACCTTTGCGAACAGTTGCAGCAGGTCTTGGATGTTAAGGAGCGTACCGCAAAGAGTTATATCCGCTTTATGCGTGAACGGGAGATTATCATTAAAGACCCGATGAACCAAAGCTATTTTATGATAGGTCTTATTTAATCCGGTAGCCTTATGTATATAGATAAAGAAAACTTCGTGGCTTGGATGGAGCGTATCATGGATAGGCTCGATATGCAGGACAAAAAGATAGACCGTCTTTTAAGTGGTTACAATTACCTAAACGGTGAAAAACTCCTTGACAATCAGGATTTGTGCTTTATGCTGAAAGTGAGTACCAAAACCTTGCAACGTTACCGGAAGAAAGGAATACTGCCTTACTTGACGTTAGACGGAAAATATTTCTATCGTGCAAGCGACATACACAAGTTAATCCGTGAACGCATGGATTAAGTGATAATCAATATCATATATTTTCTTCTTTAAATCCTGTCTTGTTATGATAATAAGGCACGGCTCTTTCATTTAAACTAAAATAAAGAGCACATCCTCCCTTAACCGCTTCAGTCCGGAGCGGGTAATTTTTCTATGTCTGTATGTCAAAAGGTTATCCTGTTATCAAAATCTTGTTTTTTTTC
>RIBJ01000075.1 GCA_003762715.1 Muribaculaceae bacterium Isolate-104 (HZI) | reverse complement strand
CAGGACAACTGGACCCGCTACACCGCCGCAGTTCCCTTCACCGAAGCCACAATGCTCTGGGCGTATGCCAAAGAGGGCAACAGAAAAGGCGAGGTAAGCTCCATGAATGTAATGGTTGCTGAACCGGAGCCCACTCCTGAAGAGCCTGAAAAATTCAGCGGCAAAGTGATAATCTCAGCCAAGACAAACGACAAGGATGTGCCGGTTGTGACAATTGTTCCCGCCGACAACACCCTGCCCGAAGGCTCCTACTCTATCTACTACACCACTGACGAGAGCGCAACCCTGACACCCTCTGCCGAATTCCTCTATGACGGTCCGTTCGAAATGCCCAATGGCGGCATAGTCCTCGCCATACTCATGGAAAACGGCAAAGAGTATCCCGGCGAGGTGGCTTCGCTCAACGTGTGGTTCGTACCCACAGCCATTGACGGCATAGACAGCGACACAATCGGCAGCGAGGGCATCCGCGCCGAGGGCGGCAACATCATAGCCCCCGAAGGCAGCGCTGTGTTCGACATCACCGGTCGCCGCGTCAACTCCACCGGACTGCGTGCAGGCATCTACATTGTGCGCACCCCCGCAGGCAAAGCCGTAAAAGTAAAAATCGACTAACAACACTTGTATCAACGCCGGCATTTCAATGTCGGCTGACAAAGGGCGGGTCCGTGAGGATCTGCCCTTTTCATTTGCCATGGTCTGCCTCGGAGTGCCTGTGAGTCTGCCTGTGAGAAATTTATTGTTAAAAAATTTGCTCTGGCGCATAAATATCTATAATTTCGCGGCATATAGGCTATAGAAGCCGCTTATTTCAATATACAATCAGCATTTAAAAACAATACAGGGATGTGTGCTCAGGAAACAATTATACTGAAAGCAACCTATAATCTTACCCCCCCCCTATATAATAACTTAGTAATCAGAGCATTATCTTTACTAAGACATACTCGGCACACCCTATCTGAATCACTGACCATACTATTGTACAGCCGACGGCACTCGACGCCGCCGGTCGCTTTGTCATGCACCTGCATGAACGGCGACTCCCGCATCTGACTCTATTCTTTTTATTTACTAACCAAATTAATACAGGAACAATGAAGAAAATTCTGCTATTTCTAATGGCATTGCTGCTGTTTGCCCCACCCGGCGCAAACGCGGAAACCAAAACAGTAACCCTTCTGCCGGTCCCAACAGAAGGCGGAGAACAAGCAACATCCTTTTTCTGTTACAACAGCACGGATGTTCTGAACACCTCAGGAAAATATGTCGGCAAGCTAACCAAAGGTACCACATATACATTGAGCGCCGGAGAAGACGTATGCACAGTATACCGTAATAAAACTGGAAATACTAAAGCCCCGGCTCTTGCTATCGGAAATATTACGTACGACCTTGTAAATATTGACTTTGACTACAGTTCTCTCACTTCGATTACAAACGAACGAGATACGCGCGCAGCCGACAATACAAGACTTTGGACCAAAAGCAGATCCAGTTACATTAACTATTCAGGAGCTGTATATCTCAACGGTTCTGTTAACATAATATCCGGAGGAGGCGCATTTAAGATTTACCTGAATGACAAAGGCAAAAGCGAGGCGTGGCATATTAGCAAAATTAAGTTCTATGTCGCTGGCACCGCTAATGCAGTGAATGCTTATCAACGAAATTTGTGCGGTTATAGTGATGGAAATGTAATAACATCAGCAAATCCGCAGCTCACAGCTTGCTCTCTGCCGGAAAGTTTTACATCTACAGAAAATGTAGCTTTTGCCGAGTGGAACCCGGCAAGTGGCAACAAAGCAACAGAAGTTGATTTTCATTTGGATAAAAAGGGAGCATTTAGTGGCGCTCTATCATATACGCTAAGTAGCTCTAGCACTATCGTTACTCAGGCAAGATTTGTAAAAATCGAGGTGACTCTTGAAAAGGACGAAACTCTTGCCAATGCAACGCTGTATGACAGTAAAAATAATGATATTTCGGGCTCATACGAGTTTGAAAACTCTGCAAAACTGCATTTCGGGAGCGGAAACAACACCGACCTCTACAACGCACTCGTGTACTACAAGATTGTGCCCACCGGCACCGAAGTGACCGACTTCCCTGTCGGAGATGAAGCCACCGCAGCAGGCATCAAGAATGTTTCGCTTCAGCAAGACTTCACTGTGAGCGAAAGCGGCGACATGTACTACTGGGCAGTGGTTAACGGCAGACAGTCTGAACCGACAAAAATCACCCTCAAGCGCAACAACAGGGTCAAGATTTTTGACTTTTTCGGCAACATCGACGGCTCGCTTACCATATACTCCGACAAAAATCCGCGAGGCGAGGCGTATGTAACCCCCACATCTGCTTCCGACACATACATGAATGTGAAGCGCATTGTCTATGTGCCTGCCGCTCCTGACAACAAGGACGCCATTATAATTGACGTTACAGAAGGTACTCTGAACATAAACAGCGCATGGGCGTATATGCCTAAAGGGGCGATAACAAAATTAGCCATACGCACACAAAACGGAAGTTCTTTCAACACAGAGATTTTTGACTGCACAAACACCACCGCTGTTAATTTTGCAAACGCCAACTGTGACGGCATAGGCGAAGACGAATTCTCGCCTTTCTACCGCCGTGTGGCAATTACAGCCGGAAAGAAGTACAAGTTCAACACCAACGATGACGCAAAGCGCACTTTCTTCTCCAACGGACAGAAAAGCAACGGCTTCGGTCAAATTACCTTGATATGGGAGCCGACGGATGTTGCCAAGGCTCCGGCTCCGCCTGTCATATCTCACCCGGAAGGCAGCGTGGGCAGCGATGACGGAAGCGGTATATACCGCATGGTTGACGAACTTGACCTTGTCGCTACCGGCGACGGCCCGATGTACTATCTCTTCACAAACGACCCCACCGTGTCTGAACTCGGCACTCTTTTCGGTCAGGAAGCCCGCATGATTCAGAACGGACAGCCGTTTACCGTCAAGCGCAGCTGGTTCTCCGGTGGCGCTACAAAGGGGCGTCTGCTCATACAGACAGGTGTGTTCACCGACAAGACAACACGCAGCAGCAGCGCACAGGCTTTCATTGAGCTTGTCGACGCTACTTCGTTCTCTGCACTGGCAGATATTATCAAGCCCGAAAACACCGGCAAGGATATTCTCGTGACAAACGGATGCGAGCTGTGGGTGACAGGAGTGTACCGCACCCGGATTGAGGGCGGCGCGCTCGACACTTACTACGCTTATGTGA
>RIBJ01000074.1 GCA_003762715.1 Muribaculaceae bacterium Isolate-104 (HZI) | reverse complement strand
ATGTCGAACACGGCGCTGCCTTCGGGAGCGATTATGCTGCCGCCTTCGACACGTACACTGTCGCTGCTGTCAGCTCCGATGCCGTCGATGCCTGTGGGAATTAGCCATACATTCACGTCGGCGGGCTCGCCGGCAATCTTGCCGCTCTCCACGAGGATAGCCATAATTCTACCACCCTCTGTCATCGAGATGGGAGTTGTGTACACTATGCCGTTTTCGGGAGTGACATTCTCTGTCGGGTTGATGAGATAGTATATGGTGTAGTCGCCGCTCACCTCAGTGTCAGGCTCTATGGTCACAATCATGGCGGAACCGTCCTCAGCCTCCTTGACATCGAAGCGCACCTTTCCGCTGATTTTGTCAGCGGGAATCTCGGCAGGCGCGTTTATGCGCACCAGAGCGTGAGTCACCTCGCTGTCCGCCTTGCCCTCCTCGGTCGCGTAGGCGTAAACCACCTCGGCGTCGTTGAAAGTCAGCTCGGACTCATATTTGGCGGGCTTGGTGTTTGAGCTTGTCCACCAGTATATGACAGCGTTTTTGCTGTCTGTCGACAGAGTCACGGTAGCTACACCTGGAGTTTCGCTGTCCACCTCTATTTTCACAGCCGGAGTCACATCCTTGCGGGTGAGCCTGATGTGGGTGTGAGCGCTCGGGCGCTCGTTCTCAGCCTGGGCGTAGGCGTGAATCTGCTGAGCGCTCTCCAGCACGAGGAACGGCTCGCCGTAAGTGTACCATTTGGCGTTGTCGTACGAATAGTAGATTTTGGTGCTTTCGCGCGGGTCGGCTGTGAACAGAGTCACGAGCGCACCCTTTTCAAACACAGTCTCGTACTCGCGGGTTGCGTCAGCGTCGTCGCTCACGGGAGTCAGCTCCACGCCGTTTATTTTCACAGCCACCCTGTCGGTCTGGTGAATTTCTGTCAGCGCGGTCGGCCACAGCTCGGCGTTGCCGTCGGCATCGAGCATCACAAATCCCTCGATGTCGTACATGGCGCCGTCCTTCAGCTCGTCCCCAGCCGGAGTGCCGAGCATACCCACTGCAAGTCTGTGAGTGCTGCTCTCGTGAGCAGTGCCTGTAACGCTCCACTGCGCGGTTGCGTCAGCGTCATCATCGCCCTCCGCCGCAGCGGCTACGGAATGAATCTGCGCGCTGTGCAGCTTCACAAACCTGCGCGCGTTTGCATTGGAAATGAAAGTCACGCTGTCGGGCACAATCTCGATTTCAGCCACATCCTCCGGCTTTTCGGAAGAAGCCTCGGGGAAAAGGCGTCCCGCCTCGGCAATGCCCCGTTTGTTGCCGGTGCTTTCGTCATAACGTATC
Organism: Muribaculaceae bacterium Isolate-104 (HZI); assembly: GCA_003762715.1. Taxonomy (GTDB): domain Bacteria; phylum Bacteroidota; class Bacteroidia; order Bacteroidales; family Muribaculaceae; genus Paramuribaculum. The sequence continues at coordinate 2,177 of RIBJ01000074.1, read as the reverse complement.
ACAAAGTCGGACAGATAGCCTCCTGCCAGATACTTTTCGGCATCCCATTCGGCGTCGGCATTGTAAACCGGCAGATAATGCCCTACCGAGCCGCGCACCATCATCCACTTGCCGCCGACAGCCGCCACAGCCACGTTTCCGTTGAAGTGGTACAGTCTGTCCTGCTCACCCTGGTTTATGAAGTTGAGCAGATAGCTTATCTCACGGCTTGTCTTGATGAAAGTACGGGTCACCACTGCGCTCGGAGTCTTGCCCGGCACGGCAGCGAAAGCCATAGCCACCACGCGGTCCTGTCCGTCGGCAAACTCCAGGGCAATCTCCTCGCCGGGAGTGTAGGCGATTCGGCTTTCGGGGTCGTTGTTGTCCAGCGGGTTTTTGCCGTTGAGACTGTAGTACACAGTAGCGTCGGCATCGTCGGCGCTCATCTTGATTTTCAGAGTGTGTCCGCCCTGCTGAATCTCGGCAGCCGCAAGCTCGTCGTTGTCCTCGTTCTCAGTCAGGAACACCTTGGGAGCCGCCGCAGTGCCGCTGCCGCTGAAGCTTATCGGAGCGATTGCGTACTTACCGGTGTCACCGTCTCTGAGCATCACGCCTGTGATAGTGTATTTGGCACCGGGGGCGTATGCGGGCACCCAGCCGCCGCGTGTGGAGAACACATCGAAGCTCATGCGCACCGGAGTGGCAATGTCAAGAGTGTATGAGTCGTCGGTATTGTCGTGGTTCACCTTGACACCCTCGAAAGTATGGTAGCGCATGCGCCGGCTGTCATCCACCGTCACATTAGTATAATAATGTTCGTGCGAGGAATCCTCATAGCCCACCGCCACGGCAATCGGCTTCACGATAGTGGAGTCGACGGCAGTCTTGAACTCTACCGTGCGGGCAAAGCCTGTGGTGTTGCTGCGCAGGTTTCCGAGCTTAGTGAGGTTCGGCACCAGAGCCACGCCTGTGACAATGTCGCCGGCGCGGAGTTCTCTTTCAGAGCCGTCGGTTTCGGTAACCTTGGGGTTGTTCCACTCGTTGTCGTTGTATGCGAGCAGATAGTTTCCGGAGTTGAGAGTTCCTGCCTGAGCGCCGTCCTTGTAGTCGCGCAGATACAGGTACTTTGGAGTGCGTTTTACGATGATGGCTTCTCCTGTGAGCTGATATATGCGTTTCAGCCCGGCGCTTTCGAGCGCCTCCTCCTTCACATTGCCATCCTCGTCAAACAGCTCCGCCTTCTCGGCGTAAGAGTCAGCGTCGATGAACAGCGCCTTGAACTCCTCGATGCTTGCAATCTCCTGTGCGATCATGCGAGTCACAGTCAGCTTCGCGGGTTCTGTGCACCACAGTCCGCCGGCATTGTTGCGGGCGTAGACATACAGCACACACTTGTCGGCGGTGAAATGCTCGTCAGAGAGAGTCACGCCCTCCTGCGGCATTGCATCCTGCTCGGTCAGCTCATCCACATTCTTGGGCGAGTTGACAGAGTAGAAATAGCTTTCGCCCTCCACAGCGTCCACTTTCACGTTGACAGTCTTTGAGATAACCTCTATTTCTCCCTCCACGGGGTTGGGAGCGAGGAGCTTCGGAGTGCCGGGGCATGGTAGCACCTGCGCTGTCGGGAAAATGGCTGTCTTGCCGTTGACCTGTCCTGCATATCCCTCTATCGCCCACCTTGTGCCGGCGGCAGCCTTGAACATCTCATCTGTCAGCTCGGAGGGATTTGCGTTAGCCTCAAGTCGGGCGTAAATCAGGTAATTCTCTCCGTCGGCGCCGCGCACCTCGTTGTTGGCTGCGAGCCATTCGGCGTTGCGCAGACGCACCTTGCGGTTGAAGTCGGCGGTGGTTATGCTTGCCACGTCCTTGACTGTGCTGTCAAAGTTGCTGTCCTGCACGCCGTTGTTCTTGATGAAGCTGCGGTACGACTGCGAGATGACTATTTCGGGCGAGCCGTAGTTGTACCTAAACTCACCCACGAAAGCGCCGGCGGGCAGCTTGCTTCCGGCAACGAAAGTTGAGGGGAACGGCTCTCCCTGGCTCACAATCTTGATATTGTTGGTGCCGTCGGTCACATAAGCGTAGTAAGTGTCGAGCGCGCCGCCCTCAATCCGGGTGCGGTACACTCCTGTCACCCACAGCTCGCATCCGTTTGTCACGAGAATATCCTTGCCGGTGTTTTCGGGCTTGATAATATC
>RIBJ01000073.1 GCA_003762715.1 Muribaculaceae bacterium Isolate-104 (HZI) | reverse complement strand
ATCTTCTAATGTGGCGATGACATTTATGTTTAACAGTGCCTCCAACGATGAGTAAATCAGACATGTAAGTTTGCTGTTCACAACATTATTTTGGAGGCACTGGCAGAGATTCATCATAGGCTATCCAAGTAAGAGAGAAGATTTTCATCGGTTTTCCATGAGATTTTCTTCCCATTGGAACTATCGATAGCACAGGTCATGAGAGCTTTAGCTTTCATCTCCAAATTTACTTCAGCATAGATGTTCGTTGTGTTTATAGATACGTGTCCGAGCCAAGCACGGATCGTATTTATATCCACTCCTGCTTGCAGAAGATGTGTTGCGGTGGTATGCCGGATCGTATGTGGGCTAACTCTCTTGTCCCTTACGGAAGGGAACTGTAGTTCCAGTTTTTGAGCATACCGACTCACCATTTCGTATATTCCAAATCGGGTTATACGTTGGCCGTAGCGGTTTAAGAAGAGTGGTTCATCTGGCTTTCTGTCATTGATTATTGTCTTAAGGATTGCACAGACATTGTCCCAAAGGGGGCATCTGCGAGTCTTGTTTCCTTTCCCAACAATGGTTACCAAGGGGATTGTTGATTCACTTTTGCTTTTGGCAAGCGTCACGGATGATACGTTCAGGTCGGATGCTTCTTCGGCTCTCGCTCCTGTATTGTATAGGAAGATCAAAAGAGCGTAGTCGCGTCTGCCCTGAGCGGATCTCTGGTCGGGCAGAGATAGCAAAGCATCCATCTCAGACTTTTCAAGATACGTTATCATTCTCTTAGGGGCTTTCTTCTTAGGGATATTGCGTATGTTTCGGCTCCATTCCATATGCTCCGGAGAGTTCATGGATACATACTTTGCGAAGGCCTGTAATGCGGCAAGTCTTTGGTTTCGAGTAGCCACTGAGACGTTACGGGTTTCCTGCTGATTGTCAAGAAAGTCTGACACGACATTGATTGTCAGTTCCTGAAGGTGGAGCTTGTCTGGATTTTTATTACAGACATCTCGAAGGTAGCCAACAAGAAGTCTGAAGGTATCGCGGTAGCTACGTACCGTATTACGCGACAGATTCTTGGCAGCCAGCATATAGTCGGTGAGATAACGCCGCACCCAATAACTGAGATATATGGTTTTTTCATTCATGTTGATTTGTTTTGGGGTTTGCATATTCAAAGAATAGATTGGCCGCATCTGAGAGCAGTCCGGTAGTCATGTTAAGATACACAGTTGTGTAACTCACTTGTTTATGGCCCAGATAGGTAGATAACACAGGCAAAAGAGTCTGAACATCCTTACCATCTTGGTACCACTTTCTTAATCGGTTCACAGCGAACGTATGGCGCAGATCGTGGATACGTGGCTGATACCTTGTGTTGTCGTTTCGGCTGATTCCTGCTTCTATACGTATCTTTTTGAAGATGCCGTTTATGCAGTTCAGTCTCATTGACGAGCCGTTACACATAATCCATAGAGATGTGTCTTCATCAGAGATCTTGCAGTTGTCCTTTCTCCATGAAAAGAACTTTTCAATCAGTTTCTTTACTTCCTCGTTGAAAGTGACAGTTCTTGACGTGTAAAATTTGGATTCATGGATTGTGATACAACAGTTTGCCAGATCCACATCTTTCATGCGAAGGCTCATGGTCTCTGAGATTCTTAACCCCAGCACATATGTCAACTGAAGGATTGCTTTGACGCATTCAGGATATGTGAGAGAAGGCCGTTTCTGATATGTCATGGCAGCTGAGAACAACTTCTTGAGCTCGATATCTGAGTAAATATACGGTGTTATTCGCTGCGGTTTCTTAGGCTTATCCATAGTCAAGGGTATTTTTGATACATACCCTCGTGACATGCACCACCGGAAGAAGCCAGACAGAGCAGCGTGACGCGTAAACCACTTTCGAGTAATCTCGTTGCCTCCTGATTGCAAAAAATCTGATGTGATGGATGCGGTTATCTCTAACAGATTCATATCTTTCCCCAGATAATTGCAGAACTGTTTCAGAAGATTCGCATTGGTTTTGAACGACTCTCCCAATGAACGTCTATACTCGACATATTTGTCAATGGCACTATTGAGCATCATAACTCAAGCACCTCCTTCCAGTCCATATCCGACACTTCCCTTAGTCTGGAGAAATTGACCTTGGCGTAGATGGCGGTAGTATCGATTTTCACATGTCCGAGCACATCTGCGACTTCTTTAAGAGAGTGTCCTTCATTGACCAGTCTCGTTGCGCAACTGTGTCGGTAACTGTGAGGACCATGATGCCTTATGTTGAGTTGCCTGCCTTCCAGAGATCTACTTGCCACTTGGTAAACTGTTGATGTACATATGCCGTGGAATGGAGCTCGGGTAGTAAGGAACACAAACTCCTGCTTCGGATACTTTGGACGAGCTTCAAGGATATATCTCAGAAGTGGCTGTGCAACCTCATCTATCAGAGGCATTATCTGCGGTCTGCATCCTTTTGCCCTACGCAGATGAATGACGCTATTCCGCCAGTCAATGTCCTTGAGTTTCAGTTCAGTGATTTCACTGGATCTCAAGCCATACATTGCCAAAAGCGATAAAATTGCATGATTCCTTATGCCCTGAATCGTCGGATTTCGCGTAGATTCAGTCAAGATAACTTTCACGTCATCCCAATGAAGATATGACGGAAGTTGCTCCATCGTGTACAGCCGAGGGGCGGAAAGTGTTTTCCACAAATCGTCTTTCACCCATTGTCTATCAGCCGCATATCTGAAGAAGCAACGTAGTACGGATACAAGCCCTGCAATAGTGCGTCGATTACACCCATTGTAATGACGTTCTTTGAGATAACTGTCAATGTCTGTAGATTGAACATCGGCAAGCAATAAGCTTGAGCCCTGAAGGTAATTCATCAGATTACGAAGTATACTCAGACGGCTTCTATGAGTCTGGACAGAATATCCTTTGGATTCAACAAGCCAGTTGAGATATGACATGATCTTGTCTTTTTCGGGAAAATCATGTTCCTCCGGCTGGGCAAGTAGTCCCATATGTGAAAGCCAATTAGTTGTGACATGAATGAACGTCCGATAACTATTATCGGTACCGGATTTCTTTCGTTTGCTTGGATCCTCAACATCTCGCCATATAGCTGCCGCGTTTTGTATTTCACTCATGGTTACAAGAGAAGTAGATGGTAAATCAAGCAACTCTATGGCTGTCAGTTGATATTGTGCGATTCGTCTCAAAGTCACTGAAGGAACCCCCTGTTGTTCTTGAGCTTCCAGATATACGAGCCGTTCCATATACATCGGTGAGACAAGGTGTCGAACTCGAAAGTATCCTCTTGGAAAAATCTTGCTGATTATATTATCCTCAGGATAATAGCGGTGATCCAGTCTTCCCAAATATGTCAACCATCTCTTGGACGCACCAAGAAAGCGACAATGGAAATTAACCTCCACGCGCATATCACACCGTTGTTGACGTGTCATCGAATCCCATTCAGATGTCTTTTGGACGATATATTCCAATGGAATCTCGAATGTGTCACTTTCTCTAAGGGCAAGAAGTTCATCAATTGCGATTAGCAGACCAGCCAATCCTCGCAAATGTCGAATGCCCATTCCATCTGCGTGTAGTTTGTGCAGATATGCTTGTCTTTGCTCAGAGAATGAGGCTTGCTCATGTCTTTGCAAATCCAAGAAGTTTGTGAATAGTAAATTAAACATATTGTAGAATTAAAAAATGTCTGATATAAAATATGACTATTTTCTTAACCCTAAAATTATGTTGTTATGATTAAAGTTAATGCACATATCCTTAATTACTTATCAAGTGATGCAAACATAAATGTCATCGCCACATTAGA
>RIBJ01000072.1 GCA_003762715.1 Muribaculaceae bacterium Isolate-104 (HZI) | reverse complement strand
ATGCATATGCCATTCCACGTTGGTCTGGCAAAGATAATTTCAAATCGGCGCGGTCTCAAAACCTTTGTAACAACCTAACTTTCAATATTTTCAAAGAACTTTTATGATTTTTTAGTGGACACTAATGAGTGACGTAAACAAAATGAGTATCTCAAACAAAAACACAGTCTATCCCATCTCAGAGTTCTTCACTGATGAAGTAATCAATGTAAAACTCGCCTATGTTCTCAATTCCTATATTGAGGAGATGCAACAAATTCTTCGTACCTTGGAAATGCTACACCGCTTCCCCTCTATGTCTGTAAAGGCGAGGGTAGCCTTACTCGAAAATACGGTGTCACCCTACCTCTCTGAAATATCAGATAATGATATCTGTCTGTTAATTGAGGAATTGAAATGCTCACTCCCAATTTATGAAGTTCTTTGTGGCTGCCTTCTTGAGTGGGAAAAAGAAAACCTTCACCCACTCGCTTATAGCGGGACAGATGACTTTGGCTTCCACTGGATAAAAGTGGATGGAGGGTTTCAACTGGTACCTAAGTCCCAGCCAATGCTGCAACAATTTCAGTTAGAGTTCGCCCCTGCTATAGAGTTGGAATATTTCACTCCAGAGGCACTCGATTTTATCAATTCTCTCATAAATTAATCTATTGAGTGTATCCAGTCCTTCAAATCTGACTTAGAATGAAAAAGATAAGTTTTTTTACCATTGACTACCAAGGCTGTAAAGTCAGAGGTCAATGGTACGTAAGACCGCCCACCAGTTAATAACTCGGCTACTCCTACTTCAAGGGCTTTAGCAATATTTTCCAAGGTCGAGAGCTGAGGATTCCCATTGAGCGCACGGCTTAAGGATTCGGGTTTTATCCCCATCTTTTCTGCCAGCTCTTTGAGCGTGATTCCTTGCTTGGTGCATAGTTCTTTGACTCGGGATGAGAGTGTTTTGTCCATATACATCGGTTCTATACCGCAAAGGTAGTTAAATTAACGCGAAACATCAATTTTCTCAGCGCAAATTAACTTTGGTTAGCTGAAGAAATTTGGAATCGCTTAACTTTAGATGTAACTTTGCAGGGTAATTCTTAACCGATAATATCAAGAGTATGGCAGAATACATCCTTTCACTCCTCCGCTCTCAACTGATGATAATGTGGTCATGGGGCTTCAACTCACCAACCCGCCTCTCAGACAACAGAGGTCTCGCCTTCAAGGTGCAGGGCTTCAAATACAAAGGTTGGGTTGAGGTCATCTATGAGGAGGGAACTGACACGTTCACCGTCATTCTCAAAAAGACTGCTAAGAAGGTCGAGGATGTTTACTTCGATGAACTGGTGAATGTCATTGACGCACTGGTTGAGCGCACAGATGACTACGAGGAACGAGTTAACAAAGAGTATGGTTTCACTGCCTAATCATCTCTGAAAATGGAAAATACCAAGGTTGTTATCTATGCTCGCGTTTCTACCTCTTCACAAGACTATGACCGTCAACTTCACGACCTCCGCGAATACGCAGCTCGCCAAGGCTATGAAGTAGTCAAAGAGTTCTCAGAGAAAATTAGCGGAGCGAAAAGGGTCGAAGAGCGTCAAGCCATGACTGAACTTCTCGACTACACCAGTAAGCATAAGATTGACAAAATCCTCATTTATGAGTGTAGCCGTCTGAGCCGTCGAGCCGTTGACTTTCTCCAGTTGATAGAGACCTTTACCGAGCGTGGAATATCAGTCTTCATCCTCCAAAATGCTCTTGAAACCATGCTTCCCGATGGGAGGGTCAACCCTATTGCCACCTTGGTTCTTGGTATTCTCGCCCAGTTCAACGCGATGGAGCGAGGTCTTATCCGCAGTCGTATGCAGAGCGGTTACAGTAACTACCGCGCCAATGGTGGTAAGGTAGGACGTAAGAACGGTTATAATAAGCCCATCGAAACCTACAAAGAGGAGTATGCTGAGGAATTACGACTTCTCAAACGAGGCTACAGCCTCCGTAACATTTCAAAAATCACAGGCACCAGCACAACAACCATCCGCAAGGTTGCCGCATTAATAAGAAACTAAAATGTCAACAATAATAAGAAAACAAGTCAGTGCCTTTCATTGGATAGAGGTAGACGACTTCTCAAAAATCATAAATCGTAAAAAGTACGATACCGCAACAGCGGAACTTCTCATGTGGAAGTATATTGACAATGAACAATCTGAATTTAGTGAATGGGGCTATAACAAAGCCGTATTCCTCTTTCAGAAGAAGAACGGGGAATTCTTTTCCTACACAGTTGGATTTAGTTCTCTCCACATTGACAACTTCCTGCTAATTACCAAGCGTCTGCTTGTTCCTCTTTTTGAGGATGAAGCCAAGGACTTCGTAGAGAAGTATGGTAATGGAGAAGTTTACGAGAACATATTTGGAGAAGTAGAAGAATAAACTCAACGTTATTATCGAATAAATGAATAAAATTCGATTTAACCTCCAATACCCCCAAAAAGAACAATCGCTTATAATGGCGATTGTTCGGGGCGGAGGTAAGCAAATAAAGAAATCGACTGGCATCTCTATCCCGACCCGCATTTGGGATAAGACTAAACAGCGTTGCAACGAAGATGCTGAAGGAACAGTTAAGTTCAAGCGTGGCTTGAAGAGAATCAACAAGCAACTGAATGAGATTGACAACCGTTGGTTTCAGATGGGGAACTTTTGGCTTACTGGTTCATCCTCTTTGTCAGATATAGACCTCAGCTCAATTTTTGAGAATGGAGTCAAGTCTGCCAAGAAAGAGGTCGAAGAAGAGGAAGCCAAAGCAAACCGCACACCGCTACAGTTCTTTCAAGAGTATATCGAGAAAATCCCAACTATGATATGCAAGGGAACGACTCGCAATATAAGCGTAAGGACTCAAGGACACCATAAAGTAATACTTAAAAGACTGATGTCTTTTATGGAGGCAACTCATACCCCCGATAGTTTCGATGTTTTTAACGAGTCATTCAATGACAAGTTCACTTACTGGGCTTATCATATTGCTCGTCCTGGTCGTGGGTATAGCCGTAACTCAGTATGCGCTACATTTTCAATCTTGAAAATATGGTTGAATGCTGCCATGAAAGAGGGGTTGTTGAATACTGATTTTCACAAGTCCTTACCCACTAAGGAACATACAGAGAAGAAAATTGCTCTCACGGAAGATGACATAACAGCTCTATACAATCTCGATATCCCTAAGTTGATGAAAGACGGTCTTATTGACCCTAAATCGACAATGGAGGTCTCTCGTGACTTGTTCGTTATCGGATGCTGGACGGGATTGAGACGTGCTGACTTAAACCGAATCAATGAGGCGTTATTCGACTTCACCAAGAATACACTCACAATCCAAACGCAGAAAACAGAAGCGACGGTTACTATACCTCTTCATCCGTATGTTCGGGCATTATACACAAAGTATAATGGAAAATTCCCGCGACTTGTAGATAAGAGCAAATCTAATGCTCACCTCAAAGAACTGGGAAGACTTGCTGGACTCAATGATATGGTTCAACAATCTCAATCTGTATGTGGTACGAGTGTCACAAAGAAATATCTGAAATACCAATGTATCGGATTCCATACGGCTCGACGCACTTTCGCAACCAACCTATATCTTAAGGGAATGCCCACACTGGCGATTATGAGTATGACGGGTCACACTACAGAAGCAAACTTCTTGAAATATATCAAGATTGCAAAAGAGGAGTATGCGGAAAGGAATCAGGAATTTTTCACTGGAAACAAGACAGCCGTATGAAGAAGAACGAACACAAATATAAGTTTACGGCTATGCCCGTGAATCTGACAGCCTGCATGGACAATAATTGCAGAAGTATGCTTTTCACGCTCCTGCAGTTATCATCATACTTCGAGAATCGGAGTAAGTCAGAAAATAAGAAATGGGATGGCTGGTTCTTTCGGTCTAATGCAGACCTTCAAGCGGAAAGCCGTCTCAGTGAGAATTTGGTTAGAGCCACAATCAGCACCTTCTACCGAATTGGCATTGTTGATGTCAAGTTGGATGGAAAATCCAAAAATCAAACTCCCAATAAGTTTAGGCTCAATGAGGCTGCAATGCTCCAATGGGAAAAGTATAGCCTTGAGGATTGCATAAAGAACCCCGACTATGCAATCAAAACCGACCAGCATAAAGCGACTGGATGGAAGCCATCTTATCGGCGCATGGTAAAAAACCTGTGTTTAGGCATAAAGATTACATAGTCTGAAAATGAAAAATTTAGTGTCGTTCACGCCGTGCAATTTAGCTCGGAATGCTTTAATTTTAGAGTTCATGGATTCGGCAG
>RIBJ01000034.1 GCA_003762715.1 Muribaculaceae bacterium Isolate-104 (HZI) | reverse complement strand
GAAAATTTCTATTTGCATACCTCTAATATATCCATCTTCAGCAATATATGCAATATCTGAAAGTTTATTTCACATAATCAGGTGAATTTTTGACTGAATTTGAGTTAAATCTCATGCGCCAGCCCTGAAAAAGAGTATCAATATTGACCATGTATTTGAACATAGTTTAGTAATTTTGTCAAACCTTTCCTCAACTCAGCATTAAGCAGATATGAGAATATTCAACACGGAAGATATTCGCGCCATAGACCGGCGCACAATGGAGACAGACGGAGTGAGTTCACTGGAACTTATAGATCGTGTCGCTCAGGGCGTTGCTTCGGAGATAGCAGCCCGTTGGCGCCCGACAAAACCAGTTGTTGTTTTTGCAGGTCCCGGAAATAACGGTGCCGATGCTCTGGCTGTGGCAAGAATCCTGGCCGTTATGGGATTTTCGCCCTCGGTGTATCTGCTGAATATCGGCGGCAACAAGCTCAGCCGTGACTGCCGTGACTGCCGCGACAGGCTCATTGCGGAGGCTCCCGGAATACAATTCAAGGAGGAGACAGGCAACTTCGCCGCTCCCGAACTAAATTCGTCATATCTTGTTGTGGACGGTCTTTTCGGAAGCGGTCTGAATAATCCTCTTGCAGGAGGATTCATGCTGCTGGTACGCTACATCAATGAAAGCGGTGCCACTGTTGTTTCAATTGACGTTCCATCGGGTATGAACGGCGATCTCTGCGCCGATTCGGTAAACAGAAACATTGTGCATGCCAGCCTGACTCTGACAGTGCAGTTTCCGCGCCCTGCGTTCTTTATGAAAGAAAACGCGGAGCTGGTAGGCGAGTGGAAAGCCATAGATATCAATCTCAACCATGATGTGATACGTTCCACTCCTACAATTTTTCATCTTGTGGAGGGGCACGAGGTCAAGTCTTTGTTACGTCGGCGCAACAATTTTTCTTCAAAAGCGGATTATGGCTCCGCTCTTCTTGTTGCCGGCAGCTACGGCATGATGGGGGCAGCGGTTCTTGCAGCAAAGGGAGCGTTGCGTGCCGGAGCCGGAAAAGTAACTGTACAAGCTCCGATGTGCGGCTACGAGGTTATGCAGTCGTCTGTGCCGGAAGCTATGTTTGTGGCGGATACTGACAGGAACAAACTGGTGCCGGGAGCTATGAAACCGGAGCATGATTATTCGGCTATAGGAGTGGGTTGCGGTATCGGAACTCATGAAATAACCATAAACGCGCTTGAACAGTTTTTGCAGTCGCGCACACGTCCGCTGGTTCTTGATGCGGATGCGCTGAATTGTATTGCCCGACGCCAGACCATGCTGTCAGACATACCTGTGTTGTCGGTCATAACCCCGCATGTAGGTGAGTTCGACAGACTGTTTGGCGAGAGTCCGACAGATGAAGCGCGCCTGCTCAAGGCAATAGACGTGGCTCACTATCACAATATAACCATATTGCTCAAGGGGCATTATACCGCGCTTGTGCGTCCGGATTACAAGGTGTACTTTAATTCGACTGGTACTCCGGCAATGGCTACTCCGGGAAGCGGCGATGTGCTTACCGGAATAATAACCGGCCTTATGGCGCAGGGCTATAAACCGGAAGTGAGCGCACTGATTGGAGCCTACATACACGGTCTTGCCGGAGAGATAGCCGCCGAAACCCATGGTGACTATGGGGTGACCGCCGGCGATATAGCCGACAATGTCGGCGTGGCGATAAAAACACTTATGAAAAATAAATAATGGAGTACAAGATGAACAGGATATTGCTGGCACTGCTTTTTTCGGCTGCGACTATGGGAGTATGCGCCCAGTCGGCACAGAAATTTACGGCAAATAAAATGAATGAATACGGACTGGTGTACACTCTGCCCAAAACAGCGGTCAATGTAACAGTAGAAGCTCTGCGTACAGTAAAAACGCCCGGAGAATTTCGCCTTTATTCGAAAAAGTATCTGAACATAGACCCCATTCTTGAGCCGAGCGACATGTGGTCGGTTAAATCAGTAACGCTTACAACCGCCGGTATATCAGACGGTGACGAAAGCTATCTTGTTCAATTCAAAAGCGGCTCATCTCCCTTTATGATTCTTGACGGCAACAATTGCCCGCTGACTGTCAATGACGAGGACTATACACCGGCTCCGGCACCGACACTCCCACAGGCTGAGGCAATGAAACCGTCGATACTCCAGACTGCGGCTGCGGCACAGGCTGTGACGGCTGAGATGCTGCAGAGCCAGTCAACCGCCAAGCGAGCCCAGCTGGCGGCAGCCAAGATATATGAGCTTCGTCAGAGCCGCAATGATATAATTTCAGGCAACGCTGACCAGATGCCTGCCGACGGCGAGGCTATGAAACTTGCTCTTGACAATCTTGAAAAACAGGAAGCGGCGCTTACCGCAATGTTTACGGGAACTGTCCAGACAGCTACTGCCGTGCGGACATATCAGGTGGTGCCTCAGGCGGCTGACGGTAAAACCATTGTTGCGCGAGTAAGTGCGACAGAAGGACCGGTGGATGTGACGGATTTGAGCGGTATGCCTGTTTATCTTGAAACCAGGGTGGTTGCCAAGGGTTCGTTGCCGGTAAATGACAAAGGCGAAGAGAAGAAGTTTCCCAAGGGGGGGCTGGCATATTGTATTCCGGGCGAGGGCGTGTTCACAGCGTCATTCAACGGGCGTGAAATTGCTTCCCTGAATGCGGATATAGCTCAGTTTGGCATAGTGTTCGGTATTGACCCGGCTATCTTTACAGATAAAAAAACTCCGGCATACGTGATCTTCGATCCCGTTACCGGAGCTGTGCGTGAAATTGGTTCCAAGTAATCAGTTGGCGGGAACTTCGCCGAAACGGTTTGCCTGAGGCACGCCGGGCTTCGCACACCAGATAATGAAGATGATGAAGCCTACAAGCGGAACAAAGTTGATGAACCACCAGCCACCGGCTTTGTCAATGTCGTGAAGACGGCGCCAGCTTACTGCAAGTACAGGAATGAATACTGCAAGGTTGAACAGATAGGAAATGTAGGCGAAAACTGAACTGATGCTTGTGAGAATACCAAAAATGAAGCCGACAATAACACAAAACAGCATAAACCACCAGAATTCGGCGCGGCTTGCGCGTCCGTTGAATTGTGCGTACTTGTTGAAAACTCTGGTGACAGCCTCTTTGAATGTAAGGGGCGCTACAGGTTGATTGTTGTAGTCCATAATTATTAAATTGATTAAAATGTATTGATAAATGAATTGGTAAAGCAAAGTTATGCAATTCTTGTAAATTGTCAATGCTTTTTCTGAATAAATATGTGTCGGGGCTTTATCCTGACAGTCATAAAAAACATCCGCTGCGTTGCAACGCAGCGGATGTTTTTTATGTAAAGGGGGGGCTATTACTTACTTGTCAAGGTGTTCGTAATGGAGAGTCATGGTGGGCTGGTCGCATACTTCGGCGGGACCGAAATACTGGATGGGGCCGGGGAATACATAGCTTGTGTTGATAGCCCAGTCATCACGCTTGGCTGCGAAGCGGCGGAACGGTGTGCCTTCCAGGCGCACAAGAGCTTTCTGTATCACCGGTTTCATTTCTCCGTGACGGCGCTCCATGTTGAACATCATGGTGATAGGTATGCCGCCGGCAAGCCACTGAACTGAAGGTTTGGTGAGGTTGCGCAGGCTTGAAATGTAGCCTGTAACGCCGGCGTTTATAAGGCATGCTGCATTAAAGCCGAGCGCGTAGCAGTAGTCGGCATCGAAGTTTGAGGGAGCTGCGCAGCGGCCTTCGTATCCGAAGAAGTGGTGCAGGGGAGAGAACTTGCCGTTGTAGTTGCCCTCGGCGCGCATCTCTTCAAGACGGCGAGCCACCATTTCGCTGAGAAGTTTTTCTGTTTCGATGAGTGATACCTGCACATTGCCGTGGGGGTCGCGGTCGAGTGTGAGCTGTCGTGCCACGCCTTCAGGAAGTGAAGCGAACACTTTTGCGTTGTCGGCGCTGAGTTTGCCCATTACAAACTCACGCTGTTGCGCGGGAGCGAGTGTGGCGAAGTCAGGGCTCTTGGCAAGAAGGTCGTTAAGCTCTGATATAAGATTCTTCATCGCGGGGATGAATTCTATAAGACCTTCCGGAATAAGTACAGTGCCGAAGTTGTTGCCGTTTTTGGCTCTTGCCGCAACGATGCCGGCAATATAATTTACTACATCGTCAAGAGTCTGGTTGTTTGCCTCTACTTCTTCTGACACGATGCATACGTTGGGCTGTGTCTGGAGTGCACATTCAAGCGCGATATGTGATGCTGAACGACCCATGAGCTTGATGAAGTGCCAGTATTTTTTAGCAGAGAAGCAGTCGCGCTGTATGTTGCCGATGAGTTCGCTGTAGACTTTTGTAGCTGTGTCGAAGCCGAAAGATGCTTCAACAACTTCGTTTTTAAGGTCGCCGTCAATGGTTTTCGGACAGCCGATAACCTGAACACCGGCTCCGATGTTTTTGTAATATTCGGCAAGTACGGCGGCGTTTGTGTTGGAGTCATCGCCACCTATGATTACAAGAGCGGTGATGCCAAGCTGTTTCAGTATTTCAAGACCTTTGTCGAACTGTTCTTTCTTTTCGAGTTTGGTTCTGCCAGACCCTATAATGTCGAAGCCGCCTGTGTTGCGGTATTCATCGATGATTGAGTCAGTGAGTTCGATATAATTATGGTCAACAAGTCCGCCGGGACCCATGAGAAAGCCGTAGAGTTTGCTGTCTTTGTTGATTTTTTTCAGACCGTCGAAAAGACCGCATATCACATTGTGTCCGCCGGGAGCCTGACCGCCTGAAAGAATCACGCCGACATTGATAGGTTTGCCTTGTACCGGAGTGTTGCTTTTTTCAAAACGTATTTCGGGAAGTCCGTAGGTGTTTGGAAAGAGCTTTTTGATATCTTCCTGGTCTGCTACCGACTGGGTGGGCGCTCCTTCAACCACTTTTACATTGCCTGTGAGGGCAACGGGGAGCTTGGGCTGATAGGCAGCGCGAGCTATTTGCAATGCACTTTTCTTCATATTATGCAGGTTAAAGTTGTTTTTGTTTTTACGTTTGCAAAATTAGCGAAAAAAATCGGCAATGCATTATCACATATTGCCAAAAATGTGATTGTCAAATAATAAAAAGTTATTAACGGATGCGTTGCTCCGTAGGAAGTTCTGTTTTAGGCGGCGGTCCGGTGAGTTTTTTATCCGGCAATGGCAGCCACGGCTTTGGAGCAGTCGAGGTAGCGTGATGCCATGAGGGCGATGTGTTCAGATGTGATGGAGTTGACGGCGGCGCGCCTTTCGTCGAAATAAATCCGGCTGAGACCGCCGGTGTGTATAGTCTGGTAGAAATCGAGCGTGGAGAATGGTGAGTCTGTTATGTCGGTCAGGGAAACTGTCTCGGCTTGTTTGAGGCATTGCAGCTCAACAGGCGACAGCGGGCATTCGGAAAGGCGTGTAATTTCTTTGAATGTTTCTTCCATGACCGCCGGAACATAGTCTGCCGAGCATTTAGTGGCAATCTGAACAATGCCGCCTTCGTTGTATCCGAGGAGTGATGCCGATATCCCGTAAGTCAAGCCTTTGTCCTCGCGAATGTTTTTAGACAGCCGGCTGCCGAAATAGCCGCCGAGTGCCATTACGGCAAGACGCAGCGCCAGGTAGTCTTTGTGGGTGCGGGGGAGTCCGGGCAGGCTTATCCGAAGGGCACTTTGACTGGCATCCTTGACAGGAATGTTTTTTACGGTACCTCCCTTGTCAAAATCAAATGGCTGGATGTTGAGCGGGGCAAGGTCGGCGATACATTCAGTCTGTCCGAACGAGTTGTTTATGATGCTTTCAAGGGACGAGTCGAATCTGCCTACAGCAAACAGTGTGGTTGACGCGGGCGATGCAAACTGCGAATGAAATGCCACAAGGTCGTTGCGCGAAATGCCAAGTATGTCAGAGGCGGAAGATGTTCTTGCGAGTGGGTGGCAGGTGCCGAATGACAGTTCTCTGATGGCTTTGTCAGCCTGATAGCCAACGGTTGTGGTGTCAATCTCTATTTTGGAGGCGAGTCTCCGGGCTGCCACTTCCAGTTCTTTTTCCGGAAATGCCGGATGAAAAACCATGTCGCGCATAAGAGGCATGACAGAGGCTGCTTTTCGTGCCAGTGCGTATATGCCGGTGGTTGTGTAATGACCTTGTGCGGCAGACATAATCCATGACCCGGAGAAGTCAATCATACCGGCTATCTGCGCGGAGGTGTTGCGGGCTGTGCCTTCGGAGCGCATTGTGGCGGCGAGTGAGGCAATACTCGGAGCCTGCGCTTCAGCATATCCTCCACGGGTTATGGCATTGAAGGCAATAAGTTCGAGGTCCGGTCGGTGGCAGATTTTAAGCAGCATACCGTTGTCAAGACGTATATCCCTGATTTCCGGCAGCGGGGCGGGCTTGACGTGGTTTATGGAGGGAGGAGTGGACCGAAGCGGTGCAATGTCGTTCATAATTGACTGTATAGGGGGCATTGGCTTTTTCAAAGGGTTCCAGTGAGTGTGTGCCTGAGCGGAGACAGGTGCATACGGACTTTCTAATTACTCCTGAGTCTGTCAAGACTGGTGAGCGCTTCCGGGCGAGAGGCGTTTATCAGTTCTGGGTAGTGGGCATCGCTGTTTATCACGATTGTGATTCCAGCATCAGAGAGCCGTTTCCAGTATTTTTCGTTTGGAAAGAATTTGTTATGTTCAGCTTTTGCCTTTGTGTTTATCTCGACAGTGAGTTTGTTTGATATTATGTTGTCAATAATGTCATTTACAAGGTTTATGTACCATTGTTTGTCTTCGATACCGGGACAGAAGTGCGACGCGTTGTGCCCGATTTTGTCAAAGTGCCCGATTATATCGAATTTTCCGGATTGAATCATACGGTTAGTCTGGGAGTAGAAAGATTCCACGACGTAACGTATGTCATTGTCAAAATGAACAGCCATTTTGTTTTTGAAACTTTCAAACCGCCCGTCCACATCCACCATGCCGTTTTTGGAAGGGATAAAATGAACGGAGCCTATGCGGTAGTCAAGCGGCAATGAGTCGAAGTATGGCGATGCCGGACCCCAATCGTCTCCGAGATAATCGATTTCCATTGCCATGTATAGCTCAAGCCGGTCGGAGTACAAGGATTTTAGCCTGTTGAATTCGGCAATGTATTTGTCCACATCACTGAATTTCATGTTGCATGGCGATTCAAACGGTATAGGGGAGTGGGGAGAAAAGCCGTAATGAGTGAAGCGGCTGTCTGCGGCAGCCTGCGCAAACTGTTCCATCTCAGCCCTGCCGTCGCAAAACTGTGTGTGGGAGTGGAAGTTGTATAGGTTAGACTCTGATATAATCTTTGAAAAATCAATCATAGTGTGTCTGATGCTGTAATGATGCAAACCGTTTTTTCCAACGCATGAACAGGAAGAGGAATACGGTAGCCACAATGATGCCGCAGCCTACTGCGATAGAGAGGGGCAAGCCGAACCCTTCGGGATTTCTTGCAAAAAGGAGGTAGCTGATGCTCACGGCAGTCATGAACAGTGCGGGGCACAGGCTGACAATGTATGCTTTGCGGTGCCGGGCAAGGTAGACCGTGACCGCCCACAGCGTGAAAACCGCCAAAGTCTGGTTGCTCCATGCGAAGTATCTCCACAGCACATTGAAATCTATGAACATGATAACGAATGTGGCTGCGAAAATCGGCAGGCATACTGCGAGACGTTTTGCAATGGATTTCTGGCTTATGTCAAGAAAATCGGCTACAATTAGCCGGGCGCTGCGCAGAGCTGTGTCGCCGGTGCTTACAGGAGCAGCCACAACTCCCAGCAGTGCGAGAATGCCGCCAGCTGTGCCGAGCCAGGTTATTGAAATTTCATTAACCAATGCGCCCGCACTGTTTCCATGAGCCGCCATGTACTCTCCGAGCTGCTCGTAGCTGCCGGTGAAGGCTATTGCCGCCGCCGCCCAAATCAGGGCTACTATGCCTTCTGTTACCATTGCTCCGTAAAATATTGGACGCGCGAGCTTTTCATTAGTAAGGCAGCGAGCCATCATTGGCGATTGTGTGGCGTGAAATCCTGAAATAGCTCCACAGGCAATGCTGACAAACATCATGGGGAAAACGGGATGTGAATCGGTATCTCCTGCAAATCTGTTTGCAAGACCTTCCGAAAAATCCACCGGTATGTCCACTCCGCCGAAGAGAAGATAGCGCAGCAGCCCGACTGCCATAAACAGCAACGCGAAACCGAATACCGGATATAGGTTGCCGATGAGTTTGTCAATGGGCAGCAGCGTTGCAAGCATGTAGTAGCCGAAAATAATAGCTATCCACACGGTGCGGTCAAGCCAAGACGGGGTCATGGCAGACAGCAAGTCGGCAGGAGTCAAGACAAAAACGGCTCCGACAAGAATCAGCAGGATTACAGAAAATCCTCTCATGACTTGTTTTATACCGTTGCCGAGCTCCTTGCCGACAATTTCCGGCAAGGATGCCCCTCCCATGCGGATTGAGATTACTCCGCTCAGAAAGTCGTGAACCGCGCCTGCAAAAATAGTTCCGAGCACAATCCAAAGAAATGCGGCAGGCCCGAACATTATGCCCATTATGGCTCCGAAAATCGGTCCGAGTCCGGCTATGTTAAGGAACTGTATAAGGAATACCCTCCACGGAGCCATCGGTATGAAGTCAATGCCGTCGTTTCTGGTGTTCGCCGGCATTGGCGTGGATGCTTTGGTGCCTATAATGCGGTCTACCAGAGTTCCATAGATGAAGTATCCGCCAACCAGTAAGGCGAGCGCAATCAGAAAAGAGGTCATTAAGCCGGTGTGGAATTACTTAGTGTTGTTTGCCTGAGGATTGGCAATCATGTCGCGCATGTTTGTGTCTGCCTGCACATTTTTCATGCGGTAGTAGTCCATGATGCCGAGGTTGCCGTTAGTAAACGCTTCTGCCATAGCCTTTGGCAGTTCGGCTTCTGCCTCAATCACTTTCGCGCGCGCTTCCTGTGCCTTGGCTTTCATTTCCTGTTCAAGGGCTATAGCCATAGCGCGGCGTTCCTCTGCCTTTGCCTGAGCGATGTTTTTGTCTGCCTGGGCCTGGTCGATCTGCAATGCTGCACCGATGTTTTTGCCTATGTCTATGTCGGCAATGTCAATGGAGAGAATTTCAAAGGCGGTGCCGCTGTCAAGCCCTTTGCGTAAAACAAGTTTTGAAATGCTGTCGGGATTTTCAAGCACCTGCTTGTGGCTTTCCGAAGAGCCGATGGACGATACGATGCCTTCGCCTACTCGGGCAAGTACAGTGTCTTCGCCTGCACCTCCCACGAGTTGTTTGATGTTTGCTCTTACTGTGACGCGGGCTTTTGCTATAAGCTGAATGCCGTCTTTGGCAACAGCAGTAACCGGCGGAGTATCAATAACTTTAGGATTCACGCTCATCTGCACTGCCTGAAACACATCGCGGCCGGCAAGGTCAATTGCGGTAGCCATTTTGAATCCGAGGTCAATGTTGGCTTTTGATGCGCTTACAAGCGCATGTACCACCTTTTCAACATTGCCTCCCGCGAGGTAGTGGGCTTCGAGGTCGTCGCGGGTAACTTCGTGCAGCCCGGCTTTATGGGCTTCTATCATTGCCTGCACTATAGTGCTGACGGGTACTTTTCGTATGCGCATCAGCATGAGCTGCATAAGAGATATGCGCACGCCGCTTACCTGGGCGGAAATCCACAGGAAGAACGGTACATAATAGAAGAAGATGCAGAGTATTATCAGCGCTACTGCTGCAAATATTATTACTGTAAGTTCCATTGTTTTGGGGGATATGAATGATTAATTTTTATAATTTTCAGCGTTTACAATCAGATTGCGAAGCTCGGAAAGATGAACCTGAGCTGTCTCTACAGATTTTTCATATGCAATGATGTCAGAGCCTACGGAAGTATCGCCCGAAGCATATTTTTTGCGTAGCCGGTCAAGCGTTGCATAAATTGAGTCAAGGTTGTTTTTCTCCCGCAGATAATCTTTTATCAGGGCGCGTGCCTGTGCGCTGTGAAAAGATTCCACGGAGGTGCGCACCGACCCGTCCGGCATGCCGAAATGGAAGTCGGCTTTCTTCTCGGGGTTGTATTGGCGCAGGTTGTCGACTTTTTTGTTCAGAGTGGAGTAGTCGGCGCCGTCAGTCCATGTATGACGATAGTTTGCCACCTTGGCGTATTGGGTAAGTCCTTTGGTGTCAACAGGGTAGTTTATTCTTAGTTCCTGGGGAATGAACCGGTATATTGTAACGGAGTCTTCGATACGGTTGCGGTCGGTAGCCCACCAGCCAATACCGGTTTCTTCATCAATGGCAAGCATGTAGTCGTCAAAAGGCGAATTATACGGCATGCCGATGTTTTGTGGCTGAAGATATCTCTCGCCGTTGTTGCGCGATATGAATATGTCGTATCCGCCAAGGCTGTTTTCTCCGTCATTTGCAAAATAGAGTGTGACCCCGTCGCTCATCAGGAACGGGAAATTGGCATCGCCGCCTTCATTGAGCACATCGCCAAGCGGTTCGGGCTGCTCCCAGCTGTCGTCGGCGAGGCGAGATGACTGCATGAGCACAAAGTTCTCGTTTTCATCGGGTGCGCTCCAAATTACAGTGCCTGAGTTTTCTGTAACAAATACAGAAGATGGTGACGCCGCTTCTATTCCGGGGGGCAGGGAGGATGCTCCGGTTATTCTGCCGGCAGAAGAAGCAAGTCGGTAGGCTTTGAAAAAATCATCGCGAGGCACTGTGATACTGTCGGTAATGATAATTTTTTCAACCCTGTCAAGCATGGCGCGACCGGTTTCTATACGGGAGCGCAACGCTTCAGCCTCATCGCTTTCAGGCTTTCGGGCTTTTTTCTGGGCTGCGGAGTATTTTTCCAGCCATTCGTCGGCACCGTCGAAATCATAGTCGAAGAAACAGATTTCAGCCAGGGCAATCTTTGCGTCGTTTGTGCCCTTTTGCAGATATTTTTGTGCCGACAGAGTGTTGCCGGTGCGTAGTAATGCAATGCCTGCCATGGTGTTGGCAGAAGTGTTGCGTGGTTCCTTATCGGCAATGGCGCGTAAGGTGGCAACCGCCTCGGCGTAATCTCCGGCTGCGTAAGCGGCTCTGGCTTCTTCCGGAGTCATAGCCCTGCTCGTCAGGGTTGTGCAGGCTATGATTATAATGTATGTGAGGTGAATAAAGTATTTCACGATAAAAAATCATTTCTCACCCCCAAAGTTACAAAACAAAAATGCCAAATGCAAATTTGCCCAGCAATTCACTGCATTGATTTTTTATGTAAGGGTTATAGTATGTCCTTTTGTTGTATCCGCGATGTAATCATTCACAACTCACCAGATTAACTGTTCTTGTTGTGAAAGATTCGAGTGCAACGATGCAACCTTGTCGTATGTTATGAATTTGACTCGACCTTTTATCGGAGAGAAGATTGATGCACCAATTTTGTCTTTGAATTCATTCTCACGGTGGCTGTTTGCCACAATATAAAACGAAGAAAGGAAGTCTTGAAGTTCGTAAAATTTTGACAAGGAATTTTTGATGTCGGTGGTATGTTCAACCTCATAAAATTGGCTTGGCATATTCCTTTCATTAAACCAAATGACATCAACGGTTCTGGCTCTACGCAATATAGTCTCAAAAGTGAATTGGGGTATGACTTTGTGGTCTGTTAAGTCTCCTAATCTCTTGTCCAAAAACAACTTTTGCTGGTCTTGCGGTGGAACGTATGTTGTGAATCTTTTATAATGTCCTATCTCTACAATGAGTCCTTGGTAATAAGTATGATTAAACAGTTCAAAGCTCGTAGGGTTTCCTTCTTTAATCTTGAATTTTTGAAGAATCGAATCTCTTGATTCTTCAAGAGCCCACAGTCCCGGCTGGATTCGGAAAATAGCGTCGCTATTTTGTACAATCCTTCTTATGCTGGCTTCTGGAGTTTTGGTATTCCATGTTGAAAAGTCCATTACTTCATTCAACCGGCGTAAAGTGGCGTATCCTCCTTCCTTACGCAGAACTTCAATAACTTGTTGCTCTTGTGTCATTTTAAACAAAAAAACTCCGTTGGCAGTTATCTGATAAGTGAATTATCTAAGGTGTTTACTGATGTGATGTGTTTGAGTGGAGAGAATCAGTCGGTGGCTGCCGATTGCGTTTTCTGCCAGTTTAGCCAGGTGCCGCGTTTCCACAGGTATTCCAGCGGTCCCTGGGGATGGGTGCGTAGCCATAACCGGCTGTATCCCAGTTGGAATGTAAATATGGCGCACGCAATGCATACGGAGCCGAATGCCCCGACTTTGTCAAAAAGTCCGAATCCGAAATGGTAGTACAATGTTACTCCGATTATTGACTGGAAAATGTAGTTTGTCAGACTCATCTTGCCGTATGGAATTATGAATCGTTGCGATTTTCTGCCATCGCCGGCTTTGAACCACACAAGCATGAATGCCGAAACAAGCATTGCCATAAATGAGAAGTTGTATATCATGGGTAACGCTATGCTGTAGTACGAAAGTATGGTAACGTTTTCAATGTGAGGCGGCACAAGGCGGCACAGCATGAATAGTGGCACGCAGGCGCATCCGGCGGTTTTTAGGGTTGAAATCCAGAATCTGCGGCTTGTGTCCGACTGCACAAACAAGTTTTTGCGACCCAGCCACATGCCAAACAGAAACAATGCCGGGGTCTGGAACAGACGTCCTGCTTCTACTTGCCAGAAATTGCTGTACAGCTGGCCGTTCCAGATGTTGTCGGCTAATGTCTCTATCAGATTGCCGTTTTGTCCGGTTTCGGTGGCTATGGCGGCATAGCGGTAGAACATTGAATTTGTGTCGATGTATTGCGGGTTGAAAAGCGCATATATTATTTTGCCCCATGCAAATGGCTGTAGCATTAATATTGATGCCACGACAAGCACTTTTTTGTCACTCCATGAGGATGCCGGAATCAGTATCAGCCCGCACACGGAATAGAGCAGCAGGATGTCTCCGTTGTAAAACAGCGCATGAAGCTGAGAGAAGCAGAACAGCAGGAACATGCGCCAGGCAAACCGTGCTCTGAAGTCGTTTCCTCTTGAGCGCGCGTTTCGCAGCTGTATGAAAAAACTGAATCCGAACAGCAGTGAAAAGGTGGCATATGCCTTGCCGGCAAAAATAAAGAAGATGAAGTCGTAAGAGGTTGAGTCGAGCCATTTCAGCAGCGGAGATTCGGCGGCGGGTGCGCCGAAGATATTGTAGTGCTCAAGGTTGTGAAGGAGTACAATGGCAAGGAGTGCGAATCCGCGAAGCGCATCGACCGAGCTGATTCTGTGAGGTTGAAGTGTTGTCATTTGAAATGTTGTCGTTATTCTACTCTCCAAGAAATAAGTGCGCGGTTGAGGTCTTCCGATGTTTCGCCGTCATTGCCAAGCGTTTCTTCCTCGCTTACTATTGCGTAAAATCTTCCGTTGTAGTAAAACGGCAGTCTGTTGATGTGTATGGTGCGGTCGGCGTAGGGTACCGGTATTCCGGCGTTGTCATCGTCGGAGTCTGAATACCTTGCCAGGAGTTTGCCGTTTTCGCGCGAGTATGTATCTATATAACTTCGGCCGCCATAGGTGTATGTGACAATGAAGCGAGTGTAGTCATTGATGAACTGTTGGAATACTATATATTGTCCATATAGTTCGGAGAACTGCTTCATGTCCGATTTAGCAATGAGCTGGAGCATCTTCTGGTCTGTTTCGGGGGTGAGCGCTTTGGCTCCGCGAGTCAATACGGCTACCGGATGCATTTCTCCGGGAGTGAGAGAAAATACCGTGTCTGCAATATTTATCAGAACCTCGTCGCCGGAAAGGTTTGAGGTAACAGAGTTCCATTTGGGTTCGAAGCCCTTGACCACTATGGTGTCAGTGGATGTCATTGTCATGTCGTAGCGGTAAATAAGCAGGTTTCCGTCAGAAGTCTGGGTCTGGTATATGCCGTTTTTAGCCGAGCCAATGGGGGCTTTGCCGTTAGAACTATCGTAGCTTTCTATGTAGCGGTCGGCGGTGGAGTAGCGTAGTGCCTTGTTGGCAAGCAGCAACAGCTCGCTGTGTTCGGGGTCGGTGACAACGCCCTGTATCCACTGGTATTCGCCGGGTCCTTGTCCGACATGGCTGATGGGGCGTATGAGGTGTCCGTCGTTGGCGTCAAATAGAAGCAGCCGCGAGTTGACACCAAACGATGTCATGTCATGAATGATGACCGTGTCGTTCATTACTCCGAAAATGTCGCAGTAATTGCCGAGTAAAGCGGTTGTCGCAGTGTCAAGCAGGGTGTATTTTACATCTGTTATGCTGGTGTTGTCAAAATCCGGAGCTTCAAGATTGGCGAGGAGGTCAATCTCTGTGACATCCGGGTTTGCGGGGCCGGATGATTGTACACATCCGGTAGCGGCAAGGGCTATCAGCGGTAATGCCATGAGCGAGAGTCGGTTCATTCTTAGGGAGTTTGGTATTGTGATTTGGTTCAGTCGGCGTTGTGTAATATTTCAACAAGTGCAAAGATAATTAAATTTTTACTCAGTCGCGTTTTGAAGCCGGATAATTTTAGTAACTTTGTTGAGGTCTATACATATGTGTAGATAAGTGGAAATAGTAATAACTTGAATATGAATAAGATACTGAGCACGCTGATAGTTTCGGCGCTGACAGCCGGAGTTGCGCAGGCGGTGACCCCCATGTGGCTCCGGGATGTAAAGATTTCTCCTGACGGCAAGGAAATTGTGTTCACATATAAAGGCGATATATGGAAAGTTGCCACAACTGGAGGTGAGGCAGTAAGGCTGACATCTCGTTCGTCGTATGAAAGCGAGCCGGTGTGGAGCCCTGACGGCAAAAGCATCGCCTTTTCATCGGACCGTTCGGGGAATGCCGATATATATATAATGAGTGCAAACGGCGGCACCGCCACCCGGCTGACCACTAACTCGGCTGCGGAAACCCCCGAAGCATTCACTCCTGACGGCAAATATGTACTGTTCAGCGCAAGCATTCAGGACCCTGCCTCAAGCGCTTTGTTCCCTTACAGAGCTATGTCTGAGCTGTATCGTGTGCCGGTGTCCGGCGGAAGAATAACACAGGTGCTTGGCACTCCTGCCGTTCAGATGACATTCCTTCCCGATGGCAAGTCTTTCGTGTATGAGGATGTCAAGGGTGGCGAAGACAAATGGCGAAAGCACCATACCTCGTCTGTTACCAGAGACATCTGGAAGTACGATGCCGCTACCGGTAAACACACCAATCTGACAGCCCGGGGAGGCGAAGACCGCAATCCGGTCATCGGACAGGACGGGTCTACAATATATTTCCTCAGCGAGCGCAACGGAGGCAGCTTCAACCTATACTCCATGAATATTGAAAATCCGTCATCTGTAACAAAGCTGACAGATTTCAAAACTCATCCCGTAAGATTTTTGTCAAGAGGGGCAGACGGAACATTCGCATTTACCTATAATGGTGAGATATACACTAAAAAAGGAGATGCTGCTCCGCAGAAAGTAAAAATAACCCTTACCGTGGATGAAGAGGAACTGCCGCAAAACCTCAACATACGTTCGGTTGGAGCCGGGGCTGTGAGTCCGGACGGCAAGCAGATAGCGTTTGTCAACCGGGGCGAGGTGTTTGTGACCTCTACAGAACATGCGTCCACAAAGCAGATTACACATACACCCGCAGGAGAAAGCACTCTTGCCTGGGCTCCGGACAACCGCACCTTATATTATAGTTCGGAACGAGACGGACACTATAATATATATAAGGCGTCTGTAGCGCGCAAGGACGACCCGAATTTCTCAAATGCAACTGTTGTGGAGGAAACTCCGGTGTTCAACCCCAAGGATAAAATTGACCGCACATACCCGTCAATATCTCCAGATGGAAAGAAAATGACATTTGTTCAGGACCGTACAAAGCTCATGGTCATGGATCTGGACACAAAGAAGGTGCGCCAGCTGACCGACGGCTCCACTATAGCGTCAAGAACCAAAGGATTTCCTTCGCAGTGGAGTCCTGACGGCAAATGGATATTGATAGAGGCTATGGATCTCAGGCACCAGCCGTATGGCGATATTGCCATAATTAATGCCGACAGCGGCAAAATGACATACATCACAAAGACAGGCTATTTTGACGAGAATCCCCGCTGGGCTATGGGAGGAAACGCCATAATCTTTAACAGCGAGCGTTACGGCATGCGCAATCATGCTTCATGGGGCTCGATGAGCGATGTGATGATAGCTTTTCTTAATAAGGAGTCTTACGATAAGTTCCGCCTGAACGAAGAAGACTACGCTCTTCTCAAAGAGGTTGAAAAGGCTCAGAAAAAAGAAAAATCCGCGGCTGACAAGAAAGACAGCGGAAGCAAAAACGCCAAAGAGGACAAAGCTGATGCGAAAGACAGCAAGACCGAGAATGTGGAACTCGAAGGCATTGCCGAACGTACTATTCGCCTCACTCCCAACTCATCAAATCTTGCCGATGCATATCTTACCGAGGATGGCGAGACCCTCTACTACCTGAGCGCATTTGAAAAAGGCTATGACTTATGGAAGGTGAAGCCTCGTACAAGAGATGTGAAACTTGTCAGCAAACTGTCCGGTGCCCGTGGCATTGATGTGGACAAGGACGGCAATCTGTACCTTATGGGCAGCTCCGTGCGCAAGTTTGACCCCAAAAGCGAGAAAACCACTTCGGTTAGCGCCAGCGCGGCTATGAAACTTGATGCTGCCGCCGAAAGAGAGTATATGCTTGATCATGTGCACAATGAGGTGCGCGAACGGATATTCCGCACTGACATTAACGGAGTGGACTGGGACGCAATGTATGCCAATTACAAGAAATTCCTGCCTCATATATCAAACAATTACGATTTTGCCGAGCTTCTGAGCGAACTGCTTGGCGAACTGAATGTGAGCCACACCGGAGGCAGATACTATGCTCCCGGCGGCGGTGATGCAACAGCCTCGCTCGGTCTTCTTTTCGACTGGAACTATGAAGGTGACGGGCTGAAAGTGGCTGAAGTGGTAGCCGGAGGTCCCTTTGACAGGGCTTCCTCAAAAGTAAAGTCAGGTGCTGTCGTTACAGCGGTTAACGGTGTGCGTATAGACAAGGACGTGGACTATACGGCAATGTTCAACGCCATAGCCGGCAAGAAAACGCTTGTAAGCCTGTCTATGCCAGGAGCTGAATCCTGGGAAGAGGTGATTCTGCCGATAAGCTCCGGTCAGATGGGCAACCTGCTGTACGACCGTTGGGTGAAATCTCGCGAGGCAGAGGTTGACAGACTGTCGGGCGGTCGTCTTGGCTATGTGCACATACAGAGCATGAGCGACGACAGTTTCCGTAAAATGTATGCTAAAGTACTTGGCGAATACATCGGCAAGGAAGGCATTGTGATAGACACCCGCTGGAATGGCGGCGGTCGTCTGCATGAGGATATCGAGGTTATGTTCAGCGGCAAGAAATATCTCACTCAGGATGTGCATGGTGTGCCGACTTCTGATATGCCCTCCCGCCGGTGGAACAGACCGAGCATTATGATTACCTGTGAGGCAAACTACAGCAACGCCCATGGCACACCGTGGGTATACAGTCATCTCGGTCTTGGCAAGCTCGTAGGCATGCCGGTGCCGGGCACAATGAGCAGTGTGAACTGGGAAACACTTCAGGATCCCTCGCTTGTCTATGGCATTCCCGTAATCGGTTTCCGTACAGCAGAAGGCAACTATCTTGAAAATACTCAGCTTGAACCCGATATCAAGGTGGCAAACGACCCCGCTGCTATAGTCAAAGGCGAAGACACTCAGCTGAAAGTCGCAGTGGAAGAGCTGCTTAAACAGATTGACAAAAAGTAAAAGCAATGGCATCGTCAGTTAAAATAGGAGATACGGTTCGCTTTTTGAACTCTGTCGGAGGCGGCAGAGTGACCCGGATTGAAGCCAACATGGCTTTTGTTACCGACGAAGACGGCTTTGACACCCCGGTGCTGTTGAAAGAGTGTGTGGTTGTCGACAATTCTACGGCATGGGAGAGGGCGCAGGCTAAAAACCGGCAGGACGCTCCGGCGGTAAGCGCTGTAAAGGAGGCTGAAAAGACTCCTTCGAAAGATTACACACCGGTTGAACCGGAAGTCAAGCCTACTGAGGTTGAGGGAGGAGACATTCTAAACCTTGTGCTCGGCTTTGAGGCAGACGACCTTAAGCGCCTGTCAGACACCTCATACTTCGCTTACCTTGTAAACGACTCCAACTACTATCTGTACTTTACCTATATGAGTGCCGCAGCCGATGGCGGGTGGAACACCCGCTACGCCGGAATAGTAGAGCCTGGAATACAAGTGCTTCTTGAGGAGTTTGGCAAAGACGCTGTGTCTTCGCTTGAACGCATAGCCATTCAGGCGGTGGCATTCAAAAAAGGCAAGGAATTTGCCATGAAAACTCCGTTTTCGGTCGATATTAAACCCGATATAACCAAATTCTTCAAACTGCACTGTTTCAAATCAAATCCGTATTTTGAAACACCGGTCATTGCCTTTGACATCGTGAAAAATGATGTGCCGTGCGTGCGCGGGCAGCTTGACGTTGAAAAATTGGTACAATCGGTAAGCAAACCCAAGCCGGCTGATAAAAAACGGATAAAGCGTCCTGTAGTCAAGAACACGGATTATCGTCCCGGAGCGTCCGGCATAATAGAGGTTGACCTGCACATCGACGAGCTTGTAGATACTACGGCGGGAATGTCAAATGCCGATATGCTCAATCTTCAGGTAGATGAATTCCGCAAAGTAATGGATTCAAACCTTGCAAACAAAGGTCAGAAAATCGTGTTCATACACGGTAAAGGTGACGGTGTGCTGCGACATGCTCTTGTGAAAGAGCTTAACCACAGGTACAAGGGCAAGGTCGAGGTTCAGGATGCATCATTCCGTGAATACGGATTCGGTGCCACTCAGGTAACTATAAGATGATTTACTGGCATTCCGGTACCGGTAACAGTCTTTATGCCGCAACGGTTCTTGCGCAAATGCTTGGCGAGGACATGTGCCGCATGACGCCCGGTTGCTACGCGTCGGCATCATCGTGCGAAAGGGTTATATGGGTGTTTCCGATATACTCCTGGGGCTTGCCCCCGATGGTGAAGAAATTCATCAGCCGGTCGGTGGGTCTGGAAAATGCCCGACACTACATGGTGTGTACCTGCGGCGATGACATTGGGCTTGCCCATGAGACATGGCGCAGCCTGTTGAGGCGTAAAAGGTGGAATGCCCGTGGCGCCTGGTCGGTGCAGATGCCTAACAACTATGTGCTTTTGCCGGGATTCGATGTGGATTCCTCTTCGCTGGAGCAGGAAAAACTCTCTGCCGCCGCCGGGCGCCTTGCAGAAGTGGCGCGCGGCATAGCCTGTGGTGCAAAGGTTGACAGTGTTGTCAGAGGACAGTTCCCTTGGATTAAGACTCATGTGTTGTACCCGCTGTTCTCCCGGTTCATGATGTCGCCTAAACCGTTTTCATTCACCGGCTCATGTATATCCTGCGGCAAATGCGCGGCTGTGTGTCCTGCGGCAAATATACGCATGGAGAACGGGCATCCCTGTTGGGGTACTAATTGCACACTGTGCCTCGGATGCTACCATATATGTCCGGTTCATGCAGTGGCTTACGGCAAAGCCACGCGCGGCAAGGGGCAATACTTTATTCCGAAAAGCATGAGTTCGCAGAAACTGTTTAATTTTAATTGTGAGGTTCATTGAGAGGAATTTATGAGGAGTTTTTACGAGTCGAAGAAGGAGCATAGCGAGCTATGTGACCGATGAGACTCGGTGAAAACAACCATAAAAGACCTCAAGGAAGCCACAAGATTCACTGTATAAAAATTTCGAATTAAGTTTAAACAGTTGCTCAGGCATTGTAGAGATAGCGCTTTATAGATTTTTTCGGAGTCTTCTCAAATTCGTTCGCAATAAGCTGTATCCTGTCTATCTTCTCATAAGGGGCAACCAGCTTGTTCAGTTCGCCGGTGACCTTGTCCATTATTTCCGGCAACATGTCGGATGTCACACCCTGCCTGTCCATAGCTTCGTAGTCGGGATACACCAGTGCTATTAGCCGTTTGCCTCGCTCTACAACCAGGCTCTCGGCAACAAATGGCATGTTGTTGAGCTTAGCCTCAATCTCTTCAGGATAGATGTTTTGTCCGTTGGATGACAGTATCATGGTCTTGTATCGCCCCTTTATAAATATTGTGCCGTCGGGACTTACAGTACCCATGTCGCCGGTGTGTAGCCATCCGTCAGCGTCAAGCACCTCGTCAGTACTCTTTTTGTTTTTGTAATATCCTTTCATCACATTCTCGCCGCGTACACAGATTTCTCCCGGTATTGATGTCTCGTCCTCGCTCAGCACCTTTGTGTGCATGAGTCCCGGCAGTGTGCGGCCCGCCGACCCCGGAATAAACTTGCGCCACGGGGTGTAGCTTATAAGGGGTCCGCATTCGGTCATACCGTACCCTACCGTGAACGGAAACTTTATTTTGTGCAGAAACGCCTCTACCTCCGGATTAATAGGCGCGCCTCCGACTATCACCTCCTCGAAACAGCCCCCGAAGGCTTCGGTAAGCTTGTTACGTATTCTGGAGAATACAACTCTGTTGAGAACCGGCATGCTTACCATCCGTCTCATTGCCGGAGTGGATATTACCGGCACAATCTGGTTACGGTATATCTTTTCCAGAATAAGAGGCACACATAAGATGAGATTCGGTCTCACCTCGTTCAGTGCCTTGAGCAGAGCTTTGGGCGACGGCAGTTTGCCGAAAAGAGTTATATGCGTGCCTGTGGCGAGCGGCACAAGCATGTCAAACGCACACCCGTAGGCATGAGCCAGCGGCAGGAAAGACAAGCAGCGCGATCCCTTGTAATGCAGGCGCGAACGAATGCCGAACACCACATTGCCGCAAAGATTGTTCTGGGTAAGCATCACCCCCTTGCTGAATCCGGTAGTGCCTGAAGTGTAGTTGATTTCGGCAAGAGAATCCTTTGGCATCTTGACATAACTCACACATTCGGTGGTATAGCCGCGCGGGTACAGCTTGTCAAATTTTTTCGGCAGCTGGGCAAGCGCTTTTATAGCACGGTGGCTGTTGTCCGGATGCTCGGCGAGTACCTTTGCATCGTCAAGCGACATCGCAACCCTTATCTTGGTCATTTTTTCAAATTCAAGATTCTCCCAGATACTGTCGCTGACAAAAAGCATCTGCGAGTCGCTGTGGTTGATTATGTGCTGCGCGTCGCCGGCATTGAAATCCTGTAGAATAGGCACAATGACCGCGCCGTATGTTACAGTTGCAATATACACAACCACCCATGAAACGGTATTCTTGCCGATCAGTGCAATCTTGTCACCCGGTTTTATGCCGCATTCTTTAAAAAACAGATGTGTCCGCGCTATTCTTCTTGCCAGGTCTCCGTAGCATAAGGTCTCGCCGCTGGCATAGTCGGTTACGGCTGGCAAATCCCAGTTGTCGCGGAAACTTTTGGCATATATTTGAATAAGATTCTCTTTGAGCATAGAAAGAAGTGTATAGTAATTTATTGGCAAAAGAGTGCCTGCAATATCAACCTGTCCGGATGCGCTATTGTTCAGTCTTAACGCTCCGGGTGGAACGGATATTGCACTTATATCGCGGATTTTGTCTAATTTTGCATTATGCAACAGACAAATGACTCTAATAAGGCTCCGAAAGCCTTTTATCATACTTTTGGTTGCAAGCTCAATTTTGCGGAGACATCCACTGTGGCGTCAATGCTCGCCGAAAAAGGAATTCATCGCGTAAATCCGGGAGAAACTCCCGACATCGTGATAGTCAACACCTGTTCCGTTACTGAACTTGCCGACAAAAAATGCCGTCAGACAATACGCGCTTTCGCAAGAAAGTGGAGCAATGCCGCTATTGTGGTAACCGGATGCTATGCGCAGCTTAAACCGCAGGAAGTAGCCTCGCTGCCGGGGGTGGAGATAGTCGCCGGCATTGACCGCAAGCTGAAACTTGCCGCTTATGTTGATGAATGGCTTGCAAGCCGCACCCCCATGATGGAAATCACTCCTGCAAAGGAAATCAGAGAGTTTAATCCTTCATGCTCGCGCGGCGACCGTACAAGATGGTTTCTGAAAGTGCAGGACGGATGCGATTACTACTGCTCCTATTGCACTATTCCCATGGCGCGCGGTCGCAGCCGTTCGGCTTCTGTTCATGCTGTTGTAGACAAAGCGCGACAGGCTGCCGACAGCGGTGCAAAGGAAATTGTCATAACCGGAGTCAACATAGGCGATTTCGGAAAAGGATCCTCCGAAAATTTCTTTGATCTGATTAAAGCGCTTGAGCAGGTAAACGGTATAGAACGATACCGTATATCTTCTATAGAACCGAATCTGCTCACCGATGAGATAATTGAATGGGTATCGAAATCCAGAAACTTCATGCCCCATTTTCACATACCCTTGCAGTGTGGCGATGACGAGGTGCTGAAACTTATGCGCCGACATTATGACACAACTCTGTTCAGGCACCGTGTCGAAACAATCAACCGCCTCATACCCGATGCGTTCATAGGGGTCGACCTCATAGTCGGTGCACGAGGTGAAACTCCCGAGCGGTTTGAATCTTCGCGCGAGTTTGTGGAAAGCCTTGATATTTCGCGGCTGCATGTGTTCCCGTATTCCGAGCGTCCGGGAACAAAAGCGCTTGAAATAACACCTGTTGTAGAAAACTCCGTGCGTCACGACAGGGTAAAAACAATGCTTGCAATATCCGATGACAAACTCTCCCGGTTTACCTCCCGGTTCATCGGCACCGTCCGTCCGGTGCTGCTCGAACACTCGCAGAAAGACGGCTTTATGCACGGATTTACCGACAACTATATAAAGGTAAAAGTGCCGGCGGTGCCGAAACTGGCAAACCGCATTGTTGAAGTCCGTCTCGACTCTGTTGACGGCGAGGAAGTTAACGCTACAATTATTGGCTGATGTCACAGATTGAAAATAAACTTGTATCAGTTGTCATTCTCAACTGGAACGGCGAAAAACTGTTGAGGCGTTTTCTCCCGTCGGTGGCTGCCAATATGCCTGAAACCGCGCAACTTATAATAGCCGATAACGGCAGCACGGACACATCGCTGACCTATGTGCGCTCCGCTTTTCCCGACATTAAAATCATTGCGTTTCCGGAAAACTTAGGCTTTTCGGAAGGCTATAACAGAGCCTTGTCGCAAATCACCACCCCCTATACAGTATTGCTGAATTCGGATGTGGAGGCAAAATCCGACTGGGTTACTCCGCTGCTCGAATACATGGAGTCTCACCCCGACACAGGAGCCTGCCAGCCTAAAATCCTTTCGGCGCAAAATCCCGACTCTTTCGAGTACGCCGGCGCTTCCGGCGGATTCATTGACCGTCACGGCTATCCTTATTGCCGCGGACGGATATTTGACACTGTGGAAAAAGACAACGGACAGTACAATTTGCCGATGTCGGTGTTCTGGGCAAGCGGAGCCGCACTTATGGTGCGCACCGCTCTGTACAATGAAACCGGAGGGCTCGACACCCGGTTCTTCGCCCACATGGAAGAGATAGACCTGTGCTGGCGCATAAGGCTTCGCGGCTATGACATAGCTGCTGTGCCGCAGGCTCAGGTGTATCACCTTGGCGGTGGAAGCCTGCCCGCGCAAAACCCGCGCAAAACCTATCTCAATTTCCGCAACAACCTTTTGATGCTTCACAAGAACCTGCCGTCTGAGACACGGTCTCGTCTGCTGTTTGTGCGTCGGCTTCTTGACACAATCGCCTGGGCTAAGTTTGTTGTGTCATTTGACTTCGCTAATGCGGGGGCGGTATTTCGCGCACACCGCTCGTTTGCGAAAATGCGCGCATTTTATAAAGAATCCGTCACACGCAACATATTGTGCGACTCTCCAAATAAAAAAATCAGCATACTGTGGCAGTATTTTGTCAAAGGCAAAAAGAACTATAATGACCTTTGAACATTATATATTTACAACCTCAAAATAATGAAAGAATCCGAAATACTGTCAAACATAGCGGCTAAGCTCGGCATAACATCCCTGAAACCGATGCAGATAGAGCTTGCCGCCGCTTCCGCTCCGCGCATTACACTTGCGGCACCCACCGGTTCGGGAAAAACAGTTGCGTTCACAATACAGCTGCTCAAACGCATGCCTCAGCCGGGCAGGGGAGTGGCTGCCGTTGTCATGGCACCGTCGCGCGAACTGGTTCTACAGATAGCCTCGGTTGTCAAGGCTGCCGCGGCAGGATATAAAATCACAGCGATTTATGGCGGTCACAAAATGGACGATGAAAAAAAATCGTTGACCCCGGTTCCAGACATAATAGTGGCTACCCCGGGGCGTCTGCTGGACCATATTAACCGCAGAACTTTGGACCTGTCCGAAACAGAAATACTTGTGCTTGACGAATACGATAAATGTGTCGAACTCGGTTTTGACGCAGACATGAGACGCATCGTCAAAAAAATGCGCGCTCTGAAATCCGTTATCCTCACATCTGCCACTGTTGCGCAGGCTATACCCGATTATCTGCCCGACGGACAATGGCAATCCTACGACTACAGCGCAGACAGCCGCAGTAGCGCCTTGCAGAAAGTCCATGTGGGAAGTCCGACTGTTGACAAGGCGCAGACCCTTGTGGCTCTTCTCTGTTCTATGCCTGAACGGAAAACAATCGTTTTTGTGAACCACCGAGAAAGCGCCGAACGCCTGCACGCCTACCTTAAAAAAGCGCGTATAAGCGCTGCGTTGTATCATGGCGGTCTCGACCAGCACACACGACAGTTGGCGGTGGAGCTCCTGCATAACGGAACAGTTAATGTCCTTGTTGCCACCGACCTTGCCGCTCGCGGTCTCGACATTGATGCTGTAGATGCGGTGATTCACTATCACCTCCCTCCCACTGCCGAAAACTGGATTCACCGCAACGGACGCACCGCCCGCAACGGAGCGCCCGGTACGGCGTACATAATAACATCGGAAGCCGACTCGATTCCCGACTATGTGGACTGGAGCAGAGACTATGTGCCGAAAAACGAATGCGATGCATCTGCTATAGCGCCGGCTGTGGCGACAATCCACTTCAATGCGGGGCGTAAAGAAAAAATATCACGCGGCGACATCCTCGGATTCATTATGGCACACACCGACATCAGCTCTCAGAGCATCGGCCGCATAACGGTCTTTGACCACGAGGCGCTGGCGGCTGTTCCCGCTTCCGGAGTGCCTGCCATTCTGGCTGCGGCTTCTGCGGCAAAGATTAAAAATAAAAAAGTGAGAGTGACCCGCGTGGTCACATAACCGTTGCCTCTCGCTTAACCAACCTATATGCCTGAGGATGGTTTAGTTGGAATTGCAATGACGCATGTCGCACATTTAAACGCATAATGTGCCATTGGTTAAGGCTGTGTTAAAAAGAATAGTATTGTAAAAAAAAGTGTAATTTTGCAGTAATAACGAATATTGCAAAACTTACTAACGACCGTAAAAAAAGATATGGCAAAAGCTAAAGGAGCGGTAGACATCAACACCGAACGGTGCAAAGGCTGCGAGCTGTGTGTAGTGGCTTGCCCGTGCGCCGTGCTTGCCTTACAGCCGAAAGAGGTCAACAACCGCGGCTATCACTTTGCGTTTGTAGACAATCCGCAGGCCTGTATCGGGTGCGCCGCGTGCGCTACCGTGTGTCCCGACGGTTGTATAACAGTTTACCGTATGGTAAGCACCTCCGATTTATAAACTTAGCACCACTCGACATAGAATGGAAGAAGTCAGACTGATGAAGGGCAACGAGGCTATCGCGCACGCCGCTGTAAGATACGGTGTCGACGGTTACTTCGGCTACCCTATAACCCCTCAGAGCGAAGTCCTTGAGACTCTCGAGGCGCTGATGCCGTGGGAAACCACCGGCATGGTAGTGCTTCAGGCAGAAAGTGAGGTGGCAGCTATAAACATGGTATATGGCGGAGCAGCTACCGGCAAAGCCGTCATGACATCATCGTCAAGCCCAGGTATCAGCCTCATGGCTGAAGGTCTCAGCTATATAGCGGCGGGAGAACTCCCCGCGCTTGTGGTCAATGTGATGCGTGGCGGTCCCGGACTCGGCACCATACACCCGTCGCAGGCAGACTATTTTCAGGCAACAAAAGGCGGCGGTCACGGTGATTACCATTTCATAGTCCTCGCCCCCTCCACAGTGCAGGAAATGGCAGATTTTGTCGGACTCGGTTTCGACCTCGCTTTCAAGTACCGTACTCCAGCCATGATTCTTGCCGACGGCATAGTCGGGCAGATGATGGAAAAAGTGGTGCTTCCTAAGCCCCGTCCGCGGCGCTCTGACAAAGAGATTGCCCGACAATGCCCCTGGGCGGTGACAGGCAAGCCTGACTCGCGAAAACAAAACATCCTTACCACACTTGAGCTTGACAGCTACAAGATGGAGGAAAACAATCTCCGCTATCAGGAAACATACAGTATTATAAAGCGCGACGAAGTCCGCTGTGAGGAATGCTACACTGATGACGCCGAATACCTCATGGTTGCTTTCGGCTCCATGGCGCGTATATGCCTCAAGGCAATTGAGGATGCACGCGGCAACGGCATTAAAGTAGGACTTGTGCGTCCTATTACCCTCTGGCCATTCCCGACAGAAAACATCGAGCGCCTCAGCCGCCGTGTAAAAGGCATTCTCGTAGTGGAACTTAACGCCGGACAGATGATTGAAGATGTGAGAATGGCAGCTATGGGACGGATTCCCGTTGCCCACTTCGGACGTCTCGGAGGCATTGTGCCCAATCCGCAGGAAGTCCTGGACGCATTTAAAGAGCGGATTTTAAAATAACGCGACAATGGATAACAGCAACGACATAAAGCAGACACAAAACATTGTCTGCACCAAGCCCCGTCTGATGAACGACAACCACATGCACTACTGCCCCGGATGCAGTCATGGTGTGGTTCACAGACTCATTGCCGAGATTATAGAGGAAATGGGTGCGGAAAACATAACAATAGGCATTGCACCGGTAGGATGCGCGGTTTTCGCATACAACTACATCGACATAGACTGGATTGAGGCGGCACACGGACGCGCCCCGGCTGTAGCCACAGCCGCAAAACGCCTTAACCCCGACCGGTTGGTGTTCACATACCAGGGCGACGGCGACCTTGCCGCTATCGGCACGGCAGAGACAATCCATGCCGCTAACCGTGGCGAAAACATCGCAATAATATTCATCAACAACGGCATATACGGCATGACTGGAGGGCAGATGGCTCCCACCACGCTTGAAGGCATGACCACATCCACAACCCCCTACGGGCGAAGGGTAGACCTGAACGGCTACCCCTTGAAAATAACAGAACTGCTCGCCCAACTGCCGGGAACATGCTATGTCACACGCCAGAGCGTCCACACCCCGGCGGCTGTCCGAAAAGCAAAAGCGGCTATCCGCAAGGCTTTTGAAAACAGCATGGCTTCGAGGGGAACATCTGTGGTAGAGATAGTCAGCACATGCAGCAGCGGATGGAAAATGACACCCGTTAAAGCAAACCGGTGGATGGTCGACAACATGTTTGAAGCATACCCGCCGGGCGACCTCAAAAACGAAACCAGATGAAAGAAGAAATAATCATTGCAGGATTCGGAGGGCAGGGAGTCCTCTCTATGGGCAAGATTCTTGCCTACGCCGCTCTAAGCGACAACCTTGAAGTGACATGGATGCCATCCTACGGACCCGAACAGCGCGGAGGCACTGCCAATGTCACTGTAATACTCAGCGACAGTAAGATAAGCTCGCCGGTGCTCGACACCTTTGACACCGCCGTGATTCTGAACCAGCAGAGCCTCGACAAATTTGAAAACAAAATAAAAGCCGGAGGCACACTCATTTACGACTCTTACGGCATTCACCGCCCGCCGGTGCGTACCGACATTAAAATCTACCGCGTAGATGCAATGGAGGCGACTTTCGACATGAACAACGCCAAAACCTACAACATGATTGTGCTGGGCGCATTGCTGAAAATCAGAAACGTGGTGCCTGTGGAAAGTGTCATGGACGGTCTCAGGAAAGTGCTGCCAGAAAGGCACCACAGCCTTCTTGACCTGAACCGGCAGGCGATTACAAAAGGAATGCAGCTTGTAGAATAAAAAAAATCGGTGACGGCACTTGCATTCTCAACTATTATTTTTACTTTTGCACAGTATTTATATCCGAAATTTTTTTATTCGTATAATTTAATTATCCAAAACCATTATGGCATACGTTATTACTGACAAATGCGTCGCTTGCGGCACTTGTCTCCCCGTTTGTCCCGTAGAAGCTATCTCTGAAGGCGACATCTACCACATCGATCCCGATACCTGCATCGAATGCGGTTCTTGCGCTGAAGTTTGCCCCAGCGAAGCAATCGTACCGGGCGAATAATTCACAGTCAGGGAAAAAAATCAAAGCACGCTTTCAGGCGTGCTTTTTTTTGTCCCGCTCGCTGATTGAAGCAGACGGGTGAATAAACAAGGCGATGTGTCAGTACTCAACATCTGTGACACATCGCCTTAGTTTTACAAAGTGGAAACTTACTTGCTGACAACAACCAATACCGGATTGTCATCCTCCGCGAGATTTGCCAGCGATGCAGGCAATTTTGCATCGGGATGCTCCTCTGTCCACCTGTTTATTTCCTCGACACTGATTATACCTATCAGCTTGCCGTCAGGAGTGGTGATAACAGGTTCGAATGGCATGAAGCCCTCTATATCGTCAACAAATCCTTTCTCGGCTTCTGTCGCCACAGTCTTGCCGGTTGACTTTGTGTAATAGCCCACAAAAGGCTTATGCGACTCGTCGTAGCCCATCCACCCCTTGCTGGCTGAAAAAACAATCTTGTCGGGTGTCTCAAGCACATCGCACACTATCAGAGTGTTCGACTTTATGCCCTCGGTGTTCATGGTGCGGTAGTCTACACCGTTTTCTCCTGTGTTAAACACAATTGCCGGTGCCATCGTTTTGTCAGTCACGGCATATAGCGTATCGACAAATACAGGTTTGAAACGTGCCTCTGTGCCGGTCAGCCAAAGCTCACGGCTGCCGTCGTCCGGCGTGTAGACCACTCCGGCTTCCGACTCATACTTCACGAAATATGTCTGGCTTCCCGAAAAAATGCCTCTGGTACGGGATATGCTCACACTATTCCAGTACCTGCCGTTATCCGGACCCGGAAGCGGCAGAATAACAGTGGTGTCGGCTGGAGAATTGATGCCGCTCCGTATATATTTCAGACCAAAAACATCATCAGGGCTTATCCCCGATTCTATGGTCACCACGGTTGTATCGTCAATAACACTGTTTCCTGACCATGCGCTAAGCGCTCCGGGATATATTTTGCCCAGATATGTTCCGTCTGTCGAATATTTTTGGGCTGACGGTCCGTCAGGCGAGTAGCGGTAGAAATAGAGATTGTTGTCGGTACTTACCTCGGGCAGCGGACTCGACCACGCTTCGGGGTCCTGCCCCGGATGACCTACCGAAGCGATAAACGAACCGTCTGCGAGGCTGAATGTAAGGCAGCATCTGCGATTCTCCTCAATCACCATCAATACGTCGTTTTTTGCTTGGAGGCTGTATTTCGACCCAAGCAAAGAACTGTCGTTTGTTTCAAGTGGGATATATGATATTTTAGACCCTAAATCGCTTACCTTTAGTTCGACGGGCGAGGCTACAGCGCCTGCCACATCCACTTCCGGCAAAAGCCCGTCTCCGGTACCCTTGTTTCCGCAACCGTATAGCAGTCCTGTTGCGGCAATTGTCAAAATGATTTTTCGCATAAATGTGTTTTTATGATTTTAACTATCAGTATGTTGTAATTCATGGTTGCAAAATTAAAACAAACAGACAAACAAATCCCCCCCCCCTTTTTTTTATTTTAACATTTTTTTGTATAAATCAGGCTCCAGTCCCGGCGTTAAGTTATAAAAAACAATCAGCCGGTTAGTTTATACTAATTGGCTGATTGCTATACTCTAAGTATCAGATGCTTACTTATTCTTCTGCACTAAGCATCTCTGCCTCTTCGGCAGATGTTGATTTGATGTTGGGCGATTCGAGTCCGTAGCCGTGCTTGCTGTTCAGAACCTTGAGCCAGAGAGCGAATATCAGGGCGGCGGTACCGAATCCGGCAAACATCAGCATCGGATTGGTGTAGTCGTACTGCGACGGGTCGACACCCTCGTTGGATGCTACCAGAATCTTGCCGAACAGAATAGGCACTCCGAACAGCCCTATATTCTGTACCCAGAAAATGAGAGAGTACGCACTTCCGAGATAGCGCGCGTCCATTACCTTGGGCACAGACGGCCACAACGCGGCGGGCACAAGAGAAAACGACACGCCGAGAACTATCACTGTTGCCAGTGCGAGTCCCTCGCTCGGCACTGCCGGGAGCACAAGCGCAAAAACAAGATGACAGCATATAAGGAGTACTGACCCTACTATAAGCATTGTGGCTCCGCGACCCACCTTGTCAAGGAAAAAGCCCAA
Source organism: Muribaculaceae bacterium Isolate-104 (HZI) (assembly GCA_003762715.1). Taxonomy (GTDB): domain Bacteria; phylum Bacteroidota; class Bacteroidia; order Bacteroidales; family Muribaculaceae; genus Paramuribaculum. The sequence goes on along the minus strand of RIBJ01000034.1, from coordinate 84,615 downwards.
CGCGGGGGTGAGCAGAAGCGCACCTATCGGAAACCATCTGAGAATATCGGCAGCCGCCACATCGCTGATTCCAAGATTGCACTGGAGCATATTTGTGCCGAACCGCTGGAACGGGAAAATTGCTGAGTAGTACAGCACGCAAAGCAAAGCTATGATCCAGAACAGTCTGCTTTTAAACAGACCGCCCACATCGCTGAGCTTGAACTCCTCTTCGCCGCCATCTCCGGTTGCGTTGGCTCCAAGCTGCTTGTCAAGGCGCACATCCATGAAAGTGAAAATGATATAATTGATAAGACCGATAAGAAGCAGCGCCGTGCAAAATGCCACCGGAGGCACAACAGACGCGTTGCCCGCTCCCCACCAGTCTGACAGTCGGGGAGATATTGAAAGCACTGCAAATACACCCAGACGGGCTATTGCCATCTCGATACCCATGGCAAGCGCCATTTCCTTGCCTTCAAACCATTTGGCAATTGCCTTGCTCACTGTGATGCCCGCCATTTCGCAGCCACATCCGAAAATCATGAAACCGAATGCCGCAAGTTTCGCGCTGCCGGGCATCTCTGTCCACCATGAGCCGAGCCACTGGTCAAATGCCGAGCCTGCAAACATCTCGCTTACCGCATAAAGTTTGATTACCGCGCCGGTAACCATTACGGCTGCCGACAGCGTGCCGGTGAAACGCACGCCCATTTTGTCAAGTATGATTCCGGCAATAATCAGAAAGCCGAAAACATTCAGCATATACTCCGCGCCGGCGTAGTTGCCGAATGCGCTTGCCGACCAGTTCAGCGGCGCTTTCTCTACAAGTGCCTGCAAGGGCGACATCACATCTACAAACATGTAGGCGAAGAACATCATGGAGGCAATCAGTATCAGCGCGAGCCATCTTGCCCACGCCTTGTCGTTCAGGGTTTGCCTTATTACTTCTGTCATAATCTTAAATAAATAATCGTTTGGTGAATTTCTATGCAAAGTTACTATTTTTTTGCAAAAACCTTTCTGCGGTTTCAACTATACTTCGCCTCGTATCGTTATATTGTTACTTTATTGCTTTTATTACAATAACTGTTTAAAACACACACTACTATGTTGGATTCATTGAAAAATCAGGCGCAGCAGGCACAGCAGCAGGCACAGCAGGCGGCTCAGGTGAGCGCCGAGGCGGCTGAAATCGCTGTAAAAGACGAAGTTGCCGCTGCTCAGGCTCAGGCAAAGGCTACAACTGCCGAAGCAAAAGAAAACTTCGAGGCAACCAAGGAACAGGCTGCTGAAAAACTTCAGGAAGTAAAGGAAAAAGCTGCCGCTCAGATGGCTGCCGCCCAGGATAAGCTGGGTGACCTTACCGATCAGGCTGCCGACAAACTCGGCGATTTAAAAGACCAGGCTGCCGACAAATTTAATGACATAAAAGAGGCTGTGGGAGATAAAGCGTCTGGCTGGGCTGAAAAGCTCAAGGATGTGGCTTCTGACCTTTTGGAAAAAGGAGCGCATTCGGCGCAGAATCTCGCTGAAAAGCTTAAAGACTGACGCATTGTGTGCTTTATGTACGGTCACGGGGCAATGGGTAGCCGTTGCCCCGTGTGCGTATAAGCCTATACGAATCTGCACTTGTTTATAACGCTTTTGGCAAACTCCCCTTTGATTGATTATGATATTCCCGCTTTTTATGTACTTTTGCGTATCATATATTATTAAATAAGGAGTATCATGAAAAAAATTATTGCTATGAGTGTACTCGGCATGTCGCTTCTTGCCGGAAATGCACAGACCCGCTGGGTCAATCCCGCTAAAGCCGATTTCTATGCCGTGCAGAATCAGGGCTGGGCTGAAGAGCTTGCCGGTTCTTACAAACGACTGCCGCCGCGCGCCGAAAAAACAGTAAGAAAAGCTCTGTGGGATTTGTCGCGCAACTCGGCGGGGCTTGCTGTAAGATTCAAAACCGACTCTCCCGAAATTACTGTAAGATACTCTGTCGAGGGTCCGTTGAGTATGCCCCACATGCCCGCTACGGGAGTGAGCGGAGTAGATATGTACAGGCTGTCATCCGAAGGCAAGCCCGAATTTTGTTTCGGCTCATACTCTTTCGGCGACACAATCCGTTACTCTTACACCAACCTCGGCAGTACACTGAAGCCCGGTCAGGAGGTTGAATACGAATTGAATCTGCCGCTGTTCAATACCGTGAAATTTCTTGAAATAGGCACCCCGCAAGGTGCGTCGTTTATCCTTCAGCCGCGCAGAACCGAAAAACCGGTCGTTGTCTACGGCACATCCATTGCCCACGGAGCCTGTTCGTCACGCCCGGGCATGGCTTGGGCTAATATTGTGCGCCGTAATCTCGACATGCCTCTTGTAAACCTCGGCTTCAGCGGCAACGGTCGCCTCGAGCCCGAGCTTGTCGACCTTGTCAACGAACTTGACGCGGCGGTGTATGTGCTTGACTGTATGCCCAATCTCACACAGAAAACAGAGCAGGAGGTAACTGCCCTCGTGCTTGACGCGGTGGCGAAGATTCGCGCAAAGTCAAACACTCCCATACTGCTTGTGGAGCACGCCGGCTACAGCAATGCGCCTACAAATGCCGCTCAGTATGAGCTTTACACTCGTCTTAACCGGGGACAGCGTGTGGCTTTCGACAAGCTCATGAACGAAGGCACTCCAAACCTGTTCTATCTGACTCACGACCAGCTGGGGTTCTCGCCTGACTCCTGGGTGGACTATGTGCATCCCTCAGACCTCGGAGCGCAGAAACAGGCAGATGCCGTTACAGCGAAACTTAAAGAAATTCTCAACCGCTGACCTCAGCATAAAAACAAAGCAAGCCGGAGCAACCGCTCCGGCTTGTTTCGTTTAGGTCGGTATCCTGCCGATTCAGCGCTGGGCCCAAAGCTCGGCGGTAGCCATCTGCTGGTATGCGAATACACCTGCCTGGCTCACTTCTACTGTTGTAACAGAACCGTCTGCACAGGGGAGCTGCACATGAGTGTCATCTACAAAAGTCATCAGAGGCATGTTTGTGCCGTCGGGGGTGGTCACGCTCCAGCTGCGGTCTGCCTCGTCGAAGTCGAGACGCACAACACTGCCGTCGTTTTCACCGGTAATGGTGTAGCCCTTGCCGTCGCATTCTACCAGATAGCGTCCGTCCTGACCGTCGATAACCTTTTTGCCCTTGGCTACAGGGTTTGTGCCGCTCCAGAACTCGATGCTGTTGAGCACAAGCACGTCGGCGAGTGCGGAAACCTCATATACGGGCAGAACCCAGAAGGCAAAAAACACAAGTTCGTTCACAAATTTGTTGCCTACCTGGCGGTTCCAGTTGAGGAGTTTGCCTGTGAGAGCGAAGCTGCCGATACATGATGAAAGCATCATGGAAGATGCGAGTGTGGTGGCTACTGCCACAGAAAGATACTTCTTTTTCATATTAATATGTTGTTGAAAGGTTGATTGTTCAGGAAGGTATGCTGTGTTTGGCGCTGTTGTAAAACTCGTACACCCGTCTTACATAGTCGCAGGTCTGACGCCCGCGGAAATAGCCGTACTTGCACACCGGGTCGTTGTATATGTCGGGATTCGACTTCATCAGCAGGGCGCTCTCCACCTGACCCTCCCATTTCTGAGGGTCAAGACCGTACTTCTGCGCTATCGCTATGGCGTCGAGAATATGTGCGAGTCCGGAATTGTAGGCTGCCACCACAAACTTCCGTCGCTCCTCGGTGTCGGGTATTTTTGACGCAAGGGCGCGTTCGTGTGACGCAATGATTTTAGCGGCAGCTTCTATGTTTGCCTCGTTGTCGGTCATGTTGTCGTCTGTCAGCCCGTAGGCTCGTGCCACACGCGGCATAAGCTGCATTATGCCTCTCGCTCCCGCCCACGAAACCTGGGTGGAGTCAAACCGGCTCTCGCAGTAGCCCTGCGCGGCTATCAGGCGCCAGTCCCAGCCGATATGAGCGGCGTATTTGCGAAACAGGTGGTCAAACGGCGATATTACTCCGCGCGACAGGTCGATTGAGAACCGCACCCCCTCTTCGCCGTCGTTCTTGCTCATCTCAAAGTAGCGTTTCAGCAGGGCGTCGCGGGTTTTGCGGTGCTGTTCGCCCTGCATCCATTCGTTTATCGAGTCGGCGAGCCACTCATTGCCGGGGGCGACACCCCAGGCGGCGCGTTGTCCGAAACTCACCTGCAGGGTGATGTCAAGGTCGCGGTAATATGTCTTGTTAAGGCGAGCTATGTCGGAGTCAACTACCGTGAGCGGTATCTCCTTGCGGCTCACCATGTCAATCAGGTCCTCTGTTATGAGGGTGTCGCGGTCTATGGGCACTACCTCAATGCCGCCTCCGAGCTCCTCGTTGAGGTTGGTCATGCGGTGGTGGTACTTGCTGTCTTTCTCCACATACACTTTTCTGCCGACAAGCTGTGTCACATCGCTTATTCTTCCCTCTTCCGACCGCCGGGGCTGTACAAGCACCTGATGGGTTATGGATTCTATGCCGCATGCCACCACCTTGGGCTTGTATTCTCCGGTCACCGGCACTTCATAGGCTATCAGGTCGATAAGCCCCGAATCAAGCATCTCCACCACGCGTTGCAGGCTCGGCGCCACTTCCAGCTTGAGAACCATTCCTTTGTCCTGGGCAAGGCGGCTCACAAGGTCGTAGTCGTAGCCCATTGTTTCCTCGCGGTATATGAAATAGGATGTGGGGCTGTACAGGGTGCCTACCCGCAGGGTGTCGGGAAGCCTGTGTGCGTCGGCTTCCTGATTGTCGGCACCGGAGCCGCCGCACGCTATCGGTATGGCGACAGCACACAGCGCCGCCGCAATTATAGCGTATGTGGTTGTGTGCCTCACTTCAATATTCAAAGGTGCCGAACTCGCTCTTTATTGTCAGGCAAGTCTTGGGAGCCTCCTCGACTCTACCGACAATCTTCGCCTCTATGCCGAAGCTGCGGCTTATCTCAATTACTTTTTCGGCGTGTTCGGGCGCGAGGTATATCTCCATGCGGTGTCCCATGTTGAACACCTTGTACATCTCCGCCCAGTCTGTGCCGCTCTCTTTCTGAATGAGGCGGAACAGCGGCGGCACATCAAACATGTTGTCCTTTATCACATGCTTGTTCTCGACGAAGTGCATCACCTTGGTCTGTGCGCCGCCGGAGCAGTGTACCATGCCGTGGATGTCGCCGCGCATTTCGTTGAGTATGCGCTTTATCACCGGGGCGTATGTGCGGGTGGGGGAGAGCACAAGCAGTCCGGCGTTTATAGGTGAGCCTTCCACCTCGTCGAGAAGGGTTTTGGAGCCGGAGTACACAAGCTCGTCAGGCACAGCGCTGTCATAGCTTTCGGGGTATTTGCCCGCGAGGTATTTCGCGAACACGTCGTGGCGAGCCGAGGTGAGTCCGTTGCTGCCCATGCCGCCGTTATAGCCGGTTTCGTATGTGGCTTGTCCTGACGATGAAAGTCCCACTATCACGTCGCCCGCCGCTATGTTGGCGTTGTCAATCACCTCGCTGCGTTTCATACGGCAGGTGACTGTGCTGTCCACTATGATTGTGCGCACAAGGTCGCCAACATCGGCAGTCTCGCCGCCGGTGCTGTATATGCCTATGCCGTTGGCGCGCAGGTCTGACAGCAATTCCTCTGTTCCGTTTATTATTGCGGCTATCACTTCGCCGGGCACAAGCAGCTTGTTTCTGCCTATAGTGCTGCTGAGCAGAATATTGTCTGTGGCTCCGACGCACAGCAGGTCGTCGATGTTCATTATCAGAGCGTCCTGGGCTATGCCTTTCCATACACTCAGGTCGCCGGTTTCGCGCCAGTACATGTAGGCGAGCGAGGATTTTGTTCCTGCTCCGTCGGCATGCATTATGTTGCACCACTGCGGGTCTCCGCCGAGTATGTCGGGGATAATTTTGCAGAATGCTTTGGGATAAAGTCCTTTGTCTACATTTTTGATAGCGTTGTGTACATCCTCTTTTGATGCGCTTACGCCACGCAGGTTGTATCGGCGGTCTGACATGATTGTTTGGTATATGGAGTTTGTTGTGTTGGTGTTATCTGATAGGCTAAATAAGTGTAAGTGCCGCCATGTAGCACGCCAGGGCGGGTGCTACGAGCAGCAGTGAGTCGATGCGGTCGAGAATGCCGCCGTGTCCGGGCATTATGTGTCCGCTGTCTTTTACTCCGGCTGTACGTTTGAGCAGTGATTCCACAAGGTCGCCCCATGTGGCGAAAACGCTCACTACTGCTCCGAGCGCACACATCTCTGCCAAGCCGAGGCCGGGAGCCCATTTGCCGAACAGAAAATAGATGAGCGCTCCGCCGGCTATGCTGAAAACGAGCCCTCCTGCAAATCCTTCCCATGATTTTTTCGGGGATATGCATTCGAACAGACGTCGTTTGCCTATGAGCGAACCCACGCAGAAAGCTCCGGTGTCATTGAGCCAAATCATTATGAACATAGTCAGTATGATTGAGGGTCCGTACATGAGATACATCAGTGATGCACAGCACAGGGGCATTGCCACATACATCAGGCTTGTATATGCCGCCGAGATGCTGCCAACAGCATTTTCTCCGGGCAGATACAGCTGACATATAAGCCGCGCGAGAAAATAAACGAAAAATGCGCCGGTGGCTGCCAGCGATGCCGTGTATATGCCTCCGCTTGCACAGACGAGGCATGCCGCCGGGGCTGACACCACTATCGCCGCGCCTGCCATGTCAAGCGCTGTCAGTGCGGGTGTCCGGGTTCCGTAGCAGAGCCGGGTAAGCTCGCCTGTTCCGAGAATGGCGAACACGGTACACAAAGCCGGAAATGCCCAGGCTCCGCCAAACATTATGGCGCAGACTATCAGCGCCGCATAAACCGCTCCTGACATGGAGCGAACTATAAGATTTTTCATTCCAGAGTTTAGTCGGTAGATGTTGAAACGCCACTGCGGCATCGCTATGCCACAATATTCAAAACAAAGGTAATTATTTTTTTTAATGTGACACATCTGTTGGCTGTGAAAATGAATTTATTCACACACACTGTTACAAAACGATTACGCGTAAGGATTTGTTTGTGTTTATTGTCTAATTTTGCATCAAATCGCGGCGTGCGCTGCGGTTGTATGTATACACGGATTGAATATTAACCTAAAAAACATTTGCCTATCGGACCACTGCTACTCTAAACCGTAAATTTTTAGAACAGTGAATCATAATCCGGCTAATCTGCCCGATGAAGCCCTGGTAGCTGAGTATGCGGCAGGAAATAACAATGCGTTTGACATCCTTCTCAAACGCCATCAGTCTCGTGTTTTTTCTTTCATATATTCACTGGTGCGCGACAATGATGCCGCCAATGATATATTTCAGGAAACTTTCATAAAGGCAATCATGACTATCCGGCAGGGGCGCTACAACGAGTCAGGTCGTTTTGGCGGATGGCTGTCGCGCATTTCCCATAATCTCATAATAGATTATTTCCGGCAGGCTAAAGCGGACAACACAGTGTCTGCCGACAGCGGCGACGGCCTGGTGTTCAACCGCAGGGAGCTCAGCGAAGGCACTGTGGAGGATTCCATTGTGGCAGACCAGATTACAGCCGATGTGCGCCGTCTTGTAGACGCGTTGCCCGATGTTCAGCGTCAGGTGCTTGAGATGCGCTATTATCAGGACATGAGTTTCAAGGAAATCGCCGAGGCTACCGGGGTCAGTATTAACACCGCACTGGGGCGTATGCGCTACGCAATTCTCAATATGCGCCGTATGGCTGACGCTCACGGCATAGCTCTTTCTGTGTGATGAGGAGTTTGCTGTGTTTTTTGCTGTCGGCGGCAGTGCTATGCTGTTGCGGGTCTGTGTCTGCGGACAATGAAGTGTTTCGCGCGCAGGCCGACTCTTTTATCGCTTCCATGACACCCGGCTCGCAGAAGGCGCAGGCATCTGCGATACTAAAGGCTGTTGCCGGAGACTGTGCGGAGCTGAACGCAATCCGCGCCTCCAGAAACAGGGTGTCTGAGGTCCGGGCAGGGGTGAGAGTGACCGAAATTTCCGACAGTCTGCGTCTTTACACCCCGGCAGACTCCACTCTCCGCGCACTTCCTCTTCTGGTTTATTTACATGGCGGCGGCTGGACAATCGGCAGTATAAACAGTTGTATGGATTTCTGTGCCGATATGGCTGCGGCGGGAGTGGCGGTGCTTGCGGTTGAGTATCCTCTTGCGCCGGAGCACCCTTTCCCGGCGGCTCTCGAATTTTGCAAGGCAAGTATTGACACTGCCTACAGCCGTGCTGCGGAATGGGGTGTCGACTCCTGCCGTGTTTCTGTGGGTGGTGACAGCTCCGGCGGCAATCTTGCCATTGCGTCGGCTTTGGATTATGTTGCCGGTGGCGGAAAATTATGCTCCGTGGTTGCTTTCTATCCGGTAGTATCCGCGCATTCCGACACTACCGGCTCGTGGCGCGAGTACGGAAACGGTTATGCGCTTGATTCTGACTATATGGAAGCGTTCAACGCCGCCTATCTGAGCGGAGGAGCATCGGCGGCAAACCCGCTGGTGTTTCCTGACAATGCCTCTGACGCATTGCTTGCAAAGCTGCCGGCTATGCTCGTTATTGCCGCCGACAGAGATATTCTGAGAGATTCGGCGCTTGATTTTGCCAAGAGGGTGGGGCGCTGCGGTGTGCCGGTGCGGTCAGAGACTCTGCCGGGTAGTGTGCATCTCTTTATAACGGTGCCGGGGCAACCGGCTGCGCGTGCGGCAGCAGTGGCACGCACCCGTTCGTTTCTGCTGGATTGAGAGCTTTTTATAATTTTTATGATAAGTGTTGCCGTCGGTGCGGTTATCTTTTCAGCTTCCAGTTTTTCCAGACATTATCCACTTTGCGCCGGAATTTCTCATCAGACCTGTATCTGCTCGCCGGCACAGACATGCTCAATACATGCACATATTCACGCCCCTCGCGCACCACAATTATATTGCGGTCATGGTTGGTTACCTTTTCGAGAACTCCTTTCTTACTGACTTTCATGCCCACGTCTGTTACATACGACGCTCTCATATAGCCTCGTTCAATCTTTATCCATTTCGAAGAGGCAGGATGCTTGTGCGAAGACCGTCGGTCTATCATAGCCCACACGGAATCAAAGTCGGGTTTGTCGCCCGATGGCAATATATAGCTCTCGATATCACAACTCTGTGCGTCGGTAAAATTATTTTTATCAAAGAATCTCCAATGCTGATGGCGCAGGTGGCACTTGGTTTGACCTCCGATGGCATCAAGTATCAATGCGCCGCGCACCGGAGGGTTTCCGTTGGCATCAAACGCCTCTGTACAAATCCAGTGAGCGGGCGTTTCGATGTCGTAGAGTGTGCATGAGGTCTTGCGAACACCTGTTGCATTGTCCTCTGCCAAAACCTCTGCCAATGGTGTTGCCAGCAAGGCGGCGACAACTGCTGCTCTAATAATCGCCGGGTAATTCATACAGATATATTTCATTGCTATGTTCGGCGTCCTTTGCTATCACCCGGCGGGTCTTTGTGTCGACAGTCATGATTGTTACGGGGCGGTCAAGCCTGAACACGGATTTGGGATGTCCATCCCAATCCCATATTTCAAGCAATCTTGTCGAATCGCTGTCGGCGTGCAAGGCATATATCTTGTCGCCTGCAGCCTTGACTCCGAAATAGCACGACGGGAGCTTATTCTCGTCATCGTCTTCCTGTTTTCCGTTGCTGTCATGGCTGGTAGTGATGTCCATGAGCATTTTGCAATCGCGGTCAAAGAATCTCACACGGTCAAAATGCCAATAAAACGCCGCGAATCTGTTTCCGTCCGGACTTACCGCCAAAAATTTACCGTAAGGTATCAGCAGGGGCATGCCGGTGGCTAAAGTTGCCGGATCTATCCATTCGGGATATTCTCCCGTTTCATGGGCGGAACCGTCCGAAATATCATATATGCAGAATTCTTTCTGATTGGATGTGGAGCCCAGACTAAGGTAATGCAACGAATCCAGGCGATGGAACATATTTATAGCTCCGTTGGCATCCAACGGTTTGGATGTATGGACAACCTGCATTGCGCTATCGCCGGCGAGCTTCATTGTCTTGAGGCGCCATGTCATGTGTTCCAGAGCACTGAAAGTGGTGCCTGACACTTCGATATTGCGGCATTCAAGACCTATTAAATCGTCTGGTCCCTGACCTCTTGGGGCTGTGCTGCAAAGGAATTTGAAATCAGGAAGGGTGTAGAAATCAAACATAAATTCCTCACGTTCCTTATATATTCCCAGTTTACCGTCAACCACAAACATGGCTCTTGGCAACAGGGCATCAACCTCAGTCTTCACGGTTTCGCCTGTCAGAGGTTTCGCCTCTGGCATTGGCACACAGTCTGTGGTTTGACTATTTCCGGCGCATGCCCACAGGCTCGCCGCCATCAACCATGCGCAGCCCGGCTTTGCTATTTTATTTATCATACATTCCTGAAAATGTACAGTGGTCAAATTCGCTAAAGTACACAGCTGAGGTTGAGCTACAATCATTGCAGCGTATTATGGTAAAGTACATCGGATTATCAACGTCGTCATATATCTTACTAAAACATTCCCAACCTTCTCCAACGATAAATTCACCGAGTGCCAAAGCTTCTATGTTTTCGAGTTGAATGTCGCTGAACTCGGTGTTGTGATTTGTATAACCGAAATAACCAACCGATGCCATGATTGCGACAATAGTCACAGCAAAAATGTTTTTGTGTTTAATAATCATTTAGATTTAATGTTTAATTAATTGTGCTGTCGCAAATGTAGTTGTAAATTTTTTTATTTGCAAATTTTATTGCGCGGTCGGCTCTCTTTGCGTGCGAATGCTCCGCGAATAAATGAAAAGAGAGAAACCGTAGCGGCTTCTCTCTTTTAGTGACTCCTACAGGATTCAAACCTGTAACCTTCTGATCCGTAGTCAGATGCTCTATTCAGTTGAGCTAAGGAGCCTTAAAGCTATCGAAAAAATTGGTGACTCCTACAGGATTCAAACCTGTAACCTTCTGATCCGTAGTCAGATGCTCTATTCAGTTGAGCTAAGGAGCCTTGTGGTATACAAGCAGCCTCCGCTGCATTTGCGACTGCAAAGTTAAGGCAATTCGCGCAATCTGCAAAATTTTTTCAATAAAAAAATAACAGTAATCTGCGGGCAATGTCTGTAACAATAACTATAACAGGGCTTTGAGCGGCACCAAGCTATTGTATTGATACCTCAACCGCCGCAGGAAACACTCTGCAAGGGTCAAAGAACTCTGCAATGGATTCGACCATGACCCGACGGTCGGGCTGCACGGCGCTGTTGAACACGGTGATGTCGTTCACAATCACAGTAACCGGTTCGGAAAGGTCTATAAGACCGTCGCAGAAATATATTTTTACTTTGCCTCTTGTTGCCGGAGTGTATGTTTTTGTTACGTTTGTGTTCATAGTCCAGCCGTTTTCGCTGACGCTTTCGGTGGGAGTGTTTACCACGGTCATCACATTCAGGGTCACGGTGTTGCCGTCTATGCTCATTTCGTAAACGTCGCGAGTGGCGCCGTCGGTTTTTCCTATTTGTCCTTCAATGACATGCAGGTTGTAGAATCCTGAACGGCAGTTGAAGGATTCTCCGTTGACATTTCCGAGACCGAAGTTTTCCCAGTACACATATTTAGGCAGTGGATTGCGTACATGATTTTTGAGCCACGGGGTAGTGACTGTGTAATCGCATCCGTGACCCAGTCCGGGCTGCAGGTCTATTTTGTGGATATAGAAGCCGGGGTGTTCTTTTTCAAGATTGTCCCAGGCGGATTTTGCTTTTGCTGTAATGCGCGAGCGCCCGTACATAGTGTCATCAGCACCGGTCTGCAGGCAGAATGCTATGTTTGCAGTGTTTTCGGCGGGGCAGTTGTACGGAGGTTCTCCCCCGGCGGTGCAACATTCAGGTATTGCAAAGGTATAAATAGTTTATAATGTGTGCAAACATATGCTAAGCCTGGTGTGAGCCGTGTAATTTCGGTATCGCCGACAGAATAATTTTTGCTAACTTCGTGGTCATAAACTCAAATCGAAAAAGTTAATGGGCTCAAAAAAATTGGTTTCTGTGTTTGCCGCCGGCTGTATGGCTGTGTGCGGCATAGCCGATAATCTTGTGATACTGCACACCAACGACACCCACAGCGCGATAGACCCGGCAAGCGACGGCATGGGCGGTATATTGCGCCGCAAGGTGATTGTCGACAGCGTGCGGCAGGCAAATGACAATGTGCTGCTTGTAGATGCGGGCGATGCTGTGCAGGGTACTTTGTACTACACTTTGTTTGGCGGCGAGGTAGAGCGTAAGCTCATGGACGACATGGGCTATGACATCCAGATACTCGGCAATCATGAGTTCGATTCGGGAATGGATGCCCTTGTGCGGCAAATCAGCCAAAGTGAAGCCACTTGGCTGACAACGAACTACGATGTGTCTGCCACTCCGCTTGCCGAGCACTTCGCTCCATATGCCGTCAAGAAGTACGGCGACAGGAAAATCGGTTTTATAGCGATAAATCTTGACCCTGAGGGAATGATTTCGGCGGCAAACTGCACCGGTGTCAGGTATCTTGACGGTGTCAAGGCTGCAAATGCCACGGCGTGGCATCTCAAGCATAACGAGAAGGTGGATATGGTTGTGGCGCTCACTCACATAGGGTACAACGCCGGAGCCAGACCGCAGGATCTTGACATTGCGCGCAGGTCGGAGGATATTGACATAATCATAGGCGGTCACAGCCACACGCTCATCAATCCGGAGGCTGAGGGCGGGCCGCAGTGCAGGATAGCCAATGAGGTCGGTGACACAATTCTTGTGGTGCAGACAGGCTCGCTCGGAAAGTATGTCGGAGAGATAGATATTGATCTTGAGACGATGGCTGCCAAATATCGTCTGATTGCGGTTGACAGCAGGCTGGACTCGCGTATAGACGAGGGTGCGGCAGCAATCCTGGAGCCGTACCGTCATGATGTTGACTCTATTCTCGGCATTAAAATCGGGCGTGCCGCCGCTCCGTTTGTGAAGCAGGATTTCGGGCTGGTAAACCTGATTACGGATATTGTCTATGCCGCCGGAAGCGACCTGAACGGGGCGCCGGTGGATATGGCGGTGATGAACAAGGGGGGCATTCGCTGCAACATGCCTTCGGGAGATATTACCCGCGGACTTATAATGCAGATGCTGCCGTTTGACAACCGCATTGTGCTTCTTGACATAAAGGGCAGTGACCTCGCCGCCGGTTTCGACGTTATGGCTGGCAGGCTGGGCGACGGAGTGAGCAACGCTACGGCGGTGTATGACCCTGAAACAAAAAAATGCAGCTCGATTCTTATCGGCGGAAAGCCGCTTGACCCGGACAAAGCATACCGTATAGCTACAATCGACTATCTTGCCACAGGCGGCGATTACATGAAGTCGTTTAAAAACGGAGTGGAAACCGGTCGCAGCAACGAAATTCTGTACGAGGACGTGATAAAATACCTTGGCATGTCTCCGTACAAGGGCAAAAAGATAAAGCCTGACACAAAGGTCAGAATGACACCCAGATAAATATTCAGCAAATGAAAATACGCACCGTACTCAAAAGTTCGATATTTCTTACTCTTGCCTGTGTGCCGGCGTTTATAGCCCCGGCGCTTACGCCCTCATCTCCGGACAGGACAGGGGCTGCGCTTGTGGAAAATGACGATGCCGGACGCTGGGCAGACTCTGTAATGGCGGGCATGACCCTGCGCCAGAAGGTGGGGCAGCTGTTTGTGCCGAGGCTTGATGTGTTTGACAACCCCGCCGGTCATGCGTCTCTGAAAAAAATGGTCACTCAGGGTCAGGTCGGCGGTTTTCTGCTCGGCAAAGGCACTGTGGCGGGCTATGCCTCCCTGATACGCGGAGCGCAGGATGCGGCGCGGGTGCCGCTGCTTGTCACTCTTGACGGCGAGTGGGGTTTGTCAATGCGTCTCAGCGATGCCCCGCGTTTTCCATACAGTATGGGACTCGGAGCCATTTCCGACCCGGAGCTGCTGTATGAGTATGGCAGGGAGGTGGCGCGCGAATGTCGCGAGGTTGGCATTCATGTGAATTTCGCTCCTGTGCTTGATGTCAATTCCAATCCTGCCAATCCGGTTATCGGCTATCGCTCTTTCGGCGAGAACCCGCAGCGGGTGTCGGCTCTCGGATGTGCTTATTCGAAAGGGCTCGAAGATGGCGGAGTAATGGCGGTTGGCAAACATTTTCCCGGACATGGCGACACTTCGGTTGACAGTCACAAGGCGTTGCCGACTGTAGACCACTCTTATGGTGTTCTCGATTCTGTTGACCTGGTGCCGTTTCGCGACTTTATAAACAGCGGTTTCGGCGGCATAATGGTGGGGCATCTCAAAGTGCCGGCGCTCGATGCTTCCGGCACTCCGGCATCTCTTTCCGAAAAAATCACCACCGGTCTGCTCAAGAAGAAAATGGGTTTCGGCGGTCTGGTGTTTACCGATGCTCTTGCAATGAAGGGCGCGGTGACGCGTGCCGGTGAAAACAATTGTGTGGCGGCGCTTAAAGCCGGCGCCGATGTGCTTCTCGGCAGCGGTGCGCCCTATGGCGATATTGAGGCGGTGGTTTCGGCGGTTAATAGCGGAGCGGTTTCCGTGAGGCGAATCGAGGAGAGCTGCCGCAAGATTCTGTGTGCCAAATACCAGCTCGGACTTGCCGGCGGAGCGTCGGTGCCGCGAAAGGATGTGAAGGCAATAGTCAACGGCGCTTCGGCAAAAATGGTAAAGGAGCGCCTTGCGGCAGGGAGCATCACTGCCGTGCGCAACAGCGACGGGGTGCTTCCGTTGGGCAACCTCGGCACAAGAAGCATAGCTGTGGTGAGCATAGGCGCGCCCGCAGAAAACGAGTTTTCAAGAATGTGTGGCAAATACGCTCAGGTCAAGGAGTATTCCGTTGGACAGACAGGTATCACCGCCGACGCCCTTGCCCGGATTTCAAAGGCGGATGTTGTGGTGGCTGCGGTGTTCAGCAATGCCGGTTGGGCGGCAGACGCGTTGAGCAGGCTTGCCGCTCTTGACGGAGCGGTGGGGATTGTTTTTGTGAACCCTTACAAAATGTCGGCTCTGAAAAACGGTATCGGCAGGCTGAGCACATTTGTCGCTGCTTATGACGATACTCCGGAGCTGCGCCGCGCTGCGGCACAGTCGCTCTTTGGCGGAATAGCTGTCAGTGGCAGGTTTCCGGTCAATGTGACCGGGGTGGCTCGTGAAGGCGAGGGGTGTGACATAGCCAAAAGCCGTCTCGGATACGCGTCGCCGGCTGCGGCAGGGTTTTCATCAAGACTGGAGTACCGGGTTGACTCCATTGTAAAGGTTTGCCTTGCGGCAGGGGCATTTCCGGGGTGTCAGGTAGTTGTGGCGCGCAAGGGCGATGTTGTCATAGACAAGGGCTACGGCAAAATAGAGCGTGGCGGCACAGCTGAAGTGACAGAAAACACTCTTTACGACATCGCTTCCATGACCAAGGCAACAGCAACCGCCGGAGGACTGATGATTGCATTTGACAGAGGTCTGTACGGGCTGAAAGACAAGGTGTCGCGGCATGTTCCGGGGCTGAGAGGCACCGACAAGCAAAATCTTACGGTAGAGCAGCTGCTGTACCATGAGAGCGGAATGCCCGCGAGCCTTAACATGATTAAGATAATGACGGATTCAGACAGCTATACCGGAGCGCTCACCAGCCGCCGTGCGCGTGCGCCGTACACGGTAAGGGTAGCTCCCGGAGTGTATGCTCATTCCTCGGCACGCAAGCGCACCGACATACTCAAACGCGCAAGCAGCGCCGGTTTAGACATAGAAATGGCAAAGGGCTGGTATGTGGGAGCAGCCACCCGCGACACCATAATGAACCGTATATACAATATCGGTCTGCGGGCATCAAAAAAATATTTTTACAGTTGCCTGAATTTCTGTCTGCTGATGGACATGGAGCAACGCCTCACAGGTGTGGAACACGACAAGTGGGTCGGCTCCGAACTGTTCGGTCCGCTCGGAGCGTCAAACACCTGTTTCAGACCGCTTGAAACCCACAGCGCCTCCGAAATAGCGCCGACTGAGCGCGATGATTATCTGCGCGGGCAGACAGTAAGAGGCTATGTGCATGACGAGCTGGCTGCCTATAGCGGAGGAGTGCAGGGCAATGCCGGACTCTTCTCCACAGCCGGCGACATAGCTAAGTTCTCGCAGATGCTGCTGCAAAAAGGGGTGTACGGTCCGGAAAAGATAATCAGCGGCAGTACGGTCGACCTGTTTACCCGCAGCCGTAGCGCAGGGGGCAGACGGGCTCTTGCATTTGACCTTGCGGGAGAGCTGCGCAGTCTGGAAGACACCGGAGTGGGGGGCAACACATACGGTCACACAGGTTTTACCGGCACCTGCTTCTGGATTGACCCCGATCAAGAGATTGTGTTTGTGTTTCTCAGCAACCGGGTAAATCCGTCAAGAAACAACCGGGCTTTTTCTGACACCAATCCCCGCGGCGCACTGCTCCGTGCGGTATATTCATCTCTACTCTAAAAACTGTTTAAATTTAAACAGCTTCTAAGCGCGGCGCCTGGCGGCATTCGGAGCCATGTGTGCGAGCCATTTTTCGCGGGTCACATAGGTACTTCCGGCGAGCTCGTCGGCAACTTTGCCGAAACGGGCGTTTATCTCCGCGCGTATTTTCTGCTGGCTCGGCAACTCTTCGCTCGGATGCTCGCGCCACCAGTCGCACACCTGCAGGGCAAGTTCGGCAAGCAACGGTTTGTCAAACCGGCGGAAATCCTTGAATGAATGACAGCTGACCACCCAGTCTACAAGGCCGTTGGCTGCTACTCTCTCGTCAAGATTTTCCGGAGCTTTCTCAGGCAGATAGCCCGGCACGGGTGCTTTCTTCGCGCGGCGTTCGGCTGCCTTGCGGCGGCGCTCCTCGGCACGGGCGTCAATGTCGTTTTTGATGCTCATGAACATCTCGGCGGCGTCGATGTTGTCAATTCGCATCACGGTACCGTCTGTCAGATAGGCTATTACGGCGTTCATCACTTCGAGCTGCAGCGATGTGATGAGGGTGGCGATTGTTTCAATCCATTCAATGCGCAGGCTGATTTGTTTTTTCTTTCTCATTCTGTGTGTGTTTTTAGATTGTTTGCGTGTGTGTGTTTGCATGTGTGCAAAGTTACGACACGAATCAGCCGGATATTGTCTTAATTTTCACACTCGTGAATGTTAAAAATGCAACATGTTGTACTATAGGATATTGCATTTGAAAAACTCGTCAAATGTTAAAATATGGAAAGGTAAATGTTAAAACGGGGATGTCTGGACGGGTCAGAGTTTGCTGTATTCCTCGTCTGTAACCTGCTCAAGCCATTCGTTGGAGCAATCCTCGCCGGGAACACTGAACGCGAGGTGGGCAAACCAGCTGTCGGCTGCTGCTCCGTGCCAGTGTTTGACATTTGCGGGAATATGAATTACAGTGCCGGGCAATATCTCTACCGCCGGCTTGCCCTCTTTCTGGTACCTCATGGTGCAAAATTAACCCGCTGCGGTCGCTGCATAATGACCGCAATTGCGACAATATATACCAAAATTGCAGATAGTTGCGTAAATTTGAACCGGATAGTTTAAATTCGCGGTATGAAACATTACAGAATTGACAGCGTGGATGCTTACAACAAGCTCTACGGACTTACGACATATCACCCGCTTGTGGCGGCGGTAGATCTCAAGGAAGCAAAATATCCGGTGCCCGCCGGCACCTATGAGTACAGGGATGTCTATGCCGTGTTTTTGAAAAAAGGTGTGCAGTGCGCCATAAAGTACGGCAGGCAGACCTATGACTATCAGGAGGGGGCGGTTGTGACATTTGCTCCGGGACAGACAGTAGTGGTGTTGACCGAAGGCAACGAGATGCAGCCCGATGTGCTTGCCATTCTGTTTCACACAAACCTGATTTACGGTACGCCGCTGGGAGAAAAGATTGCGCGCTTCGGCTTTTTCGATTACTCGCAGATGGAGTCGCTGCACCTTTCGGAGCGTGAGCGGATGCTGTTTATTGACTGTTTCAACAAGATAAGGCAGGAGACAGAGTACCCAGTCGACGGGCATTCGGCAGATTTGCTCAGCGCCAACATCCAGCTTCTGCTGGAGTATCTTAACCGGTTCTATGACCGCCAGTTCATAACACGCCACCGGGTAAATTCGTCGGTCGTGAATACATTTGAGCGCTCGCTGAGAGAGTATTTTACAATAGGCAAGACCCGTGACTGCCTCCCCTCCGTGGCATATTTTGCCGACGAAGCCAATCTGACTCCGGGCTATTTCGGTGACCTGGTAAAAAAAGAGACAGGGGTTACGGCTCAGGAGCTGATTTCGCGACATGTGGTAGATGTGGCAAAGCATCTTCTGGCTACGGGAAGCGATGACATAGCCGAGATTGCCTACGACCTCGGCTTTCAGTATCCTCAGCACTTCACCCGCCTATTCAAGCGTATAGCCGGAGTGAGTCCGAGCCAGTTCAGACAGGCTTCAAGCAACTGACCCGCCGCAGCCATGCAGCCGCCACAGCGGTGCAAACGGTACTATACAAAGAGAGAAACGCTTCATCAGCGTTTCTCTCCGTTCAATTAACTCAAGTATGAAAAAGTTGTGTGGCAATGAATCAGTGTATACTGCCGCCGCTCGAACTTGAACGGCTTATGCTTTTGGCTTTCAGCCCGGAAGCCTGCACTGAGCCGCCGGTGCTTGCGCTGAGGTCGGCTTTGTCCGCGTTGCCAGACAGCGTGATGCTTGCCCCGGTAGACGACTCGGCTTTGACCTTGTCGCCGCTGATACCGCCGACCTTTACGGAGGAGCCTGTGGAGGCTTCGGCAGAAATAAATCCGGCAGATGTGTTGCCGCTTATATTCACAGTTCCGGCTGTGCTTGCGTCTATCTCAATGTCGGAGCAGGTGATGCCCGGCACTGTCACCGAGCCGGCGGTTGACACCTCAATCTCAACCTCGCTGCCGGTGGCTTTGAGCGGAGCGGTTACGGTGATGACAGATGCGGTTGTCGCCTCGAAATCAGTGACTGCCGGCGCGTGAACGGTCACAGTGACATCCGACAGGCTTTTGATAGAGCTCTTGAAACTGTCTTTGCGCCCGATTTTGAGTTTGTCGCCCGACACTTTCACCGACAGATACTCTTGCAGCTCCTTGGGTGTTGTTACGGTAACAGATGTGCTGCCCGACGGAGTGTACACCACTTTGACGGCGGCGCTGCTCTCTATTGATGTTATGTTGGTGGCGTTGACTCCGTATTTGACCTTCGGCGAGGCGGCAAAGCACACAGCGCCTGCCCCGATTGCTATTATAGCTGAAAGAATGATTTTTTTCATGTTGTGAAGTTTGTTTTGTGACGTTTTTATAGTTAGACGCTTCGAGGTGCCTAAATGTTACATTCACGCCGTAATTTTTTGAATATTTTACTAACTTAGCGGAAAATTACACTGTTATGCGTACAATTGCTGCTATTCTTCTATGCCTTGTGTGCCGCTGTGTGTCGGCATCGCCTGTCGACTCGCTTGCGGCGCGTGTCACCGAAGGCACATCCGCCGGGCGAATCCTGTTCAGGGAGGTGTCCTCGGCGCAAGATTTTTTTGAAATATCGTCCGACCCTCAGGGCAGGGTGGTGATACAGGGCAACAACACCGTGAGCATGGCTGTCGGTCTGAACTGGTACCTGAAATATGTTGCAGGAATACATATAAGCTGGAACAACCTCACCCAGCCGCTGCCCGACAATCTGCCGCTGCCCGACGGGGCTATCCGCCGGCAGGCGTCTGTACCCCACCGCTACTATCTCAACTACTGCACCTTTTCCTACTCCATGGCTTTCTGGGACGAGGACAGGTGGATGAAGGAGATTGACTGGATGGCGCTCCATGGCATAAACATGCCGCTGTCGCTCACCGGAGCCGAGACCGTGTGGCGCAACCTGCTCAAAAAGCTCGGCTACAGCGATGAGGAGGTCGGCGAATTTGTCAGCGGTCCCGCCTACTTCGCGTGGTGGCAGATGAACAACCTCGAAGGGTGGGGAGGCCCGTTGCCCGACAGCTGGTACGACAATCAGGAAAAGCTACAGAAAAAGATAGTGGCGCGCATGAGGCAGCTCGGCATAGAGCCGGTGTTGCCCGGCTATGCCGGCATGGTGCCGAGAAATATCGGCGAGCGCCTCGGTTACAAGATTGACGACCCCGGCAAGTGGTGCGGCTTTCCGCGCCCGGCTTTTCTGAGCACCGCCGACGAGCATTTCGACACCATAGCCGACATGTACTACAACGAGCTGACATCGCTCTACGGAACCTCGGCGTACTACAGCATGGACCCTTTCCATGAAGGTGGCTCTGTTGCGGGGGTAGACCTTCCCGCCGCCGGCACAAAGCTGATGGCAGCCATGAAGCGCGCCAACCCCGATGCGGTGTGGGTGGTGCAGAGCTGGCACGCAAACCCGCGCCCGGCTATGATTGACACCCTTGATGCCGGCTCCATGCTCATATTGGACCTTTATAGCGAAAAGGTGCCGAAATGGCGCCGCAACTCAGGCTACGGCAAGCATGACTGGGCTTACTGCATGTTGCTCAACTTCGGCGGCAATGTGGGGATGCACGGTAGAATGGAATCGCTTGTCAACGGTTTTTACGAGGCTAAAGGCGGCGTTGCCGGCAATCATCTGACGGGAGTGGGCGCCACCCCGGAGGGCATCGAAAACAATCCGGTGATGTATGAGCTGCTCTACGAGCTGCCTTGGCGCGACGAGGCGTTCGATACCGGAGAGTGGCTCGCAGGCTATCTCAAGGCGCGTTACGGCACCGACACTCTTCCCTCTGACACAAGGCGCGGCTGGGAGGCATTGAGGGCAACGGTCTACAACGCTCCGACCGACTATCGCGGCGAGGGCACGGTGGAGTCGCTGTTTTGCGCCCGCCCGCGCTGGGGTGTGTCAAGCGCAAGCACTTGGGGTTCGTCAAAGCTGTTTTACGATGCCGACAGCACAGCAGTGGCTGCCGCCGCCATGGCAGCCCGCTGCGGAAACACAAACTACAGGTACGATTCGGCTGACATACAGCGTCAGGCAAATGCCGACAGGGGCAATGTTTTGCTCAGCCGCATGGCGCAGGCGCGCGAACTCGGCGACACCGCTGCGTTGCTGGCGCTCAGCGATGAGTTTCTCAACCTGATTCTGGTGCAGGACTCTCTGTTGAGCCAACAGCCCGACATGTGTGTGGACACCTGGCTGGACGCGGCTTCGGCGCTTGCCGGCAGCGACCCCGCCGCGCGTGAGCTATACCGCCGCAACGCCGCGATGCTGGTGACTGTGTGGGGCGACAGCATAGCCGCAAACTCCGGCGGGCTGCACGACTATTCCCACCGCGAGTGGGCGGGGCTGCTGAGGGAGTTGTACTATCCTCGCTGGAAAGCGTTTTTTGACAGCGAGCTAAGGGGCGCTCCCAAGCCCGATTTCTACCGCATGGAGGTGGAGTGGGTAGAGCGCCGCGCCCGGCAGTGAAATAAAGCCCGTTTAACCGGGCTCTAAAAAAAGCACTGCGTCGCCGGCAATGAAGCGGGCGACGCAGTGTAGCTTTTGTTTGACGGCGATGTTATTGTCCGAGATAGGTTTTCAGCAGCTTGCTCTTCTGTCCCTTCAGGCGGCGTATCGCTTTTTCTTTAATCTGACGCACGCGCTCACGCGTGAGGTCGAATTTCGCGCCTATTTCTTCAAGGGTCATTTCCTGGCAGCCTATGCCGAAAAACATTTTAAGAATCTCTCTTTCGCGTTCGTGCAGCTGGCGGAGCGCTCTGTCAACCTCCTTGCTGAGACTCTCCTGGGTAAGGGTGGAGTCGGCCATCGGGGAGTCGTCGTTGGTCAGCACGTCAAGCAGACTGTTGTCCTCGCCTTCAACAAAAGGAGCGTCTACCGAAATGTGGCGTCCTGAAACCTTGAGGGTGTCGGCGATTTTGTCTACCGGCACATCAAGACGCTCGGCAAGCTCTTCGGGCGACGGGCGGCGCTCATGCTCCTGCTCGAATTTAGACAGAGCCTTGCTGATTTTGTTCAGCGACCCCACCTGGTTGAGCGGCAGGCGCACAATGCGGCTCTGCTCGGCAAGTGCCTGAAGAATTGACTGACGAATCCACCACACGGCGTAGGAGATGAATTTGAATCCGCGGGTCTCGTCAAACTTCTGTGCGGCTTTTATCAGCCCGAGATTGCCTTCGTTGATAAGGTCGGGAAGGCTCAGCCCCTGATTCTGGTACTGCTTTGCCACCGACACCACGAAGCGTAGGTTTGCACGGGTGAGCTTTTCAAGTGCCCGCTGGTCGCCCTGACGAATGCGCTGCGCAAGCTCCACTTCCTCCTCTACAGAGATAAGCTCCTCGCGTCCAATCTCTTGCAGGTACTTGTCAAGAGAAGCGCTTTCGCGATTGGTGATAGATTTTGTGATTTTTAATTGTCTCATTTGCTTTATCTGAGATTTTAGCGTGCAAAGATAATGAATTTCGGGCAATTTTTATGTTAAATTACCAAATTATCTCTGCGGCGGCTTGGTATAACAACATCTGAGAGGGGCGTTTTAATGTCAAATCCGCCTTAAAAATCTCAAAAAAGCTATAATGCCCGGTGTTTACAGAGTTGTGCGGAAGTGTAGGGCGGTGCGGCGGATTTTAAAGAATTGTTGTGTTTGAGAAATAATTTTATGTTAATCAATGCAAACATTTCTTGTAGGTAGAGAAAAATATATAAATTTGCGAAATAATCGAGCCGTGAGTCAATAAAGACATATTGGAGGCTTTATACAGGAATTTTGAATACATGTACAAAACATCATCCATGCTTGGGTGGAGGGGTATTTCTACCCCCCCCCTATGTATTGATAGCTATTTGATATTCAGTACGTTGCGCGAGGTTTCTTCCGGAAATCCGCGATTTTCTATGTGCCATTTGTCGAGAGACAATCCGGCTTGCCGTTGCTTATCAGGATAAATTGCCGTTGCTTATCAGGATAAATTGCCGTTATTTTTTTAGAATAAATATCCAATTATTATACATAATCAGAAACTATACAATGAAAAGACTAATAACACTAATCTACACAATACTTGCCGTCACGCAGCTGTGCAGTGCGGCAAGGTATGTAGAAAACACCTACTTCGGCTCGAAATATACAAGGGTATATTATGGTACGAATGGTACCTCTGTCGGTAGTGGAAATTATTATACCTCAGGTTCGTTTACTCCTCTTTACAAGCTTGTGTTTGGCAATGCCACCGTTGCATTAGATGTAACTAAAAAAGCTTCATACGGGCGTCTGGATAGTTATATTACATCTCCTGTAAACAATACATTTACGGTCTCTATTCAGAATGTTGAGAATGCATACATAAGGAGGGTCACGTTTTTTGCCCCTACTAAAAAAAATACAGGAGTTAACAATATAAAATACAATGGAAATCTGTTGACCAGCCCAAGTTCTGCTGTAAATATAAGTTTGGCAAAAGAGTGGCGGGCTGAAGAAGGGCAAGATTTAGAGAGTGTCGAATTTACAAATAGTGCCGTTGCATATATCGCCAACATAGAGGTTGAGTATGAGGTGCCGGACGGCGGCGAGAGTGGCGAGGTTGCGTTTACCTACCCGCCCTCCATTTCCATTGCCGAAGGCTATACCGACCCGTTTCTATACACCACAAAGGTCAGCATTTCAAACAGTTCGTTAAACCCTGACGCAAAGATTTACTACACGCTCGACGGCACTGCGCCTACCATAAACAGCAAGCTGTACGAAAAGGAGCTGGACATTTTCAGCTCAGATGTCAAGCCTCCGTTTGCCATTCAGGCAATAGCGGTGGAGAGCGGTAAATCGCCAAGCTCGGTTGTGCGACGCGAGCTTTCGGTACTCGAAACCGAACAGAAGGCGTTTACCGAGATGGTTGCCGAAGGTGCTGCACTCGACGGCAAGCTCGTAATGGCTTCGAAGCGAAATAGTCTCTCTAACGGTGATTACGGAGTGATAATCGAGGGGTGCTACAAGGTACTCGGCTCTGAGATGCGCTACATGTATGCATCCGACTACGAATGGGCAGAGCGATCTGGAAGTACAAAGGATTTCCGCGTCGGCAACATGCTCTACACCCTCAATGGCGAGGACTTTCCCGAATCATACTACGACAACGGTTTCACCGGTCGCCATTCATACGAGAAAGACGATAATTTCCGTTATCTGGACAGTCAGTACGGCACCGTAGACCTTTTAGGCACATTTTCCTACAACAACGGATTGCCAGAATGCAGAGTCACCGGCTACAGACGCTATCTCGCCGAGGCGACGCAGGGCACTGTGAAGTACTATGCGCAGGGACTGCTGCTTGAAGAGCCTCGTCCGCATGTGCAGCGTCTTGACCGCGCTCTGACAAAGGAAGACTATTCGCGCCATGTGGTGTATCCCTACACCAAAGTGGAGTCAAATCGCATTGTTCTCAACGACGGCAGCGGAGCCACAGTGCAGCTCTACAACAAGTTCGAGGGGCACACTCTGGCTGACCTGCTGCCCGACGGGTTCCGCTTCGGCGAGCGTTATGATGTGGAGGGCTTTGTGGGTTACGAGGTCGGAGTAGGGCTGGTGCTCTATCCGGTAGCTGTTTACCGCTGCCCGCTCAACCCGGTTGTAAAGGCTCCCAATCTGCTTATTGGCGAGTTTGTGGAGGGAGCCGAGGAGGACGGGCGCAACCAGTCTTCAGACCCTTACTACACGAGTCCCGGTCTGAAGATTGTAAGTGTGGACTATGTGCTGCCCTCCGGTGTTGACATGACAGTGGCTCTGCCTGACGACCCCGACGTGAAGGTGTACTATCAGACAGGCTCGCGCATCACATCGCCGCTCTACCCCTATGATGATATTTCTGCCCGGGGTACCCTTTACGAGGAGGGTACAACCATAAACTGCGTGTATGATGATTTGGAAAAGAACGACCGCAGCCGCGCATGGTTTGTTGCCGAGCGCACCGACCCTGCGACCGGAATAAAATCGCTTAGTCAGGTCATAGAGCTGAGATTCAGGCATGTAGCGAATATCCGCGATGTGCAGACCATAGCTCTGTTCCGCACCGAATGCTACGAGCGCGAGAATGAGGCGGCGGTGCCGGTGTGTCGCATGACTGCAGGCGCGTTGTCCGACGCACGGCTCACTGTGGTGCGCATCGAGGACAAATGGCTTTATGTGGCGCAGCCTCTGGACCATGGCGGGCATGACTATCTGCTGATATACAACGCCAACGGCTGGAGCGCGGCAGGGCTGACTCCGGGCGATGTGGTGACCGATTTCGCCATGAAGCCGAAGCGCACCGAACTCGGCAACTGGGTTGGAGACGCAACAGGCTTTTCACGCACATTCAAGGTTGTGGACCACTTCGACCCCGCTGCCATAACCCCGCATCAGCTTGACATTGCCGTTGACTCAAAGCAGTTTGACGACAACGACCTTGCCCATTACTTCCGCATGACAAATGTCACTGTGCTGCGCGACGGCGACGAAACATCCGGTTTTGTCTACACCCTGCGCACCGACCCGCCCATGGAGATGTACTTCGACCTGTTCGGGTTTACCGGAGGTTGGAACACCCGCTACGCCGATGAGAACACACCTTACGAAATGACCGGTGTTGTGGTGCGCAAAGGCACCGACAGCTTCGCTTTCTGTCCGCTTGAGCTGCCAAACCGCGTCGATAACGCGGAGCGCCCCTATATATACATAGGTGAGGATGCGGATGAAACAGAGTTTCTCACTGACGCATATCTCGGATTCGGCATAGAGGGGCTTGACGAAATACCCTCCGGCACAGAGATATACTACACACTCGACGGCTCCAATCCGTTTGACAACGCCAACCATACACGCCGCCGCTACAACCCGGCAGCCCCCGAAAAGATAAACTCTACGGTAACTGTGCGCGCTTACTCGGCAAGGAGAGGCGCAGGTGTCAGCGCCGAAACGCAAAGGGTGTTTACCCGTGTGACCCGTCCGGTGAATTTCCTCGCCAACTTTATATTCGACGAAGCCGACCCCGATGTGGTGTATTATCTGGACGCCGAAGTGACTGTGCTTGCATGCAGCCGCAATTACCTGTTCGTGCAGGGTCCGCTCGGCAACACTCTGCCGGTTTATAACTCCGCAGGCTGGGGCGAGGAGAATAGCAGGCCGGTTCCCGGAAGCCGTCTGAAAGGCTTTGTGCTTAAGAACGCCAATGTCGAGAATTTCCGTTTTGCCGATGCAACCGGCTATGACAGCTACTACACTCCGGTGTCGGTGGGCGCTCAGGCAGAGCCTGTCGAGGTTGACTCGCCCGACAAGTCGCAGTACGGTCAGCTGGTGGTGCTCCGCGGAGTGTCTATAGAACCTGAGGCGCAACCCGAAGTCAGCAGCCGTGTTGCCGGCTATTGCACCGGCTACACCGCCGCCGGAGACATGTTCAAGATTTCGCATTCTGAGTTTGGCGAGCTGCCTCATCTGCACGGCGACACAGAAGGGCGCCTGTTTGATGTTACCGGCATTGTAATGCCTTCGGATGACACTCCTGATGCGGTGCCTGTGCTGTGGATACGCGACGGCGAGGATGTGACACCTCTTGCAAGCCGTGTGCCGGTGATTGTGTGCGATGCGCCCAAAGGGGTGTTCTATCCCGAAACAACGGTGGCAATTGAGCTGCCCGAAGGTGTTGATGCGCAGACAACCGAAATATGGTACTCGCTCGGCATGGGCGACTGGCAGACCTGCGCCGCCGGTGAAAAAATTGTCATAGACCGCACATGTACAGTCAGCGCCTATATAGTGGAAGAGAACAGAGTGCCCGGCGCTACGGCGAGCATTGTGCTCACATGCATGGAGTGCAGCGGTACAGTGGCTCTCAGCGCGGTTCACTCCGGAAACGGCATGACAGTGACTGTGGTGCCGGTGCGGAAACCAGAGGGCGAGTATGACATATATTATACTCTTGATGCCGATACCGAGCTGACACAGGAGAGCGGCACGCTCTACAAAGAGCCGGTGGAGATAACATCCGACGCCGTTGTGCGCGCCATTCTTGTGGAGAGCGGCAAGGCTCCGGGGCTTGAGGCTGTTCTGGCTGTGACAATACCGCAGCGACCCGAGACTCCTCAGGCGAGCGGCAGAGTGAAGTTTATCATGGGCAAGAGCGCAAACGGCAATCCCGAGGTGACTATTGTTCCCGAAGATGAGATGGTTGCCGGATCGTACGCCATATACTATACCCTGTCATCGACTCTGCCTCTGGAGGAGGATGAAGAAATGCTCTACAACAACGCGCCCATAGAGGTGAGCGAAAGCTCTGTTGTGCGCGCAATGCTTGTCGAGACCGGCAAGACTCCCGGCGCTGAATGCTACGCGCATGTGTGGGTGACAACCGAAATAGACGGCGTGTACTCCGGCTCTGACTCCGAAAAGGTGAGAGTGGAAGGCGGCAGGGTTGTGGCTCCTGAAGGCGCGGCGCTGTACGACCTGTCGGGCCGCAGACTTGACATGCGTCAGACTCTTGGACGCGGGGTGTACATAGTAGTGCTTCCCGGCGGAACTTCGGTCAAGGTGGCTGTACCGTAAGGCTCGCCCCCTGCCGGGGAACAGACTGAAAATATGAGGCGGGCGGATTCCTGTTAAGGGTTCCGCCCGCCTTGTGTCTGCTTAGGAGCCGGTTTGATTTTGTCTGATTTGGAGCCGGCTGTCAGAGCCGTATGATTATAAAAAAAATTGACTGTCATCGCGACAATCAATCTTCATTAACCTTAAATCTAATACCATGAAAAACACGATGCAAAATTAGGGATTAAGCAAATTTCATGCAAGAACATGTAAAGAAAATTGCATGCGGTTAACGTTATTTTGCAGAGAAGGTGTCTTTTATCGGCGAAATTGGTGGCAAATTGCCTGAATTACGGGCGAATTGCAGAAATTTGCTATCTGCTGGCTGCACCGGAGGGACATTGCGCGCGGTGGCTTCGTTTGCATAGGTTAACATATCCCTCGCGCCGGGTCAGAAGGGGTAGCCTATTGCGAGATGAAACGCGAGTGAGTTCTTAAACGATGTCATGTTGTAGTAGCCTCGTTTGCCGGTGTTGTAAGGCAGATGTATGCCCACTCCGAGGTCGCCGCGAATAACAAGCATGCCAATGTCGAGACGCAGTCCGCAGCCGGTGCCTGTTGCGAGGTCGCGGAGAAATGATTTGCCTTTGAGCTTGCCGCCCGGACGCAGAGGGTCATCTTTCAGCAGCCACACATTGCCTGAGTCGAAAAACAGAGCGCCGTGCAGCGGGCCGTATATTGGAAAACGGTACTCTACGTTGAATTCAAACTTGAATGTGCCTGTCTGGTCAAAGTAGCCGTTTATGAGGTTTTGCGGCACTCTGTAGCTGCCCGGTCCGATGCTCCTTACGGTGAATGCCCTTATGGAGTTGGCGCCGCCGACATAGAACTGTTCGCTGTATGGCACCTGTGAGGCGTTGCCGTAGGCGTGGGCGGCTCCGACGGCGGCTCTGGTCACAAGCCAGTTGTCGCCCCACAGACGCCGGTTGTACACAAGCTGTGTGCTGCCCTTGACGAACTGTGAGAAAGGTGTGCCGAATAGTTTTTTCTCATCTTTTTTGCCGCAAAGCTCATAAATGCCCCAGAAGATGTTGCCGGCTTCCTGAACGGTAAACTGCCAGTTTATGGAGTTGTCTCTGTCAAACGCTTTGTCATACAGAAAGTTGTAGGCAATCTGCGGAATGAACTGGCTGCGGAAGCTCTCGGCTATCGCCGGGTTTTCGTGCATTATGGAGTCGAACTCGGTGGTGGAGTTCATCAGTTTCGTGTACGTGAGCTTGAACAGGGTCAGTGTGTTGCTCGCGTGGCGGTTTATGCGCCAGTCGTAGTTCAGCGAGCCGTTGAACTGTGCCATGCGGAAGTAGTGTGGACGGTTGAGCAGGTCGGCGTTTAAAGCGATGCGTGTCCAGTTGAGGTTGCGCCGCGAGCGGGCGACAAAGCCGGGAAAAAGCAGGCGCGGAAAAGCGAGTGTGGTGGTGAGCCCCACTTCGTAAGAGTTGAACAGTGATTTGTCTTTGTCTCTGCCGGTTTGCCATTCGTAGCTGCCGGTGAGGTTGACGCTGAGCTGCTCTCCGCCGCCGAAAATGTTGCGGTTGGTAACTCCGAACATCAGTCCGGGACCGAGGTAGCTGTTGGACTTGGATGTGACATTCACCTCAAGAGATGCTTCGATAGGAGCGTCAACCGTGCAGCTTATGAATACGTCAAGGTTGCGTTTGCCGTCTGTGGTGTCAGGGAATGCGTTGATTTCTATGCCGCTGAAAATTCCGGTTCGCGACAGGTAGGTCTGGGTGCTGTTCATGTCGCGGACAGAGAATGTCTTGCCTTTGCGAAATGTGATACACTCTGTAATGAGTTTTTTGCGCAGGCGTGTGGGCTCCATTACAATAAGGTCGCCCCTTCGTGTTTCGGTGGTGTCAGGCACTCCTCCGCCTCTGTTGCGGTTTATCAGCGTGGTTATTGAGCCTGTGCGCCACGGAGTCAGCGCTCCCTTGGGAGTGTTTGCCGCAACGGTCATTCTCAGGGCTATTTTGCCTGGCGTTATTGTGCTGTCGGCAAGGTACTCTATGTAGTCGGGCTTGAAAAAGTAGTAGCCCCGGTTGCGCACGGCGTTGGCTATGCGCACTCTTTCGGCTGAAAGCGAGTCGGTGTCGTATCTTGCTCCCTGTCGCAGATAGGTGCCTTTTTTAGCTATGGAGTCGACGAGGTGAAACAGCCGGCAGGTGTCGGGCAGCAGCTGCACGGAGTCAATGGTATAGGCGGGTCCGGTGTTTACCGTGTAGAGTATTCGGGCTTTTTTGGGGTTCTTGCCTTTGAGAAGCTCGTAGGAGGCAGAACCGCTGAAATAGCCGTGGTTGTCAAGTATTTCGTCAATCATTTTTGTGCGCACTTCCGGGCGCACGTCGCTGATGAGCACCGGCTCGCTCACGAGCTTTTCGTATAGCCAGTGCCTGAAGCCTTTGGGCGGGTTGCTCCAGTTGTTGTACACCCACAGCCCGAGAGGGAAGGGGTAACGCAGATACGGCGAAATCAGGCAGTTGTTAGGCGCCACATTGACCGCGTTTTTGACATCGGCGGCGAGCCCGGGAGCCTGGGAAGTGCCATGAGGTGTGCGTATGTCGATTTTTTTGACACCGGTGTACAGCATCTCGTCGTCGGCAATGCGTCTTGTCGTGGAGCAGGAGGCAGAGAGCAGCAGTGCTATAGTCATGCACAGTACGGCAGGTATCGGGTTACCGGGCAGTCGTAGTTTCATTTTCAGAAGTTTTTTGTGTGTTTTCAACAGTTTCGGCATCTTTTTTTCTGTTGTTGCCGGCAATAGAGTTTCTGAGGCGTCCTACCCAGCGGAAGAGGTCACGCAGGGAGTTGACTTTGCGTCTGAGCACGAATCCGACGCCTGTCTGTGTTATCTCGCCTTCGAGAATGCTTTCGTAGCCGGTGTGGCGGAACAGTCTCACATACATGGAGCCGCTTTTGTTGAGCATGTATTCGAACGCGATGTCGTTAATGAGATTTTCTGAGAAATTCTCGTCGGAGTTTGCATCGGTGGAGTAGTTGCCGCCTACAATAATCTTGAAGCGGTCGTTGAACAGGGTCTTTGACACACGGTAGCTGTAGCTTGTGGTCTGCTGCGACACCCCGTCGGTGGTCTTGTCGTACTGGTCAATGCCGAATGAAATGTCGACACCTTTTATGTTGTTTGCCGCCCAAGAGTTTATCTGCGACTCAAGGAAAGAGTAGAGGGGGTTGCCGCTGAGGTTGGTGTTTGCCTTAGTGCCGGGTCCGGAGTAGACGTTGTAGAGCAGCAGGTTCATGGCCTGGTTAGCTCTCTGGTCCGGACTCATGGAGGCGAGTTCGTTTTCAACGGTTATGTCATCGGAGGTTGACAGGTCAAAAGCCACGTTGAGGTTTTGCAGTGTGTTGGTAACGGACAGGGTCACGTCGAAGTCTATCAGCCTTGAGTTTTGTCCCTGCTGTGTAACATTTGCCTTGAGCCGGTCTACCGCCTGTATGTTCAGTATGGGGTTGAGCATGTCGCCGGTGAAGGATATGAAGCTGCCTTCTTTGAAGTTGAACAGTTTTTCCGACATCAGCGGCGGGGTGTAGCGCACGAAGCCTCCGTTTATGTTGAAACGTCCTGTCAGGCGGGAGTCATTGAACGGGGTCATACTGAAGTCGAGTGTGCCTTGACCGAGCACTGACACTTTGTTTTTGCCGTCGGTGGACAGGTCGACATTTATAGTTGTTCCCTGGGCTATTGTAAGCTCGGCGTTGAGGTTCAGCGCCATGTCGTTGTTCTTTACTGTGTCGGCGGCAGCGACTGCGGTCGTGTCGGCAAACTGTACGAACCGAACCATGTCGCCGGTTGACTGGGATGTCAATGCGCTTTGGGCGTCGGTCATTATGTATGTTATGTTGGAGGGCGCGCGCAGTCTGAGTTTTGCGTCTACGTCAAGCAGCGACATGCCTCCTCGCACTTTTGTGTCGACATCTATGAACGCTTTTCCGTAAACGTCGGCTTTTTTGGGGCGGGTTGAGTTGACAATCTGCATGTCTGACGCCTTGAGGCTCAGGTCCAGTTTCATTGCTGAGAGTTCTCTCAGGTCTACAGTGCCGTTTACTCTCAGCGGGTTTTCGTTCAGGGCTGAGATAGAGAAGTCGTTGAAACGCACCACACTGCTGTCGACCGGAATTTTTGTTTCGGAGAATCTGAATGACGAGCCGAGCATACCTACTGTCACTTGTGTGCTGTCGAAGTCAAGGTAGCCGTTGAATATCGGTGCTGTCAGGCTGCCGGTTATGTCCATTTGTCCGTTAAGCATACCCGAAAGGCTTGCGTATTCCTTGGGCAGGAACGGGTTAGCGATTCTAAGCGGGAAGTGAATCATCGAGAAGTCGAGCATGAATGGAGTGGCGGATGCTGTGTCGTTCAGCACCCCGTTTGCGGTTATGACCTTGATGCTGTCGACCAGCAGCGATGCTTCGGCACGGAGCCTGCCGTTGCTTTCGGCAGACACATCCACTCCTA
Organism: Muribaculaceae bacterium Isolate-104 (HZI); assembly: GCA_003762715.1. GTDB lineage: Bacteria > Bacteroidota > Bacteroidia > Bacteroidales > Muribaculaceae > Paramuribaculum. Next base: position 52,391 of record RIBJ01000034.1, on the reverse strand, counting down.
TGTCAAAAGAGCCTACGCGGTCTCTGCCGTAGTAGAGGTCGGAGAGGGCGACGGTGCCGTTGCCGGTGAGCTGTTCTCGGTTCCAGTGGATGCGCATGTCGGCTCCGAGGTTGCCTTTTACCGGCGGTGCGTACGGCGATATGGAGAGCCAGTCCTGAATCCGTATGTCGGATAGACTCACAACAAGGTCCTCCTGCTCTTCGGGGCGACCGTCGACATGCTCGGTGAATATCCGAATGATGCTATTGCCGCTGTTCATTGCAAGATTCGCGTCAATGTGCCGTGTCGTGAAGTTGTAGGATATGAAGTTGTCTTTGTTCAGTTCCCATTTTTTGTAGCCGATAGTAGGGGTGTAAGGCACAAAACGTACTGTGGCGACGGAATCGGTCATGGCGGCGTTTAGCCCGAGGAGAAATCCGCGTTCGCCGCTGATGTTTTTCTGAGAAAGGAGCATAGCGACTTTGTCGTCGGCGACAAATCCGGTGAGGTTGACATGGGCGAACTGGTCCAGTGTTCCGGGACGGTTGTTTACCGCGCCTTTGTATGCGAGGTATTTGCCGTGCTGCACAGCTCCGAAGGATATGGTGTCCAAGCGGGTGTCACCTGCTTGGAGAGACAACACCCCGGCAGATATGCTAATGAGGGAGTCGTTTGAGAATGAGGCTTTTGCTGATTTGAACGAGGTGCCTGTCTGGGCGAGGTATTCGGCAATGAAGTTTGAAGGACCGGAGTTGAGTTCGACGTTTATTTGCGGCAATGAGCGCTGGAGAGCCACAATGTCTATGTTTTTTGTGGCGATAGCAGTGTCGATAGCGGCTGTTGCCAGAGGTATGCGCGCCAGGAGCGAGTCAAGCGACACCGGTGAGGCAGCCCTGGCGAGCAGGTCGCCTGTGGTAAGAGTGGCTGATGTAGCGGAGTCGGAAGTAGCGAACTCGACGGATGCTTCTTTTGAGTATATTTGTCTCTCGCCCAATTCCCAGTCGATTGAAGTGAGTGTGGCTACTGCGTTTATGTTTTTTGCATCGGCGCTCATGAAGCCGGTGCTTTTCAGGGATACGCTCCCGGAGTTTGCTTCGGGAGTGAGCTGCAAGGCATGCAGGTCCAGGTGGTTGACATGTCCGTCAATGTCCCATGAGTAGCCTTGGCGCGAAAGTTCGGCGGCAAGGTCTATGTCGAAGTCTGCAGCTTCGTTATTGCTTACAACGGAGCCGGATGCGTGAGAGTTTTCAAGAGAAATGTCTGCCGTTATTCCGGAGTAGTGTTTCTGAAGATATTCCGCGTTTTCAATGTCAAGCGAAATATTGGCGGCTGTGTTCGGCGACAGTATGTCAAGCCCAGAGCCTCGGGCTGACAGTGAGGCGGATATTTCACCTACGCCGAGAGAGGGCATGAAGGCGTTAACAGGGAAGCTGTCGAGAGTAAGTTCGGCGTCATAGCCTTGCCTTTTTTCTTTCCACAGGGCTTTCAGAGCCAGTCTGCCGCCGGCAGCAGTCATTGCGAGGTTTCCGCTGACGGTTCCGGGGTTGTAGTTTACCGCTCCCTTTAATGTCATTGCAGGAATGTTTATTTCTTTGGCTATTTTTGCTTCAAGCAGAGTGGGTTTCTGGACGTTCAAGCCGGTCATAGAGCAGTCAATGCCTATGCGCCCTGACATGTTGTCGAAGTCGAAGGGGTTGTTTACAGAGCCTTTTGCGGAGATGGTCGCAAACCGAGGCAGTCTGGCGGATAAATCGTTTACAGACAGGGTGCCGGAAGTGCCGCTGATGTCGGCATTTATAGCCATGTCAGTGCTTGGCAGCTGTCGCAGCACAGGTGCCATGGCTGGGAAAGCGAGGGCTGCGTCGGCAAGCGCTACGGAGCCGGAAGCGGACAGGTGCAGCGGCAGGGTGCGGTCGGAGGTCAGGTTTCCGATGCCCATAGCCGCATCAAGGTGTATGTCTGAAAAGAGAGTGGACAATCTGAAGTCAGAGGCTTTCATCAGCACAGAGTCCATGGAAAAGGTTCCGTAAGCGGACAGGATTATGCCGCACCGTTCGCGCGCGGAAAGTTTTTTCAGCGGCACGGTTATTGAAGCTCCCCGGTTGTAGAATGAATCCACATCTATTTCGATGGCTGATGCCTGAAGGTAGTTCATGTCAAGCCCGGGCAGCGGGGCAGCTCCACGCATCGCATAGACGGCTTTTTTCCCGGACAGGTGCAGTGAGCCTGCCGTTACTGTCCATGCAGCGGCGGCGGTGTCCGGCTCAGAGGTCGTGACGGTGTCGACAGACGCGGGGTGTGCCGAGGTGTATTCGGCAGAGGGCGTGAGATAGACGGCGTTTACCGAGTCGACCGACAGTGCGGCGGCATGGATGCGTTTTGTACCCATGTCTATCGATGCGTCTGACAGCAGTGCCTGCGGTACTGATGCTGAAAGCGAGTCAATTACCGGCATCATGCGCATGCGGTAGGTAATGTCGGTGAGCTTTATTTCAGAGGCTTTGATTTTCAGGGGTGACGGTTTGGAGGATGAAGTGTCGGCGGCAGAGGTGATGGAGTCGTTGAACAGAATGGTGACATCGGCGCCGTTTACTTCAGCTTTTTCAAGGTCTATGTTGTTTGTGAGCAGGTTCATGCCCGCTGCGTCAAGTGAGAAATCTCTGATGCGTGCTCTCAGCATCATGGCGGAGTCGGGATTGCCGAGTGCATAGAACACGTTGGTTGCTTTTGCGGCAGAGACGCTTATGTCGCCTTTGAGCAGCGGAAGCAATTTTACGCTCACAGTCATGGAGCCGAGAGTCGCCATAGTGTCGCCCGATGCTTCAAGAGCCGAGACATCGGAAAGAGACAGGTCAAGAGGAAAGCGCAGGCGAAAATTTCCGGCAGAGATGTTCATGCCTGTGCTTTGGTTTATTTTTTCAAGAGCGAAATCCTTGACCATAGTCTGAACCGCCGGGATGTAGAGCGCACCGACAGCCATAAATACAAGCGCCACCAGGGATATGATGACCCAGACTATGATTCTAAAGATTTTTGATGTCAGATTATGTGCCACAAAATAGAAAATATGATGAATTGCATGAGTCCTCTGCCGAGGACTCTGTAAATAAAACCGCACAAATGTTTATTTTGTTTTAACCGGCGGCGGTAATGTTGTGTAACAGTCAGGTTAATACCAAGTTACACCATTGCTGATAGATGAGCGTTTGTCGTATTTGACATCTGACAGCAGGGAGGAGTTGACACTTATGTGGAAGTTGTAGGATTTGTAAGGACCTAACGGCACAAAACTTGCCCGCATGGAGAAGCAATGGAGGTCGCGGGTTATGTTGCAGTTCATGTAGGCAATACGGTGGGTGTCGAAGTTGTAGCTTGCGCTGAAGCTGAAATTCCAGTTTTTTGTGGGTCTTATGTTGCCGGAAAAACTGAGGTTCTGGGTTATTTTGCCGTCGTACTCCATTTTCTTTTTGTTGAATGAGCCGTAGGCGTAGCCGATGCTGTAGTTGACGGTGAAGTTCCAAGGCACTTCCCAAGCCATGTACCCGTCCGGGTTCAGGTCAATGTCGCTGCCATGCTGTTCGTGAGATTCGTTTTTAGAAGCACCGTTTGCCATAGGGTCGGGCTCGGTATCGGAGTTGTTTTTGCCTGAATTTTTGTCTTTGTCGGAGTTTTTGTCTTTTTTCTTCTTGAAAGTGTTGTTGTTGAAGGAGTACGAAAAAGATGTGCCTGTGCTTGAAAGGCGTCCGATGCCCTTGCCTGCTTTCCATCGCGGAATGTTGACTCTGACGGGGGTTCCGGCAGAATTAAGCTGGTAGGTGTACACATCCCATGTTGCCGAGAGGTTGAGGTTGAAGTTTTTGGTTAGTTTAAGCAGCAGCGATGTGTTTATGTTGCTCCAGTTGAGAGAGTCGGCGGCAAAGTTGTAGCTCTGGCTCACAGAAAAGTTTTCTATGAGCGACACCTTGCGCTCGCCAATCGAGTCGTTGTCGTCGCGCACTTTCATTTCAACGTTGTTTGCGAGCTGGTAGCTGACTGTGCCGCTTCGCCCTTGTCCCGGTACTCCGAACAGACTGTTGGGGAACATGGAGTATGTCTGTTTCTGCAAGTTGCCGGTGGCGTCTGGTTTCATGTAGCTGCCGTAATAGCCGAAGAATGGCGAGCCGAAGTCGGGGTTGCCGCTGAATGACACTGTGGGGGTGAGCACATGGCGAATCATCTTGACTTTGTTGCCGAGAAACGGCAGCGGCTGGTAAAAACCGTATATCTTGGTGTCCAGAGAAACCGAGGCCGTGAAGTCCCACACGTTGTACAGGCTGTAGCTTGTGTCGCATACCTCCACAGATGCGTTTGGATCCCATTGCCGCCGCACTTTTGTAGTGTACATTCGGTCGGTAAGCGATACAGAGGGTGTGATGTTTATATACTGCAGCGCGTTGAATGTAGCGGATATGGGCACAGTGTGGCGCATTCCGTTTCTCCAGTCTTTTATAAGGCTTTTTTTGAAAAACTGGTCCTGGTGGGCTGTCAGGGAGTTGTTGAAAACGCCGCTGTAAGAGAGTTTTATTTTTTCATACCATTTTTCAGCGCCCACTGCTCTTTTGCGTTTGAAGGGGGCGAGCTGCGACATGCTGACTGTGATGTTTGGGAATGATACCGCGAGGGTGGAGTCTTGTGTTCTCTGCGCTACGCTTGCGGTTGTCGAGAAAGACCATTTTGAGCCGGGCGGTCGGTAAGTGAGATTGACTGTGCTGCTTTTTGTGTTTTCGGTAAACGCGCTGCTGTAGTAGCTGTTGAGGTCATTGCGGGTATAGCCGGCGGTAGTGAAGTTTACCGAAGCGGAGAAGTTCAGATTGGGGTTGGCTTTGGCATCCTGGGAGTGAGACCAAAGAATCTGGAAGTTGGTAGACTGAGAGTAGTCGGGAGCTCCTTTGTCGCCGAGTATGGTTTTGATGTAACTGAGGTCGAACGAGCCGGAGAATTTGTAGCGTTTTACATAAGCCGAGCGGGCTTTCAGCCCCCATGAGCCTTTGGTGTACAGCTCTCCGGTCAAAGCGAGGTCGATGTTGTCGTTGATAGCGAAGTAGTAGCCGCCGTCGGCAAGGTAGAATCCTCTGTTGTAGTCATCGCCGAACGAGGGAAATATTATTCCTGAAGAGTATTTTTCGGAGAAAGGGAAGTAGCCGAACGGCAGAGCGAGCGGAAGGGGTAGTCCGGCAAGCACCATGTATCCGGGGCCGGTTACAATGTCTTTCTGAGGTTTTACTTTAGCTTTTGTTATCTGGAAGTAAAAGTGGGGGTTGTCGTGGTTGTCGCAGGTTGTGTATCGTCCGTTCTGGAGGAAGAATGTGCCGTCGGCGTTCTTTTTTGTCACGCCGCCGGTGAGATAGCCTTCTCCCTGTTCGGTTATTACATCGGTTATTATGCCTTTTTCGGTTTCAAAGTTGTAGCGCATTGTCTTTGCCTGATACTGGGAGCCGTTGTCTTCAAAAACGGGGTTTCCGGCAATTTCTCCTGTAGAGTCGGGCGCGCCTACGGCATAAACGGTGTTTGTAGCCATGTCGAGGTCTATTTCGGCGGCTGTAATCTGCTGTGCGCCGTATTTGACTTCACTGTTTCCGTACAGGTAGGCGTTGTTTCTGCCAACAAGAACTAATGAATCGGAGGCGGATATGTCGACGTTTGTGTTTATGTCGGTCTTAACACGGTTTATTCTGGGCTTGGGTGCAGAGGCAGATGTGTCAGGCGAGAGTCTTTTTCGCTGACGCTGCGATTCGGACAGAGTGGAAAAAGAGTCAGGCGCGAAAGTGTCAGCGTGGGCTATATACGTTGAGTCGTTGAGCGTGGAAATTGCCGAGTGAGCCGAGGCGGAATCAGGCTCTGCTGCGCTATGCTGTCTTTTTGAGGAGTATGTGTGTGACGCTGCTGAGGTTAAAGCCCACAGCAATGCGATTACAGGTATGATATATTGTTGAGAATGCCTCAAAAAAGTATTCGTAGATTCGAGGCACAAAATTAGATAAAATAATAATGCGGTGCAACAAAAAACGCCGTCTCCGGGGTTAGCGGGGCGGCGTAGTATGTAATGTTGGTGTAGGCTGTTATTTAACCATCGACAGGAATCCGGCGGGAATCGGTGTCGAGAAGTTCATTTCTTTTTTTGTGACAGGGTGGACGAAGCGCAGAGTGCGGGCGTGAAGGGCGAGTCTGTGGATTGGGCTTGAGCCTGCTCCGTAACGGCGGTCTCCGGCAATCGGGCATCCTTTTTCGCTCAGGTGTACGCGAATCTGGTTTTTTCTTCCGGTGTCAAGCTCCACGTCAACGAGCGAATAGCCTTTGCCTTTGGCGATAGTGGAGTATCGAGTAACAGCGAGTTTCCCTTCGTCCGGGTTGTCGGTGGAGTATACCTCGTGGCGGGTATTCTCTGCGAGATAGCTTCGGATTGTTCCTTCCGCAGGGTCTATCTCTCCTTCCACAACCGCTACATATCTGCGGTTCAGCACCATATTGTTCCAATTGTGCTGCATGGCGTTCTTGGCGTTCTCGTTTTTGGCAAACATCATAAGTCCTGATGTGTCACGGTCGAGTCGGTGAACGATGAAAATTTTGTTTGCGGGATTGCCCCATTTCACATATTCCTTGAGTATGGAGTACGCCGTGCCGTCTGTGACTTTGTCGTTGCCCATCGAGAGGAGTCCGTAGCCTTTGTTTATCACGATGATGTCATCGTCCTCATAGACAATCTTCAGCCTCCGGTTGTAAAATACGCGGAATTCGCGGGTGAGGTTGACTTTCACTTCGTCGCCTGGCTTGAGCGGGGTGTCGAATTGTGTGAGCGGGGTGCCGTTCACAGCTACCTGATTGTGCTTAAGCAGTTCTTTAACCGAAGTGCGTTTGCGCTGGGGCATTGACTTGAAAAGGAATTCCAACAAAGTGTCCTCGCCGGTTACCGGATATGTTTCAATAATGTCGGGGCGCGCGATGTTGCGTTCGGCTCCGGGTTTGGTTTTACGGGGCTTGTTCATGCTTTTTTTCTTGCGGTGCGGCGTGCTCCTTTTTTGGCGGGTTCGGGCTGGGATTCAATAATTTTTTTGCATTCGTCGTAAGACAGGTTTTGCGGCGCTTCTACTGTTTTGGGTATCTTGTAGTTGGTTTTGTTGTATGATATATATACACCGAACCTGCCGTCCATAATAGCCATGTCGGGGTCTTCATCGAATGTCTTGAGCACTTTTTTGCTGTCAGCCTCGCGTTTTGCGACAATGAGCTGCTGTGCTTCTTCGGCTGTTATTTCAAGAGGCAACATTTCCTTGGGTATGGACACGAATTTGCCGTCGTGGCGGATGTATGGACCGAACCTTCCTACGCCAACGGATATTTCCTTGCCTTCAAACTCGCCAAGCAGGCGTGGCAGCTCGAAGAGTTTCAGCGCTTGCTCAAGTGTGATGTCAAAAACTGACTGGTCTTTGCGCAGAGATGCAAACTGTGGCTTTTCAGTGTCGGCGCTGTCGCCAATCTGCACTACCGGACCGAATCTTCCTATTTTAACCGACACAGGCTTTCCTGTGGCGGGGTCGTTTCCAAGCACGCGTTCTCCTACTTTGTGCTCGAGGCGCATGCCGTTGGCTCTGTCTACCTCCGGGTGAAACACATCGTAGAAGTCGCATATTTCTTTATTCCAGTTGGCATGTCCCTCCGCAATCATGTCAAATCGGGCTTCTACCGATGCGGTGAAGTTGAAGTCCAGCACGTTGGGGAAGTATTCCGTGAGGAAGTCGTTTACTATGGTTCCTGTGTCGGTGGGCAGCAGTTTGCCTTTGTCTGCACCGGTGGTTTCCATTTTTGAGGAGGATGTTATTTTGCCGTCGGCAAGTGTCATGCTGACAAATTTGCGCTTGCTGCCCGGGCGGTCGCCTTTTTCAATGTAACCGCGTTGCTGTATTGTAGAGATAGTCGGGGCGTATGTCGACGGACGTCCTATGCCGAGGTCCTCCATTTTTTTTACGAGTGATGCCTCTGTGTAGCGAGGGGGGTGCTGGGTAGAGCGTTCCTGAGCTGTTATATCGCGCACGGTCAATGCTTCGCCTGGTTTCATGGCAGGCAAAAGCGATGATCCTTCTATGTCCTGCGATTCATCCGAGGATTCAAAGTATACTTTCAGGAAGCCGTCAAATTTGATGACTTCGCCGTATGCGGAGAATTGCAGGTCGCCTTTGGACGGTGCTATGCTTACGGTTGTCTTTTCAAGTTCGGCGTCAGACATCTGTGAGGCTACGGTGCGTTTCCAGATGAGCGAGTAAAGCCGTTTTTCCTGGGCGGTGCCTTCGATTGTGTGCTTGTTTATGTATGTGGGTCGAATAGCCTCGTGGGCTTCCTGCGCTCCTTTTGAGTTGGTGTGATACTGTCTGCGCTTGTAGTAGTTTTCGCCAATGTTGCTTTTTATTTCGGCGGCTATTGAGTTGAGCGCGAGAGTTGACAGGTTGAGCGAGTCGGTACGCATATAGGTTATGTGACCGGCTTCGTACAGCCTTTGTGCCACCATCATTGTCTGGCTAACAGTAAATCCGAGTTTGCGCGATGCTTCCTGCTGAAGAGTGGAGGTGGTGAATGGTGGCGCAGGCGATTTCTTTACCGGGCGCACATCGACATCGGCAACCTTGAATGCGGCATCGTTGCAGAGCTTAAGAAATGCTCTGGAGCTTTCTTCATCAGGCAGCCTTTTGGCGAGCTCGGCGCGAACTTCTGAACCCGCGGGAGTGGAGAATACAGCTGTTACTCTGAAGTATGGAACAGACTCGAAGTTTCTGATTTCGTTTTCGCGCTCGACAATAAGTCTGACAGCAACACTCTGCACTCTTCCGGCAGACAACGCGGGCTTGATTTTTTTCCAAAGCACCGGCGACAGTTCAAAACCCACAATGCGGTCAAGCACTCTTCGAGCCTGCTGCGCGTCGACGAGGTTGAGGTCAATGTCGCGCGGGTTTTCAATCGCGTTCAGAATGGCATCCTTGGTTATTTCATGAAATACTATGCGTTTAGTCTTTTCCGGTTTTAGTTCCAGTACTTTATACAGATGCCAGGCGATAGCTTCTCCCTCGCGGTCTTCATCGGAAGCGAGCCATACGGTCTGGGCTTCGGCGGCGGCTTTGGTGAGATCTCTGACAAGGTTTTTCTTGTCATCCGGTATTTCGTAAACCGGTGCGAATTCCTGACCTTTTTCTATGCTGAAATTCTTTTTTGACAAATCCCTGATGTGCCCGTAGCTTGACATGACCTTGTAGTCTTTGCCGAGAAATTTCTCAATAGTCTTAGCCTTGGCAGGGGACTCCACTATGACAAGATTTTTTATCATTGATGCGTTTTTTTTGATTCAAGCGACAAAATTAGAAAAAGAAATCCATTTAGGCGCATTATTATAAATATATTAATAATGTGTGCGGCATAAGTGATATAGCCGTATAGGTGTCGAATTGACATGACGCGCTTAGAAACTGTTTAAATTTAATTCGAAATTATTTATATAGTGAATCTTGTGGCTTCCTTGAGGTCTTTTATGGATGTTTTCACCGAGACTCATCGGTCACATAGCCCGCTATGCTCCCTCTTCGACTCGTAAAAACTCCTCATAAAATCCTCTCAATGAACCTCACAATTAAATTTAAACAGTTTCTTAAAGAGGGCACAAAGTTAATGCGCCCTCCAAGCGGATGTGTGCGAAATTGCACTTCTATAGGTTGTTTCTAAAAATAAAATTTCGAGGTGTCGGGATAGAACAGCATCGCTGTGCCGGTTTCTTTTGCCACATCTTCGCCCATTGAGTTGCGTACTATAGCGAGGGCGAACCCGATGGTTGATGCCGGTCCGTTGCCTGTTATAAGGCTGTCGTGAGCCACAACCGGTGTGTTGACGGTGTCGGCAGATTTTATGTAGCCTTCCATTCCCGGATAGCATGTGGCTGATTTGCCGGCGAGTATGCCCAACGGCTCAAGTACGATAGCCGGTGATGCGCATATGGCAGCTATCTTTCCTCCACGGCTAAACTGTTCTTTCAAGGCATTTGTCACTACAGGGCTTTCGGCGAGATTTGTCGCTCCCGGCATTCCTCCGGGGCATATGAGCCATTCGGCATCGCTGAAATCGGCGTCGCTGTCAAGAATGTCTGCCTCGACACTGACACCATGCGCGCCTTTTACAGAGATAGAGCCGTTGTTTACAGCTACGGTGCATACTTCCATGCCGGCTCTACGCAGCACGTCTACAGTGGCGAGTGCTTCGATTTCTTCAAAGCCGGGAGCCAGAAACAGGTAGGAGCGTTGTTGTTTCATGTTAAATCGTATTTTAGAAGCTGTTTAAATTTAATTCGAAATTATTTATATAGTGGCTCTAGTGGCTTCCTTGAGGTCTTTTATGGATGTTTTCACCGAGACTCATCGGTCACATAGCCCGCTATGCTCCCTCTTCGACTCGTAAAAACTCCTCATAAAATCCTCTCAATGAACCTCACAATTAAAATTAAACAGTTTCTTATGAAGTGTAAAGTATGTATGTCGGATTCAAATTTACAAAAAAGTTTCAAGAAACAAACAGATTGGTAGCCCATTGTGTTCATTTCAGACGACACAATGGATGAGAACAGCGGAATTTATGTAATTTTGAAAAAAAATTACAGCTATGCAATTATATGATAGGAGCGTATGTCTACTTGTGTCTGTGACATTGATGTTGTCGGCGGCATCATGTTCCGGCAGCAAGTGGCGGGGTGCGGAAGGTGTGGTGTGGGGTACTACATATCATATTACATACAAGGCAGATGCAGATTTGCATGACAGTATAATAAGTGTCATGAGGGCGGTGGAGCATAGTCTGTCGCCGTTCAGCGGTCAGTCGCTGATAAGCCGTATAAACCGGGGCGAGGATGTGGAAGCCGACACGCTGATAGAGGCAGTGTTTCGCGGGGCGGCTCAGGTGTATGGACTTTCGTCCGGGGCATTTGACCCTACGGTGGCTCCGGCAGTGAACCTCTGGGGTTTCGGTTATAAAAACGGAGTTGAATGTCCGACCGATGAGCAGACCGACAGTGTCAGGGCGCTTGTGGGTTTTGGCTCTTGCTTCATTGACAATGGGCGCATTGTAAAGGGGCGTGCGGGCATGGAGTTTGATTTCAGTGCCATTACAAAGGGTTTCGGCTGTGACATGGTTGGCAAAATGCTTGAGCGTAACGGCTGTTCTGACTATATGGTTGAAATAGGGGGCGAAATAGCACTGTCGGGCGCGAACAGAAATGGCGAGCCGTGGCATATTATGATAGATGCTCCGCTTGAATGTGACACGGCTGTTGTGCATGACCGGCTTGCGGTGGTGGAGGTGACAGGATGCGGAATTGCCACATCGGGCAATTATAGGAATTACAGGAATACGGCAGGCGGCAAGGTGTGGCACACTATAGACCCGCGGACATGCCGTCCGGCTGAGACCGCTACGCTTAGCGCTACCGTGATAGCCCCCGATGCCATGACGGCAGACGCGATTGCGACAGCCTGTATGGTAATGGATGCAGACAGCGCGTTGGCTATGGCAGAGGCCCGCGACGGGGTGATGATTATGCTAGTAGTAGGGCGAGATGACGGCGGCTGGAGTGTTGTCAGCTCGAAAGATTTTCCGCAGATGCGCTGACTGCCCTGATGCTTTTTATGCAGGCAAGGTGCATTTTCGCATGAAACCGGTATTGCGGCGGCTGTAACTTTGCCGTTGCTATGAGAAATATAACGGAAATAATAGTCCATTGTACGGCAACGCCTGGTGGACGGAATGTGACAGTGAACGATATTGACAGATGGCACCGGGAGCGCGGCTTCAGGTGCATAGGCTATCATTATCTTGTGAAACTTGACGGCGGGGTGAGCGCAGGGCGGTCGGAAAGTGAGTCAGGTGCGCATTGTCTGGGACATAACACATGCAGCATAGGGGTTGTATATGCCGGTGGCATAGGTGCTGACGGCAATCCTGCCGATACCCGGACTGATGCTCAGAAGAGGAGTCTGAGGCAGCTGCTTGTGACGCTGAAAGCCCGCTATCCCGCCGCGAGAATATACGGTCATTGCGACTTTGCGGCAAAGGCGTGCCCGTGTTTCGACGCTAAGAAGGAGTATTCTGACCTGTGAACTCGGAGTGCATTGCCATGAACCTTTCCAAGGATTCATTGCCGAACGAGGCTGCCGATGACATTGCCCATTCAAGGCTTTTTTCGGTCATGTCGCCGCTCTTGCTGAAAAACTTGTCGGCGTAGCATATCAGCCGTTCAAGTTGTGTGCGGGGGCAGTAGTCGCAGTGAGGCAGCGGCAGGTTTCTGTCAGTGATTTCTTTGGCGGTTATCCCTGAGCCTGTGTGGCGTTCGGCAACGGCGGCAATCTCTTCGCCGACACCCTCTTTGCGCAGCAGCTCGGCTCCGATGATGCCGTGGCGTATATATGGCTCAGACCCGGTGCAGTGAATGGATGGCGCGTTTGTGGCGAATATGCCTATGTCGTGAAGCATGGCGGCAGCTTCGATAGTGTCTCTGTCAATGGTCAATGCTGCTCTGTCTGCAAATTCGAGGGCTTTCTGCGCCACCGCGCGGCAATGGCGGATATAAATATCCCGCAGGGGTGTGCCTGCGGGATAGTATCTGTCTATTATGCTGTTGTAGTCGGTCATACTCCTTCTACAATTGTATTCCAGCTATGTTCGTCGGGCTCCTCTCCAAGCTGTACGGCGCGAAGCTTGTTGTACAGCTTTGTGGTTATGGGACCGGGCTCTCCGTCGGGCGATACAATGTATTTTGTGTCATTGTCAAGGTCGTGGATTTCAGCAATCGGCGATGCTACCGCAGCTGTGCCGCACGCTGCCGCCTCATCTATTTCGCCGAGTTCGTCAACAGTTATGTGGCGTGCCTCAACCTTTATGCCCATATCTTCGGCAAGAGTCATCAGGCTTTTGTTTGTTACCGAGGGGAGTATCGATTCGCTTGCGGGAGTGATGTAGACTCCGTCTTTTATTGCAAAGAAGTTGGCAGGTCCGCATTCGTCCACATACTTCTTTTCTTTCGGGTCAAGATAGAGAACGGCGCTGTAGCCGAGTTCGTGGGCGCGTTCGCCCGCCTCAAGGCTTGCCGCATAGTTGCCGCCCACTTTCCAGCGTCCGGTGCCTTTGGGGGCTACGCGGTCAAATTCGCGCATGATGCAGATGTTGGTGGGTCTGAAACCTTCTTTGAAGTAGGGGCCTACGGGAGTGACCATTACCATAAAGAGATACTCGGATGCGGGATGCACGCCAATCTGTGCGCTCATGCCTATTTCAAGAGGGCGTATGTAGAGCGAGGCTCCGCTGCCATAAGGAGGTATGAACCGGGCGTTGAGCCTGACTGCTTCTATGACCATTTTGCGGAAAATATCTTCCGGAACGGGTGCCATTTTTATGCCTGTGGCAGATGACTGGATGCGTTTCGCGTTCTCTTCCAGACGGAATATACGCACTTTGCCATCCTTGCCGCGGAATGCCTTCAGACCTTCAAAAATCTCCTGACCGTAATGCAGGGCAGTTGCAGCCATGTGCATGTTGATGATTTCCGAGCTTGACACCTCTATCTCGCCCCATTTGCCGTTGGAGTAGCGGCAGCGAACATTGTAGTCGGTAGGGATGTAGCCAAACGACAGGTTGCTCCAGTCCAGTTCTGTGTTCATGTGATTTTAATATAATATGCGACCGGAGCCGTATGACTCCGGTCGCTGTGAGAAAATGAGTCGGGGTGAGAAGACTCGAACTTCCGACCTCCACGTCCCGAACGTGGCGCGCTGCCAACTGTGCTACACCCCGGACTAACCGTTTTTCAGTCAGCGGGGACAAAGGTAGGTATTATTTTTGAAATTTCGCACAATTGTTGAAAAAAATATTTGAGAGTACATTTGCGTAGGGCGCTATTATTCTGATTCGGAACGTATTATTGCCGGGAGTGTGCGGTTGGCTGGCATCTGAGCCGGCAGGTGCGGCGTTTGAGATAGAAACGGTCGATTGCCGCACCAATCAGCACCGTTACGCACACCGCACCTATTATTATAAGCCAAGCGTAAAATGCGTTTTCGTCATGTGTTATCATAATCGGTATAATTGCAGTTCATTATATTTTTAAACGCAGAGCGCAAAGATTATGTTTGAAAAAGAAAAACGGCTGCCGGCAGGTTGTGTCGCCGACAGCCGAGTTTATGATATAGAGTCAGAGTGTCAGATAGCGTCATCCTCAACGGTTCCCAGCGCCGCTTTTGCAGGAGCGGGGGTGTCGTCGGAAGTCGCTGCCTCAAGTTTCTTCATGATTGAGAATATGAACAGAGCCGAAAGCAGACACAGGGCTATGAGTATTGCCCAAATAGTCCAGACCGGAATTTTGCCCCAGAGAATCATGGGTATGGATACGAGGTAATTGCCTACAGCTGTGGCGGCAAACCATCCGCCCATCATGGCTCCTTTGAGTTTCGGAGGCGCAACCTTGCTCACGAACGATATGCCCATAGGCGACAGGAGCAGCTCGGCGAATGTCAGAAGCAGGTAAGTGGATATAAGCCAGTTGGGCGACATGGCGCCGTTGGTGCCGACCAGGGTCAGCGAACCCATGACCATAACGCAGTAAGCTATGCCTGCCATTACCATGCCGTAGCCGATTTTACGCGGGGCGCTCGGCTCTTTGCCTTTCTTGGCAAGCCATCCGAAGAATGCGAGAGAGAAGGGGGTCAGCGCAACCACGTAGAACGGGTTGAACTGCTGGTATGCAGCGGGGTCTATGTCTGTGATTTCAGACGGAATTACATCTAAGGCGAGGTATGCCACGACTCCGACGCAGACAGCAAGCACTGCGCCGCTGATAGCGCGGGCTTTCGCTGTTGCGCTCTGGAACAGGTTGAAAAGTGCGTAGACACCAATCCAGATGGCTGTAAGCGCGCCGAGGTTGAATCCGATTCGGGTCCAGCTTGAAGATACGTTTGCGGTGCAGCTTTTGGCAAATTCGGTAAGGGTCTGTCCGTTCTGGTGGAATACCATCCAGAAGAATATAACCACGGCAAACACCAGCAGAAGAGCCACCACGCGGGCCTTTGTCTGCTCGGGTGTCAGCTCGGGCTGTTTGTCGGTCGAAGTTTGAGCCGCCTTGGGGTCTTTGGCGGTCTGTTTTTTGTCTCTGATGATGTGCGCGTAGGTGCGGCGTCCGAGGAAGTATATCAGGAAGCTCACTATCAGCGATCCGCATGCAAGCGCGAAAGCATAGCTGCAACCGGTGGAGAATGCTGTGATGTAGTCGGTGGCAAACTGGGTCAGTGAAGCACCTGCCTGTCCGCATGCCGAAGCGAAGTCGCCGAGGTAGCCGGACAGGAATGCTGCCACGTCGCCGCCCTGTGCCATGCCTTTTTCAATGGCAAAGTCGGTCATGGCTTTGAGCTGGTCTGAACCGGCAGCCGGCATGTTGGTGAAATTGTCTGTGTCAAGACACCAGTTGCTGACAGTGGCAGCCATGGGGTCTGATGTCAGGAAGCCGCCGCTTTTCAGCGCCATGTTTTTGAGTGCGATTGCCGCACCGGGTGCATACATGGAGCCGAGGTTGATAGCCATGTAGAACAGAGAGAATGCGGTGTCGCGTTTGGCGGCGTAGCGTTGCTCGTTGTACAGGTCGCCCACCATGACCTGAAGATTGCCCTTGAACAGTCCGGTGCCTACAGAAATAAGCAGCAGCGCGGCAAAGAGTATCATCATCGACATGTTGGAGCGTACCGGTGTCGGCGCTGACATAAGGGCGTAGCCTATGAACATTACGGCAATGCCGCTTACAACGCATTTTGAAAAGCTCCATTTGTCGGCAAGCCATCCGCCGATAAGGGGCATGAAATACACGAGAGCCAGAAAAATCGAGAAGATCTGTCCGGTCCAGGTCGCGTCGAAGCCGAACTTCGCCTGCAGGTAGAAGAGGAAGATTGCGAGCATCGTGTAGTAGCCGAAGCGTTCGCCGGTATTGGCGAGCGCAAGCACATACAGCCCCGCGGGTTGATTTTTAAACATGATAACGGTATTGGTTTAGGTTGAAATTGTTTTTACTCTTTCGCGTCCTCGCGAGCCTTGAAGGCAAGGGCGTACATCTTCATCTGCTTTACCATTGCAAGCAGTCCGTTGGACCGGGTCGGCGAAAGGTTTTCGGCGAGTCCGATTCTGTCTATGAAATAGAGTTGCGAGTCAAGGATTTCAGACGGGGTATGCCCGTTGAGCACTTCTATGAGCAATGCTATGATGCCTTTTACTATTATGGCATCGGAATCGGCGGTGTAAAACACCTGTCCGTCACGCATTTCGGCGTTGAGCCACACTCTGCTCTGGCACCCTTCTATGAGGTGAGCCGGAGTCTTGAATTTCTCATCAATAGGGGGAAGGCTGTTTCCAAGGTCGATAATCATGGAGTATCTGTCCATCCAGTCGTCCACGCCTTCGAAATCCTCTATAATCTTGTCTTGCAGCTGGTCTATGGTCATAATGCTGCAAAGATAAGCAAAAAAACGGAATATCCGGCTGTATTTCTATTCGGATTTCTTTTCAGACAGTACAACATTCAGCACTGTCTGCCCTACGGCTTTCAGTGGGGCTGTGTCTATGGACGCCATATTGTCGCGCAGGGTGTGCCAAGTCGGAGGAAAGGAGCGGGTTATGGTGTTGTTGCACTCTACAATGTCGATACAGGGTATTCCGGCGCGGTCGATAAACAGGTGGTCATCTATCAGGGCACCGCCTACTTCATTGGGAAAAAAGTTGCCGTATCCGGAGTTGGCAGCTGTGCTCCACACTTTGTCAACCACATTTTTTGCAGCCTTGTTTGAATAGAATTCTCTGTGGAAGCGGGCGTTTGTGCCCCCTACCATGTCAAGGACAATGCCGTAGCGTGGCTTGTTTGCCGGAGTATAGCCGTTGTGTTCCGCCCAGTATTGTGTGCCGAGACACCATGTTTCTTCATTGTTGCCCCAGCCGCTGTAGTCACCGTAGTCTTCCGCGTCTACAAAAAGCAGGTCAACCCCTATCTGCGGTCTGTTGTCGGTGAGAAGTCGGGCGAGTTCAAGCATCACTCCTACTCCGCTTGCTCCGTCGTTTGCACCGTCAATCGGTGTGTTTCGGTCTTTTTCGTCAACCTCGTTGTCTGCCCACGGACGGGTGTCATAATGGGCGGCGATAAGTACCCTGTCCTTCGCATCGGGGTTTATGCTTCCCATGATGTTTGTTATCGGCAGCTGGTCGGAATTGAATGCCGTTACAATGGCGTTCTGTGTCTTTATTGTGTCTACTCCGTGGCGGACAAGCTCGCCTACAATGTATTCGGCGCATCTGCGATGGGAATTCGTGCCGGGTACGCGCGGCCCGAAGCTGACCTGAGCCTTTATGTAGGAGTATGCGCTGTCGGCGTTGAATTTTATTTCGTTGCCCGGTGCGGAGGCTTGGGCGCCGCTGTCGTTTCTCTTTGAGTTGTCAATGTTGCAAGAGGCGAAAGTGACAGCAAGAGCTATTGCCGATTGTATCAGTGGATGCATGGACGAAAGGTTAATTTATTGACGGCAAAGTTACGGATTTGTTACGACAATATTACGTTTTTCTTTCAATTAATCGTCAGAAGTTGTTTAAACTTTGTTAATAGATTATATTTGCATACCCAAACACAATCATTGTTTATGGCAGACAAAAAAGAAATAGAGAGCCGGATTGTTTTTCTTAGGCAGGAGCTTGAGCGCCACAATCATAACTATTATGTGAATAACGCCCCCGAAATCAGCGACCGTGAGTTTGACCTGATGATGAAGGAGTTGGAGTGTCTTGAGTCGGAGAACCCCGAATTTGACGACCCCTATTCGCCAACACGCCGTGTGGGCAGTGACATCTCAAAGGGTTTTGAGCAGGCACGCCACATATATCCGATGCTTTCGCTCGGAAACACATACAGTGTGGGCGAGGTGGATGATTTTGTGCGCCGTACGCGCGATTCCCTTATGGGGCAGGATTTTGCCATTGTCGGAGAAATGAAATTTGACGGCACCTCTATTTCGCTCATCTATGAGGAGGGCAGGCTTGTGCGTGCAGTGACACGCGGCGACGGCGAAAAAGGCGATGTGGTTACAGAAAATGTAAAGACAATAAAGTCGATACCCCTTGTGCTTAAAGGAACAGGGTGGCCGCGCCGGTTTGAAATCCGTGGAGAGATTGTGCTGCCCTGGAAAGAGTTTGACCGACTGAATGCCGAGCGGCGATTTAATGAAGAGGCTCTGTTTGCCAATCCGCGCAATGCCGCGTCCGGCACCCTTAAGCTGCTTAATCCCGCAGAGGTGGCGCGGCGAGGACTTGACGCATATTTTTACTATCTGCTCGGTGAGGAGCTGCCTGCTGATAATCATTTCGATAATATGCGCGCTGCCGCGTCCTGGGGATTCAAGGTCAGCGATGCCATGGCGCTCCTTAATAATATAGAGGAGGTAGATGCCTATATCAACCATTGGGATACCGCACGGAAAGAGCTTCCGGTTGCCACGGACGGACTTGTGTTCAAGGTAAACTCTCTTGTGCAGCAGCTCAATCTGGGCTTCACCGCTAAGTCGCCGCGCTGGGCGATTGCCTATAAGTTTCAGGCAGAGAGAGCGCTTACCCCGCTGAAGTTCGTGTCGTTTGAGGTAGGGCGCATGGGTATAGTCACCCCGGTGGCAAACCTTGAACCGGTGTTGCTTTCCGGAACAATAGTAAAGCGCGCGTCTCTCCACAACGAGGATATAATCAAAAATTTGGATATTCACGAAGGAGATTCTCTTTATGTGGAGAAGGGGGGTGAGATAATACCCAAGATTACCGGTGTGGATTTGTCTGCACGAGTGCCCGGAAGTACTCCGGTGCAGTTTGTAAGAGAGTGCCCGGCGTGCGGCACTCCTCTTGTGAGAGTGGAAGGGGAGGCATCCTGGATGTGTCCCAATAAATACGGCTGTACGCCTCAGATAACAGGTAGGGTGGAGCATTTTGTCGGAAGACGCATGATGAACATCGACGGTATCGGCGAGGAAACAGCCGAAACCCTGTTTGCAAGCGGTCTTGTAAGCAATATCGCCGATTTGTACACTCTTACCAAAGACAGCATTATGGCGCTTGACCGTTTTGGCGAAAAAAGTGCCGACAGGATAATCCAGAGCGTGGCTCAATCCAAAAATGTCCCGTTTGAGCGGGTCGTATATGCGTTGTCAATTCCTTATGTCGGCGAAACAGTCGCAAAAAAAATAGCGAGGTCATGCAAAAGTATGGATCGTCTCATGGAAATGTCGGAAGAAGAGCTGACCGCTATAGACGACATAGGTCCGAGAATAGCCGCCAGTATTGTAGAATATCTTGCAGCTCCTGTAAACCGTGATATAATATCGCGCCTCCGCGAGGCAGGGGTGCGCATGGAGGTCGAGCAGACGGATGACGTGCCGGCAGGCGACCGTCTTTCTGGGCAAACCTTTGTGATAAGCGGTGTGTTTACGCATCACAGTCGTGATGAATACAAGGCAATGATAGAGGCTAACGGCGGTAAAAACGCAGGGTCGATATCAAAAAAGACAGACTATGTGCTCGCCGGTTCAAATATGGGACCGGCAAAACTGGAAAAAGCGACAAAGCTCGGTATCCCGGTCATTGACGAGGATGCATTTCTTGGCATGTTGTCGTGAGCCCCGCTGATGTGCCTTGATAAAAACTTTGTGAAGATAGCGGAAAAGTGTAACTTTGCTCCGAAAATTTTTTGGAATATGAAAACAATTAAGACAATTATCGCCGCTATTGTAGTGGTTTGCGGGTTGACAGCTGTTCCTGCCAACGCTCAGTTCCGTATCGGTCCCAAAGTTGGCATCAATGTCAACTCTCTTCATTTCAACGACAAGACCTTTGACAGCGACAATCGGGTAGGTTTCAACGCTGGTGTCATGACAGAATTTACAGTACCTGTTATAGGTATAGGAATGGACGCTTCCGTTATGTATGTGCGCCGTAACAGCACTATAATAAAAGGAGATGGAACCGATGTTAGAGACAACCGTGACTATATCGACATACCCATCAACCTCAAATATAAGCTCAACATACCGGTGATAAGCAGCATAATAGCCCCGTATCTTGCAACCGGTCCCGCATTCGCTTTCCTTACCAGCAAACGCGATTTCAAAGATTTCCGCAACAGAAAGTGTGATGTGGCGTGGAACTTCGGTTTCGGAGCCGAGCTGGTAAAGCACTTGCAGATAGGCGCCTCATATGGTATCGGTCTTAACAAGGCTGTGGGAACCTCAGACAAATCCATTGAAGGTAAGAACCGTTACTGGACAGTGACCGCGGCATATCTTTTCTAAACAAGTTCTATTGCCGATTGCTGAGAAAAAAAGATAAAAATCAGCTGAGTTGTGGCAAATTAGAAAAATAAATACTACCTTTGCAGCCGCAAAACCATACAAAACCAAATTTTAACCGACATTTTTTATAATGGCAACAAAAATCAGACTGCAGCGTCATGGTCGTAAAAACTACGCGTTCTATCCTATTGTTATCGCCGATAGCAGGGCACCACGAGATGGTAAATTTATTGAAAGGATAGGTTCTTATAATCCGAACACTAATCCTGCTACAATAACATTGAACTTCGAACGGGCTTTGTATTGGATTAATGTAGGCGCTCAGCCCACAGATACAGTGCGCAGCATCCTCTCCAAAGAGGGCGTCCTCCTGATGAAGCACCTTCAGGGTGGCGTAAAGAAAGGCGCATTTGACGAAGCTGAGGCTCAGCGTCGTTTCGAGGCTTGGAAAAACAAAAAACAGGCAGCTGTAGACGCATTGCGCTCATCTATGGCAGACCGTAAAGAACTCGAAGCAAAACAGCGTTTGGCTGACGAAGAGGCAAAAAACAAAGCTAAAGCTGAAATCGTAGCTAAAAAGAAAGCTGAAATAGCCGCTGCTAAAGCCGAAGCGGAAGCAGCTGCAAGGGCTGAGGCAGAAGCAGCCGAGGCTCCCGCAGCCGAAGAAGCTCCTGCAGGCGCAGAGTAATCATTTCGATGCGACAGAAACATAGCACCGCCGGGAAATTCCCGGCGGTACTTTTTTGCGGTAGAGTTTGTTGTACTGCACTTAAAAAACAAAGTCTCTGCGCCGCTCCGGCGCAGAGACTTTGTGCAAATACGGTGTAAGTCATTGTCACTTTTCAGGGACGAACTCGTCTTTGCCAACACCGCATAATGGGCATACCCAGTCGGCTGGCAAATCTTCGAAAGATGTTCCGGGAGCTATCCCGTTTTCAGGGTCTCCTACTGCAGGGTCATACACCCAGCCGCATACTTCGCATACATATTTGTCCATAATACCAGTTATTTAATTCGTATGTCTGTTTGACTGTAAAACGCCGGGGAGCATTGAAATGTTCGCCGTATATGCGGGTGTATAGTTGTTTTGTCTTATCGTTCATGATTTTTAATTAATTTTGCGCCGGGTGAACCCCGTTGTGCCGGTTTTTGTTTAACGTCAGTATGTTGTGGGCAATGCCGTTGTTATGCCGGCGGACACCTCTCAAATGAAAATATTTATTCCAATTTTTGAATTATGAATCTGAACGATATTCATTCACCGGCAGATATAAAGGGTTTGTCAATAGACGAGTTGAAAAAGCTCGCCGCCATGATGCGCGAGGCTCTGCTGGGCAAGCTCAGTATCAGGGGCGGTCATGTCGGTCCCAATCTCGGTATGGTCGAAATGACTATAGCAATGCACTATGTTTTCGATAGTCCGACAGACAAAATAGTGTTTGATGTATCGCATCAGTGCTATGCTCACAAAATGCTGACAGGCAGAATGGATGCTTTCACACAGCCATCGCATTACGGAGATGTCAGCGGATACACCAATCCTGCGGAGAGCGCGCATGATTTTTTCACTATCGGTCATACCTCCACGGCTGTGAGCCTTGCAGGCGGACTTGCCGTTGCCCGCGACCTCAGGGGTGACAAAGAGAATATCATAGCAGTGGTTGGAGACGGGTCGCTCAGCGGCGGAGAGGCATTCGAAGGGCTTGATTTCGCTGCCACTCTCCGCAGCAATATGATTGTCATAGTCAATGACAACGATATGAGTATCGCGCCAAATGAGGGTGGTATATACGCCAATCTGAGACTGTTGAGAAAAAGCGATGGCAGCGCCGAACTCAATTTTTTCAAAACCATGGGCTTTGACTACCGTTATGTCAGTTATGGCAACGACATCGCTACCCTTATAGAGGTGTTTGAGAGCGTCAAAGACATTGACCATCCTGTTGTTCTGCACATTTGCACACAAAAAGGCAAGGGCTATGCTCCTGCCGAAGCTGAGAGGGAGCGCTTCCACTATACCGCGCCGTTTGATATCGCGACAGGCAATCCGCGCAATATTGACGAGAATGAAAGCTACACCGACATAACTGCGGATTTGCTTCTCGATATGATGGCAAATGACCCGACTGTCGCTGCCATAACCGCAGGTACTCCGGGAGCTATAGGTTTTACCTCCGAAAAACGAAAGGCTGCCGGACATCAGTTTATAGATGTCGGAATCGCGGAGCAGGAGGCTGTGGCGCTTGCGTCAGGCATGGCAAAGGGTGGTGCGAAACCCTGTTTCTGTGTTGTAAGCTCGTTTTTGCAGAGGGCATACGACCAGCTGTCGCAGGATGTGTCTATAAACAGATCGCCTGTAAGCATTCCGATATTTTACGGTACGATGTTCGGTATGAATGACGTAACCCACCTAGGTTGGTTTGATATCGCCCTTGTGAGCAACATCCCCGGTTTTGTGTACCTTGCGCCAACTTGCAAGGAAGAGTATGTCGCCATGCTGAGATGGTCGGTGAAGCAAAACGAATATCCCGTAGCTGTTAGGGTGCCGGGCGGCAATGTTGTCTGCTCAGGCATGGAGTTTCCCTCGGACTATTCCGACCTAAATAAATACGAAGTGGTTCGCAGCGGCAAGGATGTGGCTATAATAGGCGCGGGAGCCTTTTTCGGACTTGCGCAGGAAACCGCCGATGCGCTGTCGGCAGACGGTGTCGGTGTCACAGTCATAAATCCGAGATTCCTCAGCGGGCTTGACATGGAGCTGCTTGAGAGTCTTGAATCTAATCACAGGCTGGTGGTTACTCTGGAGGATGGTGTGCTTGACGGCGGTTTTGGTGAAAAAATAGCGCGATTTTATGGAGACAAACCCATGGAAATAAAGTGCTACGGTCTGAAGAAAGAATTTGCCGACCGTTATAATGCGTCCGAGCTTGCTGAAGCCATGAGGCTGCGTCCGGAGTTGATAGCTTCCGATGTGCTCAAATCGCTATGCAAGCTATGACGGTGTTACAGACGTGTGTCTAAAATAATGTTAAGGACTTTTGCACACTCGGCAATGGCGGTGTGCATGAGTCTTGATGTATGCTCTGATTATTAGGACAATAGCGTAAGCATAGTTTTGCGGAGCTTAAGTTGTTAAATTTTAGCACATGTTTATACTATTTATTGCATATATTAACAAATAAGAGGCGGCAACCATAGGCTGTGCCTCTTATTTATTTGCATTTCAGAGTGTTAGGTGATAGTCTTGGCGCGGCTGATTGCTGCTGTTAACAAACAATTACATTATGTAAGGATTTATTGCTTAATACATTGCATTCAAGTATGTGAATAAAAGGATGTAAATGATTAATTTTGCAGTGCAAATAGTAATTATGTCATCTGCAAAATATTTCATACCGCTTGCCCTTGCATTTGCCGCGTCGTTAACGGTGCCGGCATCGGCTGTGTCTGTTGACAATAACGAAAAGGAGGGCGATGAACTGGCTTTCATAAGTTCGGGTGACTACATTATGCCTACTCTTGAGGAGCTTCTCGGAGAAAAAATCGATGATTTTGACGATTTTGAGACATTGAGAGATGATATGGTCAGCTACTCGCAGAATTTTATCGGTACCCGTTACCGTCTCGGAGCGAGCGGACCAAAGGCTTTTGACTGTTCCGGTTTCACAAGCTATGTGTTTCGTCAGTTTGGTCTGACTCTGCGGAGAGATTCCCGTTCACAGGGTACGCAGGGTACACAGATATCGGTAGAAGAGGCGCAGCCCGGCGATCTCATATTCTTTTCCGGAAGACGTGCTGGAAAGAGCATCGGTCATGTGGGCATAGTAATAGAGTCCAATCCCGAGAATGGCAGTGTGAAGTTCATACACGCATCGACATCGCGCGGAGTGCAGATTGACAGCTATCCCGGTACGGCTTACTACGCAAAACGGTTCATTTCAGTGCGCCGTGTACTTGGCGAGGAGCTGTAATTCCCTTTTTTTAGAGTGTGTTTTAATTTCACTTCTGTTCACTCAAAGAGAATTTTTTGGAGAGATCTGTGTGAGTTGAGGAGGGAGCGATGCGGGCATCGTGACCGATGAAACTTGACGAAGATCGCCCGAAAAGACCTTTGAGGGGATAGAAAGAAATCCAGAATTATATCTTCGTGTTAAATTCAAACACACTCTTAGAATAGTGTTAGTTGGGTCGCGGCAGGTCGCGGCTTGAGTATGATGTTGCGCTCCTGTAGCCAGCCTTGTGTGCTGTTGCGCAGCGAAAGTGTGAATATTCCTATAGAGTCTTTTACAATACTCCTTATGTGGGTTATAATCTGGGCGATGGATGTCATGCCGCTGAGAGTTATTGACGTAAGGGTTTTGCCGCGTTGTGAAACTGTTGCGTAAACAATGTCGGTAGAGTGAATTGTTGCCATGATAACAAGTGTTTGCTGTTTGTATGGCAAAGGTATATCTGTGCATGGGCGAGAGTGTGACACAGATAAGTTAAAAGATAAAAACACCATGCAAAAATAGCCGGCTTGGTAAACAAACCGGCTATTGTGTGTGAGGTGGAATTGTAGCTATTGCAGTTGCTTGTCTGGAGAGTATATAAGCCCCGGAGCGGCATGTCTGCCGTCAGGAGTAGTGAATACAAATGAGAACATCCATTTTACAAGTCTGGTTTCAGGTGCCTGGAATTTTCCGACGGGCAATTTTATCATTACCTGGTTCCACCCTTTGTCAAGGGTTACCGGAATCACCGGACGTGCAGCAAAATTCTCGTTTCCGAGTGTAATTTCATTGGTGCGCTCTGTGTGAACGGATGTCCATTCCGGAGCGGGTAACTCTTTGCCGTTTATCCAGAATTTGCTTTCGCGGTAGTCCCATTTGCCGCGCTTCGGGGGCAAATCGCTTTCGCTACGACTGTAATTCTGTGTTTCTGCCTGAAGTCCGACTTCCATTTTTTGAGGTGCATATACCCATGTGTAAGCGTAAGCCGTGTGGTTCGGAAGGGGCTTTTCGTAAAAAGCGGGTACCGATTCTCCCCACACATGTCTGAGGTAAATGCCTGCGCCGTTGGCGGGGGTGGTATTGTAGACAGTGCCGTTGTATGTATATGATTCTTTCGGGCCCTCTGTCTCCGGAGGGAAAACTGCGCTCAGGTTGCCATTGTTGGGAAACTGGTCGGTGATTCTCCACTTTACATTTGTCTGCCGTACATATGGAATGAATATGGAATCGAGCGTGTGGTCCTTATGCCATAGCAGGCGGTTTTCAAAGTCTGTGAAATCGGCGAAATCCTCGGTTTCGCTTTCCTTAAGCCTTGTGCCGAGTCTGTCGAAATATTCTTCGCCGCCTCCTCTCCATGAGCGGTCGGCTATGGCGAGCATTGCGGTATAAACCGAGTTTTGGGCTATGAGCGACTGCTCGTTGTCTATGTAGCGGTCGTTCCAAAGTGCTATTTCCACACCGGCAATACCCTCTCCGGCTTTTTTCTGCCCGTATATGTTGCTGCGGTACAGTGCAATCAGGTCGGCGTAGATGTCAAAGTGGTTTATGTAGTGGTAGCGCAGGTCGATTGCCGGAATGCCGGGAGTCGGTTTGCCTCTGTAGCTCCACATCGTTGTCAGGTCTATATCGCCTTTGTTGTAGTTCCAGCCGGGATTCCAGGATATTATTTTTTTACCCAAGGATTTCACGAATGACACCATGTCGGGCACAAAGTCCGGGTTGGTAAAGCGAACTTCGTCTGTGCCGATGTGCAGATACGGTACGGAATCAAAGGTTTCGCAAGCCTCTTCAACAAGCAGTTTGAGAATTTTGGTGCCTTCCGGGCTCTGCATGTCATGGCGAAAGGTGCGTACGAACGCGGCGCTGTGTCCGGGCATGTCTATTTCCGGAATCAAAAGCACATTATGGTCTTTTGCAAACTTCATGATTTCTTTTGCCTGCTCTACGGTGTAGTATAGACCGGGCTGGCGCTCCATGTTCACGCTGTCGTTTAACATGGGGAATATTTTGCTTTCAAGGCGCCATGCCTGGTTTTCGGTCAGATGCCAGTGAAAGACATTGAGCTTGAAACGGGACATAATGCTTATTTCGCGTTTCAACTCCTCGGGGGAGATGTACGAGCGCCCGGTGTCCATCATGAATCCTCTCCAGGGAAACGCAGGCCAGTCTATGATTTCGCATGTCGGCAGTTTGCCTGAGTCTTTGGCAAGTTGCATCAGGGTCTGAAGAGCCCAGTATAAGCCTTTTTCTGAAACGGCTTTTACTTTTATTCCTTTGTCTGACACCGACATGGAGTAGGCTTCGTCGTTATTGTCCGGCGCATCCGGAATGGATGTGACAATCTCGCCTTTTATGGAGAATCTTGCTTTTGGCGAGGGTGTTATTCCGGCAGACTGTAGTTCGGATTCCCATGTTTTCTGCCATGCGGGCATATCTACGGACGCGTTTTTGATGCGGAATGTGGATTTGCCGAATTCTATGGTCTGAGGTTTGGGTAATAGCGGATAGTCGCTGGCAGATAACGCACTGGCGTATATTGCCATGGCGACAAGGACAAAAGAACTGATTATTTTTTTCATTAGGAGGGTGTTGGGAATTATATCGCAAATATACAAAAACCGCCGGTAAAAAAACCGGCGGTCAGCGTGTTTTATGTAGATTTGTGTATTATGCAGTCACACTTTTTTACAGGATGCCTTGTGCCATCATAGCTCGCGCCACTTTCATGAATCCGGCTACATTGGCACCTTTTACATAGTTTATAAATCCGTCCTGTTCTTTTCCGAACAGTTCGCACTGGTGGTGTATTTCAGACATTATGTCTTTTAGTTTTGCGTCGACTTCAGCGGCGCTCCAAGAGAGTTTCTGTGAATTTTGTGCCATTTCGAGTCCGGACACCGACACGCCGCCGGCATTGGCGGCCTTGCCGGGGGCGTAAAGGATTCTTGCTGCGAGGAATTCTTTGATGGCTTCCGGGGTAGAGGGCATGTTTGCGCCTTCGCTTACGGCTATGCAGCCTTGTGCGAGTAGGGCGCGTGCGTCGTCACCGTCAATCTCGTTCTGTGTTGCCGAGGGCATTGCGATGTCGCATTTCACTTTCATCCACGGACGTTCGCCGGGGTAGTACTCGCAGCCGTATTCTTCGGCAAATTCCCTGATGCGGCCGCGGTATATGTTTTTGAGTTTGAAAATATAGTCGAGCTGTTCGCGTGAAATGCCGTCCGGAACATAGATTGTGCCGTCGCTGTCGCTCATTGACACCACAACGGCTCCGAGTTCAAGGAGCTTTTCGGCAGTGTATGTGGCTACGTTGCCGGAGCCGGAAATCGCCACACGTTTCCCTTTGATGTCTATGCCTTTGGTGGCAAGCATGTTGAGCAGGAAATAGACGTTGCCGTAGCCGGTTGCTTCGGGGCGAATTAGCGAGCCTCCGAATTCTCTGCCTTTGCCGGTGAATGTGCCGGTGTTTTCGCGCGCCATTTTTTTGTATTGTCCGTACATGTAGCCGACTTCGCGACCTCCGACACCTATGTCGCCGGCGGGTACATCCGTGTCGGCTCCGATTTCACGCCACAGCTCGTTGATGAATGCCTGGCAAAAACGCATTACTTCCATGTCGCTTTTGCCTCTTGGCGAGAAGTCGCTGCCTCCTTTGGCACCTCCCATGGCAAGGGTGGTCAGGGAGTTCTTGAATGTCTGCTCGAAGGCGAGGAACTTTAGGATGGACTGATTGACAGACGAGTGGAAACGGATGCCGCCTTTGTAAGGACCGATGGCGTTGTTGTGCTGGATACGGTAGCCCATGTTGTTCTGCACTTTTCCGCTGTCGTCTACCCAAGACACTCTGAACGAGTATATTCTGTCGGGAATGCACAGGCGCTCTATAAGATTGTACCGTTCAAATTCCGGGTACTCGTTGTATGTGTCTTCAATAGATGTCACGACTTCCTCTACCGCCTGTATGTATTCCGGCTCGTTGGGAAATCGTCTTTTCAGGTCTGCAATGATTTCTGATGCTTTCATTTTAGTAGCTATGTGTAAGTGTTAGTATACGCTGACGTAGCGTGATGTTGCAAAAGTAGATACTAATTTTTGAAATTGCAACTAAATGTAAGTATTTTATTGAAATCTGTTGCAAAATGACACTTGTCGACTGGCATTGCGGTGGAGGTGCTGGTATGAGGGATGGGTATAAAACAAAAAAATTACTCGTCATCACGACGAATAATCTTTTTACCTTAAATCTAATACCATGAAAAACTGGTGCAAAGATATGGGTTTTGTACTTTTCTGCCAAATGATGAGGGGTGATTTAACTATGATTTAACTTAAAGCTGCTGTATATGTTATAAAATTAACCTATTTTAAACTATTGTCGGGCTAATTTTCAACCATCAGCCTTTCTCCGGCAGAGTGGGCGGTAATCTGCGGAGCATACTGGCTTTGCGCGGTTGCGATGCCTGAGGCGAAGTTGCCGGAGTTGTTGACCCACATTTCGTATTCAAGCACGAATGTGCCTTTTGGCAGACGGTTTATAAAAATGTTTGTCCGGGAGTCTTTGTTTTCGCGGTAAAAGCATATACCGTCAGCCCAAATCGGAGCAGGAGTCTGTTCTACCGGTTCAAGACAGGCAGCCCGCTCGTCGGATACGGCTAAGTAATCTATTGCCGATTCGCTTTTGAGGATAAGCCGAATCTTGATTTTGTCTCCTACAGACAGATGTTTTGCCGGATCCCAACTGTCACCGTCTTTTACAAAGATAGACTTGGAAACTGCAAGTTGCCCGCAGGCCGCAGCCTTGATACTGTCCATCGCCGAAAATCCGGTTGCAATAACCGCGCCCCAGCCGGGTGCAGATGAAGTACGGTTTATGGTGAGGGTGGAGCCTGAAGCGGCAAGTGCAGGCATAGTGCTGCGAATTTCTCCGGTGTAGTGTGTCTGGTTGGTTTCAATAGGCTGTGAATTGACAATTACAGTAATAGCCCCCGCACTGTCAATCCATTTTGTCGATGAAGTGAGTATGGCGGCGATTACGCCGGATGCGGCGGCAGATTTGCCCCAGTCCATAGTGGATTTCTGTAGTATGAGCCATTGCCGTATTTTTTCTATCTGAGGCGCATGTGGGGTTATAGTTGCATAAGCCTGAAGGGCAAGCGCGGTGTTGCTCACCGAAGAGAAGGATGCGGAGCGGTTGTCGAGAGACTGCCACCACATGCCTTTGTTTGCGGATGTTGTGGCAAATTCATCCAGAGAGGAGAGAATGGTTCTGGCAGAAGCCACATTGCCGGAATTGTAAAGCAACAAGGCGGCTTTAGCTTTGCCTCCGACGTTCATTTTTTTCCAGGATGAGAGTATGCGCTGTGTCTCGCTGGCAATCATGCTGCGTCCGATAGCCGATGGAGTGAACGAGCGCCAGAGTCCGACTATCTCCGCATAGGAGCTGAAGTCGCTGTTGCGGTTTTCGGAATATATTTTTGTGTACTGTTTCTCCATGTATTTCAGCGCTTTGTTGCAGATGTCTTTAAGTGTGCCGTTGGCAGGCATCATGCCGAGGGTGTTCAGGCGTCCTATTTCAGACAAAACAGAGGTTGTGACCCATAGCGAAGATTCGGGATAGCGGGGTGTCCAGACAAAACCTCCGTCACTGTTCTGTAGGCGGGACAGTTGGCTGATTGCAGATTTCAGGGTGTTGTCGTACTCCTTATTATTATATAAGAGTGACAATCTTTGCATACGTTCCGTGTCGGTTTGTGCGGCAGACACCCAGGGTGTTGCCTGAAGCAAAAATGTTTTTAAATCCGCGTTGCGTTCAAGCATGGACACAAGAGTGCTGTCTGTTTTGTCTGACATGCTCCATGCTTTCAGTGCTTTTTCGATTTCCGGGTATTTTTTTACAAGCCCTTTTGCCACAGCGGCGGAAAATATAGAGGCAGCTGCGGAGTTTGCCGATTCAAAATCGTTCTTTTGTAAGCCGGGCAGGGCAGTTACCACATACCATAACGGGTTGTCGCAGTATGTAAGTGTTACTTTGTCGTTTTTGCCATAATCGGGAAGGGCAATTGTCAGCGAGGAGCTATCGGCGGGCATGTAGAAGTCGGTAGATTCGTATGTGGCAGAGCCGGAGGGCAGAACCGGTATGAGGCTTTGCTCGCCGTCGGCAAAATTACTGTCTGAGCATTTTATGCGGAATCCGATTAAAGAGATGTCGCGAGGCGCAGTGAACGGCACCGATATTACCGCAGACGAGTCGGCGGCAATTGTCGACTTAACGGTGTGTGTACACAACGTTGTGTTGTCGGCAGGATTGAAAAATTCTATTTCGGTTGTGGTGCCTGTGATTGCCTGACTGTTGTTGAAAACCTGTGAGCTGATGTCTATGCTGTCGCCTGACCTCAGGAAACGCGGCAGATTAGGCTGCACCATCAAAGGTTTTGACGCGAGTGTAGAGGCAGAGTGTGTGGCAACAGACAGCGATTCGGTGAATGCCAATGCCCGGAAAGCCCAGGTGGTGTTGGCATCGGGGACGGTGTACGAGAATTGCAGGTGTCCCTGCGCGTCTGTCAGCAGCATGGGAGCGAAGAATGCGAGGGGTACCTCGCTGTCGCGGTAACTGAATTGCGGTTCTGAAGCCGGGGCGCCCCCTCCGTCTGGCATTTCGTCTGCGAAATCTTCGGCAACAGCGTCTTTGGTGCTGACAGATACCATAGCCTTGTGTTCCATAACTTCGTCAACGACATTCTCGCTTTTAAGAACAACCGCGCCGGCGGCAGAGCGCGCCCCGAACATCATGGCACCGTTGCGATAGCCTCCGGCAAAGTTTCTGCCGTAGGTGTTCAGCTCCGGCGATGCTATTTCTTTGCAGTTGAGATAGTTTGAGGCGGCAGATACATCATAGCCGCGTTTTTTGATGTAGCCGGTCGGCGGTATCATGCGCATCGACGGAATGTACGGTCTGCGTGGGTGCAGTGTGAAGTCCGGTTCGGCGAGTGTTGACAATGCGGCGTTGTACATGTCAAGCATTACGGCGGCAGAAGTGCCGGTGCTGTCTCCGTTAACAGTTCTTATGCTCAGTGTTTCCATAGCTCCCGGCACAATTTTATCGCGCCATGACTCCACAATGATTTTCAGCTCGTTGGTCGGGTCGGGAATGCTTACCGCCACATTGGCTGTGGATGTCTCGTAGTTTTTGACTGCGAAAAATGATGCGTTAAGCTCGGAAGTACCGGACGGCACATGCGGCTTTATGAAGTGTATGCCCGGTTTCAGTACGAGCCATTCGCGTGAGTGAGTGATTCCCGGCGACCATAGAGTGTACAGCAGGTGTGTTTCGGGTGCGGAGGTGCCGAACATAATGCTGTCGCCGGCTGTAATGCGTCTGCGGGGAACCCATACCGGATTCTTTCGCGGGGGCAGGGAGTCGGAGGGACGGTATAAGGCTATGTTTTCTACGGTAACCGCTTCTGACTCTGATCCGGCGGTTCTGAAGCATATCGAATATATGCCGCTCGCAATACCTGAGAGGTCTATTTTTTCATTCTGGAAAAATGTTCCGCGGAGAACAGTGTCGGACGACTCGTTTATGAGCCGGTAGGTCAATTTTACTTTTGCAGGATTGTTGTCTGCGTCAAGAGCTTTGACGTTCAGCGCTATAGGACGGGATATGTCGATGTCGGATTCAATGTCTGCGACAATGCGGCAGGTGTAGCCGCGGCAGAATACCTTTGCCGCCGATTGCGATTCTCCGGAGACAGAGGTAGCGGAGACATTGGCTGAGAAGGAGCCTTTCGGGTTCGGAGCAAGTGTAAATTCAGGGTCGGTTATTGTGAATTCAAAACTGCCGTCGGCAGATGAAGACGTGGCGGCGCTGAGGAATTCTTCCGAAGAAAAATCGCCGAACCACCAGTTGGGTATGGATGACAAAGTGAGTTTTACATCGGCTCCTGCCATCGGAATGCCTGAATAAGAACGGATAGAGCCGCATATTGTGACATCGCCTTTCGAAGGAACGTCATTTTTTATGGATGAGATTTCAACAGAGTATGTTGGCAGTTTGTAGTCGCTCACAAGTACGTTTAGTCGCCCTGTGGCGGTTTGCTTTTTGCCGGCGGCAGAGGCGGTTGCGGTTATGCTGTAATAGCCGGTGAGCATGTCTTGGGGCACCTTGAAGTTGCCGGAGATACGTCCGAAGCTATCGGTCGAAGCGCGGACTGTGTCTATCGGAGTGCCGTCGGTGTTGCGAAACACCACTTCCAGCTGTTTGTTTTCAACGACCGCTCTTTTGGCTGCGTCAGAGGTGTATGCGATGCAAGCCCATTGTATTGTGTCGCCGGGATGATAAATCCCGAGGTCGGTGAACAGGCTGATAGCCTGCACCGGTCCGGATTCCGGACGTTCGGAATATATGTACGTAGTGTAGGCATACTTGTCTGTTCCTTTTACCGGAAGTATATTTCCTGAAAAGTCGTTGCTTAAGGCAAGGAATCCGTTTCTGTCGGTTGTGCCAAGACTGCGGGGTGAGGATGCGCGCCTGTTGTTCAGGTGCATTATGTCGGCTCCGGCAACAGGAGCGCCGCTCACCGGCTCTGTTACAACCACGCATGTTTTGTCAAGGATGAGGGCTCCGGCACACAGAGACGTTACATGTATTACCGGATAGGAGTTGTTGCGCAAAGACGCTCCGGCGAAAGTCGGCACTATTATGTATCTACCCGGTGATGATATTGTGAAACTTGTCTGTCCGGCAGCCTTGAAGGGGATTGCGCCATCAAATACAATCTGTTTTCTTGCAATAGCCACAGCCCCCGATTCGACGCGCGCATAGCTGTCGGTGCCTGAAACACTGACCGGCAGTCGGTATAGCACCAGAGTCGCAGCCGGTACATTGCAAGAGTTTACGCCTATAGACAGAGAGTCACCGGGCAGCAGCAGAGTAGGACACTCTATTTCCACGCTTTTGGATTTAAGAGAAGCTATTTCGTTTTTTATGCAGGCGATTTTTAAAAAGTGCGGATAGGTTTTCTCGGCATGTTTAAGCGCGGCGTATATCTTGCCCGCATTGTCATCTGCCACAGACACGTTTTGGGCAATTTCCAGAAGAGGCAGGCACCCGGCTTCGGTGGACTGTAATGAGTTATACATATTTTCAAGCAGTTCAGCCTTCCGTGTTCTCGCGGTGTTGAAGTCGGATGAATAGATATTCCGATAAGTGTAGTTAATACGCCTGATATCCCAGAACGTGCGTGGCAACGGTGTGTTGCGGTGCAGTGAAATCAATGAAGAGTATAGACTGAGAATTTTTGCAGCCTCCGGTTTTGTTGCTTTCAGTTCTGATATGACTTTGTCCAGTCCGGAATCCGGCACGAGTGCGGTAAGAGGCAGTCGCTCTCCTTTGCCGCAGCAGACCGACAGCAATTCTATCGCTTTCCCGGCGATGAAATCGTATAGAGTGGGGCTGAATGGTACAGCGTCTGTCGGTATGGTGACGAGCTCTTTCCAATTGCTTATCGGTGATTTTTTTGCGGGCGAAGCGATGCTGACGGCGGAGTCGCACAGGGCAGATATTTTGTAACGGAACTGCTTGCCTGTCCATTCAGACATATCGCTGTCAAGCGGCAGCAGCGGTGCTGTACGGGAGTCATATACCCACCTCCTGAACGAGTAGCAGTCGGCGTATATTTTTGCCGCAGACAGGTATGCCACGGAAGCGCACAAGGGGTCGGGAACCTCTGCGGCAAATTTTTCCATATTGGCGGCTGCGGTTGCGGCAGAGTCGGGAGATACGGAAACAGACGCAAGAGAAGAGTCAATCAAAGCTCTCAATGCAGCCGGATAATCGGCGTTGTCCATAGCTTTGATGTAAGCATAACGGGCATTATTCCGGACTTTGGCAGGGAAAGCGAAATCGGGTATATTTTGTGCGTCAGCCATATTTGATGCTGAAAACAGAAGTATTACTGTGAGTATTGATTTAAAAAATAGTTTCATGACATGAGGCAGTTTCTATAAAACAAACACGGACTCCGTGGTCATGGTTTGTCCGGGAGTCCGTTGTGATGCTTGTATGAGGCATTTCAATCCCGGTCGTGTCGAGATTTTCGGTGCGATTCCATTATTTTGCGAGTGAATTTTCTTTCCGCGCTACTGAGGTTGAACAGCTGTCGCGGAGTAAGGATGGATTTGAACTGCTGGAAGTAAACCTGTTCGGTACGAGCTTGTTTCAGCTTTAGCTCGGTCAACGCCTCGGCAGCTTTTTCAAGCTCCAGGTCGGTGGCATTGTCGCCCTTTTCGCGCACTTCTTTTTCCATTTTGCGGGCTTCGCGTGCCGTTTTTGCCGATTCGTTTTCCATTTTTTCGTAAGCTGCCACAAATTTTTGTTTCTGCTCTTCGGAGAGCTTAAGTTCCGAGGCTATGAACTGAGCTTTGTAACGGCTCATTTCGTTGAACCATTCGGAGCGAGACTTGCTTTTGGCAGGTTTGTTGGTCTGGGCGGAAATGTTGATCGACCCAAAGATAACAGTAAGGATAAGAAGAATTCTGGTTATCATACAGGTATGTGTCAGTTAGACGCGCATAATTCATAAGGAGAAAAACCGTCTTCGTACAGGTTTTCAAGGAGTTCCTCTTCGTATGCGTTGTTGATATAATAGTCGCTGATGAAGTTTTCGTCGCTCAGAGCCTCAGTCAGCGCTCCGCTCTGCATTGGAGACGAAGGGCGCATAAGGTCAAATGTTTTCATCATGCACCATATTCCTGCAAACATTGCCGCCATGTACACATAAGGGCGTATTTTTTGCCATGTAGACCTCACAACCGGAGGCTCTGCTACGCGCCGTTCAGGAATCGCAGCTTCCATCCGTGCGGCAAAATCGGCGAAATAACCTTCCGGCACAGTCATGCCGTCGTGTCGGGATACCCGCTCAAGAATCTGGCTATGTTCGTTATTGTGTTTCATATATAGTCTTTGTGAGGATTAGACAACTGAAAAAGCCGGAGGTTTAATCGGTTTCCTCAAAAAAATGCTCTATTTTTTTTATTGCGAGATGATACGATGCTTTCAAAGCCCCGACCGATGTGCCGAGTACTCTGCTCATTTCCTCATACTTCATTTCGTCATAGTAGCGCATGTTGAACACAATGCGTTGTTTTTCAGGGAGAGAAGCAATTGCAGCACGTAGTTTTCGCTTTATTTCATCACCGTCGGTAAACGGGTCGGCTTCAATGGCTTCTATAAGGTTGCGTTCCTGGTCGTCAATGGATAGGTTAAGCCTTTTACGCTCTTTTTCAAGGAAGGTGAGGCTTTCGTTTATGGCTATTTTATAAAGCCATGTGCCAAGCCGGGCATCGCCACGGAACGCGTCCAAAGAACTCCAGGCTTTCATAAATGTGTTCTGAAGTAAATCATCGGCATCCTCATGGCGCTGCACCATGCGGCGAATCTGCCAGTACAGCGGACGCGAGTACCGGGCTATGACTTCGGTAAATGCCGCCCGGCTCTGATCTGGGTCTCTGAGCCGTTCGGTGAGTTCGAAATCCTCTTTTATTTTGTCATCTGCCGCCATTTGTAGCTTTATTGTGGGAGTAAAGTTACAATTTTTTTTCATAATCCGTTGCAGGGAGCGGCAATTATTATTTCCGGTCCGGCAACAGTGTTTACCGCAAAGAGGCGGAGAATGCCTCCTTCTTTGATTTTTAGGCGTTTGGCGAGGTCGGCAGATGAAAGAATAAAGTTTCTTGCAGTGACATTGATTACAGGGTATTTGTCTTTTACAAGCCGACACGCTGCTTTGCCGAAAGGCATTACCTCAATAATTTTCATAGCGGAGCCAGGAAATCCGGGCTGTATGGAATTGCTCACATAGAAATGGGTGTTCGAGTGCAGTTTGCCTGTGTCGAATCTGTGGCACATTGTGTTGAATGCACCCGATTTCATAGCGGCAGGGTATGGCTCATAGAGTATCATCCCCGGAGCGGCGTTCATGTATCGGGCGTCGTACGAAGCCTCCTCGTCCGGTGTGAATGAGAAAGAGTTTTGAGTGTTGTGGCTGAGTGTGACAGCGGTTATTTCATTGGCGCAGACCTTTTCCGAATCAAAATCTATTACGGCAACAAGCTCTTTGCATTCGGTGGGGGTGCCTAATATATATATGTGTGGGGAGTGGTTTCCGAACGAGTGCCTTACGCTGGATATGTCAAGCATGGGAGATGCCTTGACAATCAGTCGCCGGCATCTTTGTTTCAGCAGTGGCAGCAGCGCTATGACATCAGGCTCGCAGTCGCTGAGGGCGAAAATCCGCTTGCCACCTTCGCCTCGCCTTGCCGGGTCAATGAATATTGTGTCAAATACACAGTCATGCCGGGCAAGCCATTGTGTGCTGTCCGCACACAGAGCATTGACATTAGCCAGCCCGAGAGCTTTGGCATTGATAACGGCGGCTTCGGCAATTTCCGGATTTATGTCTGTTGCAGTGACTTTTATGCCTTTTGATGCAATGTGAAATGCGTCGATGCACAGCCCGCATGTCATGTCCAGAACTTTGTGTCCTTTTACAAGCGTTGAATGGAATTCTGCAAGAATGTCGGAGGTGCATTGTTCGGCAGAAAGGGCTGTGGGAAAGATGAAGTTTCGGCACTTAAGGGTGTCGCTGAGTTTTGACGCAGCCTTTCTCCGGCATTCAATCTGTAATATGGCTTCGTTTTTTTGTCTGTCACCGGCATGTCTGAGCCTCAGCGCCGAGGTGTCAGCCTTGGCGTTGAGCTCAATCCATTCGATAATATCCTGAGCCAGTTCAATCAATTTGTCTGACCGGAGGCGCCTCCTGAACCGCCGTTATTGCCTCCGCCGATAATGTCGTCGTTCTGAATAGTTTTATTGACTTTTTTGACACTTGTGGTCATTTTGCCGAAGCGATAGCCTACAGATACCGAGAACTGGGTCATGTTGCTCAGATAGTTGACATTCCGGGAATGGTAGCCGTAAGCCCATGAGGTGGTTATGTAAGCCGGGTGTTTGCCAATGAAGGGATTTTGCAGGTTAAGCTGAACGCTAAGCCGTTTTTCTTTCAGGAAATTTTTGGTTGCAGAGATGCCCATATAGGCACCGTTACCCCACCAGCTGGCTCTGAATTTAGAGTTCAGACCTTTGGGCGAAAGGTATGAGTTGATCCATAGAGACAGGTTTATGTCGTAGGGTAAGGTCTGAGCCACTCGACCGAAAATCCGATGTCCCCACCCAAAGGCTTTTTCAAGTGTGTGCGGGTTGAAGACATAGTTGTAGTTGGCGCCTAAGTTTACCATCAGGCTTGTTTTTGTAGTCGGGCGCCAGTTCATATACATGTTGGCGTTGAAATTTTTCATTTTGCCGGCGTTTGCGTAGGTCGATGTGGTGTGGTTGCCTTCTACTGTCTGTATGCCGATAATGTCGTTGGTAGAGAATCCATAAGAAGTCGAGAGCCCGAGGTTGAATCTGCTTTTCATAAGATTGTACTGCAATGAAAGCGAATTTTTTCTGACACTTTCAAGGTCGGGGTTGCCGTAGGATGTGCTGTTTGGCGATGTGTTAACTGCCGGGTTGAGGTAATAGATTCCCGGACGCTGGATGCGCGAACCGAAAGAGAGTTTGAAAGAATTCATTCTGTTGGGGTTGTAGATAAGCCCTGCATTAGGCACCCAGTCGTTGAGATTTGATGCGAAAGGTTCTTCTTTTCCGTCAAGGAATCTGGCAGAGAGTCTTGAAAATTCGTATCTGATGCCGGCTCTCGCTCCGAATTTGCCCAGGTTAAGCCTGTAGTCGGCAAACAGAGCGCCTATGTTTGTGATGTGCTTGAAGTTGCTGAAGTCATCTTTGTAGCCGATGTACTCATAGGTGCTTTTGCTGTGGTTGTCGCGGTAGATGTATTTTCCTCCTATGTCAAAAGTGTGGTATTTTGCAAACGGACGGGTCCAGTCAATCTGGAAAGTGTGTTCCATTCCGGTAGACCTTACGTTTGAGTTTATTCCGGTGTATGGAACCGGGAGCATGTCATAGTCGGTATATTCGTTTTCTGATTCAGATTTGTTGGACTCGCTGTTGAGGCGGTATGACAAAATGATGGACTCGCCTTTAATGCCGGTTGTTCGCTGGTAGTTAACGCTTCCGTTGATGTCGTTCCAGCCGGATGGCCCGCTTTTGAGCCTGGTAGAGTAATGGTACAGCCGGTTTCCGGCGCTGTTGAACATTTCGGTACTGCTTGAGCCGGTGCCTTTGGCGTTAGAGAAAAAGCCGCCAACCTCAAAAGTGAGCAGGTTGACAGTATCCGGCTCCCAGCTGCCTTCAAGCCCGTAGTAGGCGAAGATGTTGCGGCTTCTGTTTTCGGATTCGCTCCGGAGTGTGTCGCCGGTCTGTTCGTATACGGTTTCTGTTGTGGAGTTTGATTTGGAAGCCTTGCGGTTGCTGTAGTTCATGCCTCCGTAGAAGGAGATGGCAAATTTGTCGTACTGCGCCTGAAGCCATATATTCGGAGTGGGGATGTACTGAGGTGTGGAGTAGCGCAGAGACACATTGCCCATAGCGCCTTTGGTGACTGTGTTTTTTAGAGTAACTATATTCAGAATGGCGCTGACTCCCTCAGCGTCCTCGCGAGCTCCGGGTTCGGTGATGACCTCTATTTTCTCAATCATGTTTGCGGGGAGTGATTTGAATATCTCCTTCGCGTTTCGAGAATATGAGTTGTTGGGTCTGCCGTTTTTATATATCTTGAAGTCGGTAGAGCCGTTAATCTTGATTGTGCCGTCGGCGTCAACGCTTACCATAGGCACTTTGCGCAGCAGCTCGTCAAGCATAGAGGTTTTTGATTCCTCATCTGCCTGTACATCGTAGCCGATACGGTCAACCTCAAGCGATACAAGAGGTTTTGCGGCGACAATCTCAACGGTAGCAAGCTCGTTGTCGGAAACGGATGAGATAAGAGTACCCATATCAGCCACCGGTTTTGCCGCCGACAGGTCAAAGTAACGGTTTATAGGGGTTTTGCCAATCGAGTATATGTTTAAGCGGTATCTGCCAGGTTTGTTTAACGGTCTGTCAAACAGGCCTTTGTCGTCTGTGACTCCTGTCGACACCGGTTTTACGGAGTCGGTGCTGCTGAAAACCTTGACGGTGGCGTACATTTCAGCCTCGCCAAGAGAGTCTGTCACACATCCTTTTACTCTGAAAACGTCGGCGATTGCCACAAATGAACTGAAAACAAGGGCTGCCGCCAGTGTCCAGATTCTGAAATTAGTCATAAATATAAGTTAGTTGAAACGGAGTTAAGCACAATACGGTCTTTTATATAAGACATGATTTATATACGTTCCGTTACATGTATGGTGAAAAAAAATTCCGTCATTAACCTTTGATAACTAAATTTGTG
Organism: Muribaculaceae bacterium Isolate-104 (HZI); assembly: GCA_003762715.1. GTDB lineage: Bacteria > Bacteroidota > Bacteroidia > Bacteroidales > Muribaculaceae > Paramuribaculum. The sequence goes on along the minus strand of RIBJ01000034.1, from coordinate 12,629 downwards.
CATTCTGACTCTCCTGAGGAAACAGTTTGTCAGCTTCGTCAAGGTGGAAATTTTTGGCAAGAGTTGCTATGAATCTTGAAATGGCTGCAATTGCATCGCGGGTGGCAGGAGTGATTTCTTTGCCGCTGAGTCTCATCATAAGCATTCCGTAGAGTGCGTTGAAGCATGTCTCAATCTCTCCGGATTTGTTTTCACCGGCTTTGCTTCGCAGTTCCACTATATAAGGGAGCGCTTTGTAGAATTCTGCGGTGTAGTCAGGAAATCTCGGGTCTTTGAGCAGCGTCTGGTGCAGCTCCACAAGCTGTATTATGACATTTTTGTTGAGTTGGAGGTGTCCGGTTTTCTCAACGCCTTCCCTCCTCATCATGTCTATAAGAGATTCGTACCATTCGGTCATTTCCTTGCGCTGTTGCGGTGACAGCCCGGGATATTTGTCGATTACGGTACTTTCTATTTTTGCAAGGTCAAGCCCGTTAGCACGTATTATATCTTCTATCTGCCACATGTACAGCAGATATTCGGCTATGTTTTCTTTTCTTTTCTGTGAAGCGGTAATCATGGGTTACTGTTTGTTATGTTCTGAATCCGGGCTTATAGCGATTTTTGCTGCGAGAGCTTCGGCGCAACGTATGCCGTCGACAGCAGCAGATACTATGCCTCCGGCGTATCCGGCTCCTTCTCCGCAGGGATACAGGTGGCAGTGAGTGACAGACTCAAGGGTTTCCGGATTGCGTACAATTCTGACGGGGGCGGAGGTGCGGGTCTCGGGACCTATTACAGTGGCGTCGGGAGACAGGAAGCCGCGGTATTTACGTCCGAATTCCTCGAAACCTTTGCGCAGGCGCGATGAAATATGAGGCGGCAGAAGTTCATCCACTCTTCCGGGGTGTATGCCCGGGGCGTAGGAGGAGTCGGCGAGTGATGTGGAAGGGCCGCCCTTGACAAAATCGGTCATTCTTTGCGCCGGTGCGTTCTGTGAGCCGTCTCCCTCAGAGAAAAAGCGGGTCTCAATCTTTTCCTGAAAGCGCATGACCTTCAAGACAGGGTTGTCGGGCGTGTTCTCCACATCCTCCGGCAACACCTCCACAACCATGCCGGAGTTTGCCCACTTCGTGCCACGGCTGGAGGGTGACATGCCGTTTACAACCATTTGCCCCGGTTCGCTTGCTGCGGGAATTATAAATCCTCCGGGACACATGCAAAAGGAGTACACCGCACGGTTGTCTACCCGAGTGAGCATGGTGTATTCCGCAGGGGGCAGGTACTTGCCTCTGCCGGCGGGGTTGTGGTAGCGTATCGAGTCAATAAGCCGTTGGGGATGTTCGAGGCGCACGCCAACAGCTATGCCTTTGGGCTCTGCTTCTATTCCGGCGTCTACTATGTGTTCGTATACGTCTCTGGCGCTGTGTCCGGTAGCAAGTATCACGGGCCCGGCTACAGTGCCACCGGTTGTGTCTATTCCGGTGACATGGTTTCCATTGGACAGTATGGCAGTCATTCTGGTTGAGAATCTCACTTCGCCGCCGCAGCGTTCAATTGTCTTGCGCATGGCTTTGATTACTTCCGGCAGTCGGTCTGTGCCGATGTGCGGATGAGCGTCAACCAGTATAGACTCGTCGGCTCCGTGCTGGCAAAATATGTTCAGCACAGTGTCTATGTTGCCTCGTTTTTTGCTGCGGGTGTACAGCTTGCCGTCAGAGTAGGCACCGGCGCCACCCTCGCCGAAACAGTAGTTTGAGTCGGGGTCGACTATGCCTTCCCTTGCAATCTGCGCCATGTCTTTTCTCCTGCTGTCAACATCTTTTCCCCGCTCTATCACCACCGGTTTTATGCCGAGCTGTATAAGCCTCAGCGCGGCAAACAGTCCGGCAGGCCCGGTACCAACAACAATTGCCTGCGGGGCATTGTCGGGAAGCCTTTCAAATTTTTCTGGCTTGCACAGTGACAATGATTCAGGCTTTTCGTCAAGAAACACGTTGAGCGTCAGCTCGACAGCCACATTGCGTTGCCGGGCGTCTATGGAGCGGCGTGTGATTACAATGCCTGCAATACGGTTGGCATCAACATTTAATTTTGTGCTTGCCAGTCCGATGAGCCGTAATTCGGATGCCGCTGTGGCTGGGTCGGTGCGTAGCTGAAGAGATTGAATCATCAGTATGGTTATTTTCTTTCAAAATTCTGATATGTCTGTGGCGCGGGGCAATATGATTCATCGTCCCACAGAGAGCTTGAAATCATTAGGTCGGCACTTATGCGGTTACATGCAATAGGCACATTGTGCAGTCTGCATTGCCTGAGCAACATCTGTATGTCTGCTTCGTGAGGCTGTGCGTTCAGGTCGTCGATCAGAAATACTGCAAGGTCAATTTCATTGCGCACCACCATTGCGGCAATCTCGGCATCGCCGCCCATCGGTCCGCTGTTCATGCACTGTATGTCGGCGTTTATACCGGCTTCCTCAAATGCTTTTTTTATAAGTCCGCCGGTGGTGCCGGTGCACACCAGATGGTGGTGCGACAGAAATTCGGCATTGAACTTTGCCCAGTCCACCATGTCGGCCTTGCGGTGGTCGTGAGCCACCAGTGCGATAGTAAGTTGTTTATTCATAGTTTGTCAGTGTTTTGTTAGACAGTTTGCGATGTTTGTTTGTCTGATACCACAGCGTTGCAATGGCAAAAAGAAACGCAATCATGTCGCTCGCGCACATGCTTGCCCACACGCCGTCAACTCCAAAGTGTTTAGGCAATATAATAAGGAACGGTATGAGGAAAAGCAACTGTCGGGTCAGGGAAAGGAATATGGAGAGCTTCGGCTTGCCGACGCTCTGAAAAAAATTCTGAATTACAATCTGACAGCCGACAACCGGATAAAAAATGAAGTATATCCGGAATCCGCGCCGGGCAATGTCTATCAATGTCTGGTCTATGGTAAACAGGCGGCTGACAGTATTCGGCATAAGCTCTGTCACGAACCAGCCGACTGTGGTGATTCCGACACCGAGGTATATTCCTATGCGCAGAGTGCGCATGACTCTGTCCCACTGTCCGGCACCGTAGTTGAACCCTAATATCGGCTGCATACCCTGGGTTACTCCGAAAACAATCATTACAAAGAACATTGTCGTACGGTTCAGAATGCCATAGGCTCCTACAGACAGATTGCCGTCAGCTCCGCCGTAGTCAAGCAGAGCTTTGTTTATGAACACCACAACGACGCAGGCGCATATATTCATAAGAAACGGCGATAGTCCTATCGCGTAGATGCGTTTCATTATAGCGGGGGTAAACCATTTGCAGTCGAGTTTGAAATGCACGAAACTGTTTTTTGACACAAAATGCGCCACAACCCATACGCAAGCAATGCTCTGGGCGCATATTGTGGCAAGCGCGGCGCCTTTTATGCCCCATCCGAAGTGGAAAATGAATACCGGAGCGAAGATGACATTGGCGCCTACGGAGATAAGGGCGCTTATCATGGCTTTTTTAGGGTAGCCGGTGGCTCGCATCAGGTTGTTGAGCCCTATGAACACATAGCTTATGGGAGTGCCGTAAAGAATAACAGTCATGAATTCTCTAGCATAGCTTATTGTCTCGTCGGTGGCTCCGAAAAAATAAAGTATCTCGTCTAAGAAAATCAGGGTCAGTCCGCCAAACACAACAGAATGTATCAGGCACAGCAACAGCACGTTGTTGACAACATCGGTAGCTCGCGCAATGTTTTTCTGCCCCAGAAAGATGGATGATATTGTGGCTCCACCGACCGCAATCAGTGTACAGAATGCGATAACGAGGTTCATCAGCGGAAATGAAATTGCGAGTCCTGCTATTGCCATGGCTCCGACACCTCTTCCAATGAATATGCTGTCTACAATATTATATAAGGAGGTTGCGACGCTCGCGATGATTGCCGGTACTGAATATTGTACAAGCAGCTTGCCTATGGGCTTGGAGCCGAGGGTCATCGGTGATGTCGAACTTGAGTCTTGCATGCCGTCGGTCTGATTTCTTATTGTTTTTAATCTGCTTGCCAGCAGAGAGATATAGCGGAGTGTGATGAACGGTTGCGGTAGTCAAAACCACCCCGGCACTAACTTTAGAATTGCAAAATTACTCAAATAGTTCAGTGTGTGCAATTTTTTGTGAACAACATGGCGTGCGATGCAACCGCTCCGCTTCTGAAGACATATGTTTATCCAGTTCTGCCATTTTTTATAATTTTGCAACGGAAACCATTATGTTATAAAAATGCGACTTAAAGCAGCCCTTTTTGATCTTGACGGTGTGATTATTGACAGCGAAAAGCTGTATACTGTGTTCTGGAACGACATCGAACAGATGTATCCCACCGGAATACCGGACTATGCGGTAGCCATAAAAGGCACCACTCTGCCGGAGATTCTTAGTCATTACCCTACAGAGGATATAAAACAGGATATTACCCGTAGGCTCTACGAGTTTCAGGACAATATGCGTTTTCCGCTTATAGACGGAGCAGTGGCGTTTCTGGAAAAACTGCGGGCAAACGGTATTCCGCGTGCTTTGGTGACGAGCAGCGATGCGCGGAAGATGAGGTGCCTTAAATCTCAGTTGCCGGAACTCCTTGAGCTGTTTGACGTTGTTATAGATGCCTCGAAAGTGACCCGTTCAAAACCTGATCCGCAGGGCTATCTTATTGCTGCGGAGGCGTTGGGTGTTAAGCCGGAGGACTGCGTTGTGTTTGAGGATTCCATAAACGGTCTCAAGGCGGGGCGTGCTTCGGGGGCCGGAGTTGTAGCGTTGGCTACCACATATCCTGCCGAAACTTTGGCTCCGCTTGCCGATAAGGTTATTGAATCATGGGCTCAGTTGGATATTGAGTTCTGACGTTTCTGGGGCGGTTTCCCTATTGCCACGAGCAGAAGAATGTGATGAAAAACGGTGTGCAGATGTCGATTATGATTCCGTTGATAATCGCGGCTGCTATATAACTGTCGCCGCACCAGTGCTTTATTGCAGGAAAGCATACATCCACCGAGGTTACACCCGCTGCGGCAATCTCTGCTTCGGGTCCTAAGAACCGTGTAATAATAGGGGCGGCGACCAGCGCAAACAGCTCTCTGAAAATATTTGCAAGAAGAGCCACGGTGGCAAGCTCCGCTGCGAGTGCAACCCCGAGGCTCGGCTCTGTAAGCTGGCGAATGAGAATGGACGACAGTGAGTAGTAGCCGCAGGCACTGCCTACAGCCATGCACTGCATTGCGTCCCAGCGGCTCAGCAGCGCTCCGCCTATGGCAGAAAAAGCTATTGAACCGACTATTGTCGCTGCCGGCAGCAGAAGCATCTTTGCAGAAAAGTTGCGAATCATAGCTCCGAGCTGAGGATTTGTGCCGATGCTAAGACCTGCCTGCAGCATAAGCAGATACAGAAGCCATAATGACGCTGTGTGGACAATTTCGCTGTCAATGGTCATTGTCTGTCCGGCAATGCAGCCGCCGATAAAACAAATCACTGTTACAATGCTGCCTTTCATGATTTGCGGTGTGTTACTTTTACTACTGCCATGACTGTAATAATGCTGCCGGCGGTAGCGAGTGCGGCAAGTACGCCGGCTTCGGCGCCGATGTGAGGTATCTGTTTCACGAGTGCGGTATCGCAACCGATGCTGAGACCGAGGGCAAAAATCAGAATCCAAACCGTTATGTTCATTCGGTTTGCAATGCCGGTTGCGGCGGAGGTGCGCCTGAACAGCCGCCCGAAGGCTATGCCGACAAGCAGAATGGCAATAATTTCAATCATGGTGCAAATATAGCAATTTGTACGGAGCGATGCCAAATTGCCGGGGTGCGGACAATAAAAAGGAGCCGGCTGTTCAGCCGGCTCCCTGAGTGTATAATCGCAAGATTGTTATTTTACAGGTGAGATGCGCAATTTGTAGGACATTTCCTTGTTGGGCACACGGTATTCGGGCAATGTGTCCACATCTGCGCCGCAGCTTGCGTTGCCTACTCCGCGGGTCCAGGCGTCAAGATGCAGCACATTGTACGGTCGCGGTGTCATTTCCCAAAAATGAGATGCTTTCATGAGGTCGGTGTCGGTGTAGGGGAGGATAGAGAAGCTGACATTTCCTTCGGTGGTTATGTTTATGCCTTTGCCCTCCTTGTCAGTGAGGGTAAGTTCGCGAAGACCTTCACGACCTCCGGTGCTTTGCGGCTTGACATAGCGCTCTGCAAAGTCGGATGCGTTGGCTGAATAGCGTCCCACCATAACCCCGTCTTTGCGGTCGTTGTAGTTTTCAAACGGTCCGTAAGCATAGTAGTCAACAATGTCGAGAGCCGGGTTTATGCCGCATACAATACCTGCCCTGCGCAGTTTGTCGGTGTGGGGCACGAATGTAACGTCCATGTCTACAGTGCCGTCAGGATAGAATGTATAGACTATTCTGTTGTCGCATTTACTGCCTTTGCGGTCAGTCACAACCTCTACGTTTTTGCCGACAAAACGATATGATATTGATTCTGGATTTTCTATTCCGGAAATGGTATCGGTGTAGCGGTCGTTTTCAATCCAGCGGTGGTTTGAGTATTCAAAACCCTGCCCGTCGGCAATAACATCCACTCCGTCTATTTTCAGCCTTGTGAGAACTCCGGTTGCTGAATCGAAGAATGCGTCAACCCGGTCGTTGCTCACGCTGATGCCCTTGCTGCCGGTTTTGGCAAACAGGGCGGTGCCTTTGCCGGAATGGGCGGCAAGCGGAGCGCGTGAGGCAATTTCATATTGGGCGTGAGCCACTTCATGTCCTGCCGGAGCAAAGCTCTGCGCGCTGTGATAAGATACAACGAGATTGAGCAGCAGCTCTTCGCCTTTGCCTGCCTTAGCCACCGGAACGGTAAGAGTTACGCTGTCGCCGGGTGCCACATCGCTCAGAGCAATAGTCTTTTTCAGAGCTTCGTGTCCTTTGACAAGCGATGTTGCCGTAAGGTCAAGACCCTCAAGAGAGCGGAATGCGTAACGGTTTGTTACTGTGATTTTAGCGTTGCCGTTTTTTACGGAATTGAGTCTGAATTTGATAAACTGGTGGGCAGCGCGCACCTCCATAAGTTTGGCGCTTTCCTCGCGGGTGGCGGGAATGATGCCGTTTGAGCAGAAATTGCCCTGATGGGGTCCGGGGTAGTCGTAGCCGGTGTGAAGGCGATAAACACCCTCTTTTATCTCCTGCGGGTCAAATATCGCCTGGTCTACCCAGTCCCAGATGCACGCGCCTATGGTTGAGTTTGAATTTTCAATAATGTCCCAGTACTCGCGCAGATTGCCAATGGCGTTGCCCATTGCGTGGGCGTATTCGCAGAGAATCATCGGTTTGTCGAGATTGCTGGTGTGCTGATTCATCCATGCTATGCCGGGATACATCTTTGAGTAGAAGTCAGAATAGCGGCTGCCGCCATAAGGCTTGTCGGCACGTGTTCCTTCATAGTGAACGGGGCGGTTGTCGAGTTTCTTCGCCGCTGCGTAGCAGGCTGCGAAGTTTTCGCCGTTGCCCGCTTCATTGCCGAGCGACCACATTATTACAGACGGGTGGTTGCGGTCGCGCAGAACCATACGGTCAATACGGTCGACAAATGCCGGAATCCATGAGGGCATGTCAGAAATGCTCTGGTTGGCATGGTCTTCGAGGTCTGCCTCGTCAATGACGTACAGTCCGTAATGGTCGTACATGGCATACATCCGGGCATTGTTGGGGTAGTGGCTTGTGCGCACGGTATTGATGTTGTTCTGCTTCATGAGAGTGACATCGCGCAGCATCGATTCGTTGCGCACTGCTCTGCCGTAGAGCGGGTCGCTGTCGTGGCGGTTGACACCTTTCAGAATCACGCGCTTACCGTTGATATACAGCTGGTTGTTTGAAATCTTGATGTCTCTGAAGCCGTATTTTGTGGAAAATGCCATTTCATCGCCTGCTCCAGGATTGCGCTGAATCACATCGACAGTGTACAGGTTGGGAGTTTCAGCGTTCCAGAGTTTTACGCCCGGCAGATTGAAATCCACAACCACATTGTCAGAGTTGCCGAGGTTGTGGGTAATGTTTTTCTCGGCTACAAGTTTGCCGTCAGGGTCGCTTACCTTGACTGTGAAGTCGCGGCTGCCCGCAATCGCGTCACGGTTGTCTATGTCAAGCTCAACACGCATCTTCGCGGTTTTGTAGTCGGATGAGAGTGTGGATGTTATGCGGTGGTCGCGCACAGAAACCTTGGGCACGTTATACAGATATACATCGCGGAAAATACCGCTCATTCTGAACATGTCCTGACATTCGAGATAAGAGCCGTCGCTCCAGCGGAACACCTGCACCGCTATGGTATTGTCGCCCGGGCGCAGGTACTTGGTGAGGTCAAACTCGCTCACATTGTTTGCTCCCTGGGTATAGCCTACATACTTGCCGTTTACCCAGACGAAAGCTGCAGAGTATATGCCGCCGAAATGAACAAAAGTCCGGTTGCCGTTCCAGTTTTCCGGCACATTGAAATGGCGCAGATAAGAGCCTACCGGATTGATGCCGTAGTTTGCGCCGCCGTCATTGAATCCACGGCGGGCATTGATATAGGGCGGAGTGTTGCTGTGAGGGTACTCCACATTGGCGTATATCGGACGGTCATAGCCTTGCATCTCCCAGTTGGAAGGCACCGGAATGGAGTCCCATGACTCGGCGTTGAATCCCTCCTCGAAGAAATTCATCGGGCGCTGTGACGGCTCCGGCACAAGCTTGAATTTCCAGTTGCCGTTGAGCGTCAGGTATCTGTCGTTGACCGGTTCTGTCCAGGGAGTGGCGTAGTATTCCTTGTCGGCTTTCATGGCAGCCTCGCTGCCGTAAGGCATCATGGTTGCGGCACCCTTTTCCTTGTTCTGTTCAAAAATAGTTTCGTTTTCCCAGAAGTTTTTGCCGCGTTCAATCTTTGTAGCCTCGGCGGCGTTGCTGCCCGCCATTGCTATGAAAACATATTTTGCCGCAGGGTCTATTGCCGCGTCTTTTTTAGGAATCAGCACAAGAGTGCCGTCCTGTTCCACCGCAATAGCCATTCCGTGGGTATTGGTCGCAAGAATCAGAGGAGGCATTGACAGCACTTTCCACAGCTGGGCCTCGTCCGAGCCGTTATTGGCTCCGAGAGTCACAAGATTGCCGTCGGTGCGTATTGCAAGCCCGCTCTCCGCATTGATAAAACGCCAGCTGCCCGACAGCTGGGTGATGCTCCAAAGTTGTGAAGGCTTAACTTGCGGGTCTGTGACTAATTTCACAGTGTTGCCCACCTGTTCGAGACAACACTGCTGGTTCTTCTGCATGACAATCTTGTATAGCTTGTCGCTGTCAAAAGTCACCGTCTTTTTTTGTGCGCCCAAAAGCATGGCAGGAGCCAGCACTGCAAGCACAATGGCTAATAAGTGGCGCATTGATGGTTTAGACATAAAGCTGTATTATTGATGGTTATTATTGTTCTGATTACAAAGTTAACTCATAAAATCATTTATTTGTACATAATTCTCATAATTCTTCAAAAAACAGAGAGGCACCGCAATAAAGCGATGCCTCTCCGGCAGGTTAATTATATCTTCGTGTTAAATTCAGTTTTCAGGGTCGAGCAGAACAACTCGGTAGTTATTCTGGTCAAGGAGCTTCTTCATGAAATCGCACACATCGGCTGTGGTTATGGAGCTGACACTTTCGGCGGCGCCGTTGAATGTGTCTACTCCGTTGAGGCTCCAGCCGGAGATAGCGCTGAGCCATGAACCGTTCTTTTCCTTGCCCTCAGTGTAGCTCTTGACCATGTATTCTATTACCTTGGCGAGCTCTTCCTGGGAGATATTGGTTTTCATGTCCTCAAACTGTCCGCGGATGGCTTTGATGACCTCTTCTTTCATTTCAGGCTTCATCGGAGCACCGGTCTGAATAGAAATTTCAGAGTCTATGCGATCCATGGAGCCGCTTGCACCGATTGAGTAGACAGCGCCCATCTCCTCGCGCACAATATCGTTCAGACGCTTTGACAGAATCTGACCGGCTACAGAGCTGAGCTGCTGGTTGCGCATGGTGTATTCCTCGGTTCCGGTGCTTATTACAAGCATCTGGGTCTGAGGAGTCTGCATCGGAGTGCTGTAGGTGTCGGTGCCGGTGCCTTTTTTGATAGAGAATGCCGGCTGCGGAGCCGCAAGCGCGCGGCTGGCGGTGGCCGCGTCGGCAGGCAGAGACGCTATGTACTGCTCTACAAGAGGCTTGAGGGCTTCGGTGTCAACCGCGCCTACGAAAACAAAGGTGAAGTCGGCGGCATTGGATGTCATGGCGCGGCTGATTTCAATAATTTCCTCTCTGCTTGAATTTTCAATTGCAGATACGCTGACAGCGCGCATGCAAGGGCTTGTGAATAGCGATTCAAGCACCTTGCAGTTGAAAATATACGACGGGTCGCTCTCCTGGTTGTGGAATGCTCCGGCATATGTCTTCTGCAAAGCCTCAAACTCTTCTTTCGAGAAGTTGATATTGGTGAAAGCCATGTATATCAGTTCCATGAATGTGGGCATGTCCTTCGGTGTCGAGTTGCCCGATACCATGCGCGAATTGCTGCTCCAGTTCAGGCGTATGCCGCACTGCTTGCCGCTCAGGTACTTCTGCAGGTCGGAGTTGGTGTATGAGCCGAGTCCGTACTGACCGAGCGCGTAAGGCATGAAAATTATAGAGTTCGCATAAGAGTCTCCGAATTTCGGGAAGTATCCTCCGTTGGCGGCTGCCGAAAACACAATCTCGTCGTCCTTGAAGTCTGTTTTCTTTACAATCACGGTAGCTCCGTTGCTAAGTGTCCACACTGTCGCGCCCCACTGGCTGTCGGTCTTTTCGCTTACAATCTTTCCTGAAACGGGCTGTTTCTCAATCAGCGGTTCGCTTTTTACTTCGTCAACAAACAGTTCGAGAGTCTCGCCGTCTACGGCTGCGAGAGCTTCGGCAAAATCATTGTCGGTGGGGTAGGTCATACCCTCCTTTTCCGGCAGAAGGGCAAGAAGTACACGGTTGTCGCCGCGTGCCAGCTGGGTTGATATCTGATTGATTGTCTGAAGGGGAATCATGGCGGCAAGCTGCTGCATCATAGGCCATTCAACCTCTATGCCCGGTATCGGCTCGGCGTTGAGGAAATTCTGTACATATTCCTGCACATAAGCGTTGTTTTCACGCTGACGGCGGTTATTGTAAGTCTTTTCCCAGCGGCTCAGCAGCTCGCTCTTGGCGCGCTCGTATTCGCTTTGGGTAAATCCGCCGCGCACGGCTCTGAGAAGCTCACGGTATGCGGCAGCTATCGCCGAAGGCAGGTTGGCGTCCTTGGCAAGAACATCTACCGACATAGCCTCCTTGGTCTTGGCGAGGAAAAAGTCGCCGAAGCTCACGCTTGCACTGCCGAATGGCGCATCAGGCTTGGATGCTATGTCATTCAGGCGTGTGTTGAGCATCAGAGCTATCATATCCTGAATGTAGTCGGTGATATAATATGCCTGTGTGTTTTTGAGGCTGTCGGGAAAGGCGTCATCCTTGAACATTAAGCTCACAATGGAGTTTTTCTGTTCAGGGTCATGACCGATGGCGTAGATGGTGCCCTTGTTGTCGCTGACAGGGAAGTACACACGCTCTGCCGGATTTTCGGGCATCTCGATGTCCGAAAACATCTCTTTGATTTTATTCTCAATACGGTCTGTGTCTATGTCGCCGACCACAATTATGCCTTGCTGGTCAGGACGATACCACCTCTCGTAATAGTCGCGCAATGCCTGGTGTGGAAAGTTGTCAACAACCTCCATTGTGCCTATCGGCAAGCGGTAGCCGTAGCGGTCTCCGGGATACATGACAGGCAGTAGCTTCTCCAGAATGCGCATCTGACCCACATTGGAACGGCGCCACTCTTCGTGAATAACCGCGCGCTCGGCGTCAATCTCTTCGGGTAGAAGAAGAAGGTCGTTTGCCCAGTCGTGAAGAATAAGAAGGCATGAATCCTGCACCCCTTCGCGGGCAACCGGCACATTGTTGATATTGTATACAGTCATGTCGACTGCTGTATATGCGTTGAGGTTGGCACCGAATTTCACGCCGACACTTTCAAGCCAGTTAATCAGATTCTTTCCGGGGAAATTGGTGGTGCCGTTGAAGCTCATGTGTTCAAGGAAATGGGCGAGACCGCGCTGGTTGTCCTCTTCGAGAATCGAACCGACCTTCTGCGCTATGTAGAAATCGGCCTGACCCTTGGGGTATTCGTTGTGGCGGATGTAATAGGTGAGTCCGTTGGGCAGCCTGCCTATGCGGACATCCTTGTCAACAGGCAGTTGCGGCAACATCTGCGCGCTCACAGCCATTGGCAGGAATAGCGCTGCCAGAAGCAGCACTGTTGTGAAGAATGATTTTTTCATACTAAAAATACTGTATGTAAGTAAAAGAAGGATATAATTCGCAAATGTACTGAAATATCCGGAGTTATTGCATTTTTCAGCAAAAGATTTCAGGGCTGACGCATGAGATTTAACTATCCTTAAAGACTTTGTACAGATATTCAGTGCTCCACATACATTTTTTGCGTCTTCGTTTAAGGCTGAGTTTATCGTTCTGCTTTTTAAGCATTTCCAATGCAT
>RIBJ01000071.1 GCA_003762715.1 Muribaculaceae bacterium Isolate-104 (HZI) | reverse complement strand
ATTACGTCCACTTTATTGTCGGCGTAGAGTTTGGCAATCTCGTTGCCGGCTCTTACTCCTCGACCGTTGCGCTGTTCCAGATCACTCGGGCGCCAAGGTGTGTCGGTATGATGAATTGCGACACACCTTTTCTGGGCGTTGACTCCGGTGCCAAGCATCGAGGTTGAGCCGAATAGAACACGAACATCACCGTCGTTGGTTGCCTGAATTACTGCCTTTCTTGACCGCTCAGTCTTACACTCTTGTATGAACCGAATTTCATGCGGCGGTATGCCATAGTCCTCAATGAGTTTGCGTTTGACCTCCGAATAGAAGTTCCATTCGCCGGGCTTGTATGTCCCAAGGTCGGAAAATACAAACTGTGTCCCACGCTGCTCATCATATTTATGATAATACTGAGCAATCATCTTTGCGCAATGGCTGGCCTTGTTGTTCGGATCATCGGAATAACTGGGGTCAATCATTCTCATGTCAAGAGCCATCTTTCGGGCATAGTCCGTGGCTATGAGCATCTTTGCCTTCTCCTCAGTGTCAGACAACGGCGCACGACCTAAGATTGTGGCGTCGCCACTCTTGGCAAACTCCATAAGTTTCTGAATGAAAACCTCCTGCTCCTTTGTCGGAGGTATATTATGGAGAATCTCATTCTTCATCGGTCGGTCAACACCCACATCTTCTGCGGTTCTATAGTCCGTGATCTCGTTATAAAAGGCTGCCAACTCCGGCACCTTGATGAAGTAGCGGAAACGCTCCTTCTGTACCAGATTGTTGGTAACATTGAACTCGAAGTCGGTAGTCTTCTTGGCGAATATTGCCGCCCAAGCGTCGAAACACCTTATCTCCTGCCTTTCAAGTTCTTTCGGACGCAGATACTTGAACAATAGATACAACTCTGTCAATGAGTTGGAGATTGTCGTACCACTGAGGAAAGTAGCACCGAGGTCTTTGCCATTCCTCTCTTGGATGGTACGGATTGCATACAACAGGTTGAGTGCCCTCTGGCTTCCCTCACTATTGCCTAGACCTGCCACTCTATCATGGCGTGTGTTGAACATCAGGTTCTTGAAGTTCTGCGACTCATCAACGAAAATGTGGTCGATGCCCATCTGCTTGAAATCCACGACACTATCCTTATTCTGCTCCATCTGATATTGGATGGTGGCTATCTTGGCGGTCAGATTTTCCTTTCGCTTGATAAGACCTTTGAGCATACCACGGGAAATGTCGTGTCCCTGCTGCTTGATGACTTCAAGATTCTCCTCAACCGTATCAAGTTCCGCTTGCAGGATTTGCTGCTGCATTTCCGGCGACTGCGGTATCTTGCCGAACTGGTCGTGCGACATTATCACGCAGTCATAATCGTTGGTCTTAATCTGATTGAAGAAGGCGACTCGGTTATCTGCCTTGAAACTCTTTTCATCGGCGTACAGAATACGGGCATTGGGATAGGCTGTCTGGTAGGTCATGGCAATCTCCGCGACATTCGCCTTCATGCCGATAATCATCGGTTTGTTGGCGAGTCCGAGACGCTTCATCTCATGTGCTGCAATGCACATTATCAGCGTTTTACCCGTACCGACTTCATGGTCGCAGATGCCACCGCCGTTCTGTTTCAGCATCCATATACAATCTTTTTGCGACTGGTATATAGAGCCGATTCCATATCGGTCGCCCAACAACTTCATATTGAGGTCAGGGAATGTCTGATGCGCTCCATTGTAATGTGGACGGACGTAACAGTTGAACTTAGAATTGTAAAGGTCAACCAATCTGTCCTTAAACTCCGGAGACTGAGCATCAAGCCATTCAGAGAAACCATTGCGTATTTCATCAATCTTGGTGTTGGCGAGTTGGATTGCCTCTGAATCCGGTACTTTGATGTCGTGACCATTCTCATCCTTGCCTATTGACTTCTTGATGTCGGGCACTGTGTTGTGCAGGGCGTGTTTGAGAAGGCTCATGCCGTCATATACACGATAGTAGCCTCTGACACAGAACTCCTCCCATATCTTCATATTCTTGCGGCGTGCGTCACAAGAATACTCATCCATTGATGAAGAATAGGCAATTTTCACATCAGTACCATAGAGATGACTCATGTAGGCCGAGTAAATGCCTGTCGGTATCCAGCGTTCACCGAAGTTGAAGTCCAGTTCATCGAAAGTAATCTTTCGTGGAATGGCTTCCTCCAACGCTTTCAACGAGTCTTTGGAAATCTCGATGAACGGTTCTATGCCGTCATAACCGGGAAAATTCTCGATACGTTTTTCCTCACGGTCAATCCATGCCTTGATGTCCTCCGCTTTCTGGACCACATTTCCGGCAATGAATCGGTCAGCAATCTCATACTTCTCCACAAGTGGATTGTAATAGATATGACCTTTGAGAGCATCAAGCAAATCCCATTCATACTCACCGACAATGGATCCGGCGGTCTTGTCAATGCCGAGTAAGTCTGCCATATACTCCATATTGACCTCACCGTATTTATTGAGAGAGGCCATCAGAGCATCCTGCGGCATCTCGACCGAGGTTATCTCGTCTTGTGAGAAAGAGACTGGATGGTCGAAGATGTCAGCCTTGACAAATACGCCATTCTCGCCACGCTCCAGAGCCAAGGAATCACGCCCGTTGGCATCCATAAGGATAAACTTGACATTCTGCTTCTCATTGAGGTTGCCATATTTATCAACAAACTCATCGTAGTAGTCATTGAGGTGTTGACGCAACTCGGCTGAAGCCTCATGCGTCTCGGCCTCGAAGTTGTAGAGCTGCTGATACGTTTCAGAGAGGGTAACATATAGCATTGCTCTTTTCTCTTGCTCCGGTTTTAGTGACAGCGGCGAGAAAGTCGCGCCATTCTTGCGAACCTCCGAGAGAAAACCGACCTGCCCCTTGTCCACAACCATAGAGCCGTTGTGATGGAAGAACTGAATATCCTCCGAGAAAGGACGTGGCGACATATCACGTTCTGCAGGCTTGCGTGCTTCCGAAGCCACTCTTGGCTTCGGGACAAAATCACCTTTTGATATTTCGATGATTGTGCCGTCTTCGGTGATTGTCTCCTTCTTGGCGGCTTCCATAGCCTGACGTTCAGCCTCCATTTCCGCGAGTTGACGATGGGCAATCGACATCATTGTCTCGTAAAAGCCATTGATGGGAGGATTGGTTTCCCAATCAAGAGATCCGTAAAATTCCAACTCCTTTTCAGAGAGCGGACGGAATTTCTTTGCTTGAGTGTCGGTTATCGTAACCGTTGGCTTTGGCTTTTCTTCCGGCTGTGCAGGTTTTGGTTGACGTTGTGGCTTGCCGATAGGCTCCAGTTCTCCGAAAAGATTGTAGGCGAACAAACGAGGGTCAGGATTATCATTGTAATCCGGGCTACCAGATGTTTCTATTTCCTTATCGGATGGTATTGGGGTTGGAGGTGGCGTTGGATCATCATCCTTTGGTGCAGGAGAAGGTTCTGGCGGTTCCGGCTTGGGAGGGTCAGGTTTAGGCTGATCCTCTGGCTTCGGAGTGTCGCGCTTCACCGTCTTTTTCTTCAGCTTCGGGTCTTCCAACTGCTCACAGATAGCGACGCGGTTGCCGGCTCTGACCAGTTTGGGCAGATACACATCGAGAGCATGGTGCGGAAATCCTGCCAACTCTATGCTACTCTTGTCACCATTCATACGGCGGGTAAGGGTAATTCCCAAAACCTCCGACGCTTTGACCGCATCCACACCCATGCACTCGTAGAAGTCACCGACACGGAAAAGAAGAATGGCATCAGGGTGTTTCTTCTTCATCTCACGATATTGCTGCATCAACGGAGTATCCGCTATACGCTTCGGTTTTTCCACTTTGTTTTCGGTGGTGCGGTTGACTGGCTTCGGCGATGGCGGTTCGGGAGTCGGTGGCGTAAGACTCCTATTATTATAGAAGTCCAGATTGAGGCGCAGTTTCAGCGATTCATCGAGTGCCTTTCGCATATCAACGGCAATACCATCAACGCCCTCTTCATGCTTGTAGATTATAGCCGGTTTGCCGAACTGGTCAGTGCCGACCTTTGCCTCCGTGCAGATAATATTTTGCGGAAAAGCGGCAAAATATTTGTTATTCGGAGCCTTGGTATCGCGGTCAACAATCGACTGGATGAAAAATTCTTCATCAGCCGATATAGCCTTTTTACCAGTATGCTTTTGCAGAATTATCAAATCAGACCCGGCATCTGTTCCGGCATTGTCAGAGAAAGTGTTATTCGGCAGACGGAAGGCTCCAACCAGATCAGCACGGCGCATCATCTCCATGCGCACAAAGGGAGAGGCGGCATTCATCACACCCTGTGAGGCAATGAAAGCGACGATACCACCCTCATG